>JAGBEI010000006.1 GCA_017937065.1 Clostridia bacterium | reverse complement strand
TAATAATATCTCTTATTTTTAAGCTCTTCCCGGACTCTTGACTTTACTAGCTTTTCCTTCTTTTTCTGTCAATTGTCCTCAAACAATTAACGGGTTCCTCTTCTTTGATGCTGTTTAATTTTCAATGTTCTTTTCGCACCCGCGTTTTGGGTGCTTGTTTATGATACCATTTACGCCTCGGTTTGTCAACACTTTTTTTCATCTTTTTTCCCTTTTTTTGAAAAAAGATGTCTCATTGCGCTTTTATTTTAAACATAGCTGCCGCCGAAAAGCTCGGCACACAGCTTTTTAAGCTCAACTGCATGTTCATCCTCTATCAAATAATAGGAAACCCCGTCCTTTTCCATATCGTTGTAGGTTCCGGGAGCATCATAGCATTCTATCTGGTCCCCGCTTGTGATTATCTGAAGTACGGACATATTAAAGATAATATCCTTCATAGTGACATTGGTCTTTACCTTATCGCACATAATATCGTATATATCATTTATCTTTGTAGCATATTTAATATTAAGCTTCTGCTCAAAAAGCGCCTTGAAAAACTTCTGCTGACTCTGCGTGCGCGTAATATCGCCCATAACATACGAGCGGTAACGGCAATACTGCTCCGCTTTATCTCCGTCCAGTATCTGCTTGCCTTTTTTCAGATTAATATACAAATCCTGAACGGGGTCGGAATAGCGCATATCCTGCTCCACGTCATATTCGACGCCGCCCAGACAGTCAACAATCTCACCGAGTGTACCCGGCTCAATCATAGCATAATAATTGATATCAATTTCTGTCAGCTCGCGGATTTTTTCAATCAGCATTTCAAGCCCGCCAAGATGATAGCATGCATTTATCTTAAATTTCCTGCCGTTCACCGTAACACGTGTATCGCGGGGAATTGACAGCATACGTATTTTCTTATCCTGCTTGTCCACATGTACTATCATCAGCGCATCGGTATTTTCGCCGGCGGCATCCGTACCGATAAGCAATGCGTTAAAAGACTTATCGTCCGCTTTTGTCATATTGGAAATCGCACTGTTTTGTTTAACGCCCGAATCAAACAGCGGAGCTGACACCATCTCATCTATTTTATATACAACCGTGCCTACTGCGGCTCCTATAAGAATAACCATAATCACAATTAATATCACACGGCGTTTTTTCAATTTTGACATACTTAATACCCTCCGAGGTTATTATGTACAGACATTAAAATTTAAACACGATTTATGACTTTTTTGCGAAGGTCAAAGTAAAAGAACAGGCACATCAATACGGACACAAGCTCCGCAATCGGAAACGCCCACCACACAGCGCTGACGCTTCCCGAAAGAGACAGCAGAAATGCCGCGGGCAGCAAAACGACAATCTGCCTTGCGATTGAGACGAGCATTGAGCGAAACGCATGTCCCAAAGCCTGGAAAACAGACGATAAAACGATGCCCACACCTGCAAGCACAAAATGCAGGCTGATTATTCTGAGCGCCGTAACGCCCATCGACATCAGACTGTCGGAAGCATTGAAAATCATAAGTATCTGCCGTGGAATAAGCTGCATAAGCAGCAGTCCTATAAACATGATACAGACGGCATATATACAGGCGCAGCGCACTGTTTTGGTAATCCGTTCCCGTTTCCCGGCGCCGTAATTATAGCCTATAATGGGAACCATACCGTTATTCAAGCCGAAAACGGGCATAAACACAAAGCTTTGCAGCTTGAAATAAACGCCGAAAACAGTCGCCGCGGTCTCGGTAAATCTTATCAGGATTTTATTCATGCCGAACACCATCACCGAGCCTATCGACTGCATGATTATCGACGGCAGGGCAACAGCATAGATATCGCGCACGGCGCGAAGGCTCGGTCTGAACCTTCGCAAATTCACCCGCACCTCACGGTTAAAGCGATGATGGAAGAACATCGCAAGCAGCATCGAAAAAATCTGTCCGGCGACAGTTGCAACCGCAGCACCAGCCACGCCCATTTTAGGCATACCGAAATAACCGAAAATGAAAATCGGGTCAAGAACGATATTGACAAGGGCGCCCGCGCCCTGGCAGTACATTGTAAACATCGTTTTCCCGGTAGACTGCATCAGGCGTTCGTACATTATATTAAAGAACAGACCGAAAGAAAAGCACATACAGATTGAAAGGTATGCGGTGCCGCCGTCAATAATAGATTGAACCTGGGTCTGCACGGCAAAAAACGGACGCACAAGCGTAAGCCCCAGCACCAAAAAAACAAGATAGCTGCACGCGGCAAGAAAAAGACCGTTACCCGCTATTTTATTGGCGCCGTCAAAATCCTTTGCGCCGAGTCTGCGGGAGAGCAAAGCATTGACTCCGACACCCGTACCGACAGCGACGGCTATCATCAGGCTCTGTGCGGGAAAAGCGAGCGACACGGCTGTCAGCGCATCGTCATTTGTCTTATCAATCCACGAAACAAAAATACTGTCCACGACATTGTAAAGCGCCTGCACCAGCATAGACGCCATCATCGGTGCGGACATTGACAAAAGCAGTTTATTTACGGGCATAACGCCCATTTTATTTTCCTTCAATTTAATATCCGACAATTTTCTTCCTCCATGAAAAGTTTGCAGAATAAAATTATAGCATCTTGATTTTATATTGTCAATTAATATAAAAACACAAAACCGTATTGACAAAACGGGAAAAATATCATATACTAAACAGCGCACGGAGAGATGGCTGAGCTGGTCGAAGGCGCACGATTGGAAATCGTGTAGGCGTTGATAGCGTCTCAGGGGTTCGAATCCCCTTCTCTCCGCCATAATAGTAAAATCCCCCGGTAAATACCGGGGGATTTATTGTTTTTACACGTTTTTTACACGAATTATCTTTTGAATTAAATTAAAAATCCGCTGACTTAAGTCGATAAAGACTAAGTACTCAAAAGCTGCGGCTTGCCGTACAAGCTGAAAGCATACGGGCTGATTTCAGCCCGTATGCTTTAAAAATTTACTATTGTTTTACGTTGACATATTCTGTAAAAGTATGATAATTTATTGACAAGTGTATAATAATTAAATCAAAAAAGAGGATAGCATATGAAAAAAATATCTGAGCGCCGCCATACTGTTTTAGTTATATTAATAATTATAGCGGCTGTCGGCATTCCGATCGTTTTAAAAGAAACGGTTTTAGCTTATTTTTTCAATATTAAAGCATTCTCAATACTATACTTCATGTTTTTTTTACTTATATACACGTCGATATACTGTATATATCAAAATTATAACTATCGCAAGTTTATAAATGACGAGCAAGCATTCCGCGATATTATTTCAAAATGCTGCTTGATAAACGATTCTGACATATTTAATAAAAAAACAAATGCCGAAATTGAAAGAAAATATTCTTTTGACTTCAGCTATAAAACGGAAGAATATAATAAATATGGTAATTTGAATGAAACTGAAGTCATAGAAACTATTTTAGAACAATTTCGTTTGGATCTGTCACAAAAATTCTTAGACAGAAAAATACTGCTATATTATTATAATTGGAAAGATTTCAGTGTTGAAGATTGCTGTTTGTTTTTATTAAGCTCATTCTTAGAGGAACACAGCTGCGACCATAAGTTTTGCGACCACAAAATGCTTAAATACGCTGAAACCAAGGATTACGAAGAAGGCGCTCATAACACAGTTTATCAATTAACGGAATTTGCAAACATATATTATAAACTTTATTACAGAGTTGGTCTTCTCTGTGAAAATAATGAAAAAATCAAAGAATTAACCGTCAGCGCAAATAAAATAAAAGAAACATTAGATAAGCAGCGTATTTACAAAACGGTATAAAAGGCAGGGTATACCCTGCCTTTTATTATTTAATCAAATCAAGCAGACGCTCGATTATAACCGCCGCCTCTTCTCTTGTAAGCGGGTTTTTGGGGTTAAAGTAACCGTCGCCGTCGCCCAGCATCAGTCCCTTGTCGGATACTCTCTCCACCGCCTGCCGCGCCCACTTGCCTATTTTGTCTGCGTCCTTGAATGTCATGTCGTCCTCCTTGCCGTGCGCCGTACCCGGCTTTTGACCGCCCGGCACATCTGTCTTATAATCCGCGCTGTCGTATATTCCTTTTTCATTCGGTATTCCAAGGTGCGGGCAGGGATTTACGGGTACGTTGTCTGCATTGTTTATCTGGTAGTGCAGATGCACGCCCGTGCTGTTTCCCGTGTTGCCCATTCTTGCTATCACCGTACTGCGGTCAACGCTCTGCCCGACCTTTACTCTTATACTGCCCTTTTCAAGGTGGCAGAATATATGCCGCTGTCCGCTGTCGTCGCCTACGGATATGTAATAGCCCCAGCCGCCGCTGTCATACGATACCACACGCACAACTCCGTCACAGGTTGCATATACCTCACGCTTGCCGCAGGTGATGTCTATGCCGCGGTGTCCGTTTACCCAGTACCTGCCCGTCTGTCCGTAGGTCGCCGTCACCGTGAATATGCCACTTACCGGCAGGTTTGTCATTTGCCGTCACCTCCCGCGCTTTTGGAATCGACAAGTCCTTCGCCTATAATATAGGCAATTAAGGTTGCGCCGGACATAATAATGCCCGTTATTTGCGTTGCAGTCTGCTCGCTTACTCCGAATGCAATAATCACAGGGGCTACAAATCCTACCGCCGCCGCCCAAAATTTCCGGCTTGTCAGTTTTCTTTTCCAATCGATTTTCATAGTATTTTCTCCTTTATTTGTGGTATTCTTCCAAATCATTTAAGCGATGGTTTATCACTTTAATGTCCTCCTCAATAACCGCTTTATTTCTTTCAAGCAAATAAACTCTGTCAATCACGCAATTATGTTTTTCCACCTTTTTTTCAAGCTGCGCTATTCTGTAATTTGACAGCTTATTTGCCGTCAGAATACCTGTCACCGAACCTAAACAGGTGCCAAGCAAGGATAAAATTGCAACAATTACCGTTTCCATTAATTCACCGTATTTCCGTTATTTTCAGCCTTCCAATTCGCTCAGACCCTTAATTTGTGCCGCGTATGTGCTCCAGTTTGCCGCCGCCTTGTAGCTGTCTACCAGGTCGTCGGGAACATAGACATAGCCCGTGCCGTTTTTGATTGCGCTGCCCGTAAAAGCATTCGTAGTCTCAAGCTCAACTACCATGTCACCGGGCAAAATCAGATGTGTTAAAGACGAACAATTATAAAATGCAGCTCTCGTTATACTTCCGACAACCGGAAAAACTGCCGTTGTTAATGCCGTGCACCCGTAAAAGGCTGATTGACCCATACTCGTAACAGCAGAAAACGTTACCGTTGTCAAAGCCGTACATCCGTAAAAGGCATATGTACGTATATATGTTACCCTGTCGTTGCTTATGCTCGTTATTGTTCCGTCTATTATGCTGTCTGCGCCGGCAAGCGGAATATTTTCCGACTGGTATAATATTTCACTGACAGGCGTTGCCGTATCTATTGATGCAGCAGTAGTCACGGCGTTATAGATAGATAACCACTGCGTTGCGTCACTCTTGGCATGTGCCACAATATTGTAATCTCCGCCGCCCGTTCCCGCATTGCCCGTTGT
>JAGBEI010000005.1 GCA_017937065.1 Clostridia bacterium | reverse complement strand
TGGTTAGAACGCTAGCCTGTCACGCTAGAGGTCGTGGGTTCGAGCCCCATCCGGGTCGCCAATTTGCCTCTGTAGCTCAGTAGGTAGAGCAGGGGACTGAAAATCCCCGTGTCGGTGGTTCGATTCCGCCCGGAGGCACCAGAAGACAAAAACAGCTTACTTGTTTTTGTCTTTTTTATACGGTGCCATAGCCAAGTGGTAAGGCCAAGGTCTGCAAAACCTTTATTCCCCGGTTCAAATCCGGGTGGCACCTCCAAAAATATGTAGCGGGATAATAAAATCCCGCTACCGTTCTTTTGATTGGGACAATAGCTATGAATAATATAATTACCTATGAAAGCCTTAGAAATTTTGCATATTCAAACGATAAAATCTGCCGCATGCCAGTAAAGGGAATAGCAGTTGAGTTTAAAGGACTCGGGCTATCCTTTATGTATTGCGAAGATATGGCTGAGGGTAAAATGTTTGCCGAAAAGGGCATTATTTACATTATACCGTATAATAATCCTTGGGCGTGGATGAATCGGCAGGCTGTAAATTTTACAGACGAGATAATAGATGTTCTGATTAGGCACTACAAACTTCATGACGATATACCGATTGTAGCTTCCGGCAGCAGTATGGGCGGACTGTCGGCGCTTGTATACGCTGTTTATGCAAACAGAACTCCGATTGCCTGTGCAGCTAATTGCCCTGTATGCGATTTGCCTTTTCACTATACAGAGCGACCGGATTTGCCGAGAACTCTTTACAGTGCTTTTTACTCATATAATATGACTTTTGACGAAGCATTGGAAACAGCGTCACCTGTTCATCTTGCAGATAAAATGCCTCCGATAAAATATTATATTTTTCACTGTGAATGCGACAGTTCGGTTGATAAAAAAATGCATTCTGATGTATTTGTCGATATTTTGCGGAAAAAACACACGGTAATCTATCATTCTGTTCCCGACCGAGACCATTGTGACTTGCCGGCGGACATGGAAGCATTGTATTTAAATTATATAAGCGACAGTATTGAGGGAACGGGCAAATAACGCTTTTCTTTTAAAAACATCCGTATTTTACGGATGTTTTTTATTTATTGTTGCTTTTATATACTGAATAAAGTATAATAATATCAATAAATCTACGGAGTGAACAATGGATAGCATTTTAAGAATAACAGAAAAAAACGGAGCATTTCGCGCTTTTGCGGCAGATACGACTGAGCTTGTAAACAAAGCGGTATCTATTCACGGTCTTTCTCCGACTTCGGCTGCCGCCATGGGTCGCACATTAACTGCAGCCTCTATTATGGGTCTTGATCTTAAAGACGAAAAAGAAACCGTTTCAGTGCAGATAGACGGTGACGGACCTGTCGGTGCGATTGTTACGGTTGCTGACCGACGCGGTGACGTGCGCGGATATATTGAAAATCCCTATGTTGATTTGCCTCTTAAAAACGGAAAATTAGACGTTTCACAAGCGGTGGGAAGCGGGTATCTGACAGTTGTTCGCAATTTAGGAATGAAAGAGCCCTATATCGGCAGGGTTGAACTTCAAACAGGTGAGATTGCAGAGGATATTGCGTACTATTTTATGAATTCTCAGCAAACGCCGTCTGTTGTGGCGCTGGGAGTGCTTGTTGATATTGACTATACCGTTAAGGCAGCGGGAGGGTACATGATACAGCTTCTGCCGGGCGCTAACGAAGATGTTATATCTAAAATCGAAGCTAATGTATATACTCTTCAAAGCGTCACTGAAATGCTGTCTGCGGGAATGGATGTACAGCGTATGGCACGCGAGCTTCTGCTCGGCTTTGAGTTTGATATACACGAGGTCATTGCTCCCGAATATAAATGTAATTGCAGCATGCGAAGAATGGAAAAAGCGCTGATATCGCTTGGACGTGATGAGCTTGAAAAAATCATAGAGGAAGACGGTAAGGCTGAGCTTTGCTGTCACTTCTGCAAGAAAAAATATATGTTTGATAAAGTGCAGCTTAAAACGCTGCTCGAATCTGCGAAGGGAAAATGAGATGAAAAAAACTCTTAAACTAAGTCTTTCACTGTTGGGAAATCAATTTTTAGCGTCAATCGGCGGTGCGATGTGCATTTTGTTTGCGTATTTTCTCGCAGGCGACACCATTACGGCACACGTTATTTTTTTGCTGTTTGCTTATCCGTTTTTTATATACATAGAATACCGTTCTGCGTTTTACCACGGTTTTCATGACAGCAACAGACGTAATGCCCCTGACAGTAAGAGCTATCTGTTCAAGGGTGCGCTTGCAGGATTTATTTCAGCTATTCCGATGATAGTACTTATTATTGTGTATGTTGTTTTTTACGATAACGTCTTTGTATCTCAAAGCGCAAAACTATATGCGCGTGTAATTGCTATGTACTATAACTGGCCAATGTGCAATATTTTTCCCAATCACACACTTGAGGTATTGCTTTCTTCACTCGCGGGTCTTATTGTATTTCCGATGATCGGTTATATTGCGGGATATAAAAATTTTGTTATCAGCGATAAAATTTATAAAGCTCTGAAAATAACACCGTCTAAATAAAATTTAAATATTTTATCTTTGCCGTGAATATTGTTTATTAGGTGATATACTTGAATAAAACATTTACGGTTTTGAAAATAACTTTACTTTTATCGATATGCATTGTAATATGCACAGTGTTGTATATAGGCGGCTTTACCGATAAGCCTGTCTTTTCGGTTGCCAAACAAAAGATTGTTATAGATGCAGGGCACGGTCTGCCGGACGGCGGAGCTGTTGCAGCGGACGGTACGATTGAATCGGATCTTAACCTTGCAATAGCAAAACGGGTTTATGAAAAGCTGAACGCTGTCGGTTTTGAATGTATAATGATGCGTTCCGATGAAAACAGCATTTTTACCGACGGCAATACCATACATGCAAAAAAAGTATCCGATACAAGAAGACGGGTGGAAATAGCAAGAAACAACCCCGAAGCGTTTGTTATAAGTATACATATGAACACCTACACAACATCTGATGTTCACGGTGCACAGGTATTTTATAAATCGGGAAGTGAAATTTCCAAAAATATTGCTATGGAAATTCAGAATATAATTAATCTGAAATATCAGCCCGAAAATACTAAAGTGTCTAAGCCCATACCTGCCAATGTATATTTATTCAGTCATATAGACAATAATTGTGTTCTTGCCGAGTGCGGCTTTCTCACTAACAGCGACGATCTTGCAAAGCTGAAAGACCCTGAATTCCAAGAAGGGATAGCAAGTGCTATATCAGAAGTAATAACCTATAAATTATGCGGAAGTGATACAAATGCCCAATAAATCAAAAACTGTTTTTGTCTGTTCAAACTGCGGAAATGAAAGTCCTAAATGGATGGGGAAGTGCTATGCCTGCGGTGAATGGAATACATACGAGGAACAGACTGTTATAGCCGCCGCTGGCAAGCCTGCTTCGGCGCCACCTTTATCATCAAGCTCAAAGCCTGTGCCGATAACATCTGTGGATATATCTGCGGAGATACGGTTTTCGACAGGTATGAACGAGCTTGACCGTGTGCTGGGCGGAGGCGCGGTTCTCGGTTCACTCACGCTTGTAGGCGGTGATCCCGGAATAGGTAAATCTACTCTTTTACTGCAGATTTGTAACAGCTTTTGCAGGGAAAGGACATGCTATTATGTGTCCGGAGAAGAGTCTAAAAGTCAAATAAAATTGCGTGCGGACAGGCTCGGCGTTAAAAGCGATAAGCTTATGCTGCTGTCTGAGACAAACATTGAAAGCATAGTGAATCTTTGTACATCATCTCCGCCGGATATTCTGATTGTAGATTCTATACAGACAATGTTTTGCAGTTCTGTAAGTTCGGGCACCGGAAGCGTATCGCAGATAAAGGAAGCCACAGGACACCTTATGCGTCTTGCTAAGGAAAACGGAATTACTGTGTTTGTCATAGGTCACGTCACAAAGGAAGGCTCGCTTGCAGGTCCTAAGGTGCTTGAGCATATGGTAGATACGGTCTTATATTTTGAAGGTGATAAAAGTCTTAGCTTTCGTGTCCTGAGAAGTATTAAAAACCGGTTTGGATCTACAAATGAAATTGCTGTATTTGATATGCAGTCGACGGGTCTTTCCGAAATTGATAATCCGTCAAAAATGTTTTTGGACGGCAGACCGGAAAACGTACCGGGCACCTGCGTGACATGCGTTATGGAAGGGACACGTGCAATTCTGGCGGAAGTTCAGGCGCTTGTCACCAAAACAAGCTATCCCGCACCCAGAAGAATGGCTTCGGGCGTCGATTATAACCGAATGTCGCTTTTGCTTGCCGTTCTTGAAAAGCGAGCGAATTTTTCTCTGTTTTCAATGGATGTATATATTAATGTTGTAGGCGGATTCAGACTTACCGATAACAGTGCCGATCTTGCAATAACTCTTGCCACGGCGTCTGCGCTTGCTGATTTTGAAATGCCGTCTGATTTCATTGCCGTGGGGGAAGTCGGTCTGTCAGGCGAAATCCGAGCTGTATCGTATATAGAACAGCGCATAAGCGAGGCACAGCGCCTCGGCTTTAATCATATCATGGTGCCCTCCCGCAACAAGCTGTCAAAGAGCTTTGAGGGAATAGATGTAATCCGCGTTTCCTCTCTCAGCCAGGCGGTATATAAGGCAAAGAAATTGATGGAAAATGACAGCCATGACGCCTAATTTACCTGCAGCTCCCGTAAAAGCCGTACTTGCGGACCGCAATATATCAAACGAGACACTGCATATACTGAAGAAGCTCGGGATACAGGTGCTTTTGACAATTAAACTACCTGAAATTACCGACAGCACCGCCACTCACCCGGATATGCAGTTTGCGCCGATAGGGTATAAAAAAGCGCTTGTGTGCGGCAGTGTTTACACCAATTACCGAGCCATTCTGCCCGATTATCGGCTGATTCCGGTATACGGCATTCAATCACCGTATCCAAATGACAGCCTGTTAAATATTACGGTTATAAGAACACAATGCTTTGCAACCAAATATCAGCAGGATAAGCTGCGACTTGATGGATTTGATTACATCACGGTAAAGCAAGGCTATACAAAATGCAACATTTGCATACTAAACGAAAACGCACTGATCACCTCTGACCGTTCTATATCCTCGGCAGCAGCTCAAAGAGGTATAAGGACGTACCTTTTGCCTGATAAAGAAATAGAGCTTGCAGGCTATAACCACGGATTTTGGGGCGGCACATGCGGACTGATTGACAAAGACAAACTGTTTTTTAACGGTGATATTACAAGGCTTGGGTGCTATGTAAATCTTATGAAAATCCTTGAAAAAGAAAAAGTCGAGCCGATATATCACACAGCTTCAGGTCTTTGTGATATCGGCTCGATAATTCCGCTGTATTAGCTTTATGCTCCGGCATTTAACCTGTCATTCTTGACGTATTTTTTAACAGCATACAGAATGGGACAAATTATTGCCGAATAAACTATTGCCGACACTATGCCGCTTATAAATCTGAATACCGTAGTTATAAGAACGATACCGTGCGGGTAGTGGTAAACCAAACTGTCTGCGTAAATTACGCCTGTGTTAACAAGCGTAACGGCAATGGAGCTTATTATCATGCAAAGGGTCAGCGTCACGGGATTTGTGGATTTTTTAAAAGCGATAAACAGCAGACCTATCACCAGGGCGCGAACACCAGAGGGAATTATCCAAAGTACTGTTGTTGCGGTTAATCCGTAAGTAAAAAGCTGACCGATAAAAGCGCCTGCCATACCGACAATCGCACCGTCTGCAATTCCGTACAGCAGTGTGCACAGTATAATCGGAAGACCGCCGAAAGTGATTTTGATATCATTTCCGATTTTTATGGAAATTAAATCAAAAATGACTACAAGCGCAATCAGTACAGCATCTGTACACAGACGCTGCGTTGTGAAACGGGAATTGAATTTTGTTTTTGAATTTGAAAAATCAGACATAGTAAAACCTCCTTAAAATTTCTGCTGAAATTTATAAGGAGGTTAAATTCTTTATAAAGTTCAACAGCGGGATGCGAAATACACACCGCAAGTTAAACTTTTCGTTTCTGCGGCAACTCCCCGTCCGCAGAACACTTTACGCGTGTATTTCTACTCTGTGCATACGATTATAAACCCGTCTGTTTGTTTTGTCAACTGTTTTTTTCATTCCACAGATGAATATATCCCTTTTTCTGCAGGTCTCTTGCAAGCATTATCAGTATCGGCATTATGAACATTCCGAGTATTCCAAGAAGCTTCAGACCGACATATATGGCAATTAATGTAACAATAGGATGCAGTCCTATATTTTCACCTATGATTTTCGGCTCAATTATTTGCCTTACAACCGTGATTACAGCATAAATTGACAGAAGAATTAAACCTTTTGTTATATTGCCGCCTATAAAGCAAATGACCGCCCATGGTATCATGACTGTGCCGACTCCGAGCACAGGAAGAATATCCACCACCGCTATGATAAGAGCGATTGAAGCGGCGGGCTTTATATCGAATATGATAAAAAACAGTGTCAGCTCCAGAAATGTTATGAGCATAAGCGCCGCATAGGATTTTACATAATTTTTGAATATTCCCGCTGTGCTTCGTTTTGTCTCAAAAATCAGCTGTCTGTTATTTTCACTGAACTGCATCAATATAAAAGTTTTGATTTCGCAAAATGAAACAGATATAAAAATGGACGATACAAAAGTAATGATAAGAGTCATCAGAGCATACGGAATAGTAGCTACAAATCCGGAAAACGAGCGTAAGGCAACACTTCCGAAGCTTCCGCTGAATAACGTAATTATATCAATATTTTTCAAATATTCAAACAGCTTGAGCGTCAGCTGCTCAAACGGAGTTATCAGGTCATAATCGTTTTTTATCCTCAGATTATCAAAGTACGCCGTGATTTGTTCGATGTATTTCGGCATGTCTTCATACATCTGTTTAAGTTTGGAAATAACGGTTACAGACATCAGGGCAAAGGCTCCGATAAGTATAAATAACAGAAAGGTTATACATATTACAGAGCATATGCTTCTTTTAATTTTCAGCTTTGATGTTAAAAATCTAATTGCAGGTTCGGCAAGATAACTGACAAAAAGAGCTACTATAAATGGTAAAAAGACGGGTAACGCATAACGCAGAATGATGTATATGACAAATAAAATTATCATAATATATACAATATTGATGATAAAACTTATCTTTTTACCGTTTGAATTATTAGTCATATATAAAAATCCCCGATTTTAATTCTTTTTCTTAGTTTTGACTTGAAAATTTATTGTCAATATGATATGATGTACATCGTGCAAATACACTTGTTTTCCTTGTGAATACAAAGGCGGTGCTTAAATGGACGAAAAATACTATATAATAAATAAAAATGCGCTACCTTCCGTTTACGAAAAAGTTGTTATGGTAAAAAAACTTTTGTATACAGGAAAATGTAAAACTGTCAATGAAGCGGCAAAAGAGGCGGGTATTTCGCGAAGCGCCTTTTACAAGTATAAAGACGACGTTTCCGTATATGTTGACAGCAGTGAATCGCATATACTGTCGCTTAATCTTATACTGAGCGACCAAAAGGGATTGCTTTCCAGTCTACTAACATTATTATCAAATTACGGCGCAAGTATTCTTACTATAAATCAAAATATTCCGTTTGACGATATTGCTCCCGTTACCGTGTCCCTGACAACACGCGAGCTTACGTGTACACCGGATGAGCTTGTTGAAATAATTTCAAATGTGAGCGGAATACTTAAAGTTGAAGTAATAGGAAAAAACTGAAAGGAACAGATTAATGAAAATTGCAGTATTAGGCTACGGTGTTGTGGGAAGCGGCGTTGTAGAGCTTATGCACAAAAATCCCGAAAGCATTAATGCTAAAGCGGGTACGGATATTGAAATTAAGTATATACTTGATATAAGAGATTTTGATGACAGCCCGTTTAAAAATCTGTTTACAAAAGATTTTAACGTAATATTAAACGACCCTGAAATTGACGTTGTTGTCGAAGTTATCGGGGGACTGAATCCGGCTTATCGGTTTGTAAAGGATTCTCTGCTTGCGGGCAAAAGCGTGGTTACATCAAATAAGGAGCTTGTATCCGTTTACGGTGATGAGCTCTTGCAGATTGCAAAAGATAATAACAAAAACTTTTTGTTTGAAGCGTCTGTCGGTGGCGGCATACCGATTATCCGGCCCATAAACCAGTGTCTTGCAGCCAATGAAATCGAATCTATCTCAGGCATTCTTAACGGAACCACCAATTTTATCCTTACAAAAATGGTTAAGGAAGGTTACTCTTTTGAAGATGCGCTGAAAACTGCACAACAGCTCGGTTATGCCGAGGCAAATCCGGCAGCGGATATAGAAGGAATTGATTCTTGCAGAAAAATTGCAATTTTGGCATCCCTGGCTTACGGGGAGCATGTAAATCCCGATAAGGTTCATACCGAGGGAATAACCGAAATAAAGCTTGAAGATATACGTCACGCAGATAAAATGGGATATGCGGTTAAGCTGCTCGGAACTATACGAAAAAATGACGATAACACGCTGTTTATAATGGTCGCTCCGTTTCTTGTGGAAAAATCAATTCCGCTGTCGGGTGTTGAGGACGTATATAACGCAATACTCGTAGAGGGTGACGCGGTGGGAATTTCGCTGTTTTACGGCAGGGGAGCGGGCAAGCTTCCGACAGCGTCTGCCGTTGTGGCTGATGTTATTGACTGTGCAAAACACATTAAGGCGCGCAAATATCTTTACTGGAAATCGTCTGACGGCAGCTTTATTGAAGATTATAAAAAGATGCTCTGCAAACGCTATGTCAGATTTGACGGCGGCGTTACATGTACGGATATTAGAGAAACATTTACAGATGCACAGTGTACCGAAGAAGACGGCAGTCTTGTTTTCATAACAAGTGATATGAATGAATATGATTTTGATAAAGCGCTTGCGTCGCTTGAAAGCAAATGCGCAAGTACGGCGGCAGCCGTTATACGTGTGTTCAGTATATAAAAGAGTTTATATAAGAAATTGGTGAGGAAAAATGGGATTAATTGTTCAAAAATTCGGCGGAACATCGGTGGCAAATGCCGATTGTATCAGAAATGTGGCAGATATTGTAACGACAACCTATAAGGCTGGCAACGATGTTGTAGTTGTCGTTTCCGCTCAGGGTGATACTACCGATGACCTTATTGCAAAAGCGCAGGAAATCAACCCCAAAAGCTCTAAAAGGGAAATGGATATGCTGCTTTCAACAGGTGAGCAGATTTCCATGTCACTGCTTGCAATGGCTATTCAGAAACTCGGCTTTCCGGTAATTTCGCTTACCGGCTGGCAAGCCGGCGTTATGACCGACAGTGCATATAACGCTGCCAGAATTAAAAAAATAGAGTCTGAACGCGTTGCAAGAGAGCTTGACAGACATAATATTGTAATTGTTGCCGGTTTTCAGGGTATTAACAAATACGACGATATAACAACTCTCGGCCGCGGAGGTTCGGATACAAGCGCCGTGGCGCTTGCAGCGGCACTTAAAGCAGATGCATGTCAAATATACACTGATGTAGACGGCGTTTATTCGGCAGATCCGCGAAAGGTAAAGGATGCAGTACTCCGCAGTGAAATATCCTATGATGAAATGCTGGAGCTTGCCTCCTGCGGCGCGCAGGTTTTACATAACAGAAGTGTTGAAATGGCTAAAAAATATAATGTTAAATTGGAGGTTCTCTCCAGCTTCAGCAGAAAGCCGGGTACAGAGGTTAAAGGAGGAATATTCGTGGAAAAAATGTTGGTCAGCAGTGTTGCAAAAGACTGCGATGTCGCAAGAATTTCGGTTATAGGTGTAAAAAACGAGCCGGGTATTGCATTTCATATGTTTTCGCTTCTTGCTAAAAAGGGTGTAAATGTCGATATTATTTTACAGTCTGTCGGAAGAGACTCTAAAAAAGATATTTCGTTTACAACAACTCTTTCATCACTTGATACGGCTCTTGAGGTTATAAATGAAAACAAAGAGATGTTCGGCGCATCAGAGGTTATATCGGATACATCAATAGCAAAAGTGTCAATAGTCGGCGCAGGCATGATAAATAATACAGGCGTTGCCGCAAAGATGTTTGAAGCATTGTATGACGCACACATAAATATTCAGATGATTTCCACAAGCGAAATCAGAATTTCCGTACTTATTGACAAGGAGCTTGCCGATATAGCAGTCAATACAATCCACTCAAAATTTATAAACAAGTAAATTGTAAAAATAGTCGCATTGCGGCTATTTTTTCACGGTATACGAAAATTTAGCCGACATATATATTATCAAGGGTGATTATATGTTTGAACTATTCAGCAGTCTCTTTGATAATTTTATGTTTTTGATATTATATATATCAAACGGTGCATCTTTTCCTAAACCGCTAACTCCGAGCGAGGAGCAGTATTATATTGAAAAGCTCGCACAGGGTGACAAAGCGGCAAGAGACATTCTGATTGAAAGGAATCTGCGCCTTGTCGCGCATGTTATCAAAAAATACTATGCAAACAGCTCCGACCAGGAGGACTTGATTTCAATTGGTACAATAGGTCTTATAAAAGGAATTACTTCATACAAGCCGGTTAAAAAAACCAAACTTGCGACATACGCCGCAAAATGTATCGAAAATGAAATTCTGATGTTTTTCCGCTCGCAGCGCAAAACACAAAATGAAACTTTTATAAGTGATCCGATTGACGTAGATGATGACGGAAACTCGCTTACATACATGGATATTGTATGCCAGGATGACGATATTGCCGACTGTATCGACCTTAAACTCAATACAAAACGTCTGTACTCGTACATAAAGGACCTGCCGGAGCGCGAAAAAATGATAATAACCATGCGTTACGGTCTTTATAACACTAAAAGCCTCACGCAAAAAGAAGTGGCAAAAAAAATGCGTATTTCGCGCAGTTATGTATCTCGGATAGAGAAAAAGGCACTTGATAAGCTGAAGTATAAATTTGACGGGAAAGAACAACAGTAAAATGATAGATATTCGCAAAATAGAAGACGTAAAAGTTTCAGATAAATTAGTCAATGAATTTCAACTGAAATTTGCCCGAAACGATTTGCTGCTCGGCGCCTTTTCAGACGGTGCCGTTATCGGCTTTTTACAGTACGAAACAAGCAGTGACACGCTGAAAATAAAGTTTATATCCTGCTTTTCAAAAGATTTTGCATTAGCTGACGGACTTATTAAAACCTTACTTTTCAAGTGTGACGTCTCGGTTATCAAAATCGTTACACTGCCGCTTGAGTACGAGCAGTCAGCAAGATCTTTGGGCTTTCGCTTAAACGGAAATATATTTGAACTGAAATTATCTGAATACTCAAACCATTGTCATATGTAATGAAAGGAATAATAAAATGTCTGAACTGCGTGATAAGAAGCTCTTTCTTCTTGATATGGATGGAACAATATATCTCGGTGATGAAATTTTCGACGGTACTCTTGACTTTCTGAATTGGGTCAAAGGCAACGGCGGCAGATATATGTTTCTGACAAACAATTCATCTAAAAGCGTAGACAAATACATAGATAAGCTTGATAAAATGGGTATTGCAGTCTGCAAAGATGATTTTACCACCTCGGCGCAGGCGACGGGTCTGTACCTTGAAAAGCATAATAAATCAGATAAAATTTATGTATTCGGAACAAAATCCTTAAAGGAAGAACTGTCTTTGTACGGATTGAATATAACCGATAAGCTGGAGGATGATATAGATTGTCTTGTTATGGGATTTGACACCGAGCTTACCTTTCAAAAGCTGGAGGACGCTTCGATTTTGCTGGGCAGGGGAGTAGACTATATTGCCACCAATCCCGACTGGGTGTGTCCTACGGAATACGGTTACGTTCCCGACTGCGGTTCAGTTGCGCAAATGCTTTTCAACGCTACCAAACGCAAGCCGAAGTTTATAGGAAAACCGGAAGCTACAATGGTTGAGCTTGCTGTTGAAAAATCAGGCTTTGCAAAGGAGCAGACCGTGCTCTTGGGAGACAGACTTTACACAGACATTGCAAGCGGTCATAATGCAGGTATAGATACAATGCTGATGCTAAGCGGAGAATCCACACTGGATGATCTAAAGGAATTCGACTTTACACCTACATTTATTTACAAAAATGTGCGTGAGCTGTTTAACTATTTAAGCAAATAATGAAAAAGTTATATATAATCGGCGGTACTATGGGCGTTGGAAAAACAACGGTTTGCAACATACTTAAAAAGCGCCTTGACAAAAGCGTAATGCTTGACGGCGATTGGTGCTGGGATATAAATCCGTTTATTGTAAACAGCAGTACACAAAAATTGGTGTTGGATAACATTTGTTATATGCTGAATAATTTTATTGGTTGCAGTGAAATAAATAATATAATATTTTGCTGGGTTCTGCATAATCAGGAAATTATAGATACGATTTTATCGCGTATAAATTTGGCTGAATGTGAAATATTAAGTATATCTCTTATTTGCGATAAAGAAAATCTGATGAAACGATTAAAAAAAGATATAATATCAGGCAAACGCAGTGAAGATATTATTTATCGGAGCATAAGCCGACTTGATTGTTATAATTCATTAAAAACGCTAAAGATTGATACGTCAAATATAAATGAATACCAAGCTGCCCAAATAATAGCTGCTTTGTAAGCAAAAAATAAAGTCTGTAATATTACAGACTTTATTTTCACACCCCCCAACTACACAAAATATTCATTTTGTGTAGTTGGAATGATTGATATGATTGTTGCCCTGTTATTGAAAAAAACAATTGGACATGGTAGAATATAATAAAAAGAAAGCGTGGTGCTTTAAACAAAATGGCTTATGACGACGTTTCAAAACCTGTAAAGGATTTTTTATTTTATCTTGATGTAGTTACAGGTAAATCTAAAAACACTATTTACGAATATTATCTTGACCTGCGTTGTTATTTTCGATTTATTAAAAGCATAAAATGCAAAACCGATAAAAACATTGACAGCATTGATATTACGGATATTGATGTTGATTTCTTAAAGAAAGTCACTTTGGAAGATACATATGAATATCTTTATTACATGAAGGAAAATCGTAAATGCAGTAATCGCACGCTAAATCGCAGATGCTGCAGCATACGGGGTTTCTTTAAGTATATGTGCAATAAAGCAGGTGCTTTAACAAGCAATCCGGTGGAAAACCTTGAAAGCAGTGCCCTTCCCCGCACCCTGCCCAAGCACTTGTCATTAGGTGAGTGCGAACAGCTTTTAGGTGCTGCAAAAGACGGGAATAACGGCAAACGCGACTTTGCTATAATGACATTATTTCTAAACTGCGGTATGCGTCTTGCAGAACTTATTTCCATTAATTTAAGTGATCTTGGAAACGATTATATCACAATTACCGGCAAAGGAAACAAACAGCGCAGCATTTATCTTAATAAAGCATGCAAGGACGCTGTTGACGACTATTTAAGAAACGAACGCCCGTATAATAATCTTAAAGATGATGCCAGACAAGCATTGTTTGTAAGCCGAAACGGCAATCGTATTACTCGGCGCAGGGTTCAGCAGATAGTAGAAGAAACCCTGAAAAAATGCGGCCTCGGAGACAAACATTATTCAACGCATAAGCTTCGTCACACGGCGGCAACACTGATGTATCGCTACGGTAATGTAGATATACGTGTACTTCAGGAAATTCTCGGTCACGAAAACCTCGGCACAACTCAAATTTATACACACGTGGACAGTGAAAAAATTAAAAATGCGATAGACGCAAATCCTGTTTCGGAAATTAAAATAAAATAATAAAAGCGTACACTTGTTTAATACATCTTGTAGTATTCATTGACAACTGTTTCGGCAAAGCTGTCAAGTTCTCCTAAATCCCAAAGCAGTTGTAGCACTGTATATCTGTCACGTATTTCCTTAGCATATATAATCGCCTGTTTTGCAAGCTCTTTTTCAACCCCGATTTCAGCCGGTGTTATAGGTGCTTTCAAGCGCTTTAGAATACTGCTTATGATTTCGGGTTTAGCTGCATCGGAGGCCAAAGCTTTTATCTTGTCCCAGTTTTCTTCAATGACCGAAAGTCTGGTATCAAGCTTTTCAATATCGTTTTTGCCGCTTTTCTTTTCTAATTCGATAATTTCATTCGACGCACCGAGAAATGCTTTATGTACGTTATTTTCCCACTCGTCAAAAGACATACGGGGCTTATTGCGTATCGCCTTAAAATCAGGATTTAGTGCTGATACATATTCATATGCTTTCAGCGCTATCACTGTGCCGATTCCCACCTTTGTTCCGTGAAATACTGCTTTTCGGCCTTCCAGTAAAAAACGCATTTCCCAAAAGTGGGATATATGATGCTCACAACCGGATGCCGGACGTGAATTTCCCGCAAAATCCATGCATACACCCGACAGCAATAAAGCTTCAAGCAAAACAGCGGCACTTTCGCTGTCGCCTCGGATTAGCCCGTCACAGCAATCAATTGTTTTCCAAACGGCATCACTGACAATGCCGGATATAAAATCACAGTACCATTCTCCATTGATTATGTTTGAAAGCTTCCAGTCGCAAAGGCAGTTGATTTTACCCAAAAGATCCCCTACTCCCGAAGATATCATATTTCGTGGAGCGTTTGCAAGAATTGTCGGCTCGAAAAATACGGCCTTAGGAGGATGTGTTTCAAAAGTTAGCTTTAAGTTATTATAAATCAGCGCTGAGCTTCCGGATATATATCCGTCCATTGACGGTGCCGTGCCGACTGTGCAAAATTCCTTGCCCGCAACGGCGCTGACATAACGGCATACATCATTGACAGTACCGCTTCCGACAGCGACGATGATATCACTCTCACCGAAAATACCCATGGCGAGATTTCCTATGGCATATTCGTCGGGAGCTAAAAAGTCGTTATGAAATAAATGCAGCTTATACTGTATATCTGTTTTTTCGAGTGTACCGCATACCATTTTTCCGGCAGCTTTGTATCCGTTTTTATCACACACGACGGTTAAACTGCGGTATTTGTTAGCTTTGAGAAAAGCGATTAAATCCGTATCAATAGCGTTATCGTTAATCTCGATTGATTCTACTCTTGATTTATGAACCTTCCCGCATTTGCATTTAATTGATTTTGAAATATATTGTTCTATCATATTAATATTCCCCTGTTTCACTGCTGACCGTAATAGGCGCTTTTTCCGTGTTTTCTGAAATAATGCTTATCCTGCAGTACCTGAGGTGCCGGACATATACTGTTGTTTGTCAGTGTCTGACATATGTAAGCCATATATGCACATTCTTCCAATACCAAGGCATTTTCTACGGCTTTTTGCGGAGTTGCACCCCATGTAAACGGACCGTGCTTACACACCAAAACACCGGGAACGCTTACAGGGTCGATTTTAAAGCTCTTGAAAGTTTCCGCTATAACCTTGCCGGTATTAAGCTCGTAATCAACATTTATCTCATCAGATGTTAGAGGACGTGTGCATGGCACTTTACCGTAAAAATTATCGGCGTGAGTAGTTCCGTAGCATTCAATTTCCCGCTCTGCCTGGGCTGTTGCTGTTGCCCATCTCGAATGTGTATGAACAATAGAATTAATTTCAGGAAAGCTGCGGTACAGCTCAAGATGTGTCGCAAGGTCAGATGAGGGATGTAAATTTCCTTCCGTTATGTTGCCGTCAATATCAGTCACTACCATCATATCCGCGGTCATTTTATCATAATCGACACCCGACGGCTTGATTATTACATATTTTTTGCCGTCTACCTGCGCTATTGCAGATACGTTTCCCCATGTTAGAGTTACAAGATTATATTCTTTTAATTTTATATTTGCGTCGCAGACTGCTCGCTTCAGTTCTTCAAGCATTACGTTATTTCCTTTCATACTGTTTATTAAGCCAATTTAAGGCTTTTTTTATTTCCTGCATATCGTCCGTACCGTCCTGATACCACATTTCTATCATATAGGGCCCCGTATAGTTCAGCTTTTCAAGCTGATTAAATCTCGCGGAAAAATCAACACAGCCCGTGCCAAACGGAACTGATTTGAATTTTCCTCTGAATTTTCCGCACGGCGCAATTGCGTCCTTGACATGCACGCCCACTATACTTGATATTCCTTTCTCTATTTCAGCCGCCGGGTCGTTTTCCCGCCAGGCACTGAGATTGCCTATATCCGGATAAACCTTATACCACGGCGAATTAATCTTTTCCTCATACTCAAGATGCTTGCTTATAGAATTCATAAACGGCGTATCCATAATTTCCATGGCGAGCATAACCTGTGCCCTGGCGGCGCGCTGAGCAGCCCACTGCATTCCGTCTGAAAATCGTTTTATGCTCACTTCATTTGACGGCTCATAATATACGTCATACCCCGCAAGCTGAATAACACGTATACCCGTTTCAACAGCAAATTCTATAGCTTTATCCATGATTTCGTATGCTTTTTTTCTAATACTGACATCTGCACTTCCGAATGGAAATCTGCGGTGACCGCTAAGACACATTGACTGTATTGATATCCCTGAATTCCAAATATCATCAATAAGCTGCTTTTTCTGAGCTCTGCTCCAATCCAACCGCGATAAGCGTTCGTCTGTTTCGTCTATACTTATCTCAATATAGTCAAATCCTAATTTTGAAGCACGTCTCAGCTTTTCGCTCCAGCTCGTTTTAGGTGCGAATGCTTTCTCATAAATTCCGACAAGGTGGTCGCCGAACATAAAATACCTCCTCAGTCATGCAGTTAACAGCAGTATAAAATATGATTGACTGAATTTCAAATGATTTTGACAAAATACAGTCAAAGTTGACAATTCAATCAGATTGTGATAAAATTCAATCATATTTTAAGGAAAAGAGTTTTTATTTTGAAAGAACGTCATAAAAGAATATGTGAAATACTGGAGGCTCAGGGAAGTGTAACTGTTGAACAACTGACAAAACAGCTTTTTGCAAGCGAAGCCACAGTCAGGCGCGCTCTTAAAGAAATGGAGCAACAGGGACTGCTTGTCAGAATTTGGGGCGGTGCTGTATCCGTAAATAAAAATGACTATGATCCGCCGCCGTTTATACGGTCGATAACCAATCTGCGCGCAAAACGGCAAATTGCCCGCAAGGCATGCGGATTCGTGCGTGACAATATATCGATTTTTATTCCTTCGGGTTCAACTGTTGCTGAGCTTACTAAGCTATTTATAGAATTTAAGAATTTGACAGTAATAACCACAGGACTGGATAATATAAATGTATTAAAAAATTACCCGTTTATAAAGCTAATAGTACCGGGCGGCGAGCTGCATGAGGGATATGATTTTGTAGGTACTGTCACAAATGAAACTATCGATAGATTTTCCGCAGATTTACTTTTATTTTCATGCAGCGGAATAACTGCTGACGGATTTACTTCCAAAGATGCACTCAGACTTGATATAATAAAGAAAATGCAAAAAAACAGTACTAAAGTAGTTTTACTGTCAGATTCATCAAAAGTAGGGAAAAAATATACTTATAAAGGATTTGGATTTGAAAAAATAGACCATGTTATTATGGAAAAAATGCCATCATCACAAGCTCTGATAAACAGGTTAGAGAAAAAACTCATAGTAGCCGACAGAAATTTATAATATAAAAAAGAGTACGAACATACAAATTCGTACTCTTTTTTATTCTAACCTGTCGGGTTGATTTATTCTTTATCGGATTCTTCCAAGCGCTCGCCCGTATCCGAGTCATATCCGTCTATCATGTATTTCTTTATAAGCGGATAGGTTGCAAAATTAATTATAAACCCGCATAAGCTGAAGTATATGAGTAATACATAAACATAACCGAATGTCGGAAAATAAAGTACTGCTATCAATGTCAGCGCCGCTATTAAAACAGTAACAAAAAGATTTCTGAAAAAACCTACCCATGCAAATATAAATGCATTTTTGATGAGCTGCTTAAAGGTCAGTCTAAATGTTATCAGCATCGGGGAAATATAATAATTCATGAATATAAAAATTGTGGCTGTAATAAACATCAGAGCCAGTGCAACCGTACGCACCATTGCAGACCCTGTAAGTGATGTATACATATAAAGATCGAATGCAATGATTGCCGCAGCCACGATATCTATAATGCCTATAAGCATCGCTTTTCCGAAATTCTTTTTAAAGGTTTCCCAGAAGTCAGCCCAAATAAAGGCATGCTCTTCCCTTGCATAATTTCGTAAAATTTTTGTCATGCCGGCAATGGCGGGACCGATAGTTACAACAGGAATACATGCCAGAACAAATAAAAGATTTACTTTAATTAGACTCCAGAATTTTCTGAATAAAATATCAAAGAAAACTATAAAGCGAGGTCTTTCGTCAGGACCTTTATCAACTCCGCGGCCTTCGCGCATATAGTCATTAAATATACCCATGAGATGGCGTCTCCTTCTTTAATCTGTAAAATATCACTGTGCTTGCTTTGCACGCGGGTGACAGTTGGTATATACGTTCATATACTTATTCTTTATAACTTTTGTGTACACCTTTGTAGAAGAAATTGCTGTATGACCGAGCATGTCCTTTATAACGTTAATATCAGCACCGTTTTCAAGCAAATGCGTAGCAAAAGAATGACGCAGAATTTTCGGTGTTATATCCGCGTTTATTTTAGTGGACTTTGCATATTGCTTTATAATTTTCCAAAATCCCTGCCTTGTCATCTGAGTACCGGAAGAATTAAGAAACAGAATATCAGAGCTGCTTTTTCCCTCGATAAGCCTGTCCCTTGATAAGCTCAAATAACGCTTTAACGCCTCGACAGCCATGGGATACAGCGGTACTATACGTTCCTTGGAGGAACTGTTTTTAATGTTTACATACCCTACATCAAGATTTATATCAAAAACAGTTATACTTAAAAGCTCGCTGACTCTGAGCCCCGTTGCATATAAAAGCTCCAGCATGGCTTTATCGCGCATACCCAAAACAGTAGTGATATCCGGAGCTGAAAGAAGCGTGTCCACATCCTGAGAAGACATTATTTCGGGAAGCGAGGACATACTCTTTTCGTTTTTAATGCCGGTAGTCGGATTAAAAGTGATGACCTTTTTCATAATAAGATATTTGAAAAAGCAGCGCAGACTCGAAAGATTTCTCGAAATCGTAGCGCAGCTTTTTTTATGTTTCTTAAGATAAGATATATATTGTGAAATTATCTGCGTATCCACTTTATCAATAGCATAAATATTAATACCCTGGAGGAATATAATGAAATTTTTAATATCACGTCTGTATGAGGCAAGAGTATTTTCAGATATCT
>JAGBEI010000004.1 GCA_017937065.1 Clostridia bacterium | reverse complement strand
CTTATAGATATAACAAGCGGAAATACAGGCGACAGCATCGATTATATTTATACTGCATACGGCAGGCATTACATTGAAGGCATAAGCGGCGACATCAGCACAATGATAGCCGACCTGAACACCGTTACATACAAGGGCTATTCATATGACAGCGACCTTAAGATGTACTATCTCGGCTCACGCTGGTATGACCCCGAAGGTTGCAGGTTTATAAACGGGGACAGCTATGTTTCCACCGGTCAGGATATTACCGGATTTAATATGTTTGCTTATTGTCTTAATAATCCAGTTAATTTTAAAGATACAAGTGGATATTATGCAGAAAAAGCTGGTGGAGTAGTAGGAGGGGCTATAGGGTTAATAGATTCCATTCTTTTATCTGAAAATAAAAATAATTCAAACAGTTTACCCAAAACGGGAGAACCTGGTTACAGCCAAACTTTACCAAATCCAGATGGTACACCAAAACAAAAACGGTGGTATGGACCAGATGGTGAAGCCGTAAGGGACAGAGATTATAATCATTCAGGAGATGTTCCATTTCCACATGATCACGAATGGAAAGACGGAAAAAGGCAAAAGGATCATTTACCACCTTCACTGGACTACGAATTTACATTGGATACTATTATAGGAATAGGAATGGTTACAATATGTGCTATAGGAATGGTAGCTATTACAGCTGATGATTTGACAGGAGTAGGCGTTGCAGACGATTTTCTTTATGGTCCACTTGGAGCCGGATTTGGTAAAGGGATAATAATGATATTTGGATAGTTTATTGGAGGACTTATTTATGTGGCATGAAATTAATAACAATAACGATCTTGCAGATTTTATGAATACGATTTGCTCTTTTCATGACAGTTGTATAAAGGAAATGAAATATTTTAGTGGGGCATATGTAGATGATGACTTATCAATGTACCCTGTAAATGATGTTAGAGCATTAACGGTTATTGTGCAGCGTCAATATCAAGAAAACTCTATGATCGAAATGGAGTTTAAAGGGTTAAAGTGTTTACAATTACTACCTTGCGATGACAACTATACTTGTGAAATATTGGATTCAACAATGTTATTGAAAGATGGCTGTATTTACTGGTTTGACTGCGGAACATTGCCGGAAATGGATTTTGATAATTACAAGGGGAATATGATTAGTGCATTGAAACTTCGCTGGCGTTCTATTGATAATTGTATGGGACAGAAAGAGTTTTACACATCAATAGTATAGTTTATCTGTTGTTCTGTACCAGTAAATATCACCTTTTGTTCCCAAAGGCAGGATGCTTGGAATAATTCAAAGACATTAAGTGTTTAAGGAGAATTCCGATAATAATCTTGGTATCTGCTTGTTTATTGAGGTGGATTTATAAAATAATTGCTTCTTAATCGAAAAACCAACTCTTTAAAATAACAAAGAGTTGGTTTTTATATAGAAAGATTTAAAGAAATAAAAATGTGAATGTACAAAAGGAGAGGAAAATAAAAATGTGTTAAATTTAAAGCGGTGGCTGAAACCATGACATAGCAAAACTTTGTAGTGCTGACATAAGCTGTTTGTAAAAGAGGGGTATATAGTGTAAATTGATTATATTTATGCCATTATTCATTACAACTGTATCGGGGCAATAGCAATACCGGAAGAATTGCCCATACCTAAGCCGGATATTGAATTAAACACAAGACGCGGTGTTTTTATTTCTTATGTTCCGTCGTCTGCATCTGTGTAATATTAAGAAAGGAGCAGTTTAAATTCAGGGTATATAAAAGGATATATTATATTAAAAAAATCGGGTATTCATATAGAACCCTCAAATCCTATATGAATACCCGACGATGGCTGGGATAGCAGGACTCGAACCTGCGCAATGATGGAGTCAGAATCCATTGCCTTACCAACTTGGCTATATCCCAACGCAACTTGCTTGATTAGTATACCATTCTTTTCTTTAAAAGTAAAGACTTTTTTTAAAAAAAGTAAAAAACCGTGAAACTCTTGCATTCCGCGTTTTTATTATATATAATTATCTCGACTATATACAGAACAGGAGATATTTTATGAAACTTGAGAGAAAAGACCTTTCATTTTATCCTGAAGACGTGCTGGAATATCAGATGAACAGATATGAGCGCACGGCAAACGATTTTAAGGCGGCATTCAGCTATGAAGCGCAGGCGGTATTCAGCGCCCCCGGCAGAAGTGAAATCTGCGGAAATCATACCGACCATAATCTCGGCAAAGCCGTCGGCGCCTCCGTAAATCTTGATATAATCGCGTTTGCTGCAAAGCGTGATGACGGAAAAATCTGCATTAAGGCAAACGGCTTTGACGATATAAATGTCGATATAGCAGACCTTGAAATGCGCGACGACGAGAAAAACAGTTCGTCAGCGCTCGTGCGCGGGGTGTGCAGAAAGTTTTCCGATATGGGATATAAAATCGGCGGCTTTGACGCCTTTACCGCAAATGACGTGCTTAAAGGCTCCGGTCTGTCATCGTCGGCGGCGTTTGAAATAATGATGGCTTTTATTCTTAACAGCTTCTATAACGACGAGAAAATCGACGCCAAAACAATGGCGGTTGCTTCTCAATACGCCGAAAACGTATACTTCGGCAAAGGCTCCGGTCTGCTTGACCAGCTTTCGTGCGCCTACGGCGGCATTATTTCCATTGATTTTGAGCATCCGACAGCTCCTGTGGTTGAACGTCTGCCATTTGACTTTACCTCCACGGGTTACAGCATGGTAATTACGGACACACGCTGTGACCATGCCGACCTCACGGGCGATTATGACGCTATCAAGGGTGAGATGCAGGCGGTTTCGCGCTTTTTCGGCAAGGAACATCTGCGCGACGTTGAATACGGAGAGTTTTTTGCAGCGCTGCCAAAGCTCAAGGCAAAGCTGCCTGAACGCGCGATTATACGTGCTTTTCATTATTTTGATGAAAATAAAAATGTCGAAAAGCTTGCCGACGCATTAAAGCAAAATGCATTTGACGAATTCCTGAGTATCGTCAACCGTTCGGGCAACTCGTCATACAGGTATCTTCAGAATATCTATTCCGATAAAAATCCTACAAGCCAGGGCATGTCTCTTGCGATTTGCCTGTCTGAGCATCTTCTTGGCAATAAGGGCGCTTCAAGAGTTCACGGCGGCGGCTTCGGCGGAACCATGCAGGCATATGTACCCAATGATATGGTGATGGACTATGTCGAGAAAATGGAATCCGTTTTCGGTGACGGCTGCTGCTATCTGCTCAAAATAAGAAGTGTAGGACCGGTAAAAGTTTACTGATACATATAAATCAAAAATAACGCCGGCGGGCGTTATTTTTATTTTATTCTTTATACTGCTGCCTTGAAGGTGGAATTCCCGTTTTTTTCTTAAATGCCGTGCTAAAATGCTTTACGTCGCAAAACCCCGCTCTCTCTGCCGCTTCGGCTACTGTGACCTGCCCTGAATTAAGCAGAGATTTTGCATATTCGATTTTAAGATCGTCTATATACTTTTTGGGTGTTACATTGAGGCTGTTTTTAAATATTTTTCTGAAATATACCTCGCTCATTCCTGCTTGCTTTGCTATATTCTGTATACGCATTTTGCAGTCGGTGTAGTTTTCGTGAATAAAATCAAGTGCGCTTCTGATACTGTCCGGTATTGCCGCGTCGTCTGAAAACTCAATACAGAATTTTCCGAACAGCTTGTATAAAAGTGCGCAGGCTGTATATTTATACCCTGTTTTTTTCTGCGTCCATACTGTCAGCATATCATTGAAAATACTGTATATCTCATCAGAGTTTTCGGGTTTCACCGACTGTATCTCATACGAAATGTAGTTTTGAACATTAAGGTGTACCGCTATCAGCTTGTCATATTTACTCTTTCGGATATAATCGGTTTCTGCCGGAAAATAGGTGACAGCGCCGTCCGATAAGTTTGTTACTTTCCCTTTGTGTATTATCTGTGCGTCTGACTTTATGCGCAAAGACAGTGCGCAGTAGCTGCGCTTTTTATTGTGACAGACAACATTGCCGCTTTCAAAAGCCATTACGTCCAAAATGCTGAAATTTAGATCCTTTTGACTGAAAATCATAGCTGCTTCCTCCCGTATAAATATTATCTCAGCATTTGTTTTGAAAATCAAACCTTTTTTACTGTTTTTCGGGTTAATTAATGTACTTTTTGCTGATATAATTGTCTCAAAAAGGAGGAACCTGTTATGAACAGAGCCGAAAACACTTTGAAATATTTTGAAATGTATAAGGATTATACCGATGCCCGTGTAAAATCCGGGATTGAGCTTTACCGTAAGGGACAGGCAAAAATTAAGTTGCTGAATGCCGATAAAACTCCCGTAAAAAACTCCGCTGTTGTTATAAAACAGAAAAACCATGAATTCAGACACGGGGCGAACATATTTTTGCTCGGTGAATTCAAAGACGAACAAAAGGAGGCGGAATACCGCCGCAAATTTGCCGAAATATTTAACCTTGCAACGCTTCCGTTTTACTGGGATTCGCTTGAGCCGAGCGAGGGAAAACACAGATACGGCGAGGACAGCCCCGAGATTTACCGGCGTCCGCCGATTGACCGCTGTCTTAAATACTGCGCTGAAAACGGTATCGAGCCTAAAGCGCATTGTCTGAATTATGATCATTTTACTCCGAAATGGGCGAAGGGTCTTTCAGTCTGTGAATTTAAGCAAAAGCTGTATAAGCGTTTTTGCGAGCTGTCGAAAAGATATGCCGACAGAATACCGAGCTGGGAGGTTACCAATGAGACGTTTTCCATAAAGGGAAGAACGCCTACGAAATTTTTCTATGAGGACGATTTTGTCGAGTGGAGTTTTAAAGCTGCGGATAATCTTTTCCCCAATAACAGACTTATTATAAATGACTATAACATGTGGGATATGACGTGCGGCGGCGTAATTAACAAAGACGCATGTACATGCAACAGATCCGCTTATTATATGCAGATAGAAAGGCTTATTAAAAATGGCGTACGTCTTGATACTGTCGGTATGCAGTATCATAACTTCTTTACAAAAGAAGATGAGGCAATAAGGGCATGCGAGAGGTATAATCCAATGCACCTTTATAGGGTTCTTGACAACTACGCAAAGCTGGGCAGGCGTATACAGATAACCGAAATGACAATACCAGCATATACGGACAGCCCTGATGACGAGCAGCTTCAGGCGGAGTTGCTGAAAAATATATACAGTATCATGTTTTCGCATCCGGCGATGGAGGCGATAATTTACTGGAATCTTGTAGACGGCTATGCATATACCAAGGAAGCTGTCGGCAGGGAATCTATAGGTGATATGAGCAGTGGCGAGAACGTTTACCGCGGCGGACTTCTACGATTTGATATGTCGGAAAAACCGGCATTTGCCGTCCTGAAAGACCTGTTTTCAAATCAGTGGCATACACAGCTGACAGCTTACACATCGGACGACGGCAGTATTGAGTTTAGGGGATTTTACGGCGACTATGATCTTGAAATACATGCAAATGATAAAACCGTAAGCAAAAGCATGTCTCTTTCGCGGGATAAGCTTAATGATTTTAATATAGTATTATAAAAATACCGTTCCGATTTAGTTATCGGGACGGTATTTTTATGCATATATGCAGACTTTATGCGCGCAAATAAAAATTTGCACAAAAACATCATAGCAAGTACAGCTGAGTTATACAATATGCCGAAGTAGTAAAAAAATCAAAAAAGATATTGCATAATTATGCAATGCGTGTTAGAATATATGCAAAATTAATGAATAAATATTTTCGGAGGAAATAACAATGGATAAGAAAAGCATAAAAAAAGTAGTGCTCGCATATTCGGGCGGGCTTGACACATCGATTATAATTCCGTGGCTTAAGGAAAACTATAACAACTGCGAGGTTATTGCCGTAAGCGGAAATGTCGGTCAGGCGGATGAGCTTGAAGGACTTGAGGAAAAGGCTTTAAAGACAGGCGCGTCAAAGCTTTATGTAGAGGATCTGACGGACGAGTTTGTTGACGAGTATGTTATCCCCACCGTAAAGGCGGGCGCTCTTTATGAGGAATATATGCTCGGAACATCTTTTGCACGCCCCGTAATAGCAAAGCGCATAGTTGAGATAGCAAAGGCGGAGGGCGCGGATGCTATCTGCCACGGATGTACCGGTAAGGGCAACGACCAGGTGCGCTTTGAGCTTGCTATTAAGGCGTTTGCTCCCGATATGCCCATCATCGCCCCGTGGCGCGAATGGGATATCAAATCGCGCGAGGAGGAGATTGAGTATGCCGAGGCGCATAATATCCCTCTCAAAATCAACCGTGAGACCAACTACTCCAAGGATAAGAACCTGTGGCATCTCTCGCATGAGGGACTTGACCTTGAGGACGCGGGCAACGAGCCGACCTATGAAAAAGAGGGCTTTTTGGAGATGGGCGTATCTCCGATAAACGCGCCCGATAAGCCCACATATATAACCCTTGATTTTGAAAAGGGCTGTCCCGTCGCGCTAAACGGTAAAAAGATGAGCGCCAAGGAAATAATTCTTGCGCTCAACAAGGTGGGCGGCGAGAACGGCGTGGGTCTGCTCGATATTGTCGAGAACCGCCTTGTCGGCATGAAGTGCCGCGGCGTATACGAGACCCCGGGCGGCTCCATTCTGTATTTTGCCCACAACTATCTTGAAACGCTCTGCCTTGACAAAATGACAATGCATAAAAAGCAGGAGCTTGCGATTACGTTTGCCGACCTTGTCTATAACGGTCAGTGGTACACTCCGCTGCGCGAGGCGCTTTCGGCATTTGTTGACAAAACTCAGGAAAACGTCACCGGAAAGGTTAAAATCAAGCTCTATAAGGGCAATATGATAAAGGCGGGCGCATGGAGCGACTATTCGCTCTATTCAGAGGAAATCGCCACCTTCGGCGAGGACCATGTTTATAATCAGTCGGATGCGGCAGGGTTTATAAATCTGTTCGGACTGCCTATTAAGGTTCAGGCACAGATAAACGCTAAGAATAAAAAAGGTTAAGATTATGGATAAAATGTGGGCGGGTCGCTTTTCAAAGGCACTCGATAAAACTGCGGACGATTTCAATTCGTCCATACATACCGACTGCCGTATGTACAGGCAGGATATAAAGGGCTCAATGGCTCATGCCTCCATGCTGGCGGCACAAAAGATTATTGCAGACGACGACTGCGAGCTTATTCTGTCAGGACTTGAGGGCATTCTCAGGGATATTGACAGCGGTTTGCTGAAAATAGATATGGACTGTGAAGATATTCATATGTTTGTGGAGGCGGAGCTTACAAAGCGTATAGGCGAGGCGGGCAAGCGCCTGCATACCGCGCGCAGCCGCAACGACCAGGTGGCGCTTGATATCCGCATGTATCTTCGCGATGAAAGCGCGCAGATTATTTCCCTTATCAAATCGCTTATATCCGCGCTTTTGAAGCAGGCGGAGGAAAATGAAAATTCCGTTATGCCCGGCTATACTCATCTTCAGCGCGCACAGCCGGTTACCTTTGCCCATCATCTGCTTGCATATATAAATATGCTGATGCGTGATATCGGAAGGATAGAGGACGCAGTGCGGCGCATGAACCTGTCGCCGCTGGGGTGCTGTGCGCTTGCAGGAACTACATACGGTATCGACAGGGATATGACGGCAAAGGCGCTCGGCTTTGACGGTATAACGGCAAACAGTATCGACGGGGTGTCCGACCGCGATTTCTGTGTCGAGCTGATGAGCGCGTTTGCGCTGACCATGACGCATCTGTCACGTTTTTCCGAGGAGATAATTCTCTGGTCAAGCTGGGAGTTTAAATTTGTGGAGCTGGACGATGCGTTTACCACAGGCTCCAGTATCATGCCGCAGAAGAAAAACTCCGATATGGCAGAGCTTGTGCGCGGCAAAACCGGCAGGGTATACGGAAACCTCATGGCTGCGCTTACAATGCTCAAGGGTCTCCCGCTCGCATATAACAAGGATATGCAGGAGGACAAGGAGGCGGTCTTTGACAGTATCGACACCCTGAAAAAATGTCTTGAGGTAACGGCGCCTATGGCGGAGACTATGAAAACGCTCCCCGATAATATGTATAAGGCGGCTCAGGGCGGCTTTATCAACGCCACCGACCTTGCGGATTATCTTACCAAAAAAGGTATGCCGTTTCGCTCGGCTTACAAAACGGTCGGTCAGATAGTCGCGCTCTGCATTGAAAAGGGCTGTGTGCTTGATGATTTGCCGCTTGAAACCTACAAGCAGTTCGGCGATCTGTTTGAAAGCGATTTATACGATGAAATAAGCCTTGAAAACTGCGTATCGAAGCGAATTTCAAAGGGCGGCACAGGTTTTTCGTCCGTCAGGGAGCAAATAAAGGCTGTAAAGGAATTTCTGAAATGAAAAAGGTATTTATAGACGGCAGCGCGGGCACTACGGGACTGCGCATTTACGAGCGTCTGGGACAGCGGCGCGATATCGAGCTGATTGCTTTGCCCAAGGAGCTGAGAAAGGACAGCAGTGCAAGAAGAGATGCGATAAACTCGTCTGACGTCACGTTTCTCTGCCTGCCCGATGACGCCGCGCGTGAGGCGGTTGAAATGGCGGAAAACGGTGATACGGTTATAATCGACACCTCCACCGCGCACCGTACCGACCCGCGGTTTGCCTACGGTTTTCCGGAGCTTGGCGCAAACTTTTTTGAAAGAATTAGAAATTCAAAGCGCATTTCCGTTCCCGGATGTCATGCAAGCGGCTTTATAGCTCTTGTTTATCCGCTTGTAAAGGAGGGAATTTTAAGCGCCGGCAGCTGTCTTTGCTGTACGTCCCTTACCGGCTTTTCGGGCGGCGGCAAAAAAATGATTGCCGAATATGAAAGCGGTGACAGAAGCGCGCTTTTGAGCTCGCCGAGACAGTACGGTCTTTCTCAGTCGCATAAGCATCTGAAGGAGATGACCGCGGTGACAGGGATTGAGACCGCGCCTGCGTTTATGCCGATTGTTGCTGATTTTTACAGCGGCATGGAGGTCACGGTACCGCTTTTTGCATCTCAGATTAAAGCGGATGCGAAGGATATAGCGAAAATATATAAGAATACATATACAGGTCCCATTGTTAAATTTGAAGAAAAAATAGACGAGGACGGATTTATTGCGTCCGGTGCGCTTGCGGGAAAGGACACAATGCAGATAAGCGTTATGGGCAATGACGAGCGCATACTGCTTATAGCGCGCTATGACAATCTCGGCAAGGGCGCGTCCGGCGCGGCGGTCGAATGCTTCAATATAGCTGCTGGCGCCGAGCTTATTCAGGGACTTGTGATTTAAGGAGCTTATTATGAAAATCATTAACGGCGGCGTTTGCGCCGCAAAGGGCTTTAAGGCGAGCGGGATACACTGCGGGATACGCAGAAACCGTCAGAAACGCGATTTGTCGCTTATTGTAAGCGAGACTCCCGCATCAGCCGCCGCGGTTTATACGACAAACCTTGTAAAGGGCGCGCCGCTTACCGTCACCAAACAAAATATCTCAAACGGGATTGCTCAGGCGGTCATCTGCAACAGCGGAAATGCAAACACCTGCAATGAAAACGGCATTGAAATTGCAGAAAAAATGTGCGGGCTTGTTCAGGAGCACACAGGCATTCCCGCAGGCGACGTTATTGTGGCGTCAACCGGCGTCATCGGTCAGCCGCTTGATATTACGCCGATAGCAAACGGAATGCATGAGCTTGTATCAGCGCTCGGAGATAACAGCGGCTATGCAGCAGAGGGAATTATGACTACCGATACGGTTAAAAAGGAAATCGCCGTTGAGTTTGAGCTTGGCGGCAAAGCCTGCCGTATCGGCGGAATTGCAAAGGGCTCGGGCATGATTCACCCGAATATGGCAACGATGCTGGTATTCATCACCTCCGATGTGAATATATCTCCCGAAATGCTGCAAAAGGCGCTGTCAACGGATATAGCCGATACCTTTAACATGATAAGTATAGACGGCGACACGTCCACCAACGATATGGTGACGGTGCTTGCAAACGCTCAGGCGGGCAATGCGCGGATTACAGACGAGGGCGAAGACTTCAAAATATTTATGAAGGCGCTCAATACGGTGAACGTATACCTCAGCCGCATGATAGCCGGAGACGGAGAGGGCGCCACCAAGCTGCTGGAGTGCAAGGTTTCGGGCGCACGCGATGCGGAAACGGCAAAGACCGTTGCCAAAAGCGTTATCTGTTCGAGTCTTACAAAGGCGGCGATGTTCGGAGCGGACGCGAACTGGGGCAGGGTGCTCTGCGCAATAGGCTACAGCGGCGCTCAGGTTGATGTCGGTAAAATATCGTGCGCGTTCAGCTCGAAGTCGGGCAGCATTACCGTGTGCAAAAACGGCGCGGGTGTGGAGTTTTCCGAGGAGCTTGCGAAAAAGATACTGCTTGAAAAGGAAATTGAAATTCTGATAGAGCTTCACGACGGCGGCTTTGACGCAACGGCATGGGGCTGTGATTTGACATATGACTATGTCAGGATAAACGGGGATTACAGAACATAAGGAGATAATTGCTATATGGCGCTTAATATAACCAACGCGCAGCGCGCGGAAATACTTACTCAGGCGCTGCCGCATATAAGAAAATATTACGGAGAGATAATCGTTGTAAAGTACGGCGGCAACGCGATGATAAACTCGGAGCTGAAGCAGCAGGTGATGGAGGACATTGTTCTTATGTCTCTTATCGGGGTTAAGGTCGTGCTTGTGCACGGCGGCGGTCCCGAAATTACTCAGATGCTTGAAAGAGTGGGTAAAAAGAGCGAATTTGTTGACGGTCTGCGCGTTACCGACCGTGAGACGGCGGATATTGTTCAGATGGTGCTTGCGGGTAAAATCAATAAAAGCCTTGTAAACTATCTTGAGATAAAGGGCGGCCGTGCGATAGGGCTTTCGGGTATGGACGGGCATATGATAACAGCCGAAAAAAAGGACGAGCGGCTGGGCTATGTCGGTAAAATAACCGCTGTGGACGCAACGCCTGTCATTGACCTTCTTGAAAAGGGCTATATTCCGGTCATTTCAACGGTCGGCTGCGATAACGAGGGCGGCGTCTATAACATAAACGCAGATACCGCCGCCGCCAAAATTGCCGCCGCGATAAAGGCAAAGCGCCTTATCTCCATGACCGATATTGCAGGAATACTGCGCGATAAGGACGATCCCGATTCGCTCATTTCGGAAATGGATATAAGCGACGCGCGCCGTCTTATGCAGCAGGGAGTAATTTCCGGCGGTATGATACCGAAGGTTGAGTGCTGTATCGACGCTTTGGAAAACGGAGTGGAGCGCGTTATTATACTCGACGGCAGAATTCCCCACGCTATCCTGATTGAAACGCTTACCTACGAGGGCGCGGGAACGATGGTGTCAAAGGAGAAGGACCATGAACGTTAAGGAAGATGATAAGAAATATATAGCCAATACATACGCCCGCTTCCCGCTTGAGATAGTCCGCGGAAGCGGCTCTTTGGCATATGATGAAAACGGCAGGGAATATATAGATTTGGGCAGCGGAATAGCCGTCAACATATTCGGGTTTTCGGACAGAGAGTGGGTGGCTGCTGTTACAAATCAGCTGAATGCATTTCAGCATACGTCAAACCTCTATTATTCCGCGCCGTGCGTAGAGCTTGCAAAAAAGCTGTGCATGCGCACGGGCATGAGCCGCGTGTTTTTCTCAAATTCGGGCGCGGAGGCAAACGAATGTGCGATAAAAGCGGCGCGTAAATACGCGGAGCTTTGCGGCAGGAAAAACGCAAAAATAATAACGCTTGAAAACAGCTTTCACGGCAGAACGCTCGCGACGCTTGCAGCCACAGGTCAGGACGCGTTTCACCGCGATTTTCTTCCGCTGACGGACGGATTTTTGTACGCAAGAGCAAACGATACGGAATCGGTATATGCCCTTGCAAACGGCAGCGATATCGCCGCCGTTATGTTTGAGTGCGTGCAGGGCGAGGGCGGAGTTTTGCCGCTTGAGCGGGATTTTGTAAAAGACCTTGAAAAGCTTGCCCGAAAAAGGGATATTTTGCTTATTGCAGACGAGGTGCAGACGGGAAACGGCAGGACGGGCAGGCTTTATTCCTATATGAATTTCGGCATAACGCCCGATATAGTAACCACCGCCAAGGGCTTGGGCGGCGGACTGCCGATAGGCGCGACAATGCTGGGAGAGCGTGTGAAGGATGTTCTAAGCGCCGGCATGCACGGCTCTACATTCGGCGGCAACCCCGCGTGCTGCGCGGGCGCTGTCAGTATTTTGGACAGAATAGACGATAAGCTGTTAGATGACGTTATGCGCAAGTCAGAGCTTATAATATCGGCGCTGTCAGGCGCAAAGGGTATAAAAAGCGTAAGCGGCATGGGGCTTATGCTCGGTATAGAAACCGAGCGGGACGCCGGAAGTATAATCACCGAATGTATGGAAAACGGAGTGCTTGTAATAAAAGCGAAGAATAAGCTCCGCCTGTTGCCCGCTCTCAATATTCCCGATGAGCTTTTGCTCAAGGCGCTTGAAATAATCAAAACCGCATGTGCAAAACAGGAGTGACGCTATGAATCTTAAAAACCGTGATTTTTTAAAGCTTTTGGATTTCACCGCTCAGGAGATTGAGTATCTGCTTGAGCTTGCCGCAGACTTTAAGCAAAAGAAAAAGGACGGCGTGCCGCATAAAATTTTAGAGGGTAAAAACATAGCCCTCATATTTGAAAAGACCAGCACCCGCACCCGCTGCAGCTTTGAGACGGCGGCGTATGATTTGGGAATGGGGGTTACGTATCTTGACCCCTCCGCTTCGCAGATAGGCAAAAAGGAGAGCATTGCCGACACCGCCCGCGTGCTGTCGGGGATTTACGACGGGATTGAATACCGCGGCTTTGAACAAAAAATTGTTGAGGAGCTTGCGGAGTATTCAAGCGTTCCCGTCTGGAACGGGCTTACCAATGAATTTCACCCCACCCAGATACTTGCCGATTTCTTAACCGTTAAGGAGCAGTTCGGTCATATAAAGGGTATCAATTTTGTATATTTCGGAGACGCGCGCTATAATATGGCAAATTCGCTTATGGTGGGCTGCTCCAAAATGGGCGTGAATTTTACTGTGTGCTCGCCTGAAAAGTACTTTCCAGACAAAGAACTGATTTCTGTATGCAAGTCTCTTGCAAAGGAATCGGGCGCTTCCATCCGCTTTGAAACAGACCCCGAAAAGGCGGCAGAAAACGCACATGTTCTTTACACCGACGTTTGGGTTTCGATGGGTGAGAGCTTTGACGTGTGGGAGGAGCGCATAACCGACCTTCTGCCCTACCGCGTGACGGAAAAGCTGATGTCGGCAGCCCGCGCGGACGCTGTGTTTATGCACTGCCTGCCTGCGTTTCATGACCTGAAAACGGGAATAGGCAGTGAAATCGGTCAGAAATTCGGTCTTGACTGCCTTGAGGTGGAAAACGCGGTGTTTGAAAGTGAAAAATCTATTGTATTCAAAGAAGCCGAAAACAGAATGCATACAATAAAAGCCGTTATGGCGGCGACTGTTTAAACTATGAAGAAAAGATATATCGTACTTGAAAATAACGAGGTCTTCGAGGGCGTTGCCTTCGGAGCCGATAAGGACAGTGTCGGCGAGCTCGTCTTTGCCACGGGCATGTGCGGCTATATAGAGACGCTAACCGACCCCAGCTATTACGGGCAAATCGTTATGCAGACGTTTCCGCTTATCGGAAACTACGGCATAATAGAAGCCGATTTTGAGGGAGAGTGCTGTGTACGCGGCTATATTGTGCGCGAGTGGTGCCGTATACCGTCAAATTACCGCGCGCAGTACGACCTTGACCGTTTTTTGAAGAAAAAGGGGATACCCGGTGTGTGCGGCGTCGACACCCGCCGTCTGACAAGGGTGATACGCGAGTCGGGCGTGATGAACGCCGTTATATGTGACAAGCTGCCCAAAGATTTTAATGCGCTCAGGGACTATGCCGTAAAGGACGCCGTTAAAAGCGTTACCTGCAAAAATATATCCGTTTTCCCCGCTTTGGGTATGTCAACAAGGTACAGGGTGGCGCTTATGGATTTCGGCGCGAAGCGGAACATTGTACGCTCTCTTTGTACGCGCGGCTGTGAGGTAACCGTTTTTCCCGCGTATACTTTAGCAGAGGAGATTTTGAACGGCGGCTTTGACGGAGTGATGCTGTCCAACGGTCCTGGAGACCCCGCCGAAAATACGGAAATTATAGAGCAGATAAAAATTCTGATGGGTAAAATCCCCATGTTCGGAATATGTCTTGGTCATCAGCTTATGGCTCTTGCGCAGAACGCCGAAACAGAAAAACTAAAATACGGTCACCGCGGAGTAAATCAGCCTGTAAAGGACCTGAACGGAACGCGCACGTATATTACAAGCCAAAATCACGGCTATGCAGTAAAGTCTGACACGGTAAAGACGGGTCGTTTGAGCTTTGTCAACGCCAATGACGGCACCTGCGAGGGCGTGGATTATCCGGGACTCTGTGCATTTTCGGTGCAGTTTCACCCCGAGGCGTGCGCAGGGCCGCATGACACCGCGTTTTTGTTTGATAAATTCTGTGATTTGATGGGAGGAAAAGCCGATGCCGTTCGATAAGAGTATAAAAAAGGTGCTTGTAATCGGTTCGGGACCTATCGTTATCGGTCAGGCGGCGGAATTTGATTATGCGGGCGCGCAGGCGTGCCGCGTTTTAAAAAGCGAGGGCGTTGATGTCGTGCTCATCAATTCCAATCCTGCCACTATCATGACCGACAGTGCTCTTGCGGATGAAATATATCTCGAACCGCTTACCGCCGCTACCGTCAAGCGTATTATAGATAAGGAAAAGCCCGACAGCCTGCTGGCGGGGCTTGGCGGTCAGACCGCGCTTACCATTGCAATGCAGCTTGACAAGGAGGGCTTTCTCCAAAGCCGCGGCGTGCGCCTTATCGGTACAAACGCGAAGGCTATCGACCGTGCGGAGGACAGGCAGCTCTTTAAATCAATGATGGAAAAAATAGGCGAGCCTGTCATTCCGTCCGATATTGCATGTACTGTTTTGCAGGCGTGCGATACAGCAGACAGAATAGGCTATCCCGTAATCGTGCGCCCTGCGTTTACTCTCGGCGGCGCCGGAGGAGGCGTCGCAAACAACAGGGCAGAGCTTGAGGTGGTTGCGGCTTCCGGTCTTGAAACGTCACCCATTACTCAGATACTTGTCGAAAAATATATTTACGGCTGGAAGGAAATTGAGTTTGAAACCATGCGCGACGGAGTCGGAAATGTAATTGCCGTGTGCAGCATGGAAAACTTTGACCCTGTGGGCGTGCATACGGGCGACAGTATAGTCACAGCCCCGGCTCTTACGCTTTCGGATAAGGAATACCAGATGCTCCGTTCCTCGTCACTGAAAATAATATCGGAGCTGGGCATAACGGGCGGCTGCAACTGTCAGTTTGCACTCAATCCCATGAGTATGGAGTATGCCGTTATAGAGGTTAATCCGCGCGTTTCCCGTTCCTCTGCGCTTGCCTCAAAGGCGACGGGCTATCCGATTGCCAAGATAACGACCAAAATCGCGCTGGGCTATACGCTTGACGAAATTACAAATGAGATTACGGGCAAAACATGCGCCTGCTTTGAGCCTGCTCTTGACTATGTCGTTGTTAAATTTCCCAAATGGCCGTTTGATAAATTTGCCGGCTCTTCAAGAAAGCTGGGCACTCAGATGAAGGCAACGGGCGAGGTTATGGCGATAGCGCCCTGCTTTGAGGCGGCGCTTATGAAGGCGGTGCGCGGTGCGGAAATATCTCTTGACACGCTGAACGCGCCTCCCGCCGATGACAGACCTGTTATCGAGCGCCTGCATGATATCGACGACAGACGGCCTTTTACGGTGTTTGAGGCGATAAAAAGCGGAATTTCGACAGACGAAATTTATGAGATTACCAAAATTGACAGGTGGTATTTAAACAAGCTTAAAAATCTTGCGGATTTTGAGGCAGAGCTTCAAAACGGTATAACAGAGCAAATGTATATCCGCGGGAAAAAGCTCGGTTATACCGACAGCTTTCTTGAAAAGCTCGGAGGGGAGCTTCCCGCAAGCCGCTTTGCCGTGTATAAAATGGTGGATACCTGCGGCGCCGAATTTGAGGCACAGACTCCGTATTTTTATTCGACATATGATGATTTCTGCGAGTCACGCTCATTTGAAAAAAGCGGAAAGCCGGTCATTATGGTGCTCGGTTCGGGACCTATACGTATAGGACAGGGAATAGAATTTGATTATTCATCGGTGCATTGCGTCAGAACGCTCAAGGAACAGGGCTTCGATGTCGTTATAGTCAACAATAATCCCGAAACCGTATCGACCGACTATGATACGGCGGACAGACTTTATTTTGAGCCGCTGACCCCGGAGGACGTGATGAATATAATCCGTGCGGAAAACCCCGTCGGTGTGGTTGTTGCCTTCGGCGGACAGACCGCTATCAAGCTCACCAAATTTCTTGATGACAGCGGGATAAAAATATTCGGAACAAGCGCTGCCGGAATTGATCTTGCCGAGGATAGAGAGCGCTTTGACGGACTTTTGGAGTCCCTGGGGATAAACCGTCCGCGCGGTACGGGCGTTATGACCAAAAATCAGGCGCTTGAGGCTGCGGATAAGCTCGGCTACCCCGTGCTTCTGCGTCCCTCCTATGTAATAGGCGGTCAGAACATGAAAATTGTTCATAACCCGGAGGAAACCGGTCTGTATATGGATAGGATTTTGTCGTCGGGCATTGAAAATCCGGTGCTTGTCGATAAATATATGCCGGGAATTGAGCTTGAGGTCGATGTGATTTCAGACGGGGAAGACGTGCTTATCCCCGGTATCATGGAGCATATAGAACGCGCAGGCGTCCACAGCGGCGATTCCATTGCCGTTTACCCGCCGTATAATATCAATGACAAAATGACAGGCATAATTGCCGACAGCTCAAGAAAGCTCGCTTTGTCGCTGGGCACGCGCGGGCTTGTGAATATCCAGTATCTTATCTACCGCAACAAGCTGTATGTGATTGAGGTAAATCCGCGCGCCTCACGCACCGTGCCGTATATCAGCAAGGTGACGGGTGTGCCTATGGTAGAGCTTGCCTCAAAGGTAATGATAGGTCAAAGACTGCGCGATTTGGGCTTTGGCACAGGCGTTTATAAAACTCCGCCTTACTTTGCCGTCAAGGTTCCCGTGTTTTCGTTTGAAAAGCTGACTGACGTCAATTCCTATCTGGGGCCGGAGATGAAGTCGACGGGCGAGGTGCTGGGCTTAGGTAAAACGGTAAACGAGGCGCTGTTCAAGGGTCTTACCTCGGCGGGGCTTGCTCTCAAATCGGATAATACAGGATTTCTTATCAGCGTTGATTCTCACGACCAGCTTGAAATAGTAACGCTTGCCAAAAAGCTGGACGACCTCGGCTTTACAATATATGCCACGCCCGAAACCGCGCGCTCTGTTTCGGGGCTCGGAATAGATGTGATAACCGTGCCCGATATCGGTGAATCGGTGTTTTCTCTGCTTGAAGACGGTAAAATCGGATGTATCGTGTATACCGGCGCGCTTTTGGACTCAACGGTAGACGATTATATTGCGCTTCACCGCCGCGCGCTATGCCACGCCGTTCCGTGCTTTACATCGCTGGATACCGCAAATGCGTTTGCAGATACGATAGCCGGCAGGTACTCTCAGCTCAATACCGAGCTTGTGGATATAAACCACATGCGCAAGGAACGCATGACTTTAAAATTTGCAAAGATGCAGGGCACGGGCGACGATTATATATTCATTGAAAATTTTGACGGGAAAATAACCTGTCCCGAATCGCTCTGCATATCGCTGTGCGACCGTCATTACGGTATCGGAGGGTACGGGATAGTCTTACTCGAAAAATCCGATATTGCCGACGTGAAAATGCGCATGTTTAACCGTGACGGCAGTGAGGGCAGCATGGCAGGCAGCTGTATTCGCTGTACAGGCAAATACCTTTACGATAAAGGTATTGTAAAGAACGAAAAAATAAAGGTTGAGACGGCAAGCGGTATTAAAGACCTTGAGCTTTATATATCCAACGGCAGGGTAAGCCTTGTAAGCGTTGACATGGGCAGGGCTATGCTTTTGCCGTCCGAGGTTCCGTGCAGTCTGAATTCACAGCGCACCGTAAACGTGCCCGTTGATATCGGCGGCAGTACTTATTCTATAACCTGCCTTTCAATGGGAAATCCTCACTGCGTTGTGTTCTGCGACAGGGTGGACGGCGTAGATATAGAGAAGACAGGGCCTCTGTTTGAACATTCTCCCATTTTTCCGAGCGGCGTAAATACCGAGTTTGTGCGTGTTGTGAACGAAAGCACGCTTAAAATGCGCGTCTGGGAGCGCGGCAGCGGTGAAACAATGGCGTGCGGCACGGGTGCATGTGCCGCGGCGGTGGCTGCCGTACTGAACGGATTTTGTAAAAAAGGAAGCGATATAACCGTTAAAGTGCGCGGCGGGGATCTTACCGTGAATTATACAGATGAACGTGTGGTGCTTACGGGAGATGCAAAGCTCGTATATGACGGCGTGACGGAATTTTAAAATTTCGTAGACAAATTTATTATTTTATGCTAAAATATTTAGCTGGAAAAATAATAGCGTGAGGTGCGGGATTATGATTAACGACAGTATTTGTTTTCTTGTCGAATATGCGTTGAAAAACGGACTTATCGAAAAATCGGACAGAATATATTCTGTAAACCGTCTGCTTGAGGTGCTGGGACTTAATGATTATAAGGCACCCAGGGAGCCTGTGAAAATGACGCTTACCGAGGCGCTGGGCAATTTATGCGATTATGCCGTATCGCAGGGATTAATCGAGGACTCTGTTGTGTACCGCGATTTGTTTGACACAAAAATTATGGGCGCGCTCACTCCGCGACCGTCAGAGGTTATTGCGGCGTTTAATAAGCAGTATTCGGTATCTCCCGAAATGGCAACGGATTATTTTTATAAGTTCAGCGGAGATACAAACTATATACGCCGCGACCGTATTGCACGCGATGTAAAGTGGAAGACCGATACAGAGTACGGTCAGATAGACATAACGATAAATCTGTCCAAGCCGGAAAAAGACCCTAAGGCGATAGCCGCAGCAAAAAACGTAAAAGCAAGCGGTTATCCCAAATGCGCACTCTGCCGTGAAAATGAGGGATATGCGGGAAATGTAAATGCCGCGGCGCGCCAGAATCACAGGATAATACCTATTACGATAAACGACAGCAGCTGGGGCTTGCAGTATTCGCCGTATGTATATTATAACGAGCACTGCATATGCTTTAATTTCAAGCATACTCCGATGAAAATAGAACGCGCTACTTTCAGAAAGCTGTTGGATTTTGTCAAGCTGTTTCCGCATTACTTTCTCGGTTCAAACGCGGACCTTCCTATTGTCGGCGGCTCGATTTTAAGCCATGACCATTTTCAGGGCGGGCGCTATGAGTTTGCAATGGCAAAGGCTCCGATTGAAAAGGCTATTGGCTTTACAGGCTTTGAAGATGTTTCGGCGGGGATTGTGAAGTGGCCGATGTCCGTTATAAGACTTTCCTGTAAAAACGCAGACAGGCTTACGGAGCTGTCCGATAAAATCCTGACGGCATGGCGCGGGTACACGGACAAAAGCGCCTTCATTTTTTCACAAACCGACGGCGAGCCGCACAATACAATAACGCCTATTGCCCGAAAGCGCGGCGAAAATTTTGAAATTGATCTTGTGCTCAGAAATAATATAACTACCGCTGAGCATCCGCTCGGTGTTTTCCACCCGCATGCAGAGCTGCATAACATTAAAAAAGAAAATATCGGTCTTATAGAGGTTATGGGGCTTGCCGTGCTCCCCGCAAGGCTCAAATCCGAGCTTGCGGCGCTTGCGGACTACATTGTAAATAAAAAGGATATACGTTCAAATCCCGATATTGAAAAGCACGCGAACTGGGTTGAGGGCTTTATCGGTGATTATGAGGTGACAGAGGATAATATCAATGATATTCTCAGAGAACAGGTCGGTAAAACCTTTAAAACCGTGCTTGAACATGCCGGAGTATATAAGTGTACCGACGAGGGCAGGGCGGCGTTTATGCGCTTTATTGACAGTATATAGCAAAATTACAATACAGGCAGGAATAATTCCTGCCTGTTTTTATATGAATATGAATAAAACATTTGACATATCGCCCTCTGATAAATATAATTAAGCAAAAGAAGTATATCGGGAGTAGGGTCTGTATGAAAAGTGAAAAGCTTGAAAAGTACAATCAAAAACGGCAGTCGCTTATAGCTGCGTACAGGAAAAAGAAACTGATTAATCTGCTTGCGATATTCGGCGCGGGCGCAGTATTGCTTGTGACTGTCGCGCTTTTGCAAGATGTGCTCAATATTGCCGTGACCTTGGTTCTGGGCGCGATGATAGTAATGATAACGGTAATTTTTGCGAGAATAAGAGCTGTGACGATTAATCATACCTTGCAGTCACAGCTGAGGCTGTATGAACAGGAGGAGCCGGATTTTCATGTCAATTTCAAAAAATAACAGAATATGTATTTCAAACCAAACGCTTTCAGCCGAGATCGACTGCCGCGGTGCACAGCTGCGTTCGCTTAAAAAAGACGGATGCGAGCTTTTGTGGCAGGGTGACAGCAGGTTTTGGACGGAAACGGCGCCCGTGCTGTTTCCTATTTGCGGCGGACTGAAAGATGACAGGTATTTTCTTGACGGAAAGGAATACACGCTTGAAAAGCACGGCTTTGCGTGCGGTCTTGATTTTGAGGGTGAAAAGCTGTCGGAAAGCTGCGCGCGCTTTGTGCTTGTGTCGAATGAAAAAACACTGAAAAAATATCCCTATAACTTTGTGTTTACCGTGACATTCACGCTGTCGGACTCGGTGCTTGAAACCGAGTATTCCGTTGAAAATAAAAACGACAGGGAAATGTATTTTTCTGTCGGCGCGCATGAGGGCTATGCCTGCAAGGAGGGGATAGAGGCGTGCGAGGTGATTTTTAACCGTACCGAGAGCTTTGAAACCTGTCTGCTTGACGGCGGAATTCTCAGCCGCCTAAAGCAGAAAATTCTGCCGGACGGTAAGGTACTGCCGCTGAAGGAAAGCTATTTTGAAACAGACGCACTTATCTTTGAAAACGTAAATTCCGATGAAGTGACACTGTTTAACCGTGAGAGCGGACGCCGGATAACGGTTGGCTTTGACGGTTTTGAAAATCTGCTTATCTGGACAATTCCGGGCGCGGAGTATGTCTGTATCGAGCCGTGGAGCGGATTTCCGGATTATTCGGATACCGACGGCGACTTTACGAAAAAGAATGCAATTCAGAGACTTGCCGCGCGCGGGAGCATGACAAAGGTGCATACCGTGACGGTATAAAAGTAAAAAATCCTGACGGTAAAAAACCGTCAGGATTTTTATTTATTCAACTGTTATTTTTATATCTCCGCTTGAAGTTTTTGCAGTGCATCGGCTTGCGTCTTCTGCACTTGGTACGTTTACGCTTCCGCTCACGGAGGTGGCGTCAAAATTTTTGGGTGATTTTACCGTGCCCTTTATATTGCCGCTTACCGTTTTGAGGTCGTACGTATCCGCGTCAAAGCTTCTGAGTCTTATGTCTCCGCTCGTTGTTTCAAGCTGTGCCTTTGATTTGGCTGTGAAATTTTCGAGCAGGACATTCCCGCTGATTGATGACGCGTTCACATTAACTGTGTTTATGTTTATAAGCCGCACGTCTCCGCTTGTAGACTCAGCTGTAAGTGACGGGGCGTCGGCACCGTCGGCTTTTACGTTTCCGCTTGTGCTCTGCAAGTGCAGAATATCTGCTTTTGCATTTTCGGCAATGATGTTGCCGCTTGTTGAAACAAGGCTTGCGCTTTCAAATACGATGCCGGGTGACAGGCGGACATTTCCGCTTGAGGTTTTGGCTGTGAGCGTGCCGTATGAGCCTTCGGGAAGATATACTGTTACGGTACGTGTTTCGCCGATTGTTATATTGATATGCTCATACCATTTGCGGTTATTTATGCTTTTTATTCTCAGCGTGTCGTTTTCCGCACTTACACTGTTTTCTGATTTTTCGCTCTCCCATGAGACCACCCTGCACTTGCCGTCGGTAGACGGTAAAATATGCAGATCGAATTCATTGCTCTCTATCTCTATATTGTGAAATTCACCGAGGTTTTCATATATCCTTTCCTCTAAGCTGTCGGTGCTGAATTTACCGAAATCAAAGTCAGCCGCGAGCATTGCGGCAAATGATATAACGATTCCTGCCGCGGTTAATGCCGCTGCCGTAATCACTGAAATTTTTCTTGATTTTTTCATTTACGCCTGCTCCTTTCTGAGAAACATTGATTTTATTTTGATTAAAAGACTTTTGCTGAGCCTTGCAATGCCCACAGTCGTATCCTTTGACGCAAAAAACATAAATATCATAAGTCCTGCACAAATAAGTCCGCCGCCCAAAAACAGGGCTGCGCTGAGAGTGTATCCGCCTGCAAGAAGTATGACACTGCCGGCAGTGCCCGCAAGCGCACCTGCGGCAAACGATATGTCAACGCAGTAAATGACAACGACAAGCGACCAAATCAGTATATAGACCGCTAAAATAATGCATGCTGCCGCCAGCAGCAGCGACGCCCATATAGGCGAGCCGAGCGCCAAAAGCACAATTTCCCAAGCCCTGAGCTTGTGGGACGGCCGCGCCTTTTCTTTCAGCAGCCGCTGAAGCGGCGTGTCAGACAGTATCTGTGTCACCGCCTCGTCAACTGAGCCGATTTCCTTTACAGCCTGCTGCTCTGTCATTCCCTCTTCAATGCGGTCTTCAATCATCTCGCCGTAAAATTCGAGTGACCGTTCAATATCCGATTGCGGCAAACCGTTAAGCCTTTTTTGCAGCAAATTCAGAAACTCATTCTTATTCATCTGTTTTTTCCTCCCTGACAACAAATTGATAAATAGACATAATCTCCTTCCACTCCTGTGTAAAATCGCTGATACGCTCAAGCCCGGAAGGCGTGATGTGATAGTACTTTCGCAGTCTGCCGTTATGCTCTGCCGAACGCACTGTCAGAAATCCCGCCGTTTCCAGCCTGCGCAGAATAGGATACAGTGTGGATTCCGATATCTCAACGTAAGGCTTTATATCCTTTATAATCTGATATCCGTATGAAGCTTCGCTTTTGATTGCCGCGAGTACGCAGATATCAAGCAGTCCGCGTTTTAGCTGAATATCCATAGTGTACCTCCTTATGTATAATACTATACTATACATAGTATTATATGTCAAGAGGCTTTTTGAAAAAAATAAAAAAATACCGCCGTTGGTTTGTTTCGGCGGTACTTTTTTATTCAATGAAATCTTCGGCAATATCCAAAAGCGTGGTCGGCGTTACATGACCCAGCTGTAAAAGCTGTACAAACGCTTCGATTTTGTCTTTGTCGGAGGTAATGTCGTTTACCGTCTTGGTTTCGACCTCGCCGTACTGATTTTCGGCGGTTACCTTAACTCCGTAAAATTTGATTTTTTCTTTGATGACTGTTGTGATTTCGTAAGACAGCTCAAGACTGCCTGCTTCGGTAATAATGCTTTCTTTTATTTTCTTCCCCTCCCGAAATTAATTTTACAGTCAGACTGAGCAATTTTCAATGGTTTCTGTTCGACATTTTCAGATATAAAATTCAAAAATTCGTCGAGTTGAAAATAAAAGTGTGTATTATTCAGTTTATTTTGGAACAATTTACATTTTTTTTGAAAAAATTTTGTCGAGTGTGCGTAAATAAGCGGGATTTATGACGAATGGTTTTTTGCGTATTATTTTAGAAAGCTGCCGCATGGCGCCTGTACTATACCGCCGAGTGAGAGTAAAAATTCCAAAAGCTGTGTGCTTGTCTCCAAAATAGCCGCGGTTTGGTCGACGGTGTATCCGTCCTTCAGAAGCGAGAGCGCTTTGTCGTAATCAATCAGGAACGCGGCAGCAAAGATGTTCGCTTCACGCTCCAGTATGCCCGCCTTGCTGTCAAAGCGAAGCTCGCGGCAGCTTTGAGCGGTGCGGCTGTGCAGAATGTGATGACCGAGCTCATGCGCGCATACAATCTTTTTTGTGTTATCGTCCAGAGATTGATTTACGGCGATAACAGGTGTTTTAAACGCGGGAAAATACGCGCCCTTGAGCGAGCCCAAGTCCTTAAAGGCAACTTGGGCGCCTGTCAGACACGCCGCCTCAAACGGGTCGCGGCATGCGGTTTCAGCGATAAGCTGAGCAGCTTTTGTTCTTATGTATTCGGCACGCATTTATTTCACCGTTTCCTTTGATTCCCAGTAAATTTCATTTATGGCGCGCATCACCTTGTCCTTGTCCTGCGGAGTCAGCTCTCCGCCGGCAAAAAGTCCCTGTATATCGGACAGGAGCCTGTCAATGTCATGCGCTGCCCTATCACCGCCGCGCGCGGCGGCGTCAATAACATACTGTGCGGCGTCGTCAAGAAGGTATTCCTGACTTAATTTCAGTGCCGCGGCGATTTTCCTGACAATTACAATATTTGCCGGATGTCGCTGACCGCTCTCGTAATTCTGCACAGAGCGCAGCGATATGCCGCATACGGACGCAAGCTCTGTCTGCGAAAGTCCGAGCTCGCATCTTCTCGTTTTTATTTTTTCTCCGAATTCCATCTGTCCTTTAATCCCCTTAAATTCCATATGCGCAACATAGTGCATATTTTTGCTATTGACAATGCAATAACGTGCGTATATAATAGATGTGTAAATGCGCAATGTTGTGCATATTCGTGCATATATGATATAACATATGAGTGAATTTGTCAAGTATAAATCGGAGGTGTGGTTTATGCCGCGTGTTATTTTGCACTGTGATATGAATAACTTTTTCGCGTCGGTTGAATGTCTTTTGAACCCGTCCCTGTACGGTAAGCGTGTTGCGGTCTGCGGCAGTCAGGAGGACAGACACGGGATTGTGCTTGCAAAAAATGAAAGTGCAAAGGCGCTCGGAGTTAAAACGGGCGACACGATATGGCAGGCAAGAAATAAGTGCCCCGACCTTGTTGTCGTGCCGCCTCAGTTTCATCATTATATATATTATTCAAGGCTTGCACGTGAGATATATAAGAGGTATACCGACCTTGTCGAGCCGTTCGGGCTTGATGAATGCTGGCTGGATGTGACGGGAAGCACCCGCCTTTTCGGCAGCGGAAAACAGATTGCAGATGAGCTGCGGCAGACTGTGAAGGACGAGCTTGGACTTACCATTTCAGTGGGTGTTTCCTTTAATAAGGTGTTTGCAAAGCTGGGCAGCGATCTTAAAAAACCGGATGCCACGACTGTAATTTCCGAAGAAAATTTCAAGGAAATGATATATGACCTTCCGGCGTCCGATATGATAGGTATAGGGAGTGCAACCCGCCGGAATTTAAGCCGGATAGGCGTAGACACAATAGGCGAGCTTGCCGCACTGCCTCTTGAAACGCTTAAAATACGCATGGGCAAGCACGGCGAAAGCCTGTGGTACTTTGCAAACGGTCTGGACAGCTCAAAAGTGCTGCCGCAGGACTGTGATATGCCGATAAAGAGCATAGGCAAGGGGATTACGGCGGTGCGTGACCTTGAAAACGGCGCCGAGGTGCACGCTGTTATGCTTTCGCTTTCGCTTGAGGTAGCGCGCAAGCTGCGTGCGTCGGGGCTGCTTGCGTCCTCCGTGCAGATAGCTGTAAGGGATAACAAGCTCAAAACACGCGAGTTTCAGTGTCCGCTGCCGTTTGAGACAGCCAATGCGGCAATGCTGGAAAAATACGCCTATGAGCTGTTTTGCCGAAAGTACGGCTGGGAGAACGCCGTGCGCTCTGTTACGGTGCGGGCGATAAAGCTTGTTCCCGACGACATAGCGCGTCAGCTCGGCATTGATACGGACATCGGGCGTATTGAGCGCAGGGAGAGGCTTGACAGGATTGCCGACGATATTACAAGGCGCTACGGAAAAAACAGTATCCGTCCGCTGTCGCTTATCGGCGACATTCATATCCCGAAAATACGCCCTGACGGCGCGTCACTGCCTGGATTTAATATTAAAGGTTGACCGAGCTTAAGTTAAATGATATACTTATGTCAATAATTACCGCGGGGTGATATGATTTGAAAATAGCAGTGCTCACCGGCGCGTCTGCCGGTATGGGACGGGAGTTTTTTAAAAATTTGCAGAATTTCTGCGGGCTTGATGAGATATGGATAATAGCGCGCCGTGCGGACAGACTGGAGGAAATGGCGCAGAGCTCGAAGATTAAAACGCGGGTTGTTGCGCTGGACCTCACGGACAGGCAGAGTATTTCAGTGATTGAAGATATGCTGCGTGCGGAAAATCCGGATATAAGGATTCTTATAAACAATGCCGGCTTCGGAAAGCTGGGGTATGTTTACGAGCTGGAGCGGGAAGCTCAGATGAACATGGTGGAGCTTAACTGCGCGTCTGTTACCGGTCTGTGTGCCGTCTGTCTCAGGTATATGCAGAGAAATTCCTTTATAATCAATATTGCGTCCATTGCGGCGTTTGCGCCGAATCCGCGCATGGCGGTTTACTGCTCTACAAAGGCGTATATACTCAGCTTTACCAAGTGTATCAGAGAGGAGCTGAAGCCGCGCGGGATTAATGCGCTTGCCGTCTGTCCCGGCCCTATGTCCACTGAATTTTTGGACGTTGCTGGGATTTCGGGCGGTAAATCCAAGACCTTTGAAACGCTGCCCTACTGCAATCCCGCCTCTGTTGCAAAAAAATCGCTGATTTTGGCGCAAAAGGGCAGGGCGGTGTATACTCCGCGTTTCTTTTTCAAGCTGTACCGTGTGCTTGCCCGTATTTTGCCGCACGGACTTGTTATGAAGTTTTCAAAAACATAGTGTTTTTAATCCGATTAATGAGGTTTGCAGCTCTGTCGGGTTTATATAATAAGGAGGGAAAAATTGTGGAAAAGAAAAAAATAGGTTCAGAGTTCAAGGCGTTTATTATGCGCGGCAACATTGCAGATATGGCAATCGGTGTTGTAATGGGCACGGCTTTCGGCAAGATAGTGTCATCTGTCGTGTCGGATCTCATAATGCCGGTTGTCGGCATTATAAGCGGCGGTATCGACTTTTCTCAGCTCAAGCTGACTGTCGGTGACACCGCGGTTACATACGGCGCTTTTATTCAGAATGTAATAGATTTTCTGATAATTGCGCTGTGCATGTTTTCCGTTATAAAGCTGATGTCACGCCTGTCGCGCAAAAAGAAAGAGCAGGAGGAGGCAGCGCCGCCGGCAAAGAGTGAGGAGGCTGCTTTGCTGGAGGAAATACGCGACCTGCTGTCTGATAAAAAATAGTATCTGAATTTGCCATGGCATAAGGACTTGAGCTGTGAGATCCTTGAAAATACCATTTCTTTGTCTGTTGGGATTTTTAAATCGGCAAAGCTTTTTGACGATTTTGCACCCAAAGCGTGCTTAAATTCCCCATATCAAAATTAAACGATACGGATAGACCGTATCATGCAAAAAGTGAGGATATAGAAAAAACTCGTATTTGGGCGCTGCAGTATGAGCATACGATATGGTAAATTCGTTTTTTCAAAGGAGAGATATATTATGGAGCACAGAGTAAAGGTTACTGTTTTAGACAAGAAGCTGTTTCCGGAATTACAGGCTCAGTATTGCGCTGTACCGGATAGCGGGAAATGCCCCTGCTACAATGTGGGCGACGAGTTCATGTTTTACAGAAATGACGAGCGGGATGATTATTGGCACATGGGAGCGGGAACGCTGATTAAAAGCGGTCAGCCGGATGACGGCGTATTGCTTTCGCCCGGAACCATGCACTGCGGAGCTGACGGAGTTCCTTTTTGCTCGGAAGCGTGGGATGCTGTCAGCAGATATATTTACGCCGCGCTTCAGGGCGGAGCAATTATGCATGGATGGATGAATGATGATAAGGTAATGATTGCTTGCTGCAATGATGGTACAAGACCGGTTATTTTCAAAATTGAAAGAATAGATATTGAAAGCTGACAAATTCCGACTTGCGCAAGCGTTTAGGATATTCACGACAGTTAAAGCACCCTTTGCTGTCGCAGAACAGAAACGGTATTTTTACGGAAAGGGGTGCCCTTTCCTGTACCTGCTGCAAAGCTTTTGCTCAGGCTTATAACACTACAAGGGCTTATAAGGATAATAAAACCGCCGGGATTTTGTTCCCGGCGGTTTTTATAATATTTTTATTTGAAATATCTCTTTAAAAGACCCTCAAATGCCTTGCCGTGTCTTGCCTCATCGCGTGCCATCTCATGAACCGTGTCGTGGATAGCGTCAAGCCCTGCTTTCTTTGCGCGAACAGCGAGGTCTGTTTTGCCCATGGTAGCGCCGTTCTCTGCTTCAACGCGCATTTTAAGGTTTTTCTCGGTGCTGTCCGTTACAACCTCGCCCAGAAGCTCTGCGAACTTAGCTGCGTGCTCCGCCTCCTCGTAAGCCGCTTTTTCCCAGTACATGCCGATTTCGGGATAGCCTTCGCGGAACGCAACTCTTGCCATTGCAAGATACATGCCGACCTCGGAGCACTCGCCGTTGAAGTTTGCACGCAAATCCTCAATGATATCTTCAGACGCGCCCTTTGCGGCGCCGACAACATGCTCGGCAGCCCACGTCGTTGTGGTCATCTCTTCAAACTTCTCTGCGGGTGCGCCGCAAACCGGACACTTTTCGGGAGCTGAATCGCCCTCATGAACGTATCCGCAAACTTTACATACAAATTTTTTCATGCTCTTGTTCTCCTTGTTCTGAATTATTTTTGCATTTATCACAAACGCCGCTGAAATATATCTCTTTCTGCTGCGTTTCAAAGCCGTCAAGTCCGCTCACGGACAGATTGTCAACGTCAAAGTCCGTTATAGAATGACAGTTTCTGCACATAAAATGCCCGTGCGTATCAACCCGCGCGTCATATCTTGTTCGCGCGACGTCTGTCTTGACCTCGGATACGAGCCCGCATTTTATAAACCTTTGCAGAACATTGTAAACCGTCGCCCTTGTCGCGTTGCAGCCGTCTTTTCTCAGCATACAGTATAACGATTCCGCGTCGGGGTGAGTTTTGTTTTCGGCAAGGTAATTGTATATCCAAATACGCTGCGGAGTTACTCTCATGCCGTGCTTGTGAAGTACATCATTTATAGTTTGCAAATTCATTGTATCGTTATACCTCATTTTTTGTTATATAATACCATTCACAGGGTATATTGTCAAGAATTAAATTTTAAATAATTATTAAATAATAGTAAATAAAATTAAGGCGTATATGTGTCTGAATTTATGAGAGAAGCCGCGTGTTCGATGTCATGCCGGCTTGCAGGCGGCAGTGACCCGAAAGGATAGCGCATACCGAGTGCCTCCCACTTATGGCTGCCGAAGGTGTGGTATGGTAAAAGCTCGGTTTTTTGTACGTTTGAAAGAGAGCGTATAAACTCGCCTAAGCGTAAAAGCTCGCTGTCGCTTTCGTAACCGGGGATTACAACATGGCGTATCCATACGGGTATATTGCGTCGGTCAAGATATTTTGCGCACTCTAAAATATTTTTGTTGTCAAAGCCGGTCAGCGCCCTGTGCTTTTCACTGTCAATGTGCTTTATATCAAGCAGTACAAGGTCGGTAAGCCTAAAAAGCGCGGCAAATCTTTCGTCTTTTGAACAAAACGGCTGTGCTGAGGTGTCAAGAGCCGTATGTATGCCTTTTTCCTTTGCCATACCGAAAAACTGCGCTGCAAACTCCGGCTGGAGCATCGGCTCGCCGCCGCTCAGGGTGATGCCGCCGTTTTTTCCCCAAAAATCACTGTACCGCAGGGCGCGCTGTAAAAGCTCCGCGGCGCTTATGCGCTCTCCGTTAAATCCCCAGCTGTCGGGATTGTGGCAGAATTTACAGCGCATATTGCAGCCCTGCATAAAAACCACAAACCGTATTCCGGGGCCGTCTGCCGCGCCGAAGCTCTCGGTTGAATGAATTATGCCGTCCATACTGTCAGATAAATTCATGCGCCGAACGGGCGATAACATCAAGCTGCTGCTCGCGGGTCAGGTCAATAAACTTGACGGCATATCCCGATACCCGTATCGTGAAGTTTGCGTATTCCTCTTTTTCCGGATGCTCCATTGCGTCGTAAAGCTTGTCTATTCCGAAAACATTCACGTTTAAGTGATGCGCTCCGCGCTTGAAATAAGCGTCCAGCAGCGATATGAGGTTTTCCTGCCGTTCATCGTCGGTATTTCCCAGGGCGCGCGGAGCAATGGTCTGTGTGTTTGAAATGCCGTCCAGAGCATAGCTGTACTTGAGCTTTGCCACTGAGCAAAGCGACGCCGCAAGCCCGTTTGTCTCCGCACCGTAGGACGGGTTGGCGCCCGGCGAGAGCGGCTCGCCCGCGCGCCTGCCGTCGGGCAGATTACCGGTTGCCTTTCCGTATACGACATTTGAGGTTATCGTAAGTATGGACGTTGTGGGCTGAGAATTTCTGTAAGTGGCGTGGCGGCTTATCTTGCCGATAAATGACTTTAAAACCATACGCGCGATATCGTCCGCGCGGTCGTCGTCGTTGCCGTAACGCGGGAAATCGCCCTCGGTTTTGAAGTCGGTTACGATGCCGTCGCTGTCGCGTATAACGTGTACCTTTGCATATTTTATTGCGGACAGCGAATCTACGACATGTGAAAATCCGGCTATACCCGTTGCGAAGGTGCGCTGAAGGTCGGTATCCAGCAGTGCCATCTGCGCCGCCTCGTAGTAATATCTGTCATGCATGTGATGAATGACATTGAGCGTATTGACGTAAAGCCCTGCCAGCCAGTCGGTCATTTGGTTGAACTTGTTGAGCACGTCGTCATAATCGAGAATGTCGCCCGACACCCGCTCGAAGCGCGGCGCGACCTGGTCCTTTGTCTTTTCGTCAACGCCGCCGTTTATTGCGTAAAGCAGACACTTTGCAAGGTTTGCCCGCGCGCCGAAAAACTGCATTTCCTTTCCTGTTCTGGTTGCGGACACGCAGCAGCAGATAGAGTAATCATCTCCCCATACAGGGCGCATTACACTGTCGTTTTCGTACTGTATTGAACTTGTGGAAATTGAGATTTTTGCCGCGTACTTTTTAAATGCGTGCGGCAGATGGCGGGTATACAGAACGGTAAGATTGGGCTCGGGCGACGGCCCCATGTTTTCAAGCGTGTGCAAAAATCTGAAATCGGTTTTGGTCACCATGTGCTGTCCGTCGCTGCTGATGCCTGCCACAGACAGCGTAGCCCATACCGGGTCGCCTGAAAACAGCTCGTTGTAGCTGTGAATTCGCGCAAACTTTACCATGCGGCATTTGAGCACAAAATGGTCTATAAGCTCCTGAGCCTCGGTTTCATTTAAAATTCCGCGCTCCATGTCACGGCAGATATAAATGTCTATAAATGCCGACACCCGTCCGACGCTCATTGCGGCGCCGTTTTGCGTCTTTATTGCGGCAAGATATCCGAAATACAGCCACTGTACCGCCTCTTTTGCATTCTGCGCGGGCTCTGAAATGTCAAAGCCGTAAATCTGCGCCATTTTTTTCATTTCAAACAGTGCGCGGATTTGCTGGGAGACCTCCTGACGCAGCTGTATTGTACCGTCGCCCAAATCTCCCTTTTCCAGCCGTGCAAGGTCGTTTTTTTTCTGCTCGATTAAGTAATCTATGCCGTAAAGCGCAACGCGGCGGTAGTCGCCGACGATGCGGCCTCTGCCGTAGGTGTCGGGCAGCCCCGTAATGATTTTGTTGTGCCGGGCAAGCTTCATTTCGGGCGTGTACGCGTCAAAAACCGCCTGGTTGTGTGTCGTGTGATATTCGGTGAATATTTTTTCCAAGACGGAGCTTGGCTCATAGCCGTAGCTGCGGCATGCCTGCGTTGCCATTTTTATTCCGCCGAACGGCATAAAAGCGCGTTTGAGCGGCTTGTCCGTCTGAAGTCCGACAATCTGTTCGTCGTTTTTGGACAGATATCCCGCGCCGTGGGAGGTCATGGTCGATACAATATCGGTGTCCATATCCAAAACTCCGCCCTTGTCGCGCTCCTCCTTTTGCAGTGCCTGCAGCTTTTCCCACAGCCGTTTTGTCGCCGTGGTCGGACCGCACAAAAATGTTTCGTCGCCGTCGTACGGTGTAAAATTATCCTGAATAAACTGCCTGACGTCAATTTCCTTTTTCCAGACATTGCCGTTAAAGCCGTCCCATTGTCTTTTATCTGTCATGTGTATTTCTCCTGAATAAAAAATCACTTTTTATCTATCCACGGATATTGTATCATAAAAAATAATGGATTTGGGCTTTTTTATAAAAATTCTTTATTTTAACGTGTAAAAAAAACAAATTAAAAAATACAATTTCTTGTGTATTTTAAATAAATCAATCACCAAATATAGTTTTGAATAAAATTTTGTGAAATGTCAATAATATATTCAAATCCAAAAAAAGGAGAACAGAAAATGGAACTTTCGACAAAGGAAAAGGAACTGTTAAAAGACCTGCGCGACCAGGAAAAGCTGTGTATTACAAAATATGACAAATACGCGGCAAGTGCGTGCAGCAGTGAGCTTCAGACGCTTTTTAACTCTATGGCTAAGGTGGAGAGGGAGCACCACAAAACGATTGTGGGTATGATGGACGGCAAGGTGGAGTCCGCACCCTCTGCGATTTCCAACTCCAATGACTGCAACTGCGGCTGCTGCTCATACTCGGACGAGGAGGGCCGCCAGAACGATGCGTTTATGTGCAAGGATATGCTTGCTACCGAAAAGCATGTCTCGTCGCTTTACGACACCTGTGTCTTCGAGTTTACAAATCCGCAGGCAAGAAAGATGCTAAATCACATTCAGGCTGAGGAACAGCAGCACGGTCAGCAGCTCTATGCCTTCATGTCAAACAATAATATGTACAGCTGATAAAAAATAAACACCGCCTCCGAAAGGGAGGCGGTATTTTTTTATGACTTTAATACCCGCTTGCTTTAAGCTGTGCCGCTTTTTTTACAAGCGTTAAAAACTCTGCCTTGTATTCGTTGCTTTTAACGCAGTCAAGACCCGATATTCTGTTTACTATATCGTTATAGCTTGTATTTTTTGTATACTCGGAGTCTTTGAGCAGCATTCCGAACTGCGCGACAGCCGCTGCAAATATGCTGTCCTCCGACGGATTTTCGGTGACAGAATTTTTGTCGATAGGGTAGGCAAGCAGTTGGCTTTTATCCCCGTCGGGCTGCTTAAAGCGAACCGACAGTGTTAAAAACTCATCGCTTTTGCTGTTCGGTTCAGACTGATATTTAAGTCCGCTTGACGGAATTTCCTGCTTGGAGTCTGTTTTTGCGATTTCGTAAAGCACTGTAAGCGCATAACCCGCGCCGACCTCGCCCCCGTCGCGGGCGTCGTTTGCAAAGTCCTCGTTTTTAATCGCTCTGTTTTCATACCCGATAAGGCGGTAACCTTTTATTTTTGCGGGGTTGAACTCGGTCTGAAATTTAACGTCTTTGGCAACCGTGAACAGGGTGGCGTTTTTTTCTTCTATAAGTACGCGCCGCGCTTCACCGATGCTGTCGATAAAGCTGTAATTTCCGTTTCCGCAGTCGGCAAGAGCTTCTAACTTTCCGTCCTGTACATTCCCGCTGCCGAAGCCCATAATTGACAGAAATATTCCGCTCTTTCTTTTGTCCGATATAAAACTGCGCAGCTCGCTTTCGCCTGTTATTCCCGCGTTGAGGTCGCCGTCCGTTGCCACGATTATTCTGTTGTTGCCGCCCTTTATAAAGTGTTTTTTGGCAATATTGTATGCCATAGTGAGCCCCTGCGAGCCGTTTGTACTGCCGCCTGCCTTCAGGTTGCCGATGGCGGTCTGCATTTGACGTACCTGGTTGCTTGCGGCGCCGTCCAGCAGGACGTTTGTATCGGACTCGTAGGTCACGATTGAGATTATGTCCCCCTCGTTCAGGTTTTCCGTCAGCATTAAAAACGCCTGCTTGATGAGCGGCAGCTTGTCTGACGTATTCATAGAGCCGGATACGTCTATCAGAAATACAAGATTTGACGGCGCGGGCTTGTCAGTATGCGGGTTTGACGCTTTCAGCCCGATTTTCAGAATGTCGGTTTCGCTGTTCCAGGGACATTTGAAGATTTCGGCGGTTACGGAAAACGGTTCGCCGTCTTTGGGTTCGGGATAGTCGTAGCTGAAATAATTTATCATTTCCTCTATTCTTGCCGCTTTGCCCGCAGTTTTTAATTTGGAGTCATTGAGCAGCCGTCTGACGTTTGGGTACGCCGCGGTGTCGGCGTCGGCTGCAAAGGAGGATAAGGGATAATCAAGCGTTGACAGGAAGGTATTTTCGTCAATTTCGGCATAACTCTCATAGCCTTGCTCCGGATATTCCGAAATCTCCCGGTCGGGAATAAAACCGTTGTTGTTTGAATCAAGACCGTATTTGTATTCATCATAATAGCTGCCGTTGGTCTTTGTGTCTGTAACGATGCCGTCACTATCGTCCGCGCCGTGTTCATTTTGAGCTTTGTCTGCGCTTTCATCAGAGCCTGCGGTCTGTGACGCGGCTTTTCCGCCGTCGTTTTCCGCGCTTTTTTCGGTAGCGTTTTTGCTTTCGTTTTGCGCGTCCGGCTTTTTGTTTTCGATGTTTTCAGTGTAGTCTGTGTCCGTGTCGGCGTCCCCCGTGCTGTCGGCAGGCGGTTTGCCGCAGCCGCAGATACCCGTAAGCATACATAGTATTAAAAAAATTGCTGTTATTTTCCGTTTCATTTGTCTGCCCTCCCTTTACTGTTTGACTATATTACAAATTTCAGGGCTAAAAAGTTGCAGTTTTGTAAAAAAATAATAAAATCGGCATATTTAACAAAAAAATATGCCGATTTTTGTATATATTAAATTTTAAAAAGTGATTATTCCCAAATGCTCAAGAAGAATTTTAAGTCCTATCAGTATTAAAACAACACCGCCGGCAATTTCTGCCTTTCTCTTATAGATACTGCCGAATTTGTTGCCGATGACAACACCGATAAAGGACAGGACAAACGTCGTTATTCCTATAATGCTTATTGCCGCCCATATATTAATGTTGAGAAATGCAAAGGTAACGCCGACTGCCAGCGCGTCTATGCTGGTTGCAACCGCCATTGTAAAGAGCTCTTTGTAATTCAGTCTGTCCTGTGCGTCGGTATCGCATGAATCTGCTTCCTCCTTGCCGAAAATCGCCTCGTAAGCCATTTTACCGCCGATTATCAGCAGGAGAATAAACGCAATCCAGTGGTCAAAGCTTGTTATGTACCGCTCAAACTGCTTGCCGATAAGCCATCCGACAAGCGGCATGAGCGCCTGAAACCCTCCGAAAAAAAGTGCGATTATCACAGCGTGCGAGTAGTTTATTTTGCGCATGCACAGCCCCTTGCAGACAGCTACCGCAAAAGCGTCCATTGCAAGTCCCGCACCGATGAAAAACAAGTCTATAAAGCCCATCTCAATCCCCTTTCGGTGTAACTCAATAAATAATATTCATATGTATAAAACTTATGTTTTGTAAAATGTACGGCGGCAATGTCTGCCGCCGTGCAAATTCTGTAAGGTTATTTTCCCTTGCTGTCGCGCAGCTCGACAATAGAGTTGAACACAAGCTTGCCGGTATTTTTGCTGTCGCGGCAGAAGTACCCGTTCCTTACAAACTGGAATTTATCGTCGGGCGCCGCATTTTCAAGCGTTTCTTCCAGCTTTGCGCCGTCAAAGCGTATGACCGAGTCGGGATTAAGAAAGTCGCCGTAGCTCTTGCCCTCGGGCAGCGCCGTCATGTTTTCCTCGGTAAACAGTCTGTCGTACTTTACAATCTGTGCGTCGATGCAATGCTTTGCGGACACCCAGTGTATTGTGCCCTTTACCTTGCGTCCGTCCGCGGGCATATTGCTGCCCGTTTCAAGGTCGGCGTCGGCGTGGATAAGCGTTACATTTCCGTTTTCGTCTGTCTCAAAGCCGGTACATTTGATGATGTATGCGTTCATCAGCCGCACCTCGTTGTCGGGATACAGCCTGAAAAATTTAGGCGCTTTTTCCGTTTTGAAATCGGCGCGCTCTATATACAGTGTGCGGGTAAACGGAAGCTCGCGTGTTCCCGCATTTTCGTCGTTGGGGTTGTTGCTTGCCTTGAAATATTCCGTCTTGTCCTGCGGATAGTTGTCGATAACAACCTTTACCGGGTCGATTACCGCGATTCTGCGCTGTGCGTTGAAATTCAGCTCGTCGCGCACGCAGTGCTCAAGCAGACCTATATCGACGATGGAATATGCCTTTGAAATCCCCGCCTTTTTGACAAACTCAATGATGGAGGACGGAGTATAGCCGCGGCGGCGCAGACCGCACAGCGTCGGCATGCGCGGGTCGTCCCATCCGTCCACAACGCCCGTCTCCACAAGCTCTCTCAGATAGCGCTTGCTCATCACGGTGTGGGTGACGTTGAGGCGCGCAAACTCGTACTGGTGCGGCTGATGCTCAAAGCCTATTTTGTCTATAACCCAGTCGTAAAGCGGGCGGTGGTTTTCAAACTCCAGCGAGCAGAGCGAGTGGGTTATTCCCTCAAGCGCGTCCTGAATGGGGTGCGCAAAATCGTAAAGCGGGTAAATGCACCATTTGTCGCCCTGGCGGTGATGATGAGTATGACTTATTCTGTAAATGGCGGGGTCGCGCAGATTCATGTTCGGGCTGGACATATCTATTTTGGCGCGGAGTGTACACGCCCCGTCCTCAAATTCACCGTTTTTCATTTTTTCAAAAAGCATCAGGTTTTCTTCAACCGTTCTGCTTCGGTACGGACTGGGCGTGCCCTCTTGGGTCAGCGTGCCGCGGTAGCTGCGCATCTGCTCCGCTGACAGGTCGCAGACATATGCGTCGCCCTGACGTATGAGCTTGAGCGCGAATTCGTAGCATTTGTCAAAGTAATCGGAGCCGTAAAATATACCTCCGTTTGGCTCGCAGCCGAGCCATTTCAGATCCTCGTAAATGCTTTTTACATATTCGTCGTCCTCTTTTACGGGGTTTGTGTCGTCATAGCGCAGGTTGAACAGCCCGCCGTATTTTTGCGCGGTAAAGTGGTTTATGAATATAGCCTTGGCGCTTCCTATATGCAGGTAGCCGTTGGGCTCCGGCGGGAAGCGGGTGTGTATCCTGTCCGAAAAACCGTTTTCAATATCACGGTCTATAATGTCATGTATAAAAAATGAAGTGAGCTCTTCCATTTTGTTACTCCTTGATTTTGTTTGCGGCGCTGCATAGCCGCTGTATGACGCAGTCCTTGCCTAAAATCTGCATTATGCTGAAAAGGTCGGGTGATTTTGTTTTGCCGGTAACCGCAACGCGCAGCACCATGCTGATATCGCCGACATGCCCCTTGTACAGCTGCGGATTGTTTTTGTAGTCCTTCGGCTTTTGTGCAAAGCCCAAATCGGAGGCAAGCTCCTTTACGCGCTCAAACCACTGCTGCGGGTCGTCTTTTTCACTGTATATCGACTTGTAGCGCGTAAGTATTTGCTTTGTGTCGGCGGGAGATACATTTTCGGGGAATGCGTCCTTTATCTCAAACAGACTGTCAAAGAAAAAGTCGGTATAGCCGCGAATCTCGCTCCACTTTGCGATGTCCTTGCGCGGCTTTGCGTCGTTTCTGCCGATTTCAAAGATTTTTTCGGTGCGGGCGCGGTCGGCGGACAGCAGAGCGTGCAGCTTTGGGTCAAAGTCGCGCGACCAGTCAAGCACCTGCTTTGTAACCTCGGCGGCGCTCATGGCGGCTATTGTGTTTTTTGATACGTCGTCCAGCTTTTGCAGGTCGAAAAGCGAGCCGCTGTGAGCCATTTTGGCGGTCGTGAATTTAAAGTCCTCGAGCGGGAGTGCGGGGTTTTGCATTCTCCACTCCTCGTAGTTGGAGTTGAGCAGAGTCATGACGTACTCGCGCACTGCGCGCACCGGATAGCCCTGCTGTCTGTAATAGGTGAGCGCCGCCTCCGGGTCGTGTCGCTTTGAGAGCTTGCGCTTCGAGCCGCCGTCCTGCTTCATGAGCAGGGATATATGCAGATATTTGGGAGCTTTGAAATTAAGCACTCTGAACAGCTGTAAATGCAGCGGCAGCGACGACAGCCATTCCTCGCCGCGCACAACGTGGGTAACGCGCATTAAGTGGTCGTCCACCGCGTGTGCAAAATGGTATGTCGGTATACCGTCGCTTTTCAAAAGCACCTGGTCAACATAGTTTTCGTCCATTTCCAGCTTGCCCTTGACAACATCGGTAAAGGTTATCCGCCCGCCCTCCTTTCCGGGTGAACGCAGACGGAGCACATAGGGCTTGCCCTCGTCTATCAGCTGTTTTACGGTTTCAAAGCCGCAGTCACGGTACCTTGACCACCTGCCGTAGCAGCCGGGAAGCACTTTTTGCGCCTCCTGCTGGGCGCGTATGTCCTCCAGCTCCTCTTTTGTGAGAAAGCAGGGGTAGGCAAGTCCGCGCTCGACAAGGTCTTTTGCAAATACGTGGTAGATAAAGGCGCGCTGCGACTGACTGTACGGACCGTATATTCCGCTGTCACCGTTTGCCGTCACGCCCTCGTCAAATACAAGTCCGTAATGGGCAAATGAGCTGATGATTGTATCGACTGCGCCTTCCACCCTGCGCTGTGAATCGGTGTCCTCAATGCGCAGCAGAAAAACGCCGCCGCTTTGTCTTGCAAGCCGCTCCGACACAAACGCGGGAAACAGATTTCCGAAATGTACAAAACCGGTAGGGCTGGGCGCAATGCGCGTCACTTTTGCGCCCTCGGCAAGCGCGCGTTCGGGAAAGCGCTTTTCCATATCCTCTGGCGTTTGGGTTATATCGGGAAAAAGCAGGTTGGCAATAAGCAGATTTTTATCTTCCATAGTATACCTCTGAGTTTACATTCTAACTGAAATATTATAATATATACAGGTAATTATTTCAATAATAAATTAAATTTATACAGAAAATATAATTATACGGATTGTACAGCTTTACAAAAATTAAAAAATATCCTCGGAATTTATTGACATATTATAAGCTTCATGTTTAAATATATACGGAAGGAAATAATTTTTACAGGCATAAACCGATTTTTTGATGATGACTGTGAGGGATTATTATGACTGACAAGAAAAAAACAGGCTTATATTTAGGAGTGACCGCTCTGCTTGTCTGTGTAATTTCGGTTCTTATAGCTCAGCTTGTACATCTGTCCGGTATACAAAAGATATCGCTGTACGCAGGCGGCTATGACTTTCCGATGGATGAGCTTGTCGCGGAGTCTCATCTGATAGCGCGCGGAAAATTTGTCGGAGACTCCGGCGCATTTATCGTGGCGCCGACAAACGGCTCGGACAACAGTGTGTTCACAGATTATTATTTTCAGATAACCGACGTACTGCGCGGTGACGCCGCAGCCGGGGATACGGTATCGGTGCGGCTGCAGGGCGGCAGAAAGGATAACCTGCATGTAACTAACTTTTATGACGTTGCTCCGACGGAGGGAAGCGAAGCGGTAGTATTTTTACGTAAGGTTACAGTTCCCAGCGTTTATGTTACAG
>JAGBEI010000003.1 GCA_017937065.1 Clostridia bacterium | reverse complement strand
CATACCCTTATTGACGCACTGTTTGGATATAAAATCTTTAAGAATGGCTTTCCATTCATCAAGTCCGATTTCAACGGGTAAGGCAACAATCAGCTCCCGTGCAAGTCGGCTGTCCTTAGCTTTTTCGGCAGCTTCGACAGCGTTCCATAATTCTGTCCTATCCTGCCATTCTGGCGGAGCATTGGACGGCAAGAATATTTCGCTGTAAACACAACCGTGCTTGCGCGTATAGTCATGCATCATGCCGTCATAATCGTTGTAGATTTTCGAGCATGACGCATAAGCCGCAGCAGCTACTACGGAACGTCCAGTGCCGCGGCTTATCATCTTTGCTTCAAAATGGTAGATTGCTATTTTGAACACCTCCGTATGGTCTGCCATGCAGACACAAGTTTTTGTTTCTTTTTTCAAAAAGAAAATGAGCGGCAGCTCATGCTTGCTAAAAGCTGTCGGTGACAGGTTTTAGCAAACAGCCGAGAAAATGAGCGGTGCTCATTTTGCATTGGCAACAATGCTTTGCGGGAGTGGTCTCCAGCAATTCGGCTGTACCGATAATTACGCTTGCGTGATTGTCGGCGCTCCCGGCAAGGGCGCAACGTCTGCCGCTGAAAGCGAGCAGTACCACCACCTTTACGGTGGTGAGTAAGTGCGCCCTTAACAGGGAGAAGAAGGAGCTTCGCTCCTCGAAACCCCCTCAAAATAGGTACCCGTTTAAAAATCTGTCCTCATTCGGCTATGCAGAAACTCCTCCAGTTTTTCAAGTTCTACTGTTACTATCTGCGGAAAAACTTTTTCAAGAACCGCGCCTTCCTGAATTAATCTTCTCGTCCTCGCCTTACGTTCACGTACACGATTACGCGCTTCTGCTTCTTCAAGCCTGTGCTTTGCCTGTAATAATTTCTTCTCATCTTCCGTCATTGCTCATCACCTCCAACAAGCAATTCTTTTGCCGCCGAAAAATTCATAGCGGCGTTCATTGTTCGTATGTTTCTGTTGTTTATCTTCAGTGGCACACACCGTTCAAGCACTCTGTCATAGATACGCTTTCTTGAAATATCCGCAGGATTTTTCAGCTCGTCCAACGTCAGATTAGTCGTCACGATCAGCGGCCTTTTGCTCCTGTAACGGCTGTCAATAACGTTATAAACCTGTTCAAGCGCAAATTCCGATTGGCGTTCCATTCCCAAATCATCAATTATCAGCAACTCGTATTTATTAAGACTGTCTATAAATCCGTTTCTGTCCTCAGAAAACATATTTGTAAGACTGTTTAAAATCCTTGCAAAATTCGTCATAAGAACGGGAACGCCTGTGTCAATCAATGCATTAGCCACACAGCCCGCGAAAAACGTTTTTCCTGTTCCTGTGCCTCCCCATAGCAGTAAGCCCGTCGACATAGCCTTCATCTTGTCCCATTGCTCAACATATTTATGCGCTTTTTCCATTTCGGGATTATAGCCTTTGTCGTTCTCAAAGGTATAATCTCTTAAAGCCTTATCATGCAACCCGCTTGAACGCAGACGTGCTATATATTCCATACACTCACGCTTTTTGCTTTCTTCCTGTTCCTTTTTGTATTCAATACTTCTGCACCTGCACATCACCGGTACAGTCAATTGTTTAGATAGTATTTCAATTTTCATCTGTTTTGGCGTATTGCATTTGGAACAATAAATAAAACCGTCAGTTTTATTTATATATTCATTTTCTTTCAGCGGCTGTTCCTTGGGAATGCCATTTAATATTTTATCAATCCTTCTCATAAGCTTTCATCCTCTCCGCAATCATAGTTTCTTGTCTGCTGTTTGCTTTGTTGCTTGTTTCTGTCCTGCAATATCCAGCTTCGGATAGTAGCCGCGTGGTTCTGATATGTTTTACCCTTAGAAGACATGTACCTCGACAACCGTTCTATATACTCGTCACACTCCGGAAAATCAGTATGCAGCTTTTTATAATCCTCACCAGATAAAAACACGTTCAGAAAACTGCCATAGGCAGTGCGTTCTTCTTGTTCCCTCATTCTTATTATATTATTCTTATTTATATCATTCTTATTTCCGGGCATATTTCTGCCATCGGAATGAACAATTTTCTGCCCTTGATTTGATAAAAAACTGTCCTCGGCAAGACTGTTTTCTGTCCTCGGTACAGTCAGATTTTTGCCTTTGTAATCATGAGGGATTTTTACATATATCCGGCTCGCCTGTCCTATGCCTTGATGTACTCGCAAAATTAGTTTGTTGTCCTCCAACGCGGTAAGTGCTTTTTTTACTGTTGTACGGCTGCGGTCAATATCGGCGGCTATATCGTCAAGAGGGTAGTATACGAATATCCGTCCCTGACTGTCTGAGTAATCGGCGTTGACTATTGACAGCCGCGCTCTGTCAAGCAGCATGATATATACAAGCTTTGACGTTTCGCTTAACGGCACTGTAAGCAAAAATTTCGGATACATCATATACGGCAGCATAACTGTATGCGCTGTTATGTAGTCAGTCAACATCTTCAACCTCCTTTACAGTTTCTCTTATGCGATTTTCAAGTATCTGCAAGATTAAATCCTCTGCTGTATTCTTTGCATTCGGGTTCCCGAACGATGAAATGATAAAAGTGGTATTGCCGCACTTGCGCTTGTACGGTGCGCCAAGTGTAGCTGTCTGTAAAATATGTGGCATAAAAAATGCCTCCTTTCGCTGTAAACTTTAATATAAGTCTACACGAAAAGAGGCAAAAACTCATTGACTGCAAATTGAGCGTAAATTGACTAATTTGCCGATATTAAATTTTTAATGTTTACTCCGTATACCGCAGCCATATTTTTAAGCTCAGTCAGCTTCATTTGCAATACACATTGAAAACAAATCGCATTGTGCAAGGTGTATAATGAAAACACTTTGGACGGTAAATTATTAAATATATTATAATACTTATATGTGTCTTGGCTATGATGCAAGAAATATACTGCTTTGATTAAATTTCATTTTGTATGTTATGATTATCAGCCACCCAACTAATTGCAGTCTTTTGTAATTTTTCTAAAAGTTCAATATGTTTTTTATAATTAATATTGTTTAAACATCTTCGTTTTCCAGTTAATTTAATCACATTACTCGCTTTTTCTTCCATTCCGGTT
>JAGBEI010000002.1 GCA_017937065.1 Clostridia bacterium | reverse complement strand
GGTATGCTCTGCTTGTGCTAAAATTAAAAACGACCGCAACGTGTCGGACTTACTTTATAACATCAGGAGTGATTAAATGAAAAAATTTATTAAATTTATATCCTTACTGTGCATTGCGGCAATGCTGATGAGCACGGTTGCTTTTGCGCAGAGTGAAACGCCTGAAAACGATACGCAGACTCCGGGTGACACCTACGAACCCGGGAATACCGAAAATCCGGATGACACGGAAAACCCGGACGAGCCTGAAGTATCGGAAAAAACCGTTGTTTCGGCTTCGGCATACTTCGGCGATATTTATAAATTTATAAATAAGGGTGAAAAGCCGGATCTGTCGGCGGGATATATAGATTTTAAATTCAGCGACGACACGCAGGAGCGCGTGCTGCTCAGCGATACAAGGCTTGCCCCTTTCCCCGATACGGAGGAAATCGGTTATCTTACATATACTTTTGAGATATACGGAAGTACATATTCGATTGATTTTGTAGTTGTCGACCCAACGCTCAACGTAGCTGTATTTAAGGATCTCAAAAAGAATTTCTGGGGCTATGAGAGCATACGCAACGTGCTGTTCGCGGGCTTTTTTACGGGCATGTCAGACAGCGAATTTGCACCTAAGGAAAGCATGACCCGCGCACAGTTCTGTCAGATGATTTATAATATTTATAAGGATGATCCGTCCGTAATGTCGGGCGACATAGAGGTGTCCTTCACCGACGTTGAGGATTTCAGATGGTTCTATGAGGCAGTTACGGCGTGCGCCCGCGCGGGAATCGTTGACGGTGTCGGAGACGGCATGTTCAATCCCACGGCGCCTATCAAGCGCCAGGAAGCGGCGGTCATTATGATGCGTATTCTGATGGGCGCTGACGCGCTTGATAATGTAGACGTTGAAGCGGCGCTTGCAGCCGCGCGGGACGCCGGCATTGAGGCAAAGGATTTTGATACTGCGTCAAATTATGCCAAAAAAGCAGTTGCCGCATCGCTGGGCGTTATTCTTTTCGGAGACTCCGAGGGCAACCTTACGCCGAAAAACAACATCAACCGTGCCGAGTGTGCGACGATGATGTCAAACTATTTCTTTGACGGATATATTGCGCCGCCCGTCAAGTACCTTGTATATCTCAGCCCCGAAAACCGCGCAAATCCGTATACGGGAGTTAATGCAAATGAGAGCGAGCAAATGTACCTTGTTGCCGCGGCGGCTGAAAAATACCTTACAGAGATGGGTTATGATGTCTATATAGCGGACGTCAATACATCAATAAAAGAGGATGTACAGCCCAACCGCTCGGGAGAGGCGGAGCAGCTGGGCGCGGACGTCTATGTTGCCATTCATTCGAATGCTGTCGGAAAAACCAACAACGGCGAGCATGCAGGCGGTGCAGGCGGAGCCACCGGCTTTTACAACGGAAACAACAAGGGCTCAAAGGAGCTTGCTCAGTTTGTTTATGACAGACTGGCGGCATTTACTCCGACGGAAGATAACGGTATCAGCGATGACATGCTGACCTCAAAGCCGTTTGCGGAGGTGCGGCTGCCCACTATGGCAAACCTTTTGCTTGAGGTTGAGTTTCATGACTACGCGCCGTATGCGCAGTGGATAACTCAGAATACCGACGGTATCGGCAAGTGCATTGCGCAGGGAATAGACGACTATTTCAAATCACTGTAAAAAGCTAAATAAAATGACTGCCGCAGGCTAATGCCTGCGGCAGTTTTTATCTGCTTTTTCCGATAAGCGTCACAATTTTCGGGAGCATAAGAATTATCAGTCCCGAAAAGAGCCATAAGATTGATTCCTCTCCCAGCTGAACGGACAAAAGCCAAAGAGGCAGTACAGCGCCCGCGATATATACCGTTTTAATCACAGCGCCCGCGGCTTTAAGCGTCTGCCGCCCGTGCAGCCATAAAAAGCAGGAGGTCAGTATCAAAACAGACATTACGGATATTAACATAATAGATGCCGGTTCATATTGCCTGTCATAGCTGTTTGAAGCATTATAAAACGGATTCATATAATTAAACGCAGTCTCAAAGATACTGTAAAACGGCTGTACCGCATCGGAAATTCCGTAAAACCGACAGCTTGCGGCGCTGTACAGAAACGAGCCTGTCAGATAAACCGAGTAAATAAGCTCGGCAGTGACGACAGCGCCGCCGATAAGCCTGCGCGCTGTCAGAACGCCGACGAGAGAAAACGCGGTGACGGCAATCGCAACGGCGGCATTGCCGCATATTACGTTCAATCGGCGCAGGACGGAAAACGGCTCATTGAAAAAAACAAACAGGCGGAGAAAAAGCGGAATTATAACACAGATAAGCTCGCCCGTAAGCGCGGCGGCAAGCCGCACGGCGCAGAGCGAAGCGGTACCGCGTGCGCCGGACAGGTAAAAGTCCGTGCGGCGCTGCTCCCACAGAAAGGAGAACAGTCTGTATATGAGGAAAAACGGAACGAAGAAGGCAAAGTAGCTCATGTATCCGCCAAGCTCGGACGTCGACATTGACGGCGCGTGCGCAGGGATTATTTCGGGCGACCATATCCCGAATATAAACGCCGCCGCAGTGAACAGGAGAATAAGCGGCAGTATTTCGCATAGCGCCTCTGTGTAAAGAAAAAACTCACTGTATTTCGTATTTAATCGTCGGGTCGCCATACCTGCTCAGCTCCTCTCTTGCTGAATTGTCAAGGAGACTTTCGGTCTCCGGGAAATATTCGCTGTTTATACAGCATTTAAGCACCTTTCCGCTTTTCAGGCGAAGTTCAAGTCTTTTGATGCTATTGCTCTCACATAGCGCAGACAGCTTTTGCTGCTCGGAAAGCTGCGAGAATTCTCGGTAAAAGCTGTCTAAAACGGAATTCTTGTTTTTGATAAACCCGAATTTTGCAGCATAATGCTCCGTGCTCCCGCTAAAGCTGTCCTCGGATATGACCGTGGTTCTGTACATTATTTCACAGACGTTTTCCTGCGGCAAAAGGCGCAGTTCTTCCCACTGCGAAGATTTTGCAAGCATTTTTATAAACTCTTCATTTACAAAGGTAAAGCATGACTTGGACTTATTCTGCGAGCATAGCTCATATAGAATATAATAGGTACTGTTTTTGCCCGCGGACATGTCGTGCCTCAGCTGTGAAATCAGCTCGGAATCGTTTATTTTAATTTTTCCCATAATGTCTTTTAGCGCGCTGATGTTTGAAGAATAGTAATCGTTTGCCGAAGCAATATATTTTATTTCGATGTATTCGGGCGAGTCGGAACTCTTAGGATAACAGTCGGCGCTGATTTTTAACGAAATGCTTGTAACGGCGGCGGCAGTTATCACCCCGACAAATACAGGGAGTGAGCGCAGCAGCTTTTTAAAGGAAAAGCCGCACAGAAATTCTGTTATAAGGAAAATAAGCAGCGCCAGTATAAGCATCGCAAGAATTTCCCTGTATCTTACAGAGGAATAATATAAATATTTGCCTATAAAAACGGACGTCACCCTGAAGCACATCGGCGCCGTCAGCGCCGCGGCGGTGACGTGCCCTATGACGGGACGGCGAACGCCCGCGCACATATGTGCTTTCGCGTGCTTGTATGCCAAAAATGCAAGCGCCGATAAAATCGGAATTGAAACAGCGCCCCAGACCAGCGTGCTGTCGGGGAAAACGGCGCGCCAGTATACGTTTTCGGAATAATACCGAAATCCCCTTGAAAAATCAAGCTCAAGTATTCCGCCGATAATTTTATAGAAAAAAGGCGGGGAAAATTCGGACGGCAGAATACCAAACGGCCACATCCGATAATCCATGTATAAATTTCCGATGCTTGAGTACAGCAGAGGCACCGTGAATGTCAGCGCCGAATACACCGCGGCGGACGCCGGCATTCTGCCGCAGAGCGAAATTGCAATGACGGCGACGGCGCACAGGCAGACGGATAACAGCAAAACCGCCGCCGCCACTCGCAGTCCCGCGCCGAACAGAACCATTCCGTTCTTCCAAAGCAGATAATTAACCGTAAAATAAACGGCTGCCGCCGATAAAAGCTGGACCGTCAGCACTGCCGAAAATTTTGCGGTAAAAATTTCGGCGCGTGATTTGGGTATACTCCCGTAAAAATCCGACTGTGCTTTGTCGTGGAGGTGTCCGAATTGTTTGTAAGTCAGAATAAAGGGCAGTATAAAGCAGTATATAAACACGGGATAAATGACCAGAGAACCGGTTTCATAATCAAGACCCGATTTTTGCGCAGAGCCGAAAAATTTGATAAATCCCATACTGAGCGCAACCATTCCCGCGGTGCCTGCCGCACCGACGGGCAAAAGCTCACCGAGCGAGAGTAGAAAAAGCCGGAGCGGATTACTTTGTCTCATCTGTCTGTCCCTCGTCGAAGCTGTATCCGAGCGCCGCGGTTTCGTGGATAAATACCTCCTCCAGCGACAGCGGCATAAGCTCCAAAAACAACGGATTTCTGCGGCGCACTGTTTCGGTTATTTTCTCCTTGTCGCCGCGCACGATAAGCTCGCATACACGTCCGTGCTTTTTAAAACTGAGTATTTCAAGTCCGTCAAAAAAGTCTTTGCCGAAATCACCGTCAAAGGCTGTCTGTATCTTTATCAGAGAGGTACGGATATTATGTGTATCTCCCTCAAATGCGATTTTGCCGCCGTGCAGAAGCGCCAGTCTGTCGCAGGTGTCCTCCAGCTCACGCAGTGAATGCGACGTCATAATTACCGACATACCGCGCAGCGCCGCGTCCTCAAACAGAAGCCGCCGTACTGCGGTGCGCACTGCGGGGTCAAGCCCGTCAAACGTCTCGTCCATAATCAGGTATTTCGGGCTTGCCGACATTGCAAGAATAATCGCCGCCTGCCGCCTCATGCCCTTTGAAAAGGAATCAATCTTCTTTGAGCAGTCTATGTTCAGCGCCGAAGTCAGCTCGAAAAGCCGCGTCTTTGAAAACGCGGGATATACTGCCTCGTACAGCCGTGCCATTCTGTTCAAATCGGCGTTTTTTATAAAATACGGCTCGTCCGGCACAAAGGCAAGCCTGCCCTTTACGGACGGCTTTTTTAAAATATCTTCGCCGTCAATCGTTACTGTTCCGCAATCTGCGCGCAGAACGCCGCATATAATCCGCATAAGCGTGCTTTTTCCCGCGCCGTTTGCGCCGACAAGTCCGAATATTGATCCGTCGGGGATTTCAAGAGTCAGGCTGTCAAGAATCAGCGTTTTGTTGTACTTTTTTGTAATTTTGTCTGCCAGTATCATAGCTTTCCCCCTTTTGAAAACTCGTCCCGTATAACGCCGATAAGCATGTCCTCCCGAACTCCGCTGATATGCAGGCGGTGCACAAGCTCCCTGAAATCGGCAAGCCTGTTTGTCCCGCGCTCGATTATAATGTCCCGTGCGTTTTGGCTTACAAATCTGCCCACGCCCGCAACGCTGTATGTAATCCCTGCATTTTCAAGCGATGTATATGCTTTTTGTACGGTGTTCGGATTGACGGTGAGCTCCACGGCGAGCGCGCGCACCGACGGAATCTGTGTGTCGGGCGGCAGCGCGCCGCTTATGATAAGCTCCTCTATCCGATTTATAAGCTGCTCATACACAGGCACCCGCGACAGCTTGTCAATAATTATCATCGGTGTACATCCTTTTATGTATTCTGTGTACTAATACATATAGTACACTGTAAGCATAACTCATTAATGCGAATTTGTCAAGCAATATTTTTAAAATCCGCGACATAGAATTATTGGGGTGATATTATGATAAAGGTAATAAAGCTGAAGCGTGTCGCCGCCGTTTGCATTGCGGCGGTGCTGACTATATCCTGCGCGGCGGCGGTGAGCAGCGAGCGGGCGCGAACGGTTTCGGGCGAATATATAAAATGGGTGGATTTCACGCCTACGACCTCGGCACTGAGACAGGCGCTTGAAATTGATATAAAATCTCACGACAGTGACACGCCTGTGGGGTGGATTGAGCTTTTGGCGTATGCCGCATGTAAAAACGGCGGAAAGTTTGCAGGCGGCAAGGATAAATACATAACTCAGCTTTACGAGCGTATTCAGAATGCCGAGGATATCGAGGTGATAACTTCCGATATGAAGTATTACAGTTATTTCTACGAAGCATACAGCGCCGTGCTTTCGGGGTATGTCGGGTATAACGAGGACGGCGAGTACGGGGTGCTTGTCCGTTCGCCGTTTGCGGCGGGGTATTATTATTCGCATTTTGACGATTTCGGGGTAGCGCGCTCCTACGGGTATAAGCGAAAGCATTTGGGTCATGACATGATGGGCTCGGTCGGTACACCGATTATGGCTGTGGAGGGCGGAAGGATAGAGGCGCTGGGCTGGAATCAATACGGAGGCTGGCGCGTGGGTATACGTTCAGACGACGGACGGCGGTATTACTACTATGCGCATCTGCGCAAAGACAAACCGTTTGCCGAAGGTCTTCGGGAGGGAGACACCGTAAAGGCGGGTCAGCTTATCGGATATCTGGGCATGACAGGATATTCCTCCAAGGAAAATGTGAATAATATCAACACGCCGCATCTGCATTTCGGAATACAGCTTATTTTTGATGAGAGCCAAAAGGACGGCGTAAATCAGATTTGGATTGACTGCTATCAGATTATAAACTTTCTGGAAAAGTACCGCGCAAAAGTATAGTTGTATAAAATGACAAATTATATTCCAAATATTGACAAAATTAATATATCGGCGTATAATACGTATATAACAATGAAAATTGTTGAATAAAGAAGTATAAAACGGAGGTTGAAGCATGAAAAAAATTAAATCTTTTACACTGGCGGTAATAGTTGTAATGCTTGTCACCGCTGTACCGTGGGCTTTGCCGGCAGCAAGCGCCGCTCCGGCAAAAGCGTCGTATACTTCTCCGGAGGACAGGCAAATCATTCCGTTTTATGAGGTGTGGCTCAGGTGGAACGGCGTCAGCGGAATATCGCATTACATATTGAAGGTGCGCGATGTAACCCCGACAACAGGCGGTACCGGAGTCGGCGGTGTTGTACCCATAAATGAAAACGGACCTATGGTATATACCGAGCAGTATGTCAGCGCGGGCGCTACGAGCTTTGTAATACCGTTGAGCAGGCTTCAGCGCGGTCATTATTACAGATGGTGTCTTTATACCTACGATTCAGCGGGAAACAAGAGCTATTGCGGTGCGCGTACATTTAAGCTTGAGGCAGGCGTTAATGAATCGGGTGTAATCAAAGACAGTCATATTTGGAAAAAAAGCTATCCGAGCGCGAGCAGTATTAATTATTTTATCGACGCGAGAGGCGCGGGTGACGCTGAATATTCACAGTATGACGGATTGATTCAGTCAAGTATTATACAGTGGAACGGCGTGTCGTCCAATGTTTACCTTTATCGGGATTACAGTGATACTACTAAGAAACTCGGAGTGTATGTGGGTAATACAGGAGAAAACTATGTTCTTGGAAGGACATACAGAGGAGGTATCGCCGTAAATGATCAGTATGCATATCTTGACGGTACATTCAATTATGTTGATATAGTTATTGATAAAGGAAATATCGATAATAATCATTCCATAGGACAGTACAGCCAAAGCAACGGTAATTATCAGTATCATCAGTCTGTTGTTATGCACGAGATAGGTCATGCATTGTCACTCGGACACACAGACGGAAAAGACAGCAGTATAACCTATACATCGTTTACACGGAGCAATAAAATACATGAAAAATTCAAGCTGTACTCAAGTGATGACGTCGGAAATATTCCCTTGTTAATGAACGGCGGAATAGGCGCCGACAGCATGACAACAACATTTGTGGACAGAGACCATCTTAGAATAAAGTGGGGTGCGTGAATATGAAAAAATATATATCCGTTATATTGATTTTGGCTATGCTTATGGGCATCAGCTCATGCAGTGCCGATACTGCAAAAAAGCCTGAAATACCGGAATATAATCTTGAGGTAACACATGAAAAATTTGAGGATATGCCGGTTGTTAACTCTGACAATTCAATCTATGGATTTGAAAATGAAAGCGAAATGTACGATAGCTGTGATTACGTTGTTGTGGGAATGTTAAAAGATACCTTTACCGACGGAGTACCGAAAAGATACGGACTGTACGGACAGGAGGTACAGGAGGGCAGTGGCGAAATGGCAGCGAGCGTTGC
>JAGBEI010000031.1 GCA_017937065.1 Clostridia bacterium | reverse complement strand
ACAGTATGTGACGATTGTGAAACGGTTATAGAGGGCAGCGATGCAGCACTTCCGCTTGATCCTACCAACCACGGCACACATGGTACAACTCACCATGATGCGAAGGCTGCAACCTGTACTGAGACGGGACACGGCGCATATGACGAATGTAACGGCTGTCATAAGGCAACTGTTGAAGGCGCAGATGCGGAAATCCCGATAAATCCTGACAATCACGATTGGGACGACGGTGTTGTAACCAAGGAAGCCACCTGCTCCGCAGAGGGCGAGAAGCTGTTCACCTGCAAGAATGATAAGACTCATACAACAACTGAGAAGATAGCAATTAATCCGGACGCACATAAATGGGGCGAGTATGTTTATAACAACGACGCCACAGAAGAGGCAGACGGAACAGAGACCAGAAAGTGCGAATACTGCGATAAGGAAGAAACCAGAACGGCAGAGGGCACAAAGCTTGAGCCTCAGTATCCTCCGGTAGACAGCACGGAAGTGTTCACGGACGTTGCAGAAGGCAAATGGTATACAAAGTATATAGATTACGTTGCAACATACGGCTTGATGAACGGAATGTCTGAGACAACGTTTGAGCCGAGCGGTAAGCTGACCCGTGCAATGTTTGTACAGATACTTGCAAACATGAGCGGAGTTGATACAGCAAACCGTGACGTTACGACAACATTTACTGACGTACCTGCGAATAAGTGGTACACACCTGCAGTTAAGTGGGCGTCTGAAAACGGAATTGTAAACGGTATATCTGAAACAACGTTTGAGCCCATGACGAATATACAGCGTCAGCAGATTTGTGTAATGCTGGTAAGATATGCTGAGTATGCAGGTATTACACTTGACGCAAAGACAGATGAAATGACATTTACCGATGCAGACCGTATACAGAATTATGCCAAGGAAGCGGTAGTAATCTGCCAGAAAGCGGGCATAATCGACGGTATGGACGACAAGGACGGAAACAAGATTTTCGCTCCGCGCGACACAGCTACACGTGCTCAGGTTGCAACCATGATTACAAGATTCCATGAGAATTTTGTAAACGTAAAATAAGTCGTACAAATACGGATTATTTATACTAAGGCTGTAACGGTGTAATTCAATCACTGTGAACAGAATACAGGCAAGCGAAAGCTTGCCTGTATTTTTTTGTTGCCCTGTAAAACAAAAAAAGACAAGCGGCAAGCCGTATTATCGGCTTATCCGCTTGTCATCTATATTAAGGAGGACCATCTGAATTAGATATTTACAGCCCTCCGCAGTCACTATTATGTCACTGAAACTGAAAAATATACATTATTTAAATCGCTGAATTCAGAAAGCAGGACATTGTTCAGATTAACTACCTCAACGCCGTCTATAAAAACGCTTATCTGTCGTTTTGCATTTGAGCTTACATTAAAGAAGCTATCCAGCATACCGTCAGTCACCGATGTGCTGCCCGGTCTTCCGATTATTATGTTATAGTAGTCGGTAAGCAGCTGTGCAAGCGTGTAGTTTTCACTGAGCTTTGCGTCGAAAACAATATCGTTGTTTTTCAGCTTAATTCCGTATTTGTCAAAGCCTTCAAATGTAAAATGCAGTACACAGTCGTAGCTCACTGTGTTTTCAGACGGCTGTGCGCCTTTGGTTTCGGCATCCATTCCCGAATAGCTGATTATGCGGTAATCGTCGTAATTTACGCCGTCATCTCTTTCTTCCTTTGGTAAAGCTGCACCGCCGTCGTCAGTGGTCTTAGTGCCTGCACCGTTCTCATCAGCTGCGGTATTGTCAGCGCTGTCTGACGGAGGGGATTGGATATTGCTGTCCGTGTCATTGCTTGTAACTGAATTTTTTGTGCCGACGTCCGTTTCATCTGCCTCCGTGCCGCTGTTTATTTTCGGCTCACGCGGTTCTTTTTGAATTCCGTAGTAATTGCGCCCGTTATATAGAATTTCCGGTGAGGCGGAAGAACCGTCATACGCGTTGTTTCTCAGCATCGGCAATACCAGCACCGCGGAGGAATAAATAAGCAGGGCAAGCACCGCAGCAGATGCAAGCGATGCAACAAGAGGCAAGTGTTTTGACGCCGCCGGAGGTGTAAGTTTTACAACCTTTTTCGGCTTTTCCTGCTCTGCGGCAAGCCGTTTCAGCAGCTGTTCCTTAAACTCGTCGTCAGCCTTTATCCGGTCCATCGCGTTCCTGTAATCGTTTATCATCGGCAACTCCTCCTTTCAGTTCTTTTTCAAGCGCCGCACGTGCGCGGGTCAGCCGGGAACGCACACTTGTAGCGGGTATCCCCAGCATCTCGGACAGCTCGTTTGTATTGTAATTAGAATAATAGTATAAGTGTATTATTTCCCTATACTTTTGCTTTAACCGCATAACGGCAGCAAACACCGCGTCTTCACGTTCCGTCCTTTCGCGGTCAACAGTATCATCAGTTGACAACGCGCCCTCCAGCTCGTCAAAACTGACTTCCCCATGCCGCTGTGTGCGCATATGGTTTTTTGACATATTTACAGCAACCTTGAAAAGCCAGTTTTTTGCATGGTCATAACTTACAAATTCGGGTTTTTTCTGCAAATATGTAATGAACACCTGCTGTGCTATGTCCTGTGCATCGTCCATATTGCGCACGTACACAAGACAGAACCGTACAATGTCGTTTAAAAACCTGTCAACCAGATACTCGGTAGTGTTAAACCCCTTATCCGTATCCATATTACCCTCGTATCTTCGCTTATATTACACATTAACGGCTTAAAAAGTTGCACTTTTGACAAACTTTTTTCATTTATTTCCACTTTCTCCGTTATGCCTTTAAAAAAGAATAAAAGCCGGATGATTTTTGTTTAAAATGCACAATGCCCGTGCGGACAAACTGTGCCGAAACACTACCGGCTTTGATAAAGCGATAATTATTCGAGAAAATCCTTGAGCCGCTTGCTGCGGGACGGATGACGAAGTTTGCGGAGCGCTTTTGACTCAATCTGGCGTATGCGTTCCCGTGTAACATTGAATTCACGTCCCACTTCTTCCAGCGTGCGCTGTCTGCCGTCAACAAGACCGAAGCGCAGACGCAGCACCATAGCCTCCCGCGGTGTCAGCGTTTCAAGCACCTCGGAGAGCTGCTCCTTCAGCATGATATGTGATGTAGCTTCGACGGGCGCGGGGATATCGTCGTCAGGGATAAAGTCGCCCAGATGTGAGTCCTCCTCGCCGATAGGTGTTTCAAGCGATACGGGGTCAAGGGCAATTTTCAGTATTTCACGTATTTTTTCCTCAGGCTGTCCCAGCTCCTTTGCAATCTCCGCGCTGGTGGGCTCGCGTCCCAGCTCCTGCACCAGCTGGCGGGATACGCGCATGACCCTGTTTATTGTCTCAACCATGTGCACCGGAATACGAATGGTGCGCGCCTGGTCGGCGATAGCGCGCGTAATAGCCTGACGTATCCACCATGTGGCGTATGTTGAAAATTTGTATCCTTTTTCATAGTCGAATTTTTCAACGGCTTTTATGAGACCCAGGTTGCCTTCCTGAATAAGGTCAAGGAAATGCATTCCGCGCCCGACGTATCTTTTGGCAATAGATACGACAAGCCTGAGATTTGCCTCGGCAAGTCGGTCCTTTGCGTACTGGTTGCCGTCCGACATGCGCTTTGCAAGCCCTATCTCCTCGTCTGCGGTCAGCAGCGGCACTTTTCCGATTTCCTTGAGATACACCTTGACCGGGTCGTCCACAATCATAAGCTCCGTGCCGTCGTCTGTCTGATATGTGGCGTTTGTGACGTCCGCTAAATCGAGATTTTCTATGTCGTCAATGACGTCCTCTATAATCTCGATGCCCTGCTCCTCCAGCATGTCGTACAGCTTTTCCATGTGCTCGGCGTCCAGAGCCACCTCGTCTATTGCGTCCATAATCTCACGGTTGGACAGCGACCCCTTTGACTTGCCCAGCTCGACAAGGTCCTTGTAAAACTGCTTTTTCTCAATGTTCATCCTTTTCGGTCTCCTTTTTTATAAGCGACATAAGCTCTTTGGCATCAAGCTTTGCCGCGTCGATTTTTTTGTTCCCCTGTAATTTTATAGTTCTGATACAGTCGTTTGCCTGTGAGCGGGTGTCATCGGACAGGACTGCGGTATTCAGTAAAAACATTATTTTAGACGTCTGTGCGCCGTCAAATTTTTCGTCAAACGACAGACTTTGCGCCGAGCTGTCGTTTTTTAAGCTGTCTGTAATAAATTCAAACACTTCACGGTTAAACTGCGTTATAAAATCCTGCGGAGTGATTTTATCGCAAATATCGTGCAGCAGGTCGGGATTTCGGTACAGAATAACTATAAGTGTTTCTTCCGCTCTTGCAGCGAGAAGATTTTCACGCCTGTGTACGTTTACACGATCGGTGCTCCCCGCAATAGCTCGCTGCTCGTCTGAAACGGTACGGCGCTGTTCTGCTTTTTCAATATTTCTGCGGCGTCTTTCTATGTCCGATTTGACTGTTTCAACGGATATTTCCAGCTCCTTTGCAAGCATACCCGCGTATATTTCGCGCTCGATTTTCGACGGCAGACGCGCGATAATATCAGAGCTCTTGTCACTGTATTCCATCTTTTGGGCGGTATCTGTAAGGTCAAGTGTTTCTTTCAGCTTGTCAAGCTGATATTCGGTAGGTGTTTTCGAGCGGTTTATAAGCATTGAAAACCGCTCTCTGCCGTAGGTCTTGATGTATTCGTCCGGGTCTTTGGCGCCCTGCATCTGCAAAACGCGCACCGACACGCCGAGGCTTCTGAGGTATTCTATTGCTTTGTTTGTAGCTTTTTGACCTGCGTTGTCGCTGTCAAATGCGATGACAGCAGTTTTTGCGTATTGTGATATTTTTCTTGCCTGTTCAGTCGTAAATGCCGTGCCCAGGGGCGCGACTGCGTTTCTAAAGCCCTCCTGCGCCAGCATTACAACATCTATATTACCCTCGCAAAGGATCAGCATGCCGTCGTTTTTCTCTTTGGCAAGATTGAGTCCGAATAGGATATTTCCCTTTCGGTAAATTTCGGTATCGGGTGAGTTCATGTATTTCGGTATGCCGTCGGGGTCAAGAGTGCGCCCCGAAAAGGCAATCACATTTCCGCGCAGGTCGATAACGGGAAACATCAGTCTGTTGCGGAATTTGTCATAAAAGCTGCCGTTTTTGCGGCTTTTTGCCAGAAGTCCAGCCGACTCCATTTCCAAGAGCGAATAGCCGTTTTTCAGCAGCAGATTTTTCAGATCGTCAAAGCTGTCTTTTGCAAATCCCAGACCGTAACGCCTGACGGATGACATGCTGAGCCCCCGCTTTGCAAGATACCTCATGCAGGCGTTGTCGCCCGCTATAAGATTATTGTAATAGTGGCGTGCGGCAAGTCTGTGCATTTGCAGCATGCGCTCCCGGTTTTGCTTTTTGCCTTCGGTTGCCTCCCCGTTTTCCGGCACGGAAAGTCCTGCACGTTCTGCAAGCAGTCGGACTGCTTCAACATAGTCAAGGTTTTCGCGGTTCATGATAAAGGTGATTACATCTCCGCCCGCGCCGCAGCCGAAGCAATAATATGAGGAAGTGTCGGTAAATACGGTAAATGAAGGAGTTTTTTCGTTGTGAAACGGGCAGCATGCCACATATCTGCTTCCGGCGCGCTTAAGCGTCACATAGCTGCCGATTACTTCTTCTATTGGGCAGCGCAGCTTTAGCTCGCTGATAAACGAGCTGTCTATTGCCATCTTTATCACTCCCTTTCATAATATTACATATTGTTATTTTATATCCCAGCTTTTGGGGATAAACAGCTGACTGAAAAGGTCAACCGCAAATCTGTCTGTCATGGTGGATACATAATCGCATACGGCACGGGCAACATCTTCCGTATGTGCAATTTTCAAATACTCCTCCGGCAGCTGCTCGGGGCGTTTTATATAGTATCCGTATATGGATTCGATAATGCCCTGAGCCTTGCCCTCCTCGGTCTTGGCTTTAGAACCGAGATAAATGTATGAAAACAGGTATTCATGCAAAATATCAAACCCCTCTTTTATCTGAGCCTGCATCATGATTGCCGGCTTGTCCGTACTGGCTTGTACAGTGCCCATGACCATGGAGTTTATTCTTGCGCTGTGTCCGTTTCCGAGTATTTGAACAGCACGGGGCGGCAGGTCGTTTTCGGTTATAAGTCCGGCGCGCACCGCGTCGTCGATATCGTGATTGATATAAGCTATCTTATCCGCCAGCCTTACAATCTGACCCTCCAGTGTGTCGGCAATTTTTTCGCCCGTATGACAGAGAATTCCGTCCAGAACCTCTGCTGTGAGGTTTAATCCGCTGCCGTCCTTTTCAAGCAGGGTGCACACGCGCACGCTCTGTTCGTTATGCCGAAACGGGAACGGGCAGATATCGTTTAAAACACGCTCTCCTGCATGTCCGAACGGCGTATGACCCAGGTCGTGCCCCAGCGCTATAGCCTCTGTTAAATCCTCGTTAAGACAAAGACAGCGCGCAATAGTGCGCGATATCTGCGATACCTCAAGCGTGTGTGTCAGTCTTGTGCGGTAGTGGTCGCCTGTCGGGCTTAAAAATACCTGCGTTTTGTGTTTCAGTCTGCGAAATGCCTTGCAGTGTATGATTCGGTCGCGGTCGCGGCAAAAGCAGGTGCGTGTCGGCGACTCCTCCTCTGCACGTGCTCTGCCGCGGCTTGACGCGGAGCAGACTGCATACCTTGACAGTGTATCCTGCTCTCGCTTTTCAAAAATTTCGCGGTAATTCATAGCTGCTCCTTTTGCGGCGGCACAAAAAACGCCGATGTGATTCATGTTTTTTTACAAAATTACTTTTTTTGATAATTTCAGTGTTACTCTATATACTATATACGACAAAGTTTATAAAAATCCTGCCGCAAAAATTAATTTTCTTAAAAAAACAGTTGACAAAGTATGTCTGTGCTGATAGAATATATTAGCTAATCGGCAGTTTTAGGCTTATTAGTTTTGTTTTGTATTAAAAATATGACCCATTAGCTCAGCTGGCAGAGCACATGACTTTTAATCATGGTGTCCGGAGTTCGATTCTCCGATGGGTCACCATAAAAGAAAGAAATACCCGCCAAGCCTCTTATTTGAGGTATGGCGGGCTTTTACGTTATTCGGACAGATTATCTAAAGGACTGAATTTTGAAAAATTAGGAACGATTTTTAAGGTTGTAGTGTGGATATATCTTTTAAACATATCGGCTCAGCAATATGCAGAAGATTTTTGGATAAAAAAATTTTTAAAGAAATTTTGAAAAATTGCAACTTTTTGAACCTCTTAATACATATATAAGTATATAATGGCAAAACTTGCATTAAAAACGAAACTGTTTTGCACAGCATGTCGGAGGAGAATATGCCAAAATGTACTTTATGCCCTCGTGAATGTGGGGCTGACAGAGAAAAGGAACGCGGATTTTGCGGGGCTGACAATCGCATTCGCATTGCCCGCGCGGCAAAACATATGTGGGAGGAGCCTGTCATTTCAGGCAAAAACGGCAGCGGGACTATATTTTTTTCCGGCTGCTCACTCGCATGTGAATTTTGTCAGAATTTTGTATTGTCGCATGAAAATCAAGGTATCGTCATTACTCCCGCACGATTTTACGATATAATGTTTGAGCTGAAGGCACAGGGCGCTGTCAATATTAACCTTGTCACAGCGGACCATTATATACCGTACATTGTGCCTGTACTGCGCCACGCGCGTCAGGACGGACTTGGAATTCCCGTGGTTTTCAATACCTCATCGTACCTTAAGCTCTCCGCATTAAAGCAGCTGAAGGACGCAGTGGACATATATCTTGCGGACTTGAAATTTTCAAGTCCCGCCGCCGCAATGAAATACTGTTCTGCACCCGATTATCCTCAGGTCGCCCGCGCGGCGATTGAGCAGATGGTGAAAAAGGTCGGGCGTCCCGTGATACGCGGCGGAATTATGCAAAAAGGGGTTATAGTGCGCGTATTGGTGATGCCCGGCAATCTTATCGATGCCAAGGCGAGTATAAAATATCTTTACGACACATACGGCGACGATATTTATATATCCGTAATGGGTCAGTATGTTCCTATGCCTCATGTCACTCACCGTGAGCTTAAAAGCGCGTTGTCACCGTCGGCATACCGCAGCGTTGTACGCTATGCCCAGTCGCTTGGCATTACAAACGGCTTTGTGCAGGGCAGCGGCGCCGATGATAAAATATATATTCCGGAATTTAACTGCGAAGGAGTTTGAATTTATGCTTATTTGTCCTGTGTGTAAGAAACAGCTGTCAAAATCGGGCGGCTCATATGTTTGCCCTGAAAAACACAGCTTTGATATCTCCCGCCGCGGTTATGTAAATCTTTTACAGTCTCAGTCGCCTAAAAATCACGGCGATGATAAACAGATGGCAGCAGCACGCCGTGAATTTCTGAACGGCGGATTTTACAGCCGTCTGAGAGAGTGTATATGCTCAAATATCAAGGGCAGCTGCGTTGCGGATATTTGCTGCGGAGAGGGCTACTATCTTGAGGGCATCTGTCAAAAGCTGAGCGCGTGCTCAAGTGACGGAAGCACATACGGAATAGATATATCCAAAGCGGCAGTGGACGCGGCATGCAGGCGCAGCTATGCCGTGCAGACAAGCCTTGCAGTAGCAAACTGCACCGCGCTTCCTATTTCCGATAATATTGTCAGTACGGCACTATCGGTGTTTGCTCCGATAAGCGAAAACGAGGTTTACCGGGTTTTGACCGATGACGGAATTTTAATACGTGTTGTTCCCGGTAGAGACCATCTCATCGAGCTGAAGCGCACAGTGTATGACAACGCTCAGCTAAATCCGGTATTTGACAACACTCTGGCGGGGTTTGAGCTGCGCGGGGCGGAAAACCTGCGCTATACCATGAGACTGGACGGCGCCCAAACGCGCAGTCTTTTCACGATGACACCGTATTTTTACCGCACATCCGAAAAGGACAGGCAGAAACTGAAAAAGCTGTCCGAGCTTGAGGTTACGGCGCATTTTTACATATTTGTCTATAATAAAAAAACGATTTTCCCGTTCGGATAAAATATATATCCCACAAGGTATTCATGCCTTGCGGGATATATTTAACTTAAATTATTTCGTTTTCCATATAGACATGCCCGTATAAATCGCAGTGATTTACCGTGTCATCTTCCAAAATTATACAGGAGTTGGGCGTGTTTTCTTTAGGTATAGAGACAGAGCCGGGGTTTATGAAGATATGCCCGTCCCTTTTTTCAAACTTCGGTACGTGAGTGTGTCCGTACAGCAGTATATCACCGTCGGCAAGCGGCGGCTGCCGGTTTTCCGTAAATAAATGTCCGTGCGCGGCAAAAAAGGTATGTCCGTTTAAAAACAGCAGCGCACTGTCCGACAGTACGGAAAAATCCAGCACCATTTGGTCAACTTCGCTGTCGCAGTTGCCGCGCACGCATATTATGCTGTTTTTCAGCGGATTTAAAAGAGCGCATACCTTTTTGGGGTCGTACCCCTGGGGCAGGGCATTGCGCGGACCGTGATACAGTATGTCTCCGAGAAGTATGAGCTTCTGCGCGCCCGAATCCTTAAACAGCTCGCAGAGCTGCCTGCAATACAGCGCGCTGCCGTGTATATCGGCGGCAATCATTATTTTCATATCCGTCACCTTTGAATTTTATAATTTTATCTATTATATTACATTTTCCCTTTATTGACAACACTGTAATTTAATAATATAATATGTACAGTAACTGAAAGGAAATAATTCGATGATATATACTCTCACCTTAAACCCCGCCATAGATAAAACCGTTGAGATAAGCGGACTCACACTGGGCGGCGTCAACCGTACAGACAGTGAGCGCTGTGACGCAGGAGGAAAGGGAATAAATGTTTCCAAGGTGATAAAAACACTGGGCGGAGAGAGCACTGCAATGGGCATCATAGGCGGTGCAACAGGTCAGGAGATTGAAAAGTATCTGAGTGAAACGGGGATCGCGTCTGATTTTGTCAGGGTCGCTTGTCCCACCCGCACCAATCTGAAAATAATCGATACCGAGAACGGTATTAATACCGATATAAACGAACAGGGCGGTTCAGTCTCCGCGGAGACTGCGGCTTTGGTGGAAAAAAAGCTGTCCGCTGCTTTAAAGCCGGGAGATATCGCGGTGCTGGCGGGCAGTGCGCCCAAGGGCGCGCCGGTCGACGTGTATGCAAGACTTGTTCGTCTTTGCAATTCGCATGAGGCGCGTACCGTACTTGACGTTGACGGCGCACTGCTTAAAGAAGGTCTGAAGTCAAAGCCGTATCTTGTAAAGCCCAATATCGACGAGCTTTCGCGCATTACCGGCCGCCGTCTTTCAACGGCGCGTGATGCGGCGGACGTTGCGATGCAGCTTGTAAGGGACGGTATTGCGAATGTCGTTGTTTCTTTGGGCGGTGACGGCGCGCTGTTTTGCAGTGAAAGGGGCGTATATCATGCGCACGGGCTTAAGGTTTGCGTCCGCTCTACGGTCGGCGCCGGCGACTCTATGGTTGCCGCGCTATGCGTTTCACTTGAACGCGGGTATGATATCGCGCAGACGATAGCACTTTCCGTTGCGACAAGCGCCGCCAATGTTACATGCAGCGGCACTCAGCCGGCGGAATATTCGCTCATTGAGCAGCTTAAAAAACAGGTTTCATGGGAGAAGGTTATATGAAAAAACGCTTTTCTGCAGCATTAATAATAACGGTTTTGCTTGTTTCTCTTTGCTCATGCAGTTCGTATAAGGCGGAGTTCAGTTATTTTGACGGTAACTTCAGTCCGTTTTTTGTGCGCGGGCCGCAGGATATGTCGGTTGTGGCACTGACTCAGGAGTCGCTGCTTGTCACATCGAGCAGCAGTGAGGACGATTCTGCCGAGCCTGTTTTTGATGCGTATACCCAGGGGCTGGGTATTGCAGATATTGATATTGATTATTCGGTCAGTGACAAGTCGGTATGCACGGTTAAGCTGGGCGACGACGTATATTTCAGCGACGGGACAAAGGTCACATCAAAGGACGTTGCGTTTTCGATGTATGTCTATGCCCAGGCGGATTATGACGGCTGGTCGAAGCTGAGGGAGAGCGAGCTGGACGGGCTGGCGGCGTACCGCTACGGCACGCAGGAGGCGGAAAAGCTTGACTTTGCGACAGCACAGCTTGAGGCGGAGCTTGCCAATCCTTCGGAGCGTACAAGTGAGCTTATCAACTCGCGTATAATTTATCCCGTGCTGCGCGAGGAATATAAGTGGGTGACGCATCTTTACGGAGATAAGGCGTATATCGGCACCGATGTGGAAAAGCATATTGAAAAGTATTCCGACCCGCGCGCACTGTTTGCCTACTACTATGCGCTGGATGACGAGTATGACGCGCTGAGCGCGCCGGATTCCGAGACTGTAATAAAAGATATTGCCAAGCAGTATGGGACGGACTATAAAACGCTCGGTATAGTATACGGAAGCGACCTTACGCAGATGGCGCATGACTGCGCGCGTCAGGCGCTGACGGAAAAGGCGCTTGAAGGTGTCGGCAATAAGAATGTGACGTCTATCCGCGGTATCGAAATAATCGACGAGCAGACTCTGAAGGTGACGATAAATTCCGTTGAGCCGGAGCAGATAGAAGACGTGCTCGGCATTTATGTCGCGCCGTTCCATTATTACGGCAGCGGCTGTACGTTTGACGGACAGGGCTTTGTCATTGACCTTGAATCGGTTGACGAGAAAAGCTCACAGCCTCTGGGCGCGGGACGTTATGTTGTTAAGAGCTATACCGAGGGCAAGGGCGTGAGCTTTGTGCGCAATGATAATTATTTTCGCGATATCCCGCTTGAAAAGTCCCTGTATTTTGCCCAAACGGGCAACAGCAACACACCTACCGACAACGGATATTTTGTATTTGCCGACAACCGTATGTATGTTGAAAGACAGGATGAGCCGCAGTAAGCGGCGCGCTTTGAAAAATAATTCTTGACTTTTGCGATATTTGTTATATAATTATTTAGTACCATTTAAAATGGGTTATAAGGTCGATAAATAATGTGAAAGCATTATCCTTGTCTGCAAAAAAAGCAGACCATATGTCCATAAGGAGGTGTAAATGATGGCTGAAATGCATAAGTATGAAACAATTTTCATTGCAAAGCCGGATTTGACAGAGGAGGCGTTTACCGAGCTTACAGAGAAGTTCAAGGCTCTGATTGAAAAGCACGGCAAGGTCGAGTCTGTCGAGGACTGGGGCATGAAAAAGCTGGCATACGAAATCAACTACATCAAAGAGGGTCACTACGTGCTTATAAACTTTGAAGCTCCCGTTGATTTCCCCGAAGAGCTGACCCGTGTGTACAACATCACAGACGGTATCATGCGTTCTATCATCGTCAATAAGGACGAGAAATAATTGATTTTAGGAAAAGGAGAGGCGCACAAATGCTAAATAAGGTTATTCTTACAGGTCGGCTGACCGCGACACCCGAGCTCAAAACAACGACCGGGGGTATAAGCGTTACTACCTTTTCGATTGCAGTTCAGCGCCAGTATAAGAGCGCTGACGGCAGCTATCCTACGGATTTTATAAACATCGTTGCCTGGAGAAGCACTGCTGAGTTTATCACGCGGTTTTTTGAAAAGGGTCAGCTTATTGCCATTGTAGGTTCGATTCAGACCCGCAATTATGAGGACAAGACGGGTGCAAAGCGCACAGCCTTTGAGGTTGTTGCGGACGAGGCGCAGTTTGTCGAGTCAAAGCGTGAATCTGCCGCTGCTGCGGCGCGTCCTGTCGGTGAGTTTAAGGCTCCCGCGGAGACGGGCGGCAATACGATGAACTTTGAAGAGGTTGAGGATGACGAGCTGCCATTCTAATTTTTAACGGAGGTAACCGCTGTGGAAAAGGAAAATAATTTCAAGGGCGCGAGAAGACCGCGCCGTAAGGTTTGTTCTTTCTGCGTGGATAAGGTTGAAGCAATAGATTATAAGGACGTTGCAAAGCTGTCTAAGTATACATCTGAGCGTGAGAAGATTCTTCCCCGCCGTGTGACAGGCACCTGTGCCAAGCACCAGAGACAGCTGACAATAGCTATCAAGCGTGCCAGAGCTATCGCTTTACTTGCCTATACCGGCGACTGAGACAAAATAATAAAAGGACACCCCATACCGAAAGGTATGGGGTGTTTTACTGCGTTATTCAGCAGCCGCAGGAGCGGCTTGAATTGCAGATTCGTATGACAAGGAAGACTATAAAAAGTACAGTCAGCAGTGCGGCGACCGCAATGAACGCGGGCAGCGCAATCAGAACGACTGCAAACAGCGCGGCGCCTATAATAAGCCCCAGCACAAACGCGAGCAGCACGCCGATTATTGCCAATACTATCGTATAGCATCTGTTGGCGCACGATTGGTTTGCACTGTTTCTTGTACCGCTGTTCCTTGTGTTACAGCAGCAGTAATTATCCATTTTTTCCACTTCCATATATTTTTCGGCACATGAAAACAAAACCGCATCGGATTTTGCCTGTATGCCGTACTTCATATTATGCCGAAAGTGTTGTTTTTGTGCGAAAAAAGACCCTTACAGACAAACGCGCGGAGCGTTTTCAAGCAGGTACTTTTCCGCCGCCTCGCACCACCTGCCGCCGTTTTCTTCGACGATTTCCGCAAGCCTTTTGTACATCTTATCCGTTTTTCCGTACTCGTGCAGCTTTGCAATTTCTATACACGGGATATTTAGCTCGTTATAGCAGACCTTCTTTGCGCCCGACGGCGTTTTCATTGCAAAAATACTGTCCGGTACGCAGTCCATTCCCATTATATGCGAAACCATGCCCGACGGGTCGATGACGCCGTCCTCAATCAGCTTGATTACATCCTCGGTATCTTCGGAAATAGACCCCGCCGTGCCCAAAAGATGTATGCCGTCGTAATGCACGCGGTAAAGATTGAGCGAGCCTTGCAGCTCATGCACGGGAGGCCCAGCAAAAAAGTTAAGGCAGCCGTCCTCGCCCAAAATCGCCTCAGCCTGTGTCACAAGCGCGGGCACGGGAACCATTACGAAAGCGTCGTCAAAGCCGCCGTTTGAAATTTCTTTGAGATACGCCGCCGCGTCCTCCAGGTCGGAGGTGTTGATATAGCGCAGGTCAACGCCCTTTTTTGCCGCGCTTTCCGGCGAGTACATTTTTTCGGCATAGCTTAACCTGTCTTTGTCAAGATCGGTGACAACCACCTGCCCGCAGCCCGCATAATTGACGGCAAGCTCAACCGCGGCAAGCCCCATCGGTCCCGCACCGCCGAGAATTGCAAGCCGTCCGCCGCGTTTTGCCCCGTCTGTGCGGGTGTAGGTGGAATAATCCGTGTGATACATACCTTTGAACGCGCGCAGAACACAGCCGATCGCCTCTACAAGCGAGCCCTTGTAAAAGCCCGCGCCGTTATAGGCGACAAGACAGCCGCGCTCTAAAACAATTTCGGGCACAACTGCATAAATGCTGTTGCCGCCTATGTATTTATAGGAATAACCGGGGTCGTAACCGTTATTTAGCTTTAAAGCGGGCTGAATGACAATATTCTGTCCCGCCTTCCACTTGTCCGCCGCGTCCGCGCCCGCTCTGACAACGGTACCGCACATCTCATGCCCTATGATAACGGGATTTTGAGCTATGTCCTCCGGCACGCGCTTGTGCGCCGTGCCTTGGATAACAGCCTTATAGGTGGAGGCGCAAAGCGAATCAGACACCACCTTGATTAGTACCTCATTTGCTCCGATTTCGGGGAGCTCAAACTTTTCAACGCGCAGGTCATTGGCGCCGTAAAGCCGCACTGCTTTTGTCAGCATTTTGATTACCTCACTTGAATTTTTAAATTTATATGATACAATATTATCAAGTTATTCACATCCAGTCAAGATATGGCGGCAAAACAGAAGATTTAACATGCTGAATTTATAAATTTAATCAAAGTCAATCAGAGGTAATCATGTTAATTGAAGAAAGACGGCAAAAGATACTAAATTACATTGAAAGGAAAGGTCAGGCAACGGTGTCGGAGCTTGCGGGATATATTTACGCCAGCGAGCCGACGGTTCGGCGCGACCTGACTGCAATGGAGAAGGCAGGCGCGATAAAAAAAGTGTACGGAGGCGCGATGGCAAAAGCCGCAGCGGACCGTGAAATACCGATGGGCGTGCGGCTGAAGGACGCGTCGCGCGCAAAGGAGCTTATGGCGCAGAAAGCGTGCGGCTATATAAGCGACGGCGATGTGGTATTGCTTGACGGGTCTTCAAGCGCGATGGCAATGGTTAAGTATCTGCCGCAGTTCAAGGAGCTTATCGTCATTACAAGCGGTGCAAAAACAGCGGTGGCACTTGCAGAGGCAGGCATACGTACCTTTTGCACGGGTGGCATGATGATTACAAGGTCATTTTCCTATGTCGGACAGCAGGCGCAGGATTTTGTTTCGGGAATAAACGCCGATGTGCTGTTTTTCTCCTGTCACGGAATGAGTGAGGACGGCAAAGCCACTGACCTGTCTATGGAGGAGGTCAATCTCCGGCGGGTGATGATGCGGCAGGCAAGGCGGAGAATTCTGCTCTGCGATAAAAGCAAGTACGGTAAAATGTACTTTTATAATCTGTGTACGGCTGACGAGGTAGACGCGGTTATAAGCGAATAATACCCGCGGCGTATTGAAATCTAAATATAATAAGAAAATTTTTACAAAAATGCTTGAAATTTGTAAAAACTCGGTGTCTAATAACAATAGACTGCGGACTATGCTGCGGATTTTCCGATTTATCGGAGATTTGCAGCATATTCTGTTTTGCGCACTAAACAACATCCGGAATTTTTCAATTCCGGGTGTTGTTTTTTGTGAGATAAAAGCCTGAAAAATTATCAAAAAAGTATCAAAAATCTGAACACTAAAAAGGCTTTTATCATATATGAGAAACTGAAAAAATAAGGAGGGGTACTGATAAGTAAGCGTGCATGCATACGACACAAACCCCTATGGTTTTGTGTAGCAGTCTTATTTTTTCAGGTGTCTCTTAAAATTATTTATTATTCGGTTCTATTTTAATCATATCTAAACAGTTGTCGATAAGTATAGAAATCATTTCATTTCTGCTGTATCCGGATTCTGCACATAGTTTTTCAAGTCTCTCAACAGTGCTCTTTTTGATGCGTATAGAAAATGAATGATATCCGTCGTCACCGGACAGCAGCTTGGATTTAATTAAAATTTCGGCATCTTTCATTTATATATCAACTCCATCTGAAATTATTTTACTATACACAACTTAGAAAAGATATGATTAAAAGAAGTCAAGTAGTCGCCGAAAAACTTAACTATAATATGTTATAAACATGTTATAACTTTTAATCTTAAAGTGAATAAATGGTCAGTATCTTTTACTTGTCTTTGTATTTTATTATTCATTACCATCACTCAATTTTATTTAATTATATACTGACATTTAGTATAAAGATATGTTTAAATTGTGATGCAGAAAAAACATCATAAAATGATGCACTATTAATTCGTTGGTTGTTTTTTACCGTTTGCGAGAATGCCTTCGGTGTATGCATCTTTTTACCCAATAGACATAAAAATAAAAAGGACGGAAATTTCCGTCCTTTTTATTGGCGCGCTGAAAGACGAACGTTGTTGAAAACAGTTCGGTGAACTGTTTTCAAAGTGAGAGTCCCTTACGAAAGCCAACAAGCGTATGCGCGATTGGGTTTTGTTGCTTTAACCTCAATAAAAATAATAAAGGAGATACAAACTTTCGTTTATATCTCCTTTATTGGCGCGCTGAAAGGGACTCGAACCCCCGACCTTCTGATTCGTAGTCAGACACTCTATCCAGCTGAGCTATCAGCGCACGCTCGCATTTTCTATGCGCTAAATATGATAACACACATTTCACGCAAAATCAAGCATTATTTTATAATATCCCGTTTTTCAGCAGTTTTTTTCGCTCGCGGTAGTCGGGCATAGCCTTTTGCACCTGCGCGTAAAATCTTTCCGAATGGTCCTTGTGCAGTATGTGTGCCAGCTCGTGCACAATCACCGCGTCCACTGCCTCTGTCGGATAGCACATAAGATACAGCGAAAAGCAGAGTGAATTTTTTGCCGAGCAGCTCCCGAACCGTGTTTTTGCCGCCGTTATCCTTATCCCCGTATACTTAACTCCCATGCTGTCCGCCAGCTTTGCCGCGCGGCGGGGAATATATTCCCCGGCACGCCGCCGCAGCTCTTTGATATCATCTTCGGTCAGCTCGCGCTGCTTTTCCGCCTTTTCCAGTATCTCGGCGCGGTGCGCCTCTATCCATTTCCGATGCCGCCGCACAAACTCATCTATTGCCTGTGCGGTCGTGTTTTTCGGTGCGCGCACCGTAACGCGCCCGTCGCGCTCTATCTTTATGCAGAGCGTCTTTCTATTGCTGTAAATTATTTCCATTTATCCGTCTGCCGCAAAAAGCGCGGGGGGATTTTACAGCCGCCCCGCGCAGTAATTCAGTTTATTTTTGAGACTATTTCCTGTACGTCGCGGGCGATGGCAAGCTCCTCGTTTGTGGGAATGACAATGAGCTTTACCTTTGAATTATCCGTCGAAATCTCGGCAAGCTGTCCGCGTACATTGTTTTTACTGTCGTCAAGCTGAGTGTTCAAAAATCCCAGCCTGTCGCAGATGTACTTGCGCACGGTCGTGTTGTTCTCGCCCAGTCCCGCGGTAAATACAACGGCGTCCAGTCCGCCCATGGCGACGGCGTACGCGCCGATATATTTTGCCACCTGATAAGACAGCATCTCCAGCACGCGCACTGCGTCGGCATTGCCGCCCCTTGCCGCCTCCTCGATATCTCTGAAATCGCTGGAAAAGCCCGAAACACCTAAAGCGCCCGACTTTTTGTTGAGCAGCACGTTCATTTCATCGGTGCTCAAGCCCTCCTTGTCCATGATATACATGACAATCGCAGGGTCGATATCACCGCACCGCGTGCCCATCATAACGCCCGCAAGCGGAGTAAATCCCATTGACGTGTCGATGCTGCGCCCTCCGTCTACCGCCGTGATAGACGAGCCGTTTCCCAAATGGCAGGTTACGATTTTTAGCTCCTTTATTTCTCTGCCCAGATATTTTGCGCACTCGTTTGCCACAAATTTATGTGATGTGCCGTGAGCGCCGAAACGGCGGATACCGTATTCCTCATGATACTTTTTGGGCAGAGGGTACAGACCCGCAACGTCGGGCATTGTCTGATGAAATGACGTGTCAAACACAGCCACCTGCGGCACGTGTTTACCCATGACCGAAACGCACGCGCGCATGCCTGTGACAGCAGGCGGGTTGTGCAGCGGCGCAAAATCGGTAAGCTCTTCAATCTTGTTTATTTTCTCCTCGTCAAGCAGTGTGCTTTCGGGGAAAATCTCACCGCCGTTTACAACGCGGTGACCGACTGCCGTGATTTCCGAAATATCCGAAATGACGCCGTACTCCTTATCCGTCAGGTATTTGAGCACAAGCCGGATTGCCGTTGCGTGGTCGGGAATGTCCGTCTGCTTTTCAATGTATTTTTCGCCTGCGCTCTGCTTGAAAAATCCGTCGTCAATGCCGATTCTGTCGCACAGCCCCTTTGCCAGACAGCGCTCCGACTCCATGTCGATGCACTGATATTTCAGCGATGAGCTGCCCGCGTTTATAACAAGTACTTTCATTTTGCTTTTCCTCTTTAAATTTATTGTTAAATGTTATATAATAACCTTGAAATAATATTGTCTGTAATTATATAATATTTTCTGTAAACTTTCAAGAGCAAAAGGAGAAAGAATGTGATAAACGCCGTTATCTGCGAATTTAATCCGTTTCATAACGGGCACAAATACCTGCTTGACAGCGCGCGTGAAAAAACGGGCGCGGATGCAACCGTATGCTTTATGAGCGGAAACTTTGTCCAGCGCGGCGACATTGCCTTTTGCGACAAGCACTCCCGTGCTCAGGCGGCTGTGCGCTGCGGCGTTGACCTTGTAATCCAGATACCGACGGCGTATACGCTTGCCGGCTCCCACATTTTTGCAGGTGCAGGGGTGGAAATGGCAAGCGCGCTGGGCGTGCCTGCCTCTCTTTGCTTCGGAAGCGAGACCCGGGACCTTACTCCGCTTTTCCGTCTGGCGCTCACCGACAGGCAAAAGCTGAACTCCGCCTTTAAAGCATTTATTTCGGAGGGGAAAAGCTACGGCGACGCGGTAATGCTGGCTTACAGCACCTGCTCCGACGCGGACGCCGCACTGCTGAAAGCCCCCAATAATCTGCTGGCGTTTGAGTATATCAAGGCAGTTATAGAACAAAAAAGCGATTTGAAGCTTGTCAATATTGAGCGGCGCGGCGCGGCGCATGACGGTCAGCTTGCCGAGGGCGCGTTTGCCAGTGCGTCGTATATCAGAGCTCACGGCGATGAGGATATGTCGGGATTTATGCCCTGCAGACTGTCAAACGCCGTAGACAGAGCGCGCTTTGACAGTGTGCTGCTCTTTTCGGTGTACAGTAAAACGGCGCAGGAGCTTGCAGCCTTTGCGGATATGGGCGAGGGGCTTAATAACCGCGTATTCAGGGCGGCGCAGTGTGCAGGCAGTGCGCAGGAGCTTATTATGCTTGTTAAAAGCAAACGGTATACCCACGCGCGTATCCGCCGTGCGGTGATAAACGTGCTGCTGCAAAACCCCGCAGGACTTTGCAGAACCCGCGTGCCCTATCTCAATGTCCTGGCGTTTAACGACCGCGGGCGCGCTCTTTTGAAGGAGCTGGAGCATACCTGTACTCTGCCCTTTATAACAAAACCGAGCAGGGCAGGGGAGCTTGAAAACGCGGGCGCGCACTTTGAGCTTGAGTGCCGCGCCTCGGATATTTATGATTTTTGCTCGAAAACGCGGCACGGCGGCGGACGCGAGTATAAAATTTCACCCGTATATGTGAGGTAGGTTATGAGCTTTATAGAATTTAGCGGCGTTACGAAAATATATAAAACAGGTCAGACCGAGTGTCGCGCGGCTGACGGTGTGTCATTCCGGGTTGAAAAGGGCGAGCTGTGCGTTGTCGTCGGCTCGTCGGGCGCGGGAAAAACGACAATTCTCAACATGCTGGGCGGCATGGATTCTGTGACAGACGGTACGGTGACGGTGGACGGCAGGGAGGTGTCACGCTTTGACAGGCGGCAGCTCACGGCATACCGCCGCCATGACGTCGGCTTTGTATTTCAGTTTTATAACCTTGTTCAGAACCTGACAGCGTGCGAGAATGTTGAGCTTGCAAGCCAAATCTGCAAAAATCCCAAGGATGCGGCTCAGACGCTGAAGCTCGTAGGGCTTGCGGGCAAGGAGGGCTCGTTTCCGTCTCAGCTGTCCGGCGGTGAGCAGCAGCGGGTTGCCATTGCCCGCGCGCTTGCCAAGTCACCCAAGCTGCTTTTGTGCGACGAGCCGACGGGGGCGCTGGACTATAAAACAGGCAAGGCTATACTCCGTCTGCTGTATGATACCTGCAAAAACGAGGGCGTGACCGTAATAATCATTACCCATAACAGCGCGCTGAAGCCTATGGCGGACAGAGTTATAACCGTTAAGAGCGGCAGAGTGGAGAGCATGACGACAAACCCGCATCCTACTCCGATTGAGGAAATTGAGTGGTAATGAAATATATTCGTCTTATTTTCAGGGAAATAAAGAGCTCAAAAGCCCGGTTTTTTGCGATAGCGGCGATTTTTGCGCTGGGCGTCGGCTTTTATTCGGGGCTGGGTTCAACCATGCCCGTTATGAAAAAGAGCATGGACAGCTATGCCGACAGCTACAATCTTTACGATATAAAGCTCTTGTCCGAGTACGGATTTGAAGGCTCTGACCTTGACAGTATTTTGTCGGTGGAAAATGTTGCAAATGCGGTGCCGTCCAAATCGGCGGACGTTTTAACGGACGGAACCGCTCTAAGACTTATGTCGCTGACGGACGGAATAAACGGCGTTCGGCTTTTGGAGGGCAGAATGCCGCAGAATCCCGGCGAGTGTGTGCTGGGCAGGAATAAAATGAGCGGAAATCTGGCGCAGATAGGTGAGACGATAACCTTGTCTGATGAAAACGACAAGGATACCCTGAGCATGTTTAAAACACGCAGCTTTACGGTTGTCGGGATTGCGGAGTCCCCCGTTTTCCCGTCGGTGCAGCGCGGTGCGGCGTCAGTAGGGCAGGGCGCGCTGCATCATTATGCGTATATAGCGGAAAGTGATTTTGACACGGATTACTATACCGAGGTTTATGCGGTGCTTGACGGAGCCGAAAATTTGCAGCTTTATACGCAGGAATATGAAGAGCTTGCAATGAATGCCGCAGATGCACTTGAAAATAGCCCGCTTGCGGGCGTACAGCTGGAACGGGTGCGTGCAAAGGCACAGACAGAGCTTGAAAAAGCCCGTGCCGAATACGAAAGTGAAAAATCCGACGCGCTGAAGGAGCTTTCCGATGCAAAGCGTGAGTTGGACGACGCCAAGGCAGAGCTTGACAGTGCAAATGAGCGGATATCCGACGGCGAGCGGGATTTGGAGCGCGGTAAGGCGGAGCTTGAGCAGGCGCGTTATGAGAGCGAGAGTATGCTTGAGGCTGCTCAAAGGGAGCTTGAGGAAAAAAGCTCTCAGTATGAGAGCGGCAAAGCGGAGCTTGACAAGACATATGCATATCTTCTGTCCGTTTACGGAAAGGATGCGGCTGATGCTCAGACGGTGTCCGCACGCGCTCAGCTTGAGGCAGCCAAGACAGCGCTGGACGCAGGCAGGGCGGAGCTTGACGTTTCAAGAGAGCGCGCGGAGCGTGAGCTTAACGCTGCCCTGGCTGAAATTGCCGAAAATGAGTCAGAGCTTGCGTCTGCCCGCGCCGAATATCAGAGCGGACTGCAAAAATATCAAAGCGGACTTGAGGAATATAACGCCCAAAGTCAAAAGGCTGAAGCCGAGCTGGCAGATGCCGAGGCGGAGCTTGAGAGCGCACAGGCGGATATTGACGCGCTTGAGCCGCCGGAAATTTATGTGACGACGCTTAAGGACAACTACGGCGTTAACGCCTTTTCGCAGGACGCACAGCGTATTGATAATATTGCGCGAGTGTTTCCGATTATTTTCTTTGTGGTGGCGGCGCTTGTCTGCCTTACTACCATGACAAGAATGATAGACGAGCAGCGCACCAAAATCGGTACCCTGTCCGCACTGGGCTACGGCAGGGGAGCGATTGCCGCACAGTATCTTTCCTATTCCTGTATTGCCGCGGTTTTCGGCGGTATTATCGGCATTTTGCTGGGCAATACGGCTATTCCCGTTGTTATATTCAATACATATAAAATACTGTATTCGCTTCCGAATGTTGTTTTGACAGTTGATTTCCCTAAAGCCTTGCTTGCCTTCGGCGCGTCGCTTGTGCTTACTGTCGCTGTTACATTGTGGGCTGCGCTTGACAGCCTGCGTGCGCCCGCAGCGCAGCTTATGCGACCGGCGGCTCCCAAAAGCGGCAAAAAGGTTATACTGGAGCGTGTGGGATTTTTATGGCGGCGCATGTCATTTACTTCTAAGGTTACCTGCCGCAATATTCTAAGGTATAAAAAGCGGTTTTTTATGACGGTGCTCGGTATCGGCGGGTGCTGCGCTCTGCTGCTGACAGGCTTCGGACTGAAGGACTCCATTTCCGGCATGATACCCAGGCAGTACGGTAAAATTCAGAATTTTGACATGACTGTGTATCTTTCGGACGACAATGATGAAGCGAGAGCTGCTGTTTATGATAACTCGGACGACTGCATTTTTGTTCAGAGCACAAGCTCAGATGCAAAAAGCGGCTCAGAAAATCTTGAATGTTATATCTTTGTGCCCGAAAAACCGGAACGGTTGAGTGAATATATCAGCTTTCATGAACGAAAAAGCGGAAAGGCAGTTGAATTTCCGGGATACGGTCAGGCTGTTATTGCCGAAAAGCTGTCGTCGCGGCTGAACATCGGCGTCGGCGATAAAATTTCGGTAAAGCGCACGGAGGGCGACTATGTTGAACTTACGGTCAGCGGAATAACGGAAAATTATATTTATAACTATGTTTATATGTCGCCCAAGACATATGAAGATATGTTTGAAAAGCCGCCTGAATATAATCAGGCGTATGTGAAAGCAGCCGACCCGAAGACTGCGGGTGAAAATATGTCCGTTAACGATGACGTGGTTTCGGTTATGAATTCGCAGGATATGATGGACAGCTTTTCAGATGTATTTGACAGCCTGAACGGTGTCGTATGGCTGCTTATAGTAAGCGCGTGTCTTTTGAATTTTGTAGTCTTGTATAATCTTACCAATATAAATATCGGAGAGCGCGTCAGAGAAATTGCCACTATAAAGGTTCTGGGCTTTTATCCGCGGGAGACAGACGCTTACATTTATCGGGAAAATATTGTGCTTACGGCAGTCGGGACTGCTTTGGGTCTGTGGCTTGGTGTTTTTCTGCATCGGTTTGTAATAAGCGCCGCGGAAATAGACATGATAATGTTTACACGTAACATAAATGTTTTGAGCTTTATCATGAGCGCAGTGCTCACTTTTGTTTTTTCGGCGCTTGTTAATTTCTTTATGCATTTCAAGCTGACGCGTATCAGCATGACAGAGAGTCTTAAATCAATAGAATAGAATTATAGGAGTGATAGAATGAAAATAATTATTGCGGGTCTGGGCCGCACGGGCAGCACGCTTGTGCGTGTTTTAAAGGAGGACGGTCATGCTGTAACGGTGATTGATACCGACCGTGCTGCGGTGAGCGCAGCAGAACGCAGCTTTGGTGTTTCCGGCGTTGTCGGTCATGCCGCAATGTATGATACACTGACGGCGGCAGGCGCCTTCAGGTCTGATTTATTTATTGCGGCGTCCGGTTCGGACGAGCTTAATATTTTAAGCTGCCTATCTGCAAAGCATGTGGGTGTTGGTCATGCGGCGGCAGTCACTCACTCGTCTGATTTTCTTGGCGAGATGCCGTATTTTTCAACTATATGCGGTATAGATATGATTTTTAATCCGGAGTATGAAACGGCTCATGAAATTTTCAGGGCTGCGCGAATTCCCGCTGCCGTTAATGTTCAAAGCTTTGCCGGCGGACGTGCGGAGCTGGCACGTGTAGGTGTGTGCGAGGGTGCGGAGATTATAGGAAAAACACTTGCCGCAATACGTATTTCGTCCAAACTTTCGGTGCTTGTTTGTGCTGTTAAGCGCGACGGTCGGGTTATAATACCGGACGGCAGATTTGTGATTGAAAAGGGCGATGATATCTATATTACCGGACCGCACGAGGATATTTTTGAATTTCTGAAAATAATAGGTATGCCCAACAATAAAATTAAGAGCGTTATGATAACGGGCGGCAGCAATACTGCAATGTTTCTGGCGTCTGCGCTTGAAAAAACGGGTGTCAGTGTGAAGCTTATCGAAAAGGATGCGCAGCGCTGTAAATTTCTTGAAAGCATGCTTGGCAAGACCCGAATAATCAATGCCGATCCCTTTGACGGAAGTCTTTTGACAAAGCAGGGGCTTGCGGGCGCGGATTCCGTTATGGCGCTGTCCGACCGTGATGAGGATAACGTCATACTCGCGATGTATGCCAAGGAAAGCGGAGCTAAAAAAATAGTTACAAAGCTCTCAAAGGGACCTCTCAGCGCAATGCTGCCAAATATGGGTTACAGCAGTGCGGTGTTTTCCGAGGAAAAGACGCTGTCCCGTATAGCTCTGAGTTATGTTCGGGCATTGTCCGAAACACTCAGCTCAGCAGTCGGCACTGTCTGCAAGATAGCAGACGGCGGCGCGGAGATAGTGGAGTTTATAGCAAAGCCGGGCTTTGCTCATGCCGGCGTGCCGCTGATGAAGCTTAACCTGCGTCGGGGGCTGCTGCTTGCGGGAATTGTGCGCGGCAGAGAGGTGCTTTATCCTAACGGTATGACATCTGTACTTGAGGGCGACAGGGTTATTATAGTCAGCTCGGGAGAGTCGGTCAGAAGTCTTGACGATATAATTGAAAAATAATTATAAAAAGGTATTGCAAGCTTTTGCAATACCTTTTTATTTTTTGCCCTGAGTAAGTCGTCGGCTCATATATGCCGCGATACCGCCGATAACAGCGGATATAATAGTTTTATATACCGCGTTGTGCTTAATGCTTTTCAGAAGATATTCTCCTGCAGGTGCTTGGAGCTTTATACGCATCGAGGGAATGTAGCAGAGTATCAGATAAGACGCAATAAAAAACAGAATAAATACAGATATTTTAATGATTGTTTTTTTATTCATTGCTTTTCCTTTAAATAATTTAATCAAATAAGGGGGCGGAAACCGCCCCCCATTATTTTAATAATATGAAATCACTATTGTTTGTCCGCCGTATACATATGCCTGAGACAGGTCTGTCTCAAACCTGCCGTCAACCGTAATATGAAACGATTTTTCATTTGTAACGCGAACACCGAGCATTGACTGAAGCTCATTATACTGTATCAGCGGCTGACCGAACGCCTCGTAAATATCCTTATATTTCAGACTGAATATCTCCGAAATAGGGTCTCCGTCTTTTATGCTGATTTGTCTGTTTTCAAAGTTTTTGCCGTCATCAAGTCCTTCGACCGTGACAAAAACCGTAACAGTGCTGCTTTCGGGCTTATTGACCGAACTGACAACCGCAACAATAACAGCTACTGCCGCAACTATAAATACAACGATTATGACAGGCAGGCGCTTGCCTGTGAATATCCAGTCGCTCAGTCTTTTAAAGAACTGCTGCATCTGCTTCATACAGAATTACTCCGTTTTATTGTCTGCCTGCTCGCCCTCTGCGGATGTACCTCTTTGAGCCGCTATTTCTTTATCTGTGGCATCCTTGAGCACAGCGTTGATGTCTCCGCCGTTCTGAATATAGTTTTTAACACTTTCGGTAAATGAATCGAATGTTTTAAAGTTTGTAGTAAGCGGACGACCTGCATTTGTAACATGCTCCATCATATTGAACACTCGCTCCTGAAGGGTATCATCGGCTAAGATTTCCTCCTGAGTAGTCGGATCTATCGGTTCCACATCTTCGGGGCTTGTATATTCGTTGTCCTCTATGATAGGCTCTTCGCCGATAGTGTACGGATTTCCGGGCATAGACCAGTTGGACTTATATGCGGGATAGCTCCAGTCGGCTGCCACCGAATCGTCATACATAGTGTCAATCGGCTGATCAAGATAATCTACAACAAACTGGATAAGGGTATCTATAACCTCGGTTCTCTTTTTGAGAAACTGTGAGTTTACATAAACGCCGGTATCGTAGTCGCAGACGATATCACCGATTTCCTTTTTGCCTGTTGTTGTCAGAGGCATTGCGAAAACGCCCATTTTGTCCACGTCGGCGTCATCTGTCGCAATATTTTTCGAATTGGTAACAATCATTGCCGCTTTACCGTCGGCAAACAGCGCTTCAGCTTCATCCTGTGTCATTGTCATACAGTCGCTGTTGAAAGCACCGCCGTCATAAAGCGCCTTGAGATCCGCTACGGCTCTTGTCCAGCTGTTTATAACGCCGTATTTGGGTATGTAGGAATGTTCTGCAACGCCGCCCTCCATAAGGATAAGCTCATCCAGCCAGTATGACATGCCGCCGTCTGCAAATCCGGCAGCAAACGGTGTTACGCCGTTGGTTTTGAAGGTTTCGATTACGTTCTGAAACTGCTCCCAAGTCTTGGGCACCTGAAGCCCGTATTGCAAAAACAGCTCTTCGTTAAAGAAAACGCCCTGATAATTTCCCTTGAGCGCCAGCATATGGTTTACGCCGTCGGCGTCTGTCGACGTGTCGAGTACAAACTGCTTTCTTTGCTCAAAGCATGAGGGATATACCTGCTGAATTTCGCTGATCGTGGCAATACGGCCGCTTTCGATATAGGGTGTGATAAGCTCGTCGCGCTCGTAGAAGAAAAACGCGATTTCGCCGTTATTCATTCTTTTGAGGAACGATTTTTTACCCTCTTCGTCCTCGGGAATGACCTCCAGCTCGATTTTTACAAAATCGCTTTCATGATACGCATTGCTGTCCTCAACAGCAGTCATTATCTTCTGATATTCCTCGCTGTCCTCAGAGTAGGGCACGCCGAATTTGAGAGTTACCCAGCTCTCGCCGCTGACACAGCCCGAACACAATCCGAGTACGGTAATCAGAACAAGCAGAAGACTTAAGATTTTTGTGGTCTTTCTCATTACTTACATTCCTCCGAATTACAGTTATACCGTGTATAATACCCCAGTGCATAATACATCAGCATAATAATCATATACGGTATTATAACATAACCCGAAATTAAAATAAAGCACTTTTTTTATTTATTTTTATAAATTTTACTCTCTCGGCTAAGAAACATCATCAAAAGCAGAAAAACAGAACAGAACAGCATGCAGCCGAGCCCTGTTTTTAGTACAGTTGCACCATTCGGACGAAGAAATTTTGTGATAATTGCCGAAACTGCCGCGCAGCCCAAAGGGTATAAAAACCAGCCCTTGAAATTGCATTTTACGCCCGATACTTTTAACAGCAGTCTTAGATTGAGAACAGAAATAAGGATGTTGGAGACCCACATTACGGCGATAAAACCGTTTATGCCGAACTTGGGCACAATAGTGGCTATGAGAATAATTCTCAGCGCTGAATCCACACAGTTGTGTATCAGAACCTGCCTTTGAAGCCCCAGCCCCTTTAAAAGTCCGTCGCAGATGCTGTCAAGGTACATAAACGGCACAATCGGCGCCAGCATAAGCAGCATTTTTGATACCTGCGGGCTTTTGTAAATGAGCATGCCCAGACTGTCGGAAAACATCCAGAATACGCCTGCCGCCATTATCGATAAAATCAGCGTAAAGGAGGCGGCACGGTTGATGATTTTAGTCATTGCCGCGCGGTCACGGCGCGCATGTGCGTCTGTTATTTCAGGCACAAGCAGGGTGGACATCGCCGAGAGAAAGGAGGACGGAAAAAACAGAAGCGGCATAGCCATTCCCTTCAGTGCACCGAAGGCTGCCAGAGAATCCGCGCGTGAGTGCGTAAAAAGCGTCATTGCACTCGGTACGAGCATATTTTCCGCGGTGTGCAGTGCGGAGGCAAGGTAGCGCGATGCGGCGACAGGCGCGCTGCTTTTCACAATGAGGCGTTTGTAATGCGGTTTTTCTCCTTTTCTTCCGAACGGACGGTCTTTTTTCATTAAAAGCCGCAGTCCCAGATACATACAGGAAACTGCTTCCGACAGCGTATTTGCGGCAAATACTGCCGCCAGCATAACCGGCAGACTGTATTTTGAAAAATACGCTGCGGCGATTACGACAATTCCCATTCGCGTCAGCTGCTCCAAAATCTGCGCGGTACAGCCGTACACAACATTTTTTGATGCGATAAAATAGGACGACAGTACGTTGCATACGGAAATAAACGGAAGTGAAAGCGCCAGCACCCGCAGAGAGTACAGCGCGCGCATATCCGCAATCCACAGCTTTGACAGAGTGCCCGAGAGCACAAGCATGCCGCCGCACGCCAGACCTCCCGTCAGCAGTGCGACAGCTATCGCGCTTTTAAGTATTTTGTATGCGCCAAGACTGTCGCGCAGTGCAAACTTTTGTGCGCAGAGTCTTGTGACAGTGACCGAAATTCCTGACTGCGCAAGAGTTATAAACAGAAAGTATACGGAGGAAATGAGCTGATACAGACCCATACCTTCTTCTCCTATGCGCCCCGATATGTAAATGCGGAAAATCATGCCCAGACCGCGCAGAAAAAACCCCGTTACGGTCAGCAGCGCGGCGTTTTTTAACAGTCGGAATTTTTTCATTCAATCACCCTTGATATATTTTAAATGCGCAGGTGTGAATATATGACTTAAAAGCGCAAAAATCATTTGATTTTATATACGGATTGATGTATTATTATGGTATAAACCGAATATGAGGTGAAAGTGATGGATGTTAAGGATTATATACGTACAATACCCGATTTTCCGCAAAAGGGTGTTATGTTCAGGGATGTGACCACGGTTTTGCAGGATGCGCGCGGACTGGAGCTTGCGGTGGACTCGCTGGCGGGTCTTTTGGACGGGGTTGAGTTTGATGTGCTTGTCGGTATCGAGTCTCGCGGATTTCTGTTCGGCACGCCGATAGCCTATAAGCTGAAAAAGCCGTTTGTGCCCGTGCGCAAAAAGGGCAAGCTGCCGTTTGATACCGTTGAGCAGGAATATTCGCTTGAGTACGGCAGCGCCGTAATCGAAATGCATGCCGACGCGATAAAGCCGGGTCAGCGCGCCGTTATAATAGACGACCTTATTGCAACCGGCGGCACCGTCAGGGCAGCGGCAAAGCTGATTGAGCGGCTCGGAGGCTCTGTCGCAAAGGCAATTTTTCTGATTGAGCTTCCCGCACTCGCCGGCAGGGAAAATCTCAGCGAATATGCAGTGGATTCCGTTGTACAGTTTGACGGTGAGTAATAATGACGGGCATTTTATGGCTGTTTCTGATTTACTCTTTTTTCGGCTGGTGCGTTGAGGTTATGTACTTTGCCTTTGAGAAGGGACAGTTTGTAAACCGCGGTTATCTTGCAGGTCCCGTCTGTCCGATCTACGGCTTCGGAGTTTTGGGTGTTCTTGCATTGCTCATGCCTATAAAGGGCAGTCTTGCCGTATTGTTTTTAGGCTCTGTGGCTATTACGACGCTTTTGGAGCTTGTGACGGGATTTCTCATGGAAAAAATACTGCACGATAAATGGTGGGATTATTCTAACAAGCCTTTCAATTTTCACGGGTATATCTGCCTTGAGTTTTCTGTGATATGGGGGATAGCCTGCGTGCTTGCGGTTGATGTTATTCATCCGCTTGTATCAAGACTTCTGCCGGCGCTTGAAAGCCGGGCTGGTGTTGCTGTACTTATAATTCTGCTTGCGGTATTTGCAGCTGATTTTATTATAACAACTGTGGGAATTGCGCGTTTTTCAAGGTTTGTCCGCGCCGCGCGCGACATAGAGGACAAGCTCAGCCGTTTGTCGGACGGTATAGGCGGGGTGTTGGCGGACGGCGTCATTGCGCTTGAGGGAAAGCATGAAAAATTCATTGAGAGCGAAAATGTACGTAGATCACGAGAGCTTCTTATAAAACGCCGCGATGAGCTTATGCAGCGCTCGGACGCGGTTGTAAAACGTATTTTCAAGGCTTTTCCGAACCTTAAAAACGGCAGATATAATAAACTTTTCCGAAGCATGTCGGATAAATTCAAAAGAAAATAAAACACACCCCTGCACGGGATAATGTCCCGTACAGGGGTGTTTTAAATAATCTACTTTCTGTACTTGTTTACAATCTCAAGCATTCTGTTATAATTTTGCTCCATTTCCTCCACCAGCCGCAGCTGCGTGCGTGTGCGCACAAGGTTATGCTCGGGATAGCTTGTTTTAAAGTATGTATCTCCCTCCAGATAATCTGTCAGAAACCGCATTCCGCATTCGTAGGTCATCATGACGGCGCCGTGCGGCAAAAGCCGTATTTCATCGTCTGTCAGCGCGTTTCCCACACCGTCGAAATAGCCGCGGACATACGCCTCAAACAATTCGAGTGAAAAGTGTACCTTTGACAGATCCTTTTCGTCCTCGGCAGCGGTGGATGCGCCGAATCTTATGGAATCTCCGAAGTCATTTATTGAAAGACCCGGCATTATTGTGTCAAGGTCAATAACACATACGCCCTTGCCTGTTTTTTCGTCCAAAAGCACGTTGTTCAGCTTTGTGTCGTTGTGCGTGACGCGCAGCGGCAGCTTTATTCCCGTGTCGATTTTATTCTCTCTTGAAAGGCAGAAATCCACTTCGTTTTTGACGCCTTCAAGACGTTTGATACTGTCGGCGGCGGCAGCCTTTTTCAGATTTTCAAGCCGCCATGCCGTATTGTGGAAATCCTTGATTGTTTCATGCAGGGTATCTGCCGGAAAATCCGCCAGCTTTTTCTGGAAATTGCCGAAAGCAACGGCGCTTTCGTAAAAATCGCTTGCGTTACGCGCTCCGTCCAGGGCAATGACATTGTCGATAAAAACCGACATGCGGTAGCAGCCTCTGTCACAGCGAAAATACCGCTTGCCGTCAAGCGTTTGCACATAGTTTATCGTTTTGTCTTCGGGGAAATGCTTTTTCAGATATTCCGTCACCGCAAACAGATTTTCCATCAGCTCGTCGGGATTTCTGAAAATATCCGTGTTTATGCGTTGAAAGGTATACTTTTCACAGTCCGTCGTAACAAGCAGGGTATCGTTGATATGTCCGTTACCGAGCGGACAGATGCTCTTTATCTTACCGTTAATATTGAATTGCCTTATAATATCGTTTATTTCCATAGCTTTTCCGGATACACTCCTTTGTCCTTAAGTGATTGTATACCGGCTGTAACGGCAGGCTTATCTTCCGCATATGTGACGCCGTACCATTTGTCGTGAGTTGTCAGCACATCGACCGAGGCGACGCCGTCGCGCAGCATATCGTCAACGGTGACGGGCAGGAAGAATTCGCCTTTAAGAGGATTTTCCCTGATTGTCTTGTCCAGAAATTTCGGGAACCGCTTTTTCAGCTCGTCGATAAACTCGCGGTTATAGCCCCACATATTCATTGACGCGATACTGTCGCCGGACAGAGGCGTGTAGGTTTTGCCGTCATCCTCGGTGAATCTTGCGTCGTTGCCGTCCGTTTCGATGTGTGTACGCTCGTTAATCTCCAACAGCTTTCCGTTTTCTACGCGGCAGATACCGCGGGAGACATAGCCCTTGTCTGTGAGCGTGTTTCGGAGAATATATCCTACAAGCGCAATGCCGAACCTGTCGTCCTTGTCGGTGCGCATCAGATGACTGTAAAGCTCTTTATATGACTGAGGTCCGTAATAATCGTCCGAATTGATAACCGCAAACGGTCCGTCAATCACATTTTCACAGCAAAGGATTGCATGTGCGGTGCCCCACGGCTTGACCCTGCCTTGCGGAACAGAATAGCCCTGCGGCAGCTTGTCAAGCTCCTGATATACATACTCCACCTTGACAATTTCTGATATTCTGTCGCCGATTGAAGCCTTGAAGTCTTTTTCTATTTCATGCTTTATTACAAATACGATTTTTTCAAATCCGGCTTTAAGCGCGTCATAAATTGAAAAATCTATTATAAGGTGCCCCTCTTTATCAATGGGGTCTATTTGCTTTAGTCCGCCGTACCGGCTGCCCATTCCGGCTGCCATTACAACAAGTGCAGGTTTTGACATGGAATGCCTCTCCTTTCAAATTCAGGTAATATCAGTATAACACGGATTGTCCGTGATTACAATAATATTTTGCCTACATGTCTTATCTTATACAAATAAGAACCTAATTTAAACTATTTTCTTTAAGTGTTAATTATGAAAATTTAAAACAGGCTGTTTTTAAACAGCCTGTTTTACTTTGTTATTTTACGAAATGTCAGTCTGCAATAACGGGGGCAACGCCGATACCGCCGTCAAGATAAAGCTGAGCATTGCAGCTGCTGTTAAGCGTTACATTCTTCAGTGTCAATGAGGATGAGGGGACATATCCGAGCTCGTCGGTAAACTCTTTTTCAATCCACAGATAGTAATTGGCTTTTCCGGGATTGTTTTTTGTAAGAGTCGAGTCTGTTATCGTCACCGATGCACCGCCCTGAGCGCATACTGTGTAGTATGACCAACTGTTGTCGGCTGTAATATTGCAGTTTTTTATCTCGACGGTTACTCCGTCCTTGAGTGAATCGTCGGGATTGTAGCCCGAAACGTTGATTCCCGAATCTATCGTAATGTTTTCTATAACGGTATTTCTTCCGTTTATTCTGAGACCGTAAGAGTAATCAACACCCTGTGCTCTTGTGAACGTGCCGTTTTTAACCGTTACGTTGTCGCCTGTTATATCGAATCCGATGTTGGGTGTAACGGTTAATGTATTGTTGTTAAGGTCGAGTATAATGTCGTCACTGTTGACGGTGAGCTTTTGTTCGACGGCAATATCACTGTCCAATACTATTTTACCGCCTTTTTCGAGTGCGTTTTTAAATTCGTTTATGTCACTTACGTGAGATACGGGAACATAGCAGAAAGAGAAATTATCAATAAATCCGTACTCTGCGTTTGAAGAACCGCCCTGAGCGGTATATACATCCCAGCAAAGCTTGGGATTTGTTGCGGTTGACTTGCGCTCTGCGTTATATTTGACAGTGCCGTCCGATACTGTCATCTCAAGCGCAAGCCCGTCTTCCTTCATTGTGAAAGTGTATTTTACATGGAAGGCGGAATTTATTGTTCCCAGCGCTGTGCCTTTACCGTTTAAATTGTTGTACGCGTAATAAACGCCGCCGTCATTTTTGATGCTGAGCTGGAGGTCTGTCCATGCAGTCGTTTCTCCTGCGTCAAAGCCGACAACAGCTCCGCTTTCCAAAGCGCTGACATCTGCGTCATATTCCATGACATAGTAGTTGTTTTCCCAGTCGAGATCCTTGTATTCTATCCATGCGCCCGTTTTTTCTATTTTGGCAACGCCGTCTTCTATTTTCAGAAACGGCTCATGCGTGCATGTGTCATTGTCCGCGCCCGTGTTATAGCAATCGGGGCAGAAAAACTTTGCAGAGTCGGAGCTGCTGAAATCAAACGAAGAAACATGCGAGAATTTATCATATGTATTGCTTGTACTGTCATATTCAACAGGCGCCTGTGATGCAACGGCGGTTATTGAAATTCCGCTGATTGTCAGACCCATAAACTCGTTGCCTGCGTTTTCTCTCATGTGACCTTTGACGGTAAGGGTTTCACTCTGACCCTTTTCAAGCAGCTTGGTGTAGTTTTCAAGAGAGATTTCCCGACCGTCTATCTGCGCTGTCCATTCAATAGCCTCATTGAGCTTTGCGTCTCCCGCAATCCCTGTAATGACAAGCTTGTAGCTGAGCGCGAGATTGCCCTTGTTCACTACCGTTACAGGCTGAAGCTCATATGTACAGCCCGGCTCCCATATAAGCTCTTCCGATTCGTGACCTGCGGCTTTTTTAAAGCCGATTGTCTTTTTATCCAGCGAAACTCCGTCTGCATCAACAAGGTCAATGTCAAGACTGCCGGATTTTATCGAGCTTATGCCGACGGATGCCGAGTCGGTAAACCACGCAAAGGTGGAGCCGATAAATAATACACAGCAGATAAGAAGCGATAGGACGCTTAGCATCAATGCTCTTTTGGTATTTGTACCGTTTTTCATTTTTTATTCTCCTTTTTATGTTCGGCGTTTATAAAAATAATTTTAGTATATATTTATCTTTTTGTCAACCTAAGTTAATAAAAACGGAACAGGCGCCAAAAGCACCGGCGCTGTTGACAATAAACTGCGTTACTGATATAATTATTTCATATATAAATGGAGGCGTTAATATGGCGATAATCGGCGGACTGAACAGCGTGCCCGATGTTAAGGTTCTGATTTTGTATATATTGAATTACGCCGGCGGCAGGCTGTCAAAGGAAAATCTTTTGCAGATTGCTTTGGACGGGGGTACTGCGGAGTATTTTGACATTGCCCAGGCAATGGACGGACTGATGCATTCCGGGCTTATTGATTTTGTCAGTCATAATACGCCCAATGAGCTGTATATTACCGAGCTCGGTCGGGAAACACTGTCTGTTTTTGAAAACAACCTGCCCTTCAGCGTGCGGCGGAAAAATCAGAGCGCGCTTTTGAGGCTGCTTGCGGAAATTGAGCGCAAGCGCAGTGTAAAAAGCCATATAGAGGAAAAGAAAAACGGTTATGAGGCGGTGTGTACTCTGCTTGAGGGAGAGGATACGCTGCTGGAGTACAGGCTGTTTGTGCCCACGCAGATTCAGGCGCAGATAATAGTGGATCAGTTTGAAAGCAACCCTACCGAAAAGTATAAAAATATTTTGCAGCTGCTCATAGACGAAAAGCTGTTTGATGAGGATATATAGTAGAGGAAAATACAAATGAACAGAATTCGCAATTTTTTAGTGGCGGCGGGTGTATTTGTGCTGGTAATAGTGATTTATCTCACTATGTCGGTTGTTATGAAAAAGCCGCAGAAGGCGTATGACTTTTCGGCGGGAACGCAGCACGGTCAGGTCATCAGCCTGTCAGATAATTATGGCAGGTGCGGCAGCGTGGTGATTTTTATTGATCCCGAGGTTGAGGGTGCGACGAATTTATTATCCCGCATAATAGAGCGCGGCGGTCAGGCGGATATCATTGCCCTGTCTGTCAGTGAGCTGTCTGAGCAGGAGCAGCGCGAAAAGCTTTCGGACGATATTCTGGCACTTGAAAAGCTGTGCTTTGAGAGCAGCGAGGCGATAGAAAAGTACAATATCGGCGCCGCGCCGGTGACGTATTTTATAGACAAAGAGGGCTATGTCAGAGAGGTATATGTCGGCGCGATGCGCGACTCGTCTATTGAAAAATGCATTGAAATGATAAAATAATAAATCCGCAGGCATCTGCCTGCGGATTTATTTGTACAATTAAAGTTTCATGTCTTGGCTATCTGCTGTTCATATGTGTTTTGAAAAACCTGTTTCGGTACTTTTCGGGGTACATGCCCTCATGATATCTGAAAAATGCTATAAATGCATTATCAGAGCAGAATCCAAGCTCAAAGGCTATCTCCTTTACATACTTGTTTGTATTGCATAACAGCTCCTTTGCACGCTTTACTGTAAACATGTCGTTTACTCCCTTTATGCCCTTGCCGCAGTATCTTGTAAGCAGCCGCGTCGCGTGATCGGGAGTGCAGTCGAACCTTTGTGCAACATCTGCCGCTGTAAGTGAGGCGCCCGCGTTTGCCCGTATCCATTCGTATATTTCGCTTGCCTTTTTGTCGATTTTGCCGTCTCTGCGCTTTGACAGGTCGCAGAGCTCGGACAGTATTCGCACAAGAACGGAATTGACCGCGTGTTCCGAACTGTTGGGCAGATTATTGCAGTGTAAAAGCTCGCGGAAAAGATATGCGCTGTCAAAGTGTTCAAAAAATCTCTTATTAAACGGCAGCTCTCCGCCCGACAGAGAAAAGTGCAGCCAGTAAAACCCAACCCTGCTGCTTTCCCTGTACCCCTCGTGCAGGGTGTCGGGCTCAAGCAGCATAATCTGACCCTGCTTTGCATCAGTGTCAATGCCGTTTTCCCGCATGTGCACAACACCCTCCGTCACATAAATTATTTCATATGTTTTTTCCGCTCTTTTGGGATGCGTCCATGTCTTCTCGGAATAGAACAGTCCCGCCCCACGAAATGAGACAAACGGATTGACAAGTATATTCATATCGGTTTTTCACACCTTTTATCGTGTTTTACGGCTTGATTTAAAACCGCTGCATGTATTATAATTCAGTTGCGGATAAAAATCAACAGCTATAAGGAGGTACGGCATGAAACTGTTTGGCTGCGATAAGGTGAAAATTACGGGCGGGTACATAGCCGATAAGCAGGAGCTTAATCGGAAAGTCACAATTAATGCGGTTTACGACCGATTTTGCGAAAGCGGCAGAATAGGTGCGTTTGATTTTGACTGGGCGGAGGGCAAGCCGCATAAACCGCATTATTTTTATGACAGCGACGTTGCAAAATGGATGGAGGGCGCGGCGTATATTCTGCGCGATCATTTCGATGCGGAGCTTGAGCTGCGGGTAGAGCGGCTTATTGATAAAATCGAGGAGCACCAGGGCGACGACGGATATTTCAATATATATTTTACGGTCTGCGAGCCTGAAAAGCGCTTTTCCGACCGTGACAAGCATGAGCTTTACTGTGCGGGGCATCTCTTTGAGGCGGCTGTGGCGTATGCGCGCGCCACGGGCAAAACTCGGTTTCTGAAGTGTATGGAAAGATACGCGGATTATATTTACAGGGTTTTTGTCACCGAAAAAAGCGCCGCTTTTGTAACGCCGGGACATGAGGAAATAGAACTGGCGCTTGTTGAGATGTATCGTTATACTAAAGAGAAAAAGTATCTGGAGCTTGCGCTCTTTTTTCTCGATAACCGCGGAATACACGATTCAGAGAAGACAGAATACAATCAGAGTCATCTGCCGGTGCGGGAGCAAACGGAGGCTGTCGGGCACGCAGTCCGCGCCCTGTACCTTTACAGCGCGATGGCGGATTGTGCCTTTGAAACGGGCGATAAGGATTTAGAGCGTGCCTGTCTTTCAATATATGAGGATATTGTCGGCAAAAAGATGTACGTGACGGGCGGACTGGGCTCGACACCTATCGGCGAGGCGTTCACGCACGCTTACGATTTGCCCAACAGCGACGCGTATGCCGAGACCTGTGCCGGAATAGGTCTTATGTTTTTTGCAAAGCGCCTGCTGCGACTTGAAAACCGCGCCGAATTTGCCGACATAACAGAGCGTGTTTTTTATAACGGCGTGCTGTCAGGTCTGTCGTTGGACGGTAAATCGTTTTTCTATGAAAATCCGCTTGAAATCACATTATCAGATCGCTTTGAAGGCACATACGGCAAGCGACGGCTTCCCATTACTCAGCGGGTGGAGTGCTTTAGCTGCTCCTGCTGTCCTCCTAATCTCAACCGCTTGCTGCCCGCGCTTTCCGGGTATATTTACGGGATAGAAAACGAGACGCTGTTTGTAAACCAGTTTGCCGACAGTATACTCAGCGACGGCGGGATAGAGTGCAGTATGCATACCGACTACCCACGCAGCGGTACCGTAAAAATTTCTGCGCGCGGCGTAAAGAACGTTGCCGTGCGTATTCCGTCCTGGTGTGCAGCTTTTACAGCGGACAGAGCGTACAAAATGAAGAACGGATATGCCGTAATGGAAAGCCGGGGTGAAATCGTTCTTGAGTTTGACATGTCGCCTTTTGCGGTATATGCCGACAGCAGGGTCACACATGACGCAAACAGACTTTGCGTTCAGGCGGGACCTGTGGTGTACTGCGCGGAGGGCACAGACAACTGCGCAGAGGGCGAAAACCTGCACGCGCTTTGTGTGCCGCATGACTTTGATTACAGCGTCGAATATGACGAGTACATAGGACTTAATACGCTGAAAATTTCGGGCTTTCGCATAAAGAGTGCCGGGAATACGCTGTATTCACGCGAAAAGGGCAATGCGGTGCCCGTTACAATACGACTTGTGCCGTACAGTGCCTTTGCCAACAGAGGGGAGAGCGACATGCTCGTCTGGCTTCATGCCAAGCAGTAACTGAAAATTTAAAAAGGTACGTCATTCACGTGACGTACCTTTTATTATTTCATCAGTCATTTCCATTGCATTCTCAACCAGCTCGTTTGCCGTACATTCCCGTACACCGGCAATACGATTACCGCAGCGGTTGACCGGCAGGAGCACTCTGTGTGCTCTGCTCTGCGCAACGGCAAGAGCCATCTTCGGTGTTATCTCGCCGTAAAGTGCGTCTGCGATTACAATTCCTATCGGTCCGATTATAATGTCCGCCTGTTTTGCGGCAACAATTACGGGATTTTCGCCTGTGGCGGCGCGCACCGCGCCGCCTTTCATCATGCTTTCCGTCGCGCGGCTGTTTGTGCCGACTGCGGTTATCTGTATATTGCCGCCGTGCCTTGCGCACAGCTCTTCAACTATTCTGCGGCCCATCTTTCCGCCCTGACCGTCTATTACAAGTATATTCATAGCTGTTTCCTGCCGTTTGTTTCCATTATACTATTCGGGTTATAAGCGCTGCCGATTCCGAGCGGGAAAGGTTGCGCCTGGGATAAAATCTGCCGTCATTGTCCCCGTCAAAAATACCTTTTGAGGTAAGAGCGGTAACGGCGTTTTTTGCCCATCCCGAAACGTCGCCCATATCCTTGTATTCAACGGGCATTGCAAGTCGCTCGTCGGCGCTTGCGATACGTTCCACGGCGCATGCCGCCTCCTGACGTGTTATGCTGTTTCTCGCATAGAAGGATACGCCGGTAAAGGTTTTAGACCCTGTCATTATTCCCTCGGCATATGCCGCTTTTACGTACAGCATTGCCCATCCCGGAATATCGGCTGTGTCCTCATACGGGAGCGTTACTCCGGCATACTTATTTATATCAAGTCCCATTTTGCGCACAAGCATGGTGCAGAACTGTGCGCGTGTTACGCTTTCGTTTCCGCGGAATGTTACAACTCCGTTTTCGGTAAAGCCGTCGATTATTGAATTCTCGGTACAGTAGCGTATGTACACGCTGTCCCATTTTTGGTCGTTTACATCGGCATAAGGCAGCGCTGTGTTGTAGCCTGTCGGTTTAAACAGCAGCGTGCGCTTTGCGCGGTTTCCGAAAATATCGGTGATTTCAATTTCAGCGCGCTTTATTTTGCTGCCGGATATTCCCGAAATGTCAAATGCTCCGTTTGTATACGCTATCTGCTTTCCGTCCACCGTGCAGGTGAGCGAGCCGTAATCCGCGCCCGATGAAAATGCGCCGTCGTTTGCATACGGCGTTATTTTGGTGCCGCTCAGGCTGACCTCAAATGCGGGTGCTGTCGAGTCGCTAAGCGTAAAGCCTTTGTAGCCTGTCAGTCTGTCTATGTAAATACTTCCGGCTTTCACGGTACCGCTTTTGATGCCGATGTGGAAACCGCGCAGCTGATTTGCGCCCATTACGCTGAATTCAAGCTTTTTCCAGCCGGTAAAATCAAGCGTACACAGCTTTGTTTTGTATTCGCCCTCGTTTCCGTTAAGCACCGCGTACAGCTCGGCGCCAGAGCCGTCTGAATAAACGGAAACCGTCATGTGGCTGTAATCGGAAAGCTCATAGGGCTTATTAAATCCAAAGCCGACAATACTGCTGTCTCCGGCAAACCGAAAGTCCGCTTTCAGTGCGCCGGTGCCCGTATACACGCGCTCGCTGCTTTTTTGAACGTCTATAAGACTCATGCCTGAATACTGCTCTGTGACATCCGGATTTCCCTCAAAGTCCTCCGTGACCTCCGGCAGCCGCTCGTCACATACAAGCAGCAGGGCGTTGGATATAAGCCTCTGTGTTCCGTCCTGGGGTGAATTTTTAACAGTGCAGGCACCGCCGTTTTCAGACGCCGCAATCGCAGACGATCCGCCGCCGTCAAAATTTACCGCCTGCACGCAGCCCATATTATACAGCGCCTGAGCCACCGCCTCCAGCTTAACCCCACCGCTTTGCGCGCCGTTTTTATCTTTTTCCGCTGTATAAAATATAACGGTGCCGTCCGCACGTATGCCTATTGCACTGCGGGAGGTAAGGGTATTTGAAATAGACTGGTCATACGTGGAGGGATAGCGCATAGTCCCGCCGTTTATAAGCAGGTTTCCTCCGCCGACGGCATTTTTCACGTCTGCCCAGCCACCCTCAAGGTCTGAAACTGCTGCGCTGCTCTCAGCACCTGGCTGCTTTCCCTGAGCTGCCTTTGAAAGACGCGTATCACCGGCGGGCGCGATAAGATAAATATGATTTTTTTCAATGGATATCGGTTCCCATACCGATTTAAGATAGCTTTCAAAACGGCAGGATACCGGCTTGTCAATCTGCAGCTTTCCGTCCGCCTCAAGCACGATTATATCGTGAGCAAAGCCCGTGTTCCAATAGGTTTTGTCAGCGTAATCGTCCGTCAGCATTGACAGGTTTGCATCGGGATAGGCGTTGAGCCTGTCCGCTGTCACCTCGCTGCCGTCTATTGATGCGCTGACCTTCAGGTTGGGTATTCCGGTAAATGCCGTGCCGTCCTCTCTGAATGCGACGGAATACCTGCCTACGGACTTTTCATAAGCATTGTTGTTTGTTGCCTGCACCACTCCGTTTGAAATCTGTATTCCCAGCGGAATTCCCGTCGCCGTTGAAAAGAAGTCGGCGTTGATAGCCCCGACAACCTTTCTGCCGCTTCCGGGATCGTATGACGCAATTTTCTGTGAAAGCGTGCTTCTTCCGTAGACACTGCTCCCGCTTGTCACCTCCACGGATGTGAATATTCCGGGTTTTGCAACCACCGCGTATGCATGCTCGTTGTAGTTTTTGCCGCCGACGCTGTATATGCCGGTGTGGGCTGTATACTCTGCGCCGTTGTACGATATCTTTGAAGACTGCGACTTTGTTATCTGTATTGTATTATAGCTGTCGGCATAGCTGAAAACCGTACAGCCGAACGCTAAAACAACCGCAGCAGCTGCCGCTGCGGCTCTCTTAATTATTATTTTCATATCCTGACCCTCTTTTTGCCGCGACAAGGCGGACAATACCTCCCAAGTCGCGCCGTGTTGTAATTTCGCTGTACCCGCATTCGGCAAACAGTGAATATATGCCGCGTGCGGTATCGTATCCCGCTTCGAGTATCATTTCTCCGTGCGGTTTCAGCGCTCCCTCCCAAAGAAGCGCAAGCGCCCTGTAAAACTTCATTCCGTCCTCACCGCCGTCAAGGGCGATGCGCGGTTCATGAAGTACCTCGCGCTGTAAAAAATCCATATCGGTGCTTTTTATGTACGGCGGGTTCGATACAATAATATCAAACTCACCGTCCTGAAAGCAGTTTTCATATCCGAGCAGCAGATCGGCTTTGACGACCGTTACGTCTGCTTTGTGCAGCCGCGCGTTTTTTTGCGCGACATTCAGTGCGCTGTCGCTTATATCCGCAAGAACGATATCGCTCTGCGGCATAAAATGTTTCAAGGCAATTCCGATGCAGCCGCTGCCGCAGCAGATATCCAGAATCCGCAGCTTGGTTTTTTCACAGACAGCGTGCTTGTTCAGAATGTAATTTACGAGCGTTTCGGTGTCCGCGCGAGGAATAAGAACCGACGGGTTTACTTCAAACTCAAGTCCCATGAACTCCCAGCTGCCGATTATGTACTGGAGCGGTTCGCCGTCCGCCCGCCTTTGACAGGCGCGTATATACTGCGCGTCAGTTTCGGGCTTGGGTGTAACCGACGGGTTCAACACCATATCGGTTTTTGTTATTTTACAAAAATGCTCCAGCAATCTCCGTGAATCGAGTGCGGCGCTTGAGCTGTCGACACCGCTTTGAGCTATAAGGCGTGTGCCGCGCCTCATAAGCTCGCGTGCGCTTTCAGCCATTGTCCGCACCGTTTGTCTGCTGAGTTTCAGAACTGCCGTCGTTTTTTTGCGTGTCGGTACTGCCTTGTGCATCTGCGGCGCCCGTTTCGGTTTGCGGCTGCGGTACGGGCACGCCGTCAGCTCCGATTATAAGCCTTGTGTTGAGCGGATAGTCCTCCAGCACGCCGCGCAGCGCCCAAATGGCGATGCTCAGCTGTTCACTGTCCGGCTCGCTTGTGGTTATGCGCTGAAACCACAGCCCAGGCGCGGAAATTATCCTTGTAAAGAGATTGTCGTATTTTCCCGCAAGCTTTATAAATTCATATGCAATACCCATGACTACGGGTAAAAACAGCAGCTTCAACAGCGTATGCAGCTGTGCGTTTTGCCACGGAATCATCATAGATACGATGATACTGACAATGAGCGTGATTATTATAAACGATGTTCCGCACCTCGGATGAAAACGCTTGAAACTCTTTGCGTTTTCGGGTGTAAGCTCACGCTTTGCCTCAAAGCAGAAAATAGTTTTATGCTCGGCGCCGTGGTACTCAAAAAGCCTGCGCATGTCTTTCATGCGTGAAACCGCAAGCATGTATATTAAAAACACCAGCATTTTCAGTACGCCGACAATTATGCGCTTGACTACCGGACTGAGCTCCAGCACGTATTTTGAAAAAAGGTCGGTCAGAAGCGTCGGAAGATATATAAAAGCTAAAACGCTTATTGCAAGCCCGATTATCACGGAAAATACCATGAGTACGTTCATAAAGCCTTTCCCCAGCACCTTTGTCAGCCATTTTTCAAATTTGCTTTCCGGCTCCTCCTCCAGAATATCCTCCATTGATACGTCGGCGGAGTACATCAGTGACTTATAGCTTGTTATCATCGACATAATAAATCCGATAACGCCGCGCAGTATCGGAATTTTGTTTATAATGCTTTTTGTCTTTTTAATCGGCTCAACCTTCAGCACTATATCGCCGCTTTGTTTTCTCACGGCAATGGACATTTTGCTGTCAGAGCGCATCATAACGCCTTCAATAAGCGCGCTGCCGCCGATACTTGTATACTTTGTTGTTTTTTTGTCTTTCATCTGTGTGCTTTCCTTGATAATATTATCTTTTTAATTATATCAAACCGTGCCCCGCAATACAATACACTTGATAAATTTAATATTTTCAATAATAAAAAAACGGACATGCGTCCGCTTTTTAATTTACTTTCCGACGCAGAACTTGGAAAATATCTCGTCGATTATTTTATCCGACACGGTGTTTCCCGTTATCATTCCTATTTCACTTGCCGCCGATGTTATATCCACGCTTGCAAGGTCGGGGGTAAAGCCGTGCTCCACCGTGGCTATTGCCGAGTCTACAAGCTCCCTTGCCCGCACTGCGCGCTCATAATGGCGTGTGTTTGTCAGCAGCATTCCGCTTTCTACGGAGACTTTATCGGACAAAAACATGTCCTTTACAATCTCGGCAAGCTTGTCAATTCCGTCGCTGTTTACAGCCGAAATATCAACTGTCTGTATAAATGAACCGCGTATATACTCTTTGTCAATGCTTTGCGGCAGGTCGCATTTGTTTATTACTGCAACGGCAGTTTTTCCTTTACATAGTTCTATGATTTTCCTGTCGTCGTCCGATATCGTTTTTGAGCCGTCAAATACGGCAAAAACAAGATCGGCTGTTTTAAGGCTTTGCCGTGCAATTTCAATTCCCCGCTGTTCTATCTGTTCCGCTTTTTCGCGTATTCCGGCAGTGTCGCACAGGTTGAGTGTCACTCCGCCCATGACCGCTCGCTCGGATACCATGTCGCGTGTGGTTCCGGCAATATCCGAGACTATTGCCCGTTCATATCCCAGCACGGCGTTGAGCAGAGTGCTCTTTCCGACATTCGGTGCGCCGATTATGACGGTGTCGGCGCCGTTGTGTATTACAGAACCCGTATTAAAGCTGTTTTCCAGTTTTAAAATTCTCGTCTTTATATTTTTCAGCCGTCTTAATACGGTTTGAGGTTCAACGTCGGTCAATCCTTCGTCGGGAAAATCGATGTATGCAAGTATATCGGTATTCAGTGATATGAGTGCGTCAAAAATCGCGTTGAACTCGCCCGACAGCGAGCCCGACATGCGCCGCAGAGCGAGCGCCGCGTCCGTCTGACTGTGCGAGTTTATCAAATCTCCGACAGCTTCTGCCTGAATGAGGTCCATTTTTCCGTTTAGAAATGCACGTTTTGTAAATTCGCCCGGCTGCGCATACCGTGCGCCGTTTTTTATAAGCAGCTTTATTACACGCTCCAGAATAGAGAGAGAGCCGTGACAGTTTATTTCAACCGTGTCCTCTCCGGTGTAAGATGCGGGAGCGCGGAAAACGGTGCACAGCACCTCGTCGATTTCGTCTTTTCCGTCATGTATTACCGCAAGCCGCATAACCGCGCTTTTGCTTGTTTCAAGACTGCCCTTTTTCAGCCGTGTGATTTTACTGCATATCGAAACGCAGTCACTGCCGCTCACGCGGATAGTGCCGATTGCAGCCGCCGCACGCGCGGTCGCTATTGCGCAGATAGTGTTCATTGAAAATTTCCCTCTCAATAATAAAAATGCAAGCGCCGCACGTCAGCGCGGCGCTTTTGTTATTTTACTTTTCGTATGCAACGATAACCTTGCGGCGCGGGTCTGTACCGACAGAATAAGTTGTTATGTGCTCACGTCCGGAAAGCGTTGCGTGAATAATTCTGCGCTCGTATGAACCCATCGGCTCTAAAGCCTGGTTACGTCTGTACTTCAGCGCCTTGTCGGCGGTTTTGTTTGCAAGCGCCTCAAGCGTTGCTATCCGCTTTGCGCGGTAGTTTTCGCTGTCGAGAACTACGCGGATTTTTTTATCCCTGCCGCGGTTTACGGCAAGGTTTGTTATATACTGAGCCGCGTCCAGAGTTTCGCCGCGGCGACCGATAAGAACGCCCATCTTTGAGCCGTCAATCTGCACAAAATAACTTTCGTTTTCGTCAAGGCTGATTTTTACCCGGACATTTTCAATACCGAGCTTTTCGGTAAGACCGAGTAAAAATTCGGTGATTACCGGAACATTTTCATCATCCTCCGGTACGGGTGTGAGCGTGCGCTCGGCAATAACAGGCTCCGTGCGGCGCGGCATGGGACGCGTACTGTTTTTTTCCTCTCGGCGCTCGCCCGCCGGCGCCGGCTTTGTCTTTTTGGATATCTTTTCGGGAGCAAATCCGTCGGGAAGCTTTACCGATGAAGGCTCTGCCTTTTCCTTGGCTTTTTCCGCAGATGCCGCGGGGACTTTGACTTCGCTGTCCGGCACTTCCTTTTCAATCTTTATTTTAGCGGGTGTGGCGCCGATGCCGAAAATACCCTTTGTTGCCGTTTGGACAACCTCGTATGTCAGCATGTCCTTGTCCTCGCCCAGCTGCGCCGCTGCATTTTCCAGCGCCGCGTCTATACTTTTGCCCTCAAAATAATATTCCTTGATAGCCATTTTGATTATTCTCCTGTTTTTTCTTCAGTGTCTTCGGTCTTTTGAGCTTCGGCTGCCTTAAGCCGTGCTGCGTTCTGTGCGTTGACAGCGCGCTTTTTCTTGCTGTTTTTGTTGTTGGAGAGCGCACGGCGCTCCGCAGCAAGTCTGCGCTTTTCCTTTTCTGCCTCTTTCTCTTTGCGCATTTTGTCCTCAACCTCCGCAAGCACCTTTTTGGGGCTGTACAGCTTGTTGAGAAGGAAGGTCTGACCGATGGCAACAATGTTTGAAGCTATCCAGTAAAGACCGAGGGCGGAGGTGTAGGTATATGAAATCCATACCGATATGAGCGGCATGACTATATTCATCATTTTCATTGAGCCGGCAGAGCTGGGGTCTGTCGCCATGGTTGGGCTGAGCTTTTGGGAAACGTAGCCCGTAAGCCATGCCGTAACGCCGGCGAGAATCGGAATGAGTATCAGCATAAAGTTGCCGTCTTTTAAAAACTCGCTGGGCTTCAGAGCCAAGTCGAATATCCCTAAAAATTTGGAATTTATGTCTATAACCCCGTCTGAGGACAGGTGAGTGAACAGCTGGAGCTCGTAACGGTTGAAGTTTTCCGCAGTTACACCCTTGAAAACGTCCGGAAACTTTTCGATGTACGGCTGCATTTTTGTCCAAATTTCTGTCAGGCTGAAGCCTGCAAGGTATGTGAGCGGGCGGCGCACAATCGTATAGATAAGCATGATTATGGGCAGCTGGATAAAGGTGGGCAGACAGCTTGACATCGGGCTGTATCCCTCGCGCTGATAGAGATTCATCAGCTCCTGCTGATAGCGCTGCTTGTTTCCGCCGTACTTTTTCATCAGCTCGTCCTGATAGGGCTTGAGCCGCACCATGTTGAGCTGAGTTTTCTGCTGCTTAATCGAAAGCGGGAGCAGCAGCACCCTTGTGATTATCGCGTACAGAAACAGCGCTACGCCGTAGCTGTTGAATAAGCTGTAACAAAAGCGCATGATGTATCCGAAAGGGATAACAAGATAATTCCAAAGTGACATTTATTTTCTCCTTGTTTTATTTTTGGAAAACAGATGCTCGGGCACGTAATCAAAACCGCCCTTTGACCACGGATTGCAGCGCAGAAGCCGCCAGAATGCAAGCGCGCCGCCTACAATCAGTCCGTACCGCTCGATTGCGTTTACGGCATACTGCGAACAGGTCGGATAATATTTGCACCGCGCGGGTGTATGTGAAGAGATATGTTTTTGATAAAAACGTATAGGAAAAACAAAAGCACGGCGAAGCAGTTTAATAAATTTCAATGCCGCCGCCCGAATCTTTCCGTAAGAATCCGCTCAACATCGCAGCTTTTTAGCCCTTTCATTGCACTTCTTGCAACAATTATAATATCGCAGTCCTGCGGCAGAATATCACGGCAGGAGTATGCCGCCGCGCGGATAATTCTGCGCAGCCTGTTGCGGCACGGCGAATTTCCGATTTTCTTTGATACAGTGATGCCCAGCCGCATTTTTTTCGTTCCGTTTTTCCGCCAGTACACGCTCAGAACGGGCGTGACATACGACTTGCCCTTGTGATATGCCCTGCGGAAGCTGACGTTTTCCTTTACGCTTTCAATTTTCATTTTTTCTTTCCGGGTGATTTTAAATAAAAAGGGGCTCTTGACGGAGCCCCCTGTTATTAATGAGATAATCTTACTCTGCCTTTTGCGCGTCTTCTGGCAAGAACCTTTCTGCCGTTAGCTGTTCTCATTCTTTTTCTGAAGCCGTGTGCCTTGCTTCTCTGTCTCTTCTTAGGCTGATAAGTGCGAACCACTGCGTTTCCCTCCTGACTTTATACGATGAGGGGTGTTATCCCGTATTTCGGGGTAATTCCCCATTATTAACATTAGCAGTTAGCATTATACAAAATATAAGGGCGTTTGTCAACACAAATTTTTAAAAGTTAATTTTTTGCGCAATGTACGCTGTCAGCTCCCCGATTTTTATGCGTTCCTGCTGCATTGTGTCGCGGTCGCGGACTGTTACGCAGCCGTCCTGCTCACTGTCAAAATCGTAGGTGATGCAAAGCGGCGTGCCGATTTCGTCCTGGCGGCGGTAGCGTTTGCCGATAGAGCCCGCGTCGTCAAATTCGACGCAAAAGCTCCTGGACAGCTCGGTGAATACCTCAGTCGCCTTGTCGCTCAGCTTTTTGGATAAGGGGAGAACTGCCGCCTTAAACGGCGCGAGTGCGGGATGCAGGCGCAGCACCGTGCGTATGTCCTCTTTGGCTGGATCGTTTGAAATGTTCTCCTCGTCGTAGGCGTCGCACAGAAATGCCAGAACAACGCGGTCGGCGCCCAGCGACGGTTCTATTACATAAGGCACGTATTTTTCATTGGTTTCGGGGTCGAAGTATTCCATCGGCTCCTTGGAGTGCTCCGCATGCTGCGAAAGATCGTAGTCGGTGCGGTCTGCGATACCCCACAGCTCGCCCCAGCCGAACGGGAACAGAAATTCAAAATCTGTTGTCGCCTTTGAGTAGAAGCACAGCTCTTCTTTGTCATGGTCGCGCAGTCTGAGGTTTTCCTCCTTAATTCCCAGCCCGTACAGCCAGTCGCGGCAGAATCCGCGCCAGTAGTCAAACCATTCAAGGTCGGTGCCCGGTTTGCAGAAAAACTCCAGCTCCATCTGCTCAAACTCACGTGTGCGGAAGGTGAAGTTGCCGGGGGTTAACTCGTTTCTGAAGGACTTGCCTATCTGACCTACGCCGAACGGCACCTTTTTGCGCGTGGTGCGCTGGATATTTTTGAAATTTACAAAAATACCCTGCGCGGTCTCCGGGCGCAGGTAAAGCGTGGAGGAGGAATCCTCCGTGACGCCCTGAAACGTCTTGAACATAAGGTTGAATTTTCGGATATCTGTAAAGTCGGACGAGCCGCAGGCAGGGCAGACGATGTGCTTTTCCTTTATAAAGGAAAACATCTGCTCATCGCTCCAACCGGCGGGATTGTCGTCTGTGTTGTTCTGTGCGGCGTAGTCCTCTATCAGCTTGTCCGCGCGGTGGCGTGTTTTGCACACCTTGCAGTCCATCAGCGGGTCGGAAAAACCGCCGAGATGCCCCGACGCCACCCAAGTTTGGGGATTCATCAGTATCGCGCTGTCAAGACCTACGTTATACGGACATTCCTGCACAAACTTTTTCCACCACATGCGCTTTACGTTATTTTTAAGCTCCGCACCCAAAGGACCGTAGTCCCAGCTGTTTGCAAGACCGCCGTAAATTTCACTGCCCGCATACACAAATCCGCGGTTTTTGCACAGTGCGACTATTTTATCCATTGTTTTGTCTTTATTGTTCATTTTAAAGCTCCGTTGGAATTTATTTTACTTTCATATTGTTTCAATATTATATATCACGCAATGCGCCCTGTCAACATCCGGCGTGGATAATCGCTCCGTTTGCGGTGAGTATGCGCTGGATTTTAGCGATATCTGCGTCCTTAAACGAAACACCGTCTTTTTTTGCCGCGGCGGCAGCGGCGCCCGCAGCCTCGCCCAGACAGCAGACTATCGGCATAATGCGGATTGACGCCTGCGCCTCATGATCAACGGATATGCAGCGTCCTGCGACAAGCAGGTTGCCCGTATCCTTTGGCACAAGGCAGCGGTACGGTATTTCGTAATATTGACCTGCGGGAAAATAGTAGTGACTGGTGCCCTCGCCCTCGGGGTTATGGATATCTATATCATAATTTCCCAACGCAACGGAATCGTCAAAGCGTGCGCAGGCGCGCAGGTCTTGACCGGTAAGCGTGTACAGCCCGTCTATCATACGGCTTTCCCTGACTCCGATTTCGGGAGCCGTATATATAAGCTCGCAGTTTTTAAAGCTTTCAAAGTTATCCTTTAAAAAGCAATATATTTCAAATGCCTGCTCTCTGACTTCAAGCTCCGCGCGCGTAACGTCAAACGGGTCGGTGGGGTTGAGCTTTACTATACGTGTCGTATTAAAATGTAAAACCCCTTTTTGAGGCATGTTGAAAACAAGTATATCTTCGCGCGGATTTTTTATTTTGCCCTCGCTTTTGAACTGTTTGTACTTTTTTTGTATTTCATCTTTCTGCTCTTTGTATTTGTCAATATCCACGTTTGACAGTCTGAAGCAAAGGGTCATTGGCTGACAGAGACCGTCCTGCGGCCGTCCGAGTCTGAAATTACAGCCGGACATAGCAGCCAGCAGCCCGTCTCCGGTCGCGTCAATAAAATAGTCTGCTTTCAGTGTTAAAATACCGGATTTTGAAGCGACAAGCACATTTTTTATATTACCGTTTTCGGAGCTGACTCCGCAGAGATATACATGAAACAGCAGCTCCACTCCCGCATTTCTCATCATGCGGTTGAGCAGCACTTTTAAATGTTCTTCGGAAAACATGTTTATTTTTTCGGGGAACTGCATTTCGCCTGTCTGCTTTCGCATATCGTACAGACTGTCGCGTATTTTCTTGAAAATTCCCTGTGACAGCTCGGTGGTTTTGCCGTTTATTTGTGTCGTATACGGCATAAAAGGATTTACAAGGCAGTTGACCGCCGCGCCGCCCAGGCAGTTTGATTTGTCAAAGAGCAGCACCGAAAGTCCCTCACGTGCTGCGGCAAGCGCCGCGGCGGCGCCTGCAAAGCCGCCGCCGGCAACTATGACATCATATTGTTTCATAATATTATACCTGCTATTTGTAATATTAAATTAAAGCGAGCCCAGCGTTTCCATGACGTAGTCTGCAAACTCAATGCAGGTAGCGCCTGTATTTCTGCCTGTGATTATAAGCTTCTTTTCAGTCTCGGTGCATATTTTCATAGCTTTTGCAAGTTTGTCTGCCCTGTCGCTCATGGCGATATGGCGAAGCAGCATTTCTGACGCTTTAAGCATGCTTGATGGGTTAGCGTACTTTCCGTCGCCGCGTTCCATCATTCTGGGCGCTGAGCCGTGGATTGCCTCAAACATAGCGTATCTGTCGCCTATGTTGGCGCTGCCCGCCGTGCCTACGCCGCCCTGAATCTGCGCCGCCTCGTCCGTTATAATATCGCCGTAGAGATTGGGCAGCACAAATACCTGGAATTTTGAGCGGTTGTTCTCGTTTATAAGATTTGCGGTCATTATGTCGATGTACCAGTCGTCAGCCGTAATTCCGGGATAGTCCTTTGCAACCTCATGGCACAGCTCTGAGAATTTCCCGTCCGTTTTTTTCATGATGTTTGCCTTTGTGACGATTGCGACATTTGTCTTGCCGTTGTTTTTTGCATATTCAAACGCAGCACGGGCAATTCTTTTTGTTCCCGCGTTTGTCGTCACCTTAAAGTCCATTGCCAGCTTTTCTGGAATTTCCACGCCGCGGCTGCCCAGAACATATTCGCCCTCAGTGTTTTCGCGGTAGAAAATCCAGTCTATGTCAAGCTCCGGCACGCTGACGGGGCGCACGTTGGCATACAGATCCAGCTCACGGCGCATGGCGACGTTGGCACTCTCCATAGTGCCGCCCTTCGGAGTTGTAGTCGGCCCCTTCAAAATAACGTCGCACGCTTTTATTTGGGCTAAGACATCGTCGGGTATCGCCTTGCCGCATGCAAGACGGTTTTCTATCGTGAGCCCGTCTATGACGCGCATTTCTACTCTACCCGATTTTATCTCGTCGGAGAGCAGATACTCCAAAACGCGCTGCGCACCGTTTGTAATAATGGGCCCGATGCCGTCGCCGCCGCAGATTCCGATTATGATTTTATCCGCATTTTTGAAGTCCTTTACAAAATTGTCGTTTTCCATACGGTTCTGGCGTGCGAGCTGTTCGGTGATAAGTGCCCTGAACTGCTCGACCGCGCTGTCAATGTATTTTTCCATCTTATTTTCCTTCTTTCTTTGTGTAGCTTAAGAGTCCGCCCGCCTTGAGTATATCCTTCTGTCTTTGCGTGTAGGAGCAGACAAGCGGGATTCTGTCGCCCGTCGTCTCGTTTATAAGCGTCATTTCGCCGCTGTCCATGCCGTCGAATACGCCGTCTATTGAGAGTGTATCACCCTGATTGAGCTTGTCGTAATCGTCGGGATTTTTAAAGGTCAGCGGCATGATGCCCGCGTTTATGAGGTTTGCAATGTGTATTCTGGCAAAGCTTTTTGTAATAACAACACGCACGCCCAGATACAGCGGAACAAGCGCCGCGTGCTCGCGTGACGAGCCCTGACCGTAGTTTGTGCCGCCCACAATTATGCTCTGTCCCGCCGCCTTTGCGCGTTCGGGGAAGGTCTTGTCGCAGACTCCGAAGCAGAACTGCGAGAGGTAGGGAATGTTTGAGCGGAACGGCAGGATCTTGGCGCCCGCCGGCATGATGTGGTCGGTCGTGATGTTGTCGCCCACCTTTAATATCAGCGGTGCCTTTATCGAGTCGGTCTGAGGCATACTGTCGGGGAATTTCTTGATGTTCGGCCCGCGCAAAACCTCAAGCGACTTTGCCTCTTTTGGCGATGCGGGAGGTATTACCGCGCTGTCGTCGATGCGGAATTTATCGGGGAAGTCAATTTTAATGCTCATGTCAAGCGCAGAGGGGTCTGTAATCTCGCCCGTCAGCGCCGCGGCTACCGCAGTCTCCGGCGAAACAAGATAAACCTTGCCGTCTGCCGTGCCGCTTCTGCCCTCAAAATTGCGGTTAAAGGTGCGCAGCGACACGCCGCCCGAATTGGGAGAAAAGCCCATGCCGATGCAGGGACCGCATGCGCATTCCAGAACGCGGGCGCCTGAGGCGAGAATATCGGTCAGTGCGCCGCAGTCGGCAAGCATTGTAAGCACCTGCTTTGAGCCGGGGGAGATGGAAAGACTTACGGACGGAGATATTGTCCTGCCCCTGAGCATTGCCGCGACCTTGAGCATGTCGAGCAGTGACGAGTTGGTGCAGGAGCCGATGCAGACCTGGTCAACCTTGGTTCCCTTGAGACTGCTGACCGTTACGACGTTGTCGGGCATGTGCGGCTTTGCAATAAGCGGCTCCAGCTCGGACAGGTTTATGTCTATCACGCGGTCATAGACAGCGTCGGCGTCGCTTTCGAGCGGTATGTAGTCCTGCTCTCTGCCCTCCGCTTTTAAAAACGCGCGAGTGGTCTCGTCTGACGGGAATATCGACGTTGTGGCGCCAAGCTCTGTGCCCATGTTGGTAATGGTTGCGCGCTCGGGCACGGACAGTGTTTTTACACCCTCGCCGCCCCACTCGATTATATATCCCACACCGCCCTTGACGGACAGTATGCGCAGTATTTCAAGACTTACGTCCTTTGCCGTGACAAACGGACGGAGCTTTCCGGTGAGATTAACCTTTATCATTTTGGGCATTGTTATGTAATACGCGCCGCCGCCCATGGCAACCGCAACGTCCAGTCCGCCCGCGCCGAATGCGAGCATTCCTATGCCGCCGCCCGTCGGGGTATGGCTGTCCGAGCCGATAAGCGTTTTTCCTGGTATACCGAACCGCTCTAAATGTACCTGATGACAGATTCCGTTGCCGGGGCGGGAAAAGTAAATGCCGTACTTTTTGGCAACCGACTGTATATAGCGGTGGTCGTCCGCGTTTTCAAAGCCCGACTGGAGCGTGTTGTGGTCTATGTAAGCAACCGAGCGTTCCGTGCGTACGCGCTCGATACCCATTGTTTCGAATTCAAGGTACGCCATGGTGCCGGTTGCGTCCTGCGTGAGTGTCTGATCGATTTTAATTGAAATTTCCTGCCCCGGCGTCATTTCGCCGCTGACAAGATGGCTTTTAATGATTTTTTGTGCGATTGTAAGTCCCATTGCTGTTATATCTCCTTTTCAAGTATACTGTCGCGCGCTCTTGAGGCGTGCTCTATTGTAAGATTTTTTGCAAGCTCCGGGTCGTGCGCTTCCAGCGCACGGTAGATTCCCTCGTGCTCGCTCAGTGACTGTCTTGCCCGGCTGTGGCTTTTAACTGCAGCCTTTCGGTACTTTATCATCTTTTTGTGTATGGGCAAAAGCGTGTCGTAATACGCCTTGCTGCCGCTGAAAATATACAGCAGGCGGTGAAACTCGGAGTCAAGATTTTTAATGTTGTCCGAATTGTCAGAATTGTCCGCGTCCGTTTTGTCCACATAATAGCGCTGGAGATCCAGCACCTCTTTCATTTTTGCAAGTCCCTCGTCCGATATTTTTTCTGCAGTGCGCGCTGCCGCGAGCCCCTCGACGTGCATACGTATTTCATACATATCGAAAAGATCCTCGCGCGATATTCCGATAACAACGGCGCCGCGGCTGGTCTCCTCAATTATATGCTCCTGCTCGAGACGGCGCAGCGCCTCGCGTATCGGCGTACGGGATACGCCTAAAGACTGACATAGCTTTAGCTCCGTCAGGATTTCGCCGCGCTGATATTTTCCGATAAGAATATCGTGCTCGAGCTGCTCGAATATCTGGTCGGCTATGGATATGCTCTTGTGTTCTTTCATAATTAATCCCCCGTTACAAGCGTTTGTATTTTCCGTTTGAAAGCTGTTCTATCTTAAGTTCCAGCTCCTCTGTGGAAAGCGACGCGGTGCGCCCGCCCTCGTATTCGCAGTCAACCCACTGCTTGACTGCCGCGACAAGCGGATCACGCTTGTCAATAAGCTCATCTCCCGCAAGGTCATAATTCTGATTTATCCAGTATGCTATGCCGGCAAGTCCGGAGGTTTTGCTTATCATGACGGAGGCAGGGCGGTTCAGCAGCTTTTTTGTGTCGAAAATATTGTATATTTCTTCGTCCTTCAAAAGCCCGTCGGCGTGTATCCCCGCGCGCGTTACATTGAAATTTTTGCCGACAAACGGCGTCATAGGCGGTATTTTATAGCCGATATTGTGCTTGAAGTAATCGGCAATTTCGGTAATAACCGTCGGGTTCATGCCGTCAAGCGAGCCTCTGAGCGAGGCGTACTCGAACACCATCGCCTCAAGCGGTACGTTGCCGGTGCGCTCTCCTATTCCCAAAAGGGAGCAGTTTACGCCCGAAGCGCCGTACAGCCATGCTGTGGAAGCATTTGCGACAGCCTTGTAAAAATCGTTGTGTCCGTGCCATTCCAAAAGCTCGCTTTTTACGTCGGCGTAGTGCTGAAGCCCGTAGATAATGCCCGGAACGCTTCTTGGAAGGTCTACTTCCGTATATGGCACTCCGTAGCCCATGGTGTCGCAGGCACGGATACGCACGGGGATTTTTGCCTCGCGTGACAGTCGCATGAGCTCGTTTACAAACGGCACGACAAAGCCGTAGAAATCTGCGCGCGTTATATCCTCTAAGTGACAGCGCGGCATAACGCCCGCTTCAAACGCGTCCTTTACGGTCGCCAGATAGTGATCCATCGCCTGAGCGCGTGTCATTTTCATCTTTTTAAAGATGTGATAGTCGCTGCAGCTCACAAGTATTCCGGTCTCTCGTATGCCGAGCTCTCGCACCAGCTTGAAGTCCTCGCGGCTGGCGCGTATCCAGGTGGTGATTTCGGGAAATTTAAGCCCCAGCTCCATGCACCGCTCAATCGCCTCACGGTCCTTTCTGCTGTATATGAAAAACTCGGTCTGGCGTATAATCCCGTACGGCCCGCCCAGCTTTGCCATCAGCTTGTATAAATCCACAATCTGATCCGCAGTATAAGGATTTACCGACTGCTGCCCGTCGCGGAATGATGTGTCTGTTATCCAAATATCCTCCGGCATGGAAAGAGGCACGCGCCTGTGATTGAATGCAACCTTGGGCACCTCGTCATAGCTGTATATATCACGGTAAAGATTAGGATTTTCAACGTCCTGAAGCTTGTATCTGTAACTGTTCTGCTCCAAAAGGTTTGACTTCGGTGAAATTTCAAGCATATTTTTCCTCCTCTTTATAAATTTATGTATTTTTGTATACAATTATACCATTGCACTCTGTATTTGTCTATACGTTTTTTCAAAAATTTTTTAAACACTATTGACTTTTACGCATTAAAGCGCTATCATGTTAAAGTACAATAATCATAAAGAGGTATTGCAATGGACGTTTTTCATACAGAAGGCGCGCAGCTTCTTATCGACGCGCTGATGTCGCTTGAAACAAAAGAGGAGTATGCAGACTTTTTGGAGGATTTGCTTACTACCAAGGAAATGCTGGATATGTCGCAGCGGGTGATGGTGGCAAAGCTTCTCACGGAAAAAAAAGTATATAATAAGATAGCGGAGCAGACCGGAGCCAGCTCGGCGACAATAAGCCGTGTAAACCGCGCCTTTACCTATGGTAAGGACGGATATAAGACGGTATTTAAAAGATTGAACAGAGGTAAAGACGATGATATTGAATGACAATGAGCTGCTGCCGTCCGAGCGGGCGGTATACACGCTGCGCACATTGTATCTGAGCTTCGGTTACAGGCGCTATAAGGTAAGCAAGTTTGAGGAATACGATTTATACGCGGAGAATAAGAGCTTTCTTTCGGATAAAAGCATTCTAACCTTTACCGATACTGACGGCAGACTGATGGCGCTGAAGCCGGACATAACCCTGTCCATTATAAAAAACACCAAGGACAGCAGCGGTATGCAGAAAGTATTTTATAACGAATGTGTTTACCGTGCGGGCGGAAGCGGTTTTAAGGAAATTATGCAGACCGGTTTGGAATGTATAGGGGATATTGACGATTTTTCGACAGCGGAGGTCATCTCGCTTGCCTATAAAAGCCTGGAGAGTATAAGCGGCAGCTTTCTTTTGGACGTGTCGCATATGGGCTTTGTAACGGGGCTTATCGGAATGATAACGCAAAACGGGGCGGCAAGGTCGGAGCTTATGTCCGCCGTCGGCAGAAAAAGCGCCGATACCGTGCGCGCCGTCTGCTCTGATATCGGGGCTGACAAAAAATATGCCGACGCGCTCTCGGCAGCGTGTCTGCTTTACGGCACTCCGCGTGAGGTGCTTGAAAAGGCGCGTCCGCTCTGCTTAAACGATGAGATGCGCGCATCTTATGACGCGCTTGAAAAAATTTCGGGCTATATGGAGAAAAGCGGGCTTGCGCAAAATCTTCGTATAGATTTTTCTATACTTAACGATACAAATTACTATAACGGAATAATATTTAAGGGCTTTATTGACGGTATACCTCAGAGCGTGCTGTCAGGCGGAAGGTATGACAGTCTGCTTTCAAGGCTGGGCAGAAAGCAGGGCGCTGTCGGCTTTGCCGTTTACCTTGACGGACTTGACAGACTGTTCTCGGATACCGATACGTGCGGAGGTGAGAGCATTGGCGGATAAGTATGTAAATGTGGCGCTGCCCAAGGGCAGGCTGGGCGAGGCGGCGTACGATATTTTTGAAAAATCCGGCTATGCCTGTCCCGAAATACATGAGCCTAACCGCAAGCTTATATTCGAGAGCGTTCACAACCGCGTGCGCTATTTCTGGGTAAAGCCGTCAGACGTTGCAATATATGTGGAAAAGGGTGCGGCGGACATAGGCATCGCAGGCAAGGACATTCTTCTGGAGTACAGCCCCGATGTGTATGAGCTGTGCGACCTGCATATGGGAAAATGCCGCATGGCGGTTGCCGCAAAGCGGGACTTTAAGGATAATCCCGATACAGCGCTGAGAGTTGCGACAAAGTTCCCAAACATAGCTAAGCATTACTATGCCGAAAAAAGCCGTGAGATAGAAATTATAAAGCTCAACGGTTCCATAGAGCTTGCGCCGCTTTTGGGGCTCAGCGACGTCATTGTCGATATCGTCGAGACGGGAAAGACGCTTTTGGAGAATAATCTTGTGCCGTGTGAAACGGTGGCGCCTGTCAGTGCGCGGCTTATTTCCAATAAGGTAAGCTATAAATTCAAAAACAGCGAGATAACGCAGATTTGTAAAAAGATAAGTAGTATATGTAAGGATAAGAGCAATGATTAAGATACTGAAATATTCCGAGGTTGATAAAAGCACTCTGTTTCTGCGCGACGAATCCGTCACACGTGTCGGCGCAACTGTAGCAGAGATTATAGAGAATGTGCGCCGTAACGGCGACCGTGCGCTTTTGGACTATGCCCTGCACTTTGACAAGGTGTCGCTCTCTTCGCTTGAGGTGACTCAAAGCGAGCTAAAGGACGCCTGTGAGCGGGTATCTCCCGAGCTTTTGGGGATACTGGAGCGCGCGGCGGAAAATATCCGTGCCTTTCATAAAAACCAGGTGCGTTCCGGTTTTATAACAAACAGCACCGGCGGGGTGATAAGCGGTCAGCGCGTGCTGCCCATAGAAAAGGTGGGCTTATATGTTCCCGGCGGTACGGCTGCATACCCGTCGTCGGTGCTTATGAACTGCATTCCGGCGGTTATTGCAGGCTGTGAGCTTATTGTTATGACTACTCCGCCTTCGGCGGACGGCACTGTAAATCCCGAGATACTTGCAGCGGCAAAAATTGCGGGCGTACACCGCATTTTCAAGGCTGGCGGTGCGCAGGCAATAGCAGCGCTCGCCTACGGCACCGAAACCGTGCCCGCCGTCGATAAAATAACGGGGCCCGGCAATGCGTATGTCGCCGAGGCAAAGCGGCAGGTTTTCGGTAAGGTCGCTATCGACATGATAGCGGGACCGAGCGAGATACTTGTAGTTGCTGACAAAACCTGCAATCCGGCGTATGTCGCCGCCGACCTGCTGTCACAGGCGGAGCATGACGCAATGGCAAGCGCCGTGCTTGTGACGGACAGCAAGGAGCTTGCGGTTGCCGTGTCGGAGGAGCTTGAAAAACAGATACCGAAGCTGTCCCGCGCGGATATAGCGCGCGCATCTGTTGACAATAACGGCAAGATAATAATAGCGGACGACCTTTTTGCCGCAGTGGAAATTGCAAACGAGCTTGCACCCGAGCATCTTGAAATATGTACTGACAATCCTTTTGATTATTTAAGCAGCATAAAAAACGCAGGCTCGGTATTTTTGGGCAAGTACTGCCCCGAGGCAGTGGGCGACTACCTTGCAGGCCCCAACCACACGCTGCCGACAAGCGGTACGGCGCGCTTTTCCAGTCCTCTTTCGGTGGACGATTTTGTAAAAAAGACTCAGTATACATATTATACGCGTGAGGCGCTTGAAGATATATCGGGGGATGTCGAAGCGTTTGCAGGGGCGGAGGGGCTTACCGCCCATGCCAGAAGCGTTGCAATTCGGTTTGAAGGAAGTGAAAGGTAAATGAGCAAATTTATATCGGCACGGCTGAAGGAGCTTGAGGCTTATGTTCCGGGCGAGCAGCCGCAGACTATGCGGTATATTAAGCTCAATACCAACGAGTCTCCGTTTGAACCGTCGCCCGAGGTTAAGGCGGCGGTGACAAGCGGCAGGGCGGCAAGCCTTCAGCTCTATCCTGAACCTGACTGTACCGAGCTTTCGGACGCGCTTGCAGGACGCTACGGCGTCGGACGGGAAAATATAGTATTGGGCAACGGCTCCGACGAGATACTTAATTTCTGCTTTGCGGCGTATTTTGACAGACTGTCGCCCGTGATTTTTCCCGATATAACCTACGGATTCTATAAGGTGTTCGGAGATTTGTACGGCTCCGATTATACTCAGGTGCCGCTTGATAGCGGGCTGCGTGTCAACCCTGACGATTACATAGGCGCAAACAAGAATATAGTGCTTGCCAATCCCAACGCGCCGACGGGAATCGCGCTCGGGCTTTCCGATATTGAAAAAATAGTGTCCTCCAACCCGGACAATATTGTCGTAATAGACGAGGCGTATGTTGATTTCGGCGGTGAGAGCTGCGTGCCGCTGATTAAAAAATACAAAAACCTGATAGTGGTTATGACCTTTTCAAAATCCCGCTCGCTTGCGGGCGCGCGCGTGGGCTTTGCAATCGCGGACAGCGGGCTTGCGGCAGACCTGAATAAGATAAAATATTCAACAAATCCCTATAATATAAACAGCATGAGCCAGCAGGCGGCAAAGGCGGCGCTTGAAAGCGATGAGTATTATTCCGCAAACTGCAATAGGATAATTGATAACCGCAATGCGTTTTGCCGTCGGCTTGAAAAGCTCGGGTTTGATTATCTGCCCTCAAGCGCAAACTTTGTGTTTGCAAGGAAAAGCGGCGTCAGCGGGCTTGAGCTTTATACGAGACTTAAGGAAAACGGGATACTTGTGCGCCGCTTTGACAATCCGCGCATAAGCGACTGGCTTCGTATAACAATAGGAACCAAAGAACAGATGGAAACGCTTGCGGGAGCGCTTTCCGGGCTTACGGAGGAAATGAAATGAGAACATCTACTGTAAATCGAAAAACGTCTGAAACGGACATTTCGCTTACGATAAATATCGACGGCAGCGGAAAAAGCGAAATCAGAACGGGAAACGGATTTTTTGATCATATGCTTGTTCTGCTCGCGCGCCACGCAAGATTTGATTTGAATGTCAACTGTATCGGAGATATAGGCGTTGATTTTCATCACAGCGCGGAGGATATAGGAATATGCCTGGGTCAGGCGTTTAAAAATGCTCTCGGCGACAAGCGCGGCGTTACCCGCTACGCACATACGGTGCTTCCGATGGACGAGGCTCTGATACTTGCCGCCGTCGATATTTCGGGCAGAAGCCACCTTACCTGTGAGCTCTCTCTGCCGTCGCCGCGTGTCGGCAGCTTCGACACCGAGCTTTGCGAGGAATTTTTGGGCGCGTTTGTGTCAAACGCGGCTGTGACCTTGCATGTCCGTCAGCTGTCCGGTAAAAATACTCATCATATAATAGAGGGCGTATTTAAAGCTCTTGCCCGCTGTCTCAGAGCTGCCTGCACGGTAGATCAGGCGGCGGCGGACGATATCCCGTCCACAAAGGGGATGCTTTGATGGTAGCTATAATAGATTACGGCGTCGGCAATCTTTTTTCTCTTAAAAGCTCGCTTGAGTTTTTGGGGTGCAGCGCGGTTGTTACAGGCGATAAAGCAACGATAGAGAAAAGCGACAGAATAATACTTCCGGGCGTCGGCGCGTTCGGCGACGCGGCGGAAAAGCTGCGCGCCGGCGGCATGTCGGAGCTTGTTGTAAATCAAGCGCGCAGCGGTAAGCCGCTGCTGGGAATATGTCTTGGTATGCAGCTGCTGTTTGATAAATCATATGAATACGGAGAGCATTCCGGACTGGGGCTTGTGCCGGGAACCGTGCGCCCGCTGCGCGATATTACGGCGCCCGGGCTTAATATTCCGCATATCGGCTGGAACGGTTTGTCCTTTCCAAGGCACAGCGAGCTTTTTAAATACATAAACGAGGGTGATTTTGTTTATTTTGTTCACTCTTTTTACGGTGCCGACTGTGCTGAATTTGTAACGGCATATACGGAGTATTCCGTTCCCGTCACGGCTGCGGTGGCGCGGGACAATGTATACGGTACGCAGTTTCACCCCGAAAAGAGCGGGAATGTCGGGCTTAAAATACTTAAAGCATTTTGTGAGGTGAAAGCATGATAATCCTTCCTGCAATAGACCTTATCGGCGGTTGCGCCGTGCGCCTTGAAAAGGGCGATTACAGCAAAAAAACCGTGTACAGTCAAAATCCGTCCGACGTTGCGCGCGGCTTTGCCGAAAAGGGCGCACAATATCTGCATCTTGTAGACCTTGACGGTGCAAGGAGCGGCAGAACAGACAATTTTGATACGGTGAAAAAAATCGTGTCGGAGAGCGGGCTGTTTACCGAGCTCGGCGGAGGGATACGCAGCCTTGACACGGTGAAAAAGTATTTTGACGCGGGAGTGTCGCGCGTAATACTCGGTACCGCCGCTGTCACAGACGAGGCTTTTCTTGACCGCTGCCTTGAGATCTACGGCGAAAAAATCGCCGTAGGCGTAGACATAAAGGACGGCTTTGTCGCAATACGCGGCTGGACCGAGCTTTCGGGATATACCTGTGACAGCTTTTTTGAGAAAATGCAGAAAAAGGGCATTTCAAATATAATCTGCACCGATATATCCCGCGACGGAATGCTGGGCGGAACAAATATTGAGCTTTACAGGGCACTGTCGGAAAAATACAGTATTGATATTACCGCGTCGGGCGGGGTCAGTACGCTGTCAGATATAAAGACGCTCTGTGCCATGGATATGTACGGCGCAATTTTAGGCAAGGCGCTGTATGCCGGAGCGCTGGAGCTTTCCGACGCGCTGCGCTTGTGCGGGGAGGCGGAATCATGATAACAAAACGTATTATTCCGTGCCTTGACGTCAGAAATTCTCGCGTTGTCAAGGGCGTGAACTTTGAGGGACTGAGCGACGTGTCCTCACCGGTAGAGCTTGCTGAATATTACAGCGAAAACGGCGCTGACGAGCTTGTGTTTTACGATATCACTGCGTCCTTTGAAAACCGTGCGCTGTTTACCGGTATATTGAAAGAGGTCGCAAAAACCATCTTTATTCCGCTGACAGTCGGCGGCGGTATAAACGGGCTTTCCGATTTTGAGCGTGTTCTGTCCTGCGGCGCGGATAAGGTGAGCGTCAACAGCGGTGCAATCCGCAATCCGTCTCTTGTCTATGAGGCGGCAAAGCGCTACGGCGACCAGTGTGTCGTACTGTCTGCGGATATAAAGCGCGTGGGAGGATCTTTCCGCGTTTTTGCCAAAGGCGGGCGTGAGGACACCGGCATGGAGGCTATCGAGTGGATACGCCGCTGTGTGGATTCGGGCGCCGGCGAGGTGGTTGTAAACAGCATTGACACAGACGGCGTGAAGGGCGGCTTTGATATTGAAATGCTCAGCGCCGTGCTTGAGGCTGTGCATGTGCCGGTAATCGCGTCGGGCGGCGCGGGAAGCGCAGAGGATTTTGTAAAGCTTTTTAAAGCTCTGCCCGGTGTCAGTGCGGGGCTTGCCGCATCTGTTTTTCATTTCGGTGAGGTTAAAATTCCCAAACTCAAGGAACTGCTTGCACAAAACGGCATACCCGCAAGAATTGTATAAAGGAGAAAATTATGATAAATATAGATGAACTCAAATTTGACGATAACGGACTTATCCCGGCTGTTGTCACCGACGCATATACAAAAAAGGTGCTGACCTTAGCGTATATGAACCGCGAAAGTCTGGAAATCAGCATAAAAGAAGGCAAAACCTGCTTTTTTTCGCGCTCGCGCCAAAAGCTGTGGCGCAAGGGGGAGACGTCGGGAAACTTTCAGCATATTGTCAGCATCACTGCCGACTGTGATAATGATGCGCTGACCGTTGAGGTAGTAAAGGACGGTCCCGCCTGCCATACAGGCGCGGACTCCTGCTTTTTCAATACGGTTTATCAGAGCGGGCAGCTTTCTTCCTTTTCTGTTGACGGTCTGTACTCGCTGCTTGAAAATCGCCGTGAAAATCCGTCGGAGGGTTCATATACTTCATATCTTTTTGAGAAGGGATTGGATAAAATTCTCAAAAAGGTCGGCGAGGAGTGTACCGAGGTTATAATCGCGGGTAAGGCGCAGGATAAGGCGGAGACGGTATATGAGATTGCAGATCTTGCATATCATGTGCTGGTGCTTATGGTGCAGGCGGGCATATCGGTGGAAGATGTGCGGCGGGAGCTTGCCGGCAGGCATGTTATCAACAAAAAGGTAAAGCAGGAGAAAATGGCAAGTGATAAAATGTGATTTTCACACTCACACCGTCTTTTGCGACGGGAACAATACTGCTTTTGAAATGGCGCGCGCGGCGTATGACGCTGGGTTTTCGGCGCTCGGCTTTTCGGGGCACGGATATACTCCGTTTGACTCAAGCTACTGCATGACGCAAAATGACACCAATCGGTATCTGTCCGAAATTTCCGCTCTCAAAGAGCAGTACCTCGGCAGAATGGATATCTATGCAGGGCTGGAGGCGGATTTATACAGCGTTTACGACAGAGAGCGCTTTGATTATATTATCGGATCTGTTCATTATATTAATATAGACGGCAGATACATTGATGTCGACAATACGCCGCAGATACTTAAAAATGCAGCGCAGCAGTATTTCGGCGCAGATATGCTGTCTCTTTGCGAACGGTATTTTGAGCAAGTGTCACAGCTTGAAAATGCCGATATTATCGGGCACTTTGATCTTATAACAAAATTCTGCGAGCGGGAGGAGCTGTTTGATATGTCCTCGCGCCGCTATCGTCTGTCGGCTCTGACGGCACTTGATACGCTGCTTGATAAAGACAAAGTGTTTGAAGTAAATACAGGCGCGATATCGCGCGGGTACAGAAAAACTCCTTATCCTGCTCCGTTTATACTCAAGCGTATTTCCGAGCGGGGAGGACGGGTCATCCTGTCGGGTGACGCGCATGACGTAAACGGAATCTGCGCTTATTTTGATGACGCCGCAGCTCTTTTAAAATCACTCGGTGTAAAAAATATCGTAACTTTTACAAAAAGCGGGTTTAAAGAAAACAGTCCGGACTGAAAGTCCGGACTGTTTTCTTTTACTTATCCGCGCCGCAGCATTTTTTGTATTTCTTGCCGCTTCCGCAAGGGCACGGATCGTTTCTGCCGATTTTGTTTTTATTTACAACCGTTTTGCTTGTAACGTTTTCCCCTCCGTGTGATTCGTGCGCGTCTTTTGCAACCTGCTCGCGCTCAAGCTTTTCCTCTTTTTTGATTACAAGCGAGAGCAGACCGATAACCGTATCTGTTTTTATATTGTTTACCATTTCCTCGAATATATCGTAGCTCTGGAACTTAAATTCAACGACAGGGTCGCGCTGACCGTAGGCGGCAAGTCCGATACCGCGCTTTAATTCGTCCATGTCGTCAATGTGATCCATCCAGCGGCGGTCAACCGAGCGCAGCATGATAACGCGCTGTGCCTCCTCAAAATCCTCACCCAGCGTTGCTTTTTGTCTTGCATACCTGCCGCGCAGAACTTTTTCGGTAAGCTCTGCCGCGTCATCTGCGTTTTCTATACTGTCGGTATCCACCTCGTTTTCATATTCGCCAAACGATAAAAGCCGCTCGCGCAGTCCCGCAAGGTTCCATGCGTTTTTGTCCTCGCCCGCAACAAACTCGGCGGCGATAATCTGTGCGCTGTCCGTTATCATTTTGTCGATTGTAGAGGTCAGATCCTCTCCGTCCAAAACCATTCTGCGCTGATTGTATATGACCTCGCGCTGCTTGTTCATGACGTCGTCATATTCCAGCACGCTCTTTCTGCGCTGGAAGTTTATGCCCTCTACCTTTTCCTGTGCCTTTTCAATGGTGGAGGACAGCATTTTATTCTCTATCGGCATATCGTCGGGCACCTTGAGCGTATTCATGACGTTCATAACCCGCTCGCCCCCGAACAGCCGCATAAGGTCGTCGTCCAGCGACAGGAAAAACCTTGTTGAACCGGGGTCGCCCTGGCGCGCGGCACGGCCTCTGAGCTGATTGTCGATACGTCTGCTTTCATGCCGCTCGGTGCCTATGATAAACAGTCCGCCCGCGTCCTTGACGCGCTGCGCCTCATCGCTTATTTCAGCCTTGTATTTATCATAAAGCTCACTGTATGTTTTTCGGGCTTCGATTATTTCCTCGTTATCCGTCTCGGCAAATCCGGTCGCTTCGTTTATAAGCTCGTCGGTATATCCTTTTTTTGCCATCTGGTCCTTTGCCATGTATTCGGCGTTGCCGCCCAGCATAATGTCGGTGCCGCGCCCCGCCATGTTTGTGGCAATCGTGACGGCGCCCTCCTTGCCCGCCTGAGCGATTATGGACGCCTCCTTTTCGTGATGCTTGGCGTTGAGCACCTGATGCTTTATGCCGCGCTTTGATAAAAGCTTTGACAGCAGCTCGCTCTTTTCGATTGAGATTGTACCGACCAGCACCGGCTGACCCTTTTGATGGCACTCGCAAATCTGCTCGATAACCGCATTGAACTTGGACGGCTCTGTTTTGAAAACACTGTCCTGATAGTCGCGGCGTATGTTGGGCTTGTTAGTCGGGATTTCCACGACGTCCAGCGAGTAAATGTGCCGAAATTCGTCCTCCTCCGTCATCGCGGTACCCGTCATGCCGGACAGCTTTGCATACATGCGGAAATAATTCTGAAGCGTGATGGACGCGTAGGTTTTGGACTCCTTTTCCACCTTTACGTGCTCTTTTGCTTCAATCGCCTGATGCAGACCCTGGTTGTAGCGTCTGCCGTACATGAGGCGACCCGTAAATTCGTCGACAATTATAATCTGTCCGTCCTTGACGATATAGTCTATATCCTTTTTCATAATGCCGTGCGCGCGGATTGCCTGCTGAATGTGATGGTTAAGCTCCATATTTTCCGCCGACGACAGATTTTCCACATTGAAATACTGCTCCGCCTTGGCAATGCCGTTTGCGGTCAGCGTAACATTTTTGTTCTTTTCGTCGATAATATAATCGGCGCGCTTGAGGTCGGCGTGCTGCTGGGGGGTGATAAACCTGCCCATTTCCAGCTCGTCATAATCCATCGTTATGAATTTGTCGTAATCCGCCTTGTCATCCGTACGGGTAAATTTTACGGGAATAAGCGTATTTACAAACCTGTCGGCAATTTCATACATCTGCGTGGATTTTGAGCCCGCGCCCGAAATAATGAGCGGCGTTCTCGCCTCGTCTATGAGTATCGAGTCCACCTCGTCCACAATGGCAAAGTTATGTCCGCGCTGGGACATGTTTTCCTTGTATATAGCCATGTTGTCGCGCAGGTAGTCAAAGCCGAACTCGTTATTTGTTCCGTAGGTTATATCGGCGGCATATGCCGCGCGCTTTTCGTCCGGCGTCATTCCGTGAACGACAAGACCTACGGTAAGACCCAAATAACGATAGATTTTTCCCATCCATTCGCTGTCGCGCTTTGCAAGGTAGTCGTTTACGGTAACAATGTGAACGCCCTTGCCGGTCAGCGCGTTTAGGTACGCGGGCAGCGTTGCAACCATTGTTTTACCCTCTCCTGTTTTCATTTCGGCGATTCTGCCCTGATGCAGAACAATTCCGCCGACTATCTGTACCGGATAGTGCTTCATGCCCAGCACCCGCCATGCCGCTTCGCGCACGGTGGCAAATGCCTCGGGCAGTATTGCGTCGATATCGCTTGACAGCACAAGCTTGTCGCGCAGCTTGTCTGTCATTGAGCGCAGCTCATCCTCGCTCATATTTGAAAATTTATCCTCAAGGGCAAGCGTTGCGTCAACAAGCGGCTGAATCTTTTTCAGCTCGCGTGAGGAGCTGCTGCCGAACATTTTATCAAATAAACCCATCTGTTGTCTCCTTTAAGGCTTTCAAAGCCGCGGTTTTGATTAAAATATATTCTATCATATATCTTTGTAAATATCTACCGTAATTTTGTTAAAAAACTTAATACAATAAAAATATTGAAATTTCCGTAATTATATGGTATAGTAACTATTTGGTAAATAATAATATTTCAGATAAGGAGAACTGCAATGAACTACAACAAAAAAACTATCGAAGACATTGAAGTATCGGGCAAAAGAGTTCTCACCCGCTGTGATTTCAACGTGCCTATGAAGGACGGTAAGATTACCAGCGAAAAGAGAATTGTTGCCGCATTGCCCACTATCAAGTATCTTATGGGCAAGGGCGCAAAGGTTATCCTCTGTTCACATATGGGCAAGCCCAAGGGCGAGCCTGAGGATGCCGAGAAGTTTACGCTTGCTCCCGTTGCAAAGCGTCTGACCGAGCTTTTGGGAACAGAAGTTAAGTTTGCAAAGGATATTATCGGTCAGGACGCCAAGACAAAGGCAGCCGCTCTGAAGGACGGCGAGGTTTTGCTGCTTGAGAACACACGCTTTGACAAGCGCGAGAAGAAAAATGACCCTGAGTTTGCCAAGGAGCTTGCCTCAATGGCTGACGTATTTGTAAACGACGCGTTCGGCGCAGCTCACCGTGCTCATGCATCAACTGCCGGCGTTGCCGATTATCTGCCCGCGGTCTGCGGCTATCTCATTCAGCAGGAAATCGGCGTTATGGGCAAGGCGCTTGCTGACCCCGCGCGTCCGTTTGTCGCAATCCTGGGCGGTGCTAAGGTATCCGATAAAATCGGCGTTATCACAAACCTTATCGACAAGGTGGACACGCTTATTATAGGCGGAGGCATGGCGTATACCTTCTTCAGAGCAGACGGAAACAATATCGGCACATCTATCTGTGAGGAGGATAAGCTTGATCTTGCAAAGGAAATGATGGAAAAAGCGCGCGCAAAGGGCGTAAACTTCATGATTCCCGTTGATAACGAGATAGGCAGGGAGTACAGCGAGGATACAACCCATATGACGATTTACTCCGACTCAATCCCGGACGGCTGGATGGGTCTTGATATAGGTCCCGTTACACGCGAGCTGTTTGCAAAGTCTATCGAGGGCGCAGGTACCGTTGTATGGAACGGACCTATGGGTGTTTCCGAGTGGAAGAACTTTGCTGCCGGCACAGAGGCTGTTGCTGCTGCCGTTGCCGAAAGCGGCGCTGTTTCGATTATCGGCGGCGGTGACTCTGCGGCTGCCGTTGAAAAGCTCGGCTTTGCCGATAAGATGACTCATATCTCCACCGGCGGCGGCGCGTCGCTTGAGTTCCTTGAGGGTAAGGAGCTGCCCGGCATCGCGTGCCTTATGGATAAATAATTGAGGTTTGAAAGGAATCGTAAAATGAGAAAGTATGTTATTGCGGGAAACTGGAAAATGAATAACACTCCCGCTCAGACAAAAGAGCTTATAAATGAGATGAAGCCGCTTGTAGCAGGTGCCTCATGCGAGGTGGTTCTCTGCGTGCCGTTTGTTGATATTGCGGCGGCGGTTGAGGCGGCAAAGGGCTCCGATATCAAAATCGGCGCCGAGAATATCCACTGGGCAGAAAGCGGCGCGTTTACCGGCGAAATCAGCGGTGATATGCTGAAAGCCGCCGGCGCGGAGTACGTAATTATCGGTCACAGCGAAAGACGTCAGTACTTCGGCGAGACGGACGACACCGTAAACGCGAGACTAAAGGCTGCGATTGCTGCGGGGCTTACCCCCATTGTCTGCGTCGGTGAGACGCTGGAGCAGCGTGAGAAGAACATCACTGTCGAGACGGTTGCAATGCAGACCAAGATCGCTTTCCGTGATATCAGCACGGCTGATGCGAAGAATACCGTTATTGCCTACGAGCCGGTCTGGGCTATCGGCACCGGCAAGACCGCGACCGACGAGCAGGCGGACGAGGTAAACGGCGCTATCAGAAACGTTATTGCCGAGATTTACGGCAAGGATGTCGCAGACAGCATCGTTATTCAGTACGGCGGTTCCATGAACGCCAAAAATGCAGAGGGACTGCTTGCAAAGGAGCATATTGACGGCGGTCTTATCGGCGGTGCGTCGCTCAAAGCACAGGACTTTGCGGTTATTGTAAACGCCGCAAAATAAGAGCTTGTAATTTTCCGCCTGACAGACGGAGAAAATATAAAAAAGGAATTTTTTTATGAAGAAACCATTGGTTTTATGTATTCTTGACGGTTTTGGAAGAAATGACAGTGAATACGGCAACGCTATCAAGGCTGCCGCCACTCCTAATCTGACAAAGCTGTTTGCGGAAAATCCGACTACTTATATCGGTGCTTCCGGCATGGACGTCGGGCTTCCCGACGGTCAGATGGGCAACAGTGAGGTAGGGCATACCAATATCGGCGCCGGCCGTGTTGTTTACCAGGAGCTGACCCGTATTACAAAGAGTATTTCGGACGGCGACTTTTTTGAAAACGAAGCGCTTTCCGGCGCTGTTGCAAACGCAAAGGAGAACGGCTCTGCGCTGCATATAATGGGACTTGTGTCAAACGGCGGTGTTCACAGTCACAATACTCACATGTATGCAATTCTGGAGCTTGCAAAGCGCGCGGGACTTGAAAAGGTCTATATCCATGCGTTTTTGGACGGGCGCGACGTAGCCCCGACCTCCGGTGCGGATTTTGTGTCAGAGCTTGAAGATAAGTGTAAGGAAATCGGCGTCGGCAGGATTGCTACCGTAATGGGCAGATACTACGCCATGGACCGTGATAACCGCTGGGAGCGCGTTGAAAAAGCGTATGCCGCAATGGTATACGGTCAGGGCAATAAGAATCCCGACCCCGTCGCCGCGGTTCGCGCGTCATATGAACAGATTGACAGCGAGGGTAAAAACATTACTGATGAGTTTGTCGTCCCGACGGTATGCCTTGAAAATGCTGAGATAAACGAAAAGGACAGCGTGATATTTTTCAACTTCCGTCCCGACCGTGCAAGAGAGATAACAAGAACGCTTGTTGACCCTGAATTTGCGGGCTTTGAGCGTAAAAGAGGCTTTATCAATCTTTACTTTGTATGCATGACGCAGTATGACGCGTCAATGCCGAATGTTCATATTGCGTTTAAGCCCCAGTCGCTTGAGAATACTCTGGGCGAGTACCTGTCGAAAGAGGGCATGACTCAGCTGCGCATTGCCGAGACGGAAAAATATGCGCATGTCACGTTTTTCTTCAACGGCGGCGTTGAGACAGTGTATGAAGGGGAGGAGCGCGTGCTTGTCAACTCACCCAAGGTTGCGACCTATGATTTAAAGCCGGAGATGAGTGCGTTTGAGGTTGCCTCAAAGGCATGTGAAAATATCGAAAGCGGTAAGTTTGATGTTGTGATACTCAACTTTGCCAACTGTGATATGGTCGGACATACCGGAATTTTCGACGCGGCAAAGGCGGCTGTTCAGGCGGTTGACACCTGCGTCGGGAAGGTTATAGCGTCCGTTGTGAAAATGGGCGGCAGTGCCATTATCACGGCTGACCACGGTAATGCAGATAAAATGTACGAGACGGACGGCTCGCCGTTTACGGCTCACACCACAAACCCCGTTCCGTTTACGGTTGTAAACTATCCGTGTACACTGCGTGACGGCGGCAGACTGTGCGATATTGCGCCGACAATGCTGAAAATGCTTGGACTTAAACAGCCCGCGCAGATGACAGGCGAGTCGATAATCAAATAATAGTATTCTTTAATTTGAATATTGCCGATTTCGTCTATTCAAATTGAAATGCAGGGTGTTTTTGTACTGAAAGCAAATGAAACGGGCATATTTGACAATTATAATTGGTAGAAACTGTCCTTATCAAATCATATAATATTTATATCAAACGATAAGGAGAAAAAAGTGAATTTAGGAAACAGCTTATTTCAGGCAAGAAAAAAATGCGGACTTTCGCAGGAGGATGTAGCTGAAAAACTGGGCGTAAGCAGACAAACTGTTTCAAAATGGGAGACTGATGAAACTGTTCCAGACATAAGGCAATCAAAGAAAATGGCGGTATTGTATAATGTGTCTTTGGATGAATTGATTGACTTTGACATGGATATCAGGGAAATCCGGGAAGCCATTGACAAGACAAGCGAGAAAGCCGAACAAAAAATCGACTGGACAAGTGCTTGGGGGAAAAAATACCCTATTCTTCTCAAATACCGGTCAGTTGTTAATATTCCGAATTATGCTTACAGATTAGGTATTCTGCTGGATGAGTTAAAGCGGGAATATCAGTTTGATGAACAGGATGCGATGTTGGTTCTTAAAGATATTTTGTATCATGTTTGGAAAAACCGCGGGAGCAAATCAAACTGACGGCTGTATGCTTACTAAGGCATGACTAATCTCCAACAGCTGTTTTGACCGGGTATTTCAAAACTCGGCGGAGTTAAAATAATTTTATTTACTAAAAAGGTCTTTGCGAAAAAATTCGCAAAGACCTTTTTTATATAAATTACGGAGATATTTACGTTATAATCCCGGTATATGGAAATCAACAATTTTAAGTATTGCCGCCGTAATGCTAACCGCAAAAAACAGCCATATAAATACTGCCTTGAGCGGGTCGCCGTATACAAGCGCACGCCTGTTGGTTTTAAGCCGTTTTTTATCGCCCAAATCATCTATCACATTTTCCGTAAGGCGCAGCGTCAGGTATAAAACCGCAAATAATACAATTATCAGAATTATAACAAAAATCACATCGCCTAAAAGATAACTTACAAAATCGCGGTTCAGACTTATATATACCGCAAGCCCGTTGTTTATACAGTGACAGATTATTGCGGGGTATACGCTTTTGAAAAGATGGGTCAGCACGGCGTAAAACACACCGGCTACAAACAGCGACGGTATTGTGAGCAGCGACCCGTGAAACAGCGAAAAAACAAGCGAGGTCATGATTACCGATACCGACACGCCGTACTTTTCATATTCCGACAGAGCAAGTCCGCGAATCAGCAGCTCCTCGCATATTGCCGGCATGAATACCATTGTAAAGGCAGTTATAAACGGGTTTTCACTGACAAACCCGACAGTTGATGCTGCGGCACGTATGTCCCACAACCCGTCAGCCATTGCCGCTATGCCCGTGTTTATCAGTGCGCATATAACCGATGCCGACAGTCCGAACAGCAGAATAAACGGCAGGTACTTAACCTTGACAAATTTAAGCTTCAGTATCTGTGCCCGCTTGTAACGGTTTGCGCGAATGTAAATATCTATGGGAAGTAAAAAAATCACAATGTAAATTATTATTTTATGCAGGTTTGTGATGTTTTTCAAAAGGTACGGCGACAGAAATTCAAGAAGCAGCAGCAGAGTCAGCACAGAAAACAGCAGAGCGGCTATTTTATTGGATACAAAACTTTTTTTTCTTTCAGCCATGATAAACTATTCCGTTTGAGACTTCGGTTTTTTGTTCGATGCCCAGCAGATGCTCAACCAGTGTCAGAGCAAAATCCACTGCAAAACCCGCGCTTTTAGCGGTGATTATATTTTTATCAACGCACACTCCGCTGTCGGGCGTTTCCTTACAGAAAAGCTTGTTCTCCATTCCGGGATAGCATACTGCGCGGCGGTCTTTCAGAAATCCCTTTTCACCTAAAACCGCCGCGGGCGCACCGCAGATTGCGGCGACAGTTTTCCCGTCTGCAAGCATATTTTTTATCACCTGCTCAAGCTCTTTGCACTTTGCGAGGTTTTCATAGCCGGGATAGCCGCCCGGAAGAACAATCATATCCGCATCATCACCTGCGGAGTCTATTGTACAGTCGGCAATAACGCGGACGCCGCGCGCACCCGTGACGGTTGTGTGTCCGCTTACGGATACAAGAGTAACCTGCGCTCCCGCACGGCGGAGTATATCGGCAGGTGCCAGCGCCTCTATTTCCTCAAAGCCCTCCGCAAGATAAATATATACTTTTTTCATCAAACCTTACTCCTTTATTACCGCCTTGAATTTCTGCCCTTTGTCTGTGGGGCAGTAGCTTTGCTTTGCACGTCTCAGACCTTCGTCGCCCGCATCATCCTCGCGGTTTATATACTCAAAATCAGTGCAAAATTCCCGCGCAAACTCGCGGTTTATCATCTGATAAGCGCCGCGCACCTCTGTGTCTGCCTTCTCCACATGAACGCAGAAGGTGTCGCCGTTTATCGGCTCGCCGTAGCTGTAAGCGACAAGTGCGTCGTTTTTATAGAGCATAATCCCGCAAAAGCCGAGCGCGTCAAAGTTTTTAATTCCCAGCTCTGCGGCGCACATTTCACTTTTCAGCGAACCGGACATATGCCCGCAGACATCCTTGCACCATTGTCGGTTGAATGTAAAAAGCTGCTTTTCATTGTCCTGCGTGATTTTTTCGGTTCTCCACTGTCCGTCGGATAAAAAAGCATTGATATGATTTCTTTTTGCCGCAAGCTTTTTGCCGCTAAGTGACTGCAGCTTCTGCGATTCGTAAATATAGTCAAAATACCGGGTGTCCTCTGAAAATTCAAACACTCCGTCAAACTTATGCTCCAAAAGCTCCTTGTCCTGTGCCGAAATTGACATCAGCGCGAGTTTTTTGTAATTGCGTATTAGCTCATTTACGGCAGCCGTGATTTTCTCTGTGTCATTCCCGACCGGCATATAAAACCGCTCGGTCTTGGGGTAGCCGAAAATCAGCACTTCATCTGAAGCGGAAAGCTCCAGACCTGCAGATCCGCCCCAGCAGTACATGTTGCCGAAGGTGTATTCGCAAAATCGTCTGTCCGAGCGCTTTAAAATCTTATCGACTGCCGCCTTGTCCTCAAGTGTTATTTTGTGTAAATCTATCTCCATAAAAATCCTTTATTTTGTTGTATATAAGCTCTAAAACAGCGTCGGGCGGCAGCATCTGCCCGTCCTTGCACGGTCTGACAATAAACCAGCCGAGCCTTTGGGCGGCATATAGCGCCGCTGCGCGGCTTTTTTCAAGATACTGTACGTCTTTTTCGTGAATATCCTTTCTTGAGCTGTCTCCGTTGTAGCGGTCTGCCATCAGTTTTTGTGAAACTTTTGGCGGTACGTCCAAATATATAACGCAGTCGGGGCGGGGGAGCCCCAGCTTTTCAAATTCAAAATCGTACAGCCAGTCAAGGTATGCGTCGCGCTCGCTTCCGTCCAGCTTTGACGCCTGATGCACGGCGTTGGAGGTGGTGTAGCGGTCGGCAATCACCCATGCCCCTTGCATTAGCTTTTTACCCCAGCTTGATTTATAGCCGGCATACCTGTCCACGGCGTAAAACGCAGACGCGGCATATGCGTTTACATCCTGCGGCTTGTCCCCGAATTTTCCCGAAAGATACATTTTTACAAGTGCGGACGACTCGCTTTCATAATCGGGAAAGGATATTTTCAGCGTTTGCTTTCCCTCGTCTGTCAGCCGTTTTTCAAGAAGTGCGGCGCTGGTCGCCTTGCCGCTGCCGTCCAGCCCTTCGATTACTATAAGAGGCATATCAGTTACCCGACTTTTTGAATTTGCGGCGCACATCATTCGCCTTGCCGCAGCTCATGCTGCCCTCCGAACAGCCGCCGCGCACGCAGGCGGGACCTGCGTTGCAGAACACGTTTGGTGCGACGTCCTTTACAAGCTTTAGCATTCGGCATGCAAGCTCACGAATTTCCCACTGCGCGCGGTTGCAGCAGCGCAGCTTAAAAAAGTTCATGAGAGAGCGGGCGTTCATGGTCACAATCATTTTTGTTGTGCAGGCGTTGGGAAGTACATACCGCGCGTCCTCTATCGCCTTTTTTTCCGCCGCGCGCTCCTCCATGCCGCTTTCGATGTTGGCTTTTTTCAGATTGTCGGCAAGACTGTTGTAGGAGGAGGCAATATCCTTCATTGTCCGAAGATACAGCTGCTTTGCCGCCGCGTTTTCCTCAATCTGAGGCGGGGTTATAAATTCAAAATCCATTTCTTTAACGTACCGCTGGCTCTGTACGCTGAAGGAGGCGTGGCGATGCCGCGTAATCTGTGCCAGCAGCGAGCGGGATACGTTTTCTATCCCGAAGGTAAAGTTCATGTGCTCCATGGGACTTTCATGCCCCAACCCCGACAGCATGTCGATAAACCCTTCTGTTTTTTCGGGTGTCAGTCCCTCCATTACGGTATCTATGTCCGCACGGGCATAGCACAGCTTTGCCGCCGCCGCCATTATTTTCTGCGGCTCCGGCGTGTATGTCAAAAGTGTTACTTTAAGTTCAGGCATTGTTTTGTCTCCTCTTAAGCTCTGCTTTTGCGAGCTTTACAACCCGCGGTATTTTTATCATGCGTGAAAAGCGCCACGGCTCCTTTATAAGCCGGTACAGCCATTCGGCTTTGCATTTTATCATTATTTTAGGTGCGCGTTTTACGTTGCCGGCGTATACATCAAGACTGCCGCCCAAACCCAGCATTACGCTGACCTGCAGCTTGTCCTTATTTTCTGCCATCCATTTTTCCTGCTTGGGTGCCCCCAGGCATACCCACAGTATATCCGCGCCGCTTTCGTTTATCTGACGCACTATTTCATCATCGTCCTCAGGCTTGAAATATCCGTCGCGTGTGCCCGAAATTATCAGCCTCGGGATTTTTTCACACAGCTTTTCGGCAGCAGCCTCCGCCACGCCCGGCTTTGCCCCGAAAAGGAACACGCCGTGTCCGCCCTTTGCCGCTTCCTTGAGGAGATTAAATCCCAGGTCGCAGCCCGCCACCTTTTCCTTGAGCGGGGTTTTTAGAATTTTTGCCGCCTTTAAAACTCCCACGCCGTCCGCAGATACAAACGATGCTTTTGATATTGCCTGCAAAAGCTCGCGGTCGTTTTCGCACATCAGCAGAATTTCAGCGTTCGGCGTAACTACCATGTGAGCCTCTTTGCTCCCGAAATACCGGGAAATGTCTCTCACTGCCTCGTCCATTGTGGCGTTGTCAACCATTACGCCCAAAATATCATATTTCATAGCCGCCTCCGTATCTATTATATTAATATTGTATCAAATACGCAAGCTAAATTCAATATCAGAATGAATTAACATATACATAATTATAATACACACAGATGAGCGTTGAATTTTTGATACCGTGTAATGCTTTATATATTTTTATTGCTTTTGTATAAAAAATATATATAATATAATTAAGAAAGGATACTGCTGTTAACTTAATACAATCGGCATATTGATTTTTGGCAGAAAGGATTAGGATTATGAAAAAGTTGCTTAAACCGAAAAAACCGCTGACTGTTTTGTGTATGCTATGCGCAGTTTCACTGCTTGCCTCCGGATTTTCAAAATATTCAAGCGCTTTAGGGGAAAATCCTTACAAAGATGTCTCAGAGGATAAATGGTATTATGAGACTGTGCAAAAAGCTAATGAGCTTGGAATAATGACGGGCACGGCGGATGACCTTTTTGCTCCTGAGCTGCCCATGACGCGGGAAATGTTTGTCACCGCGCTTTACAGAATGGCGCAGATCGGCGTTGCGAATGAGGGCGCGTTTTTATTTGAATATGACGATGTGAATTATAATAATAAAAACAAATGGTATTATTACCCTGTTGCATGGGCGACGGATATGGGAGTGACGCTGGGTATTGACGAAAATAATTTCGGCGTCGGAATGCCTGTTACCCGCTAACAGATATCGACATTCATTTACCGCTATCTCAACAACAGGTTTATTGCCGTATCCGTGCCTTTTGCAAAAGAACCTGCGGGAGCTTTTACCGATGCGCCGTCCGCTTTTGCAAAAGACGCGGTTGAATGTATGCGTCTTACCGGTATTGTAAACGGTGTCGGAAACGATAAATTTGCACCGAAGAGCACGGCAACGCGCGCTGAGGCGGCGGCTATGCTGTGCAGGCTTTATGAAGCCGCAAAGGACGCTGTTTACAGCTTTAATTTTGAAACGGACAGATATGATGAAATCCGCATATCGGCAAATACCGGAGATCAAGTCAGGGAAAAGTCAATAACCGATAAATCCCAAATTGCGCTGACGCTTGAGTATATGAATACGATTAGCATTACGTCCTCCCGTGAGGAAAACGGCATAAATCCTTATGAGTACAGCTTTACGCTTTTTGATAACAGCCGTAATGATTATATCTTTGCTTTCGGATTTACTGATTTAGGCGCTGTCATGCATAAGGGGCGCATTTACGAAACGAATATGATGCTGCCGTTTAAAGAGTATTTGAACAGTTAACATTTTTCTAAGAAAAAAACCATCTCAGAGACTGTGTTTTTGAGATGGTTTTATTTACTGCTTTGAGAGCCGAATATTTATAAGAGGATTTGACAGAATAAACAAAAAGCACAATATATATTATGCAAGTTGCCTATTGACATACAATATTTAGTGTGGTATTCTATTTATGCTTTTGAAAAATACAATATATAGAAATCTCGGAGGGCGACATGAAGATAATAAAAAGAAGCGGTACGGAGGTGCCGTTTGACAGGAGGAAAATAGAAGTTGCGGTAAGCAAAGCCAATGAAAGCGTTATTCCGAGCGAGCGTATGAGCGAGATACAGATAAAGCGTATTGCGGAGGACGTGGAGAGTGCTGCGCTTAATATGAACCGTTCTCTCAGCGTTGAGGAAATTCAGGATATGGTCGAGGATCAGATTATGAATCAACGCGCTTTTTCGGTTGCGCGCAGATATATCACCTATCGCTATACACGCGAGCTGGTGCGCAAGTCCAACACGACGGATAATCAGATTTTGTCGCTTATCGAGTGTAATAATGAAGAGGTAAAGCAGGAAAATTCCAATAAAAACCCCACTGTCAACAGCGTTCAGCGTGACTATATGGCGGGTGAAGTAAGCAAGGATATCACCCGCAGAATACTTTTGCCCCAGGATATAGTTTCGGCGCACGACGAGGGGATTATCCATTTTCACGACGCGGACTATTTTGCACAGCATATGCACAACTGCGACCTTGTCAACCTTGAGGATATGCTGCAAAACGGAACCGTAATCAGCGGTACGCTGATCGAAAAACCCCATTCCTTTTCCACTGCCTGCAATATCGCAACGCAGATAATAGCGCAGGTTGCGTCCAGTCAGTACGGCGGACAGTCGATAAGTCTTACCCATCTTGCGCCCTTTGTCGATATCAGCAGAAAAAAGATAACAAAAGAGGTGCGTGAGGAATTTGAAGGCGCAGGCGTTGAGGTGAGCGCAGACGCTGTCAAAAAGATAGTGGAAAACAGACTGCGTGACGAAATTCGCCGCGGTGTTCAGACGATACAGTATCAGGTCGTAACGCTTATGACCACAAACGGACAGGCACCCTTTGTCACCGTTTTTATGTACCTCAACGAGGCTCGCAGCGAGCAGGAAAAGGCTGACCTTGCAATGATAATCGAGGAGACGCTCAACCAGCGCTGTCAGGGCGTTAAAAACGAGCGCGGCGTGTGGATAACTCCCGCGTTTCCAAAGCTCATCTATGTGCTGGAGGACGACAATGTCGAGCCCGACAGCAAGTATTACTATCTTACCCGCCTTGCCGCAAAGTGTACGGCAAAGCGTATGGTTCCCGATTATATTTCCGAGAAAATAATGCTTCGGAATAAGATTGATAAAAACGGAAACGGAAACTGCTATACCTGCATGGGCTGCCGCAGCTTTTTAACCCCGTATGTAGATGAAAACGGCAAGCCTAAATATTACGGTCGTTTCAATCAGGGAGTTGTTACGGTAAACCTTGTTGATATCGGTCTTTCGGCGAATAAGGATATGGACCGTTTCTGGCAGATTTTCGACGAGCGTATGGAGCTGTGTCATCGCGCGCTTCAGTACAGACACGAGCGTCTGACGGGCACTTTGTCCGACGCCGCACCGATACTTTGGCAGCACGGCGCGCTTTTGCGGCTGAAAAGCGGCGAGACTATCGACAAATACCTGCACGGTGGATACTCCACGCTGTCGCTTGGCTATGCCGGTCTTTGGGAGTGCGTTTACAGCCTGATAGGTAAAAAGCTCACCGAGGAAGAGGGCGAGCAGCTTGGACTTGAAATTATGCGTAAGCTCAATGAGTATACGGCAAAATGGAAGGCGGAGGAGAATATCGATTACAGCCTGTACGGCACGCCGCTTGAAAGCACCACCTATAAATTTGCAAAGTGTCTGCAAAAACGGTTTGGCATTGTAAAGGGCGTTACCGATAAAACCTATATTACAAACAGCTATCATATACATGTAACAGAGCCTATTGACGCGTTTGAAAAGCTGGCGCTGGAGTCAAAATTTCAGGCGCTGTCGCCGGGCGGCGCCATATCGTATATAGAGGTGCCCAATATGAACGATAATATTGACGCCGTCATGCAGGTTATGAAATTTATCTATGACAATATCATGTACGCCGAGCTTAACACCAAGAGTGATTTCTGCCAGGTGTGCGGCTATGACGGAGAGATACAGATTATCGAGGAGGATAAAAAGCTTATCTGGGAGTGTCCCAACTGTAAAAACCGTGATCAGTCCAAAATGAATGTTGCGCGCCGCACCTGCGGTTATATAGGCACGCAGTTTTGGAATCAGGGCAGAACACAGGAAATAAAGGAACGGGTACTTCATCTTTGATTTTACATCCCGCAAATATAAAACGCCCGTCAGTCTGACGGGCGTTTTTCGGAGGAGCATATGAACTACGGTGAAATAAAAAAATGCGATATTGCCAACGGCACAGGCGTGCGCGTGTCTCTGTTTGTTTCGGGATGCCGGCATCACTGCGAGGACTGTTTTAATGCAGTGACGTGGAATTTCGGTTACGGTCATGAATTTACACCGGCAGTTGAGGACGAGCTTATAGGCGCGCTGTCAAAAAGCTATATCCGCGGGCTGACGCTTATCGGCGGCGAGCCGCTGGAGCCGGAAAACCAGCCGCGTGTGCTGGAAATTTTACGGCGCGTTCGTCGTGAACTGCCTGAAAAGGATATCTGGTGTTACAGCGGCTTTACATTTGAAGAGCTGACGGGGGAAAGCCGCGCGCATACCGAGCATATTTTCGAGATACTTTCGCTTTTGGACGTGCTTGTTGACGGGCGGTACATGAAGGACAGACGCAATATTTCCCTGCGCTTTCGCGGTTCGGAAAATCAGCGCCTGCTCGATGTTAAGAAATCGCTTGAGGAAAACCGCGCGGTGATTTGGGATCGGTAAAGATATAAACGTATTGGGAAAATTTCTATGCTGTTTAGTATGCAAGGATAATTTTTAATCTGAAGCCAATCAGCTTGATGCCGAGCGTCTTCTGAAAGAACGATGCTCGGTAACATTCTTAATAGCACTTCTTTCTTTGACAATTAACGGGTGCAAAAACAGCACTTTCCGGTTTGTTGCGTATATGCTTGATGTTTGATATATTGTAAATAATAGAAGCAAACAGGAGGGGTGCCTTATGGCAATAGGTAAAATAATAAATAAACTGCGGACAGACACAAATATGTCTCAGGAACAATTTGCGGAGATGTTCGGCGTTTCAAGACAATCTGTTCAGAAATGGGAAAGTGAGACCTCGTTGCCTGAAATTGATAAGCTAATTAAAATTGCTAAGTATTTTGATATTTCTCTTGACACTCTGATTTTGGATAGTGATACTCGTATAACGGAAGAATTGAATTTTAATAAAGTGCTTAGACCCAAATATGCAAATATGCATGAGTGGGAGTCTTATTCTTCAAATTTAATTACAGAATACCGGCAGTCAATTGAAGAAGGATTGGATATAGAGCAATATGAAAATGTATTTTCCGCTGTATCAATGCTTCCGAAAAATGAGACGAAAAAGAGATTAGGTGATATTCTGTTTGAAGTTGTGCTTCATTCCAAAACATCGGAAAAATATACGTATATTGAACCGTCTGACCTCAAAGAAATAAAAAAGTTAAGTAAATGTGCACAGGTGCTGCCAAATGTAGATAAAAATTTGCTGGAAAATAAAATCCACGGAGCGTGGATGGGCAGGATATGCGGTTGCCTTTTAGGCAAAACGGTAGAAGGTATTAAAACAGATGAATTGATTCCGTTTCTTAAAGAGACAGAAAATTATCCTATGCATAGATATATTTTATACAGCGATTTGAATGACGTTATATTGAATAAATATAAATATCGTTTTGCCAATCGGTGCTATGCAGACAAAATCGATGGTATGCCGGCAGACGACGACACGAATTATGTTGTACTTGCACAAAAAATAATTGAAAAATACGGCAGGGATTTTACCTCATATGATGTTTCAAGGTCATGGCTTGCATTGCAAGGCAAGGATGCGTACTGTACTGCCGAACGAGTAGCTTATTGTAATTTTATCAACGGATTTGAACCGCCTGAATCAGCTGTTTATAAAAATCCGTACAGAGAGTGGATAGGGGCTCAGATAAGGGGAGACTATTTTGGTTATATAAATCCCGGTAAACCTGAAATTGCTGCCGAGATGGCATTTCGTGACGCTTGCATTTCTCATGTTAAAAATGGTATATATGGTGAAATGTTTGTCGCAGCAATGCTTGCGGTTGCCGCTTGTACCGATAATATAAAGACTGTGATTGCCGGCGGTCTTGAACAAATTCCGTATACCTCCAGATTATATGAGGCAATTAACTGTGTATTGACCGGCTTTGAAAATGGAATTTCTCAGAAAAGATGTTTTGCTGATATTCACGAAAGATTTGACGAGAATTCGGAGCATGATTGGTGTCATACAATATCAAATGCCATGATTGTTACTGCTTCTCTTCTTTACGGAAACGGGGATTTCGGAAAATCTGTTTGTATGGCAGTGGAAAACGGATTCGACACAGACTGCAACGGCGCTACCGTTGGTTCTGTTATCGGAATGGCAAACGGATTAAACAGTATAGGTAATGCATGGACAGATCCTATAAAAGATATTCTTCATACATCTATATTCGGCGTCGGGACAACAAAAATATCCGATAGAGTAAAACAGACTCTTACACATATACAATAATTTGCAAACAGCGTTTTTGTATAAAAAATATTTGAATGTTGTCATAAGTAAAAATAATAAGGACATCGTTTCTTTGAGAAACGATGTCCTTTCTCTATTTTAAATGGACGGCTTTTATTCCTCGCCGCGTTTTACTGCGTCTGCCATTTCTTTTTGTATGTCCTTGTCAAAAGACAGCATAGGCTCGATTTTATATTTTTTAATTTTACGGTCTGTATAGTTTTTTGTGATTTTCATTACAAGCGGGAATAAAAACAGCACACCGATTAAGTTCGGTATCATCATCATTCCGTTAAATGTGTCCGAGATATCCCATGCAAGAGACGAGGTCATAACGGCTCCGGAAATTATCATAAGGACGAATATCACCTTGTATACGGGCACCGCCTTTTCACCGAACAGATATTCCACTGCCTTTGTTCCGTACTGCGACCAGCCGAGCACGGTTGTAAATGCGAACAGCAGCATGGCAAGCGCAATAAAGATTTCGCCGCCCTTGCCGAATACATTCTTGAACGCCTGTGCAACGAGCGTCGCATCGCTGACTCCGCTTACCGCCAGCCCTGTTTCAAGGTCAATGTAGCCGGATGACAGAACAACTATTGCGGTCATGGTGCATACCACAAAGGTATCAAAAAACACCTCGAATATACCCCACATTCCCTGTCTTACAGGCTCCCTGACATTTGACGCCGAGTGTACCATGACCGACGAGCCAAGCCCTGCCTCATTGGAGAAAACGCCGCGCTTGCAGCCCTGCGTTACAACCTCTTTGAGTGCAATTCCGACTGCTGCGCCGCCCACCGCCTTTATGCCGAAAGCAAACCTGAAAATTGATACAAACATCGCCCCGACCTGTGTTATATTTGTGAAAAATACAATCAGTGCGCCGACAACGTATAATATTGCCATAAACGGTACAACCCGCTCTGCAACAGCGGCAATTCGCTGGAGTCCGCCTATTATTATCAGTGCGGCAATTATCATAAGCACAATGCCTATAATAATATTTATAACGGAAATACCGCCTATCTGCGGTGCGTCAATATTTGCAAAAAACGCCGACTGAATGTTGAGCGTTATTTTGTTGACCTGTCCCATGTTTCCTATTCCGAAGGACGCAAGTATGGCACAGACCGCAAATATAATCCCCAATACCCTGCCTGTGATTTTGCTTTTTATTTTACTGCCGAATCCGTCTTCAAGATAGTACATGGCGCCGCCCGACCATTCTCCGCGGCTGTTGCGGCGGCGAAAATAAATTCCCAGCACGTTTTCGGAAAAGTTAGTCATCATGCCGAAAAATGCGGCAACCCACATCCAGAATACCGCTCCCGGACCGCCGATGACAATGGCGGCGGCAACGCCCGCTATGTTTCCCGTGCCAATGGTTGCCGCAAGCGCCGTGCAAAGTGCCTGAAACTGCGAAATAGTCTGTTTATCGGTTTTTTTGGTGGAGGAGCTGTTCTTTTTGAAAACGCTTCCTATTGTATTTTTCCACCAGTGCCCGATATGATGCAGCTGAAAGAATTTGGTGCATAATGTCAGCAGTATTCCGGTACCCATAAGCAGTATTAGCCCGACTTTGACCCATACAAAATCATTTATGACTGAGTTTATTTCCGTGACAGTCTCTGTGACAGTACCCATATTTCCCTCCTGTAAAAAGGTATAAAAACCGCAAACATTATAACAGAATATATCCGAAAATACAACATTTTTTTATATGGAAAAAGACTATGCAAATTTTTTATTTTTCTGTTGCAAAATACCCCCGTGGGGTATATAATATAATAAAAACGGATAAACTATAAGGAAAGAGGCTATATATGGAGAAGGATTGCTGTAAACGCACCAAAATACGAACGCCGCAGGAATACAAGCGGCTTATTAACCGTCTTAACCGTCTGGAGGGGCAGATACGCGGAATAAAGAATATGGTGGAAAACAATTCGTATTGTCCCGATATACTCATTCAGACCTCGGCGGTGCAGTCGGCGCTCAGCGCGTTTTCCAGAGAGCTTTTGTCAAATCATATCCGCACCTGTGTTTCGGAGGATATCCGAGCGGGTAAATACGAGACGGTGGACGAGCTGACGGAAACGCTTCAGAAACTTATCAGATAACATTTATAAAAGCAGTACGGTTTTAGCAGAGGTGATTTTGTGAAAAAATTTAATGTTACCGGCATGAGCTGTTCCGCCTGCTCTGCCGCCGTTACCCGCGCTGTCATGAAAACACAGGGCGTTACGGGGTGCGATGTGAGCCTGCTTACAAATTCCATGACGGTTGAGGGCGATTTTTTAGACGAGGCGGTAATCTCGGCAGTAGTCGGCGCAGGCTACGGTGCGTCGGTACAGGGTAAAAAAGCCGAGGCAGCGGCGGACGGCGGCACGATTGCCGACAGGGAGACTCCACAGCTTATAGGCAGACTCGTATCGTCTGTTATTCTTCTTATAGTTTTAATGTATATCTCTATGGGACATATGATGTGGGGCTGGTATCTTCCCGTCCCGCTGGCGCAGAACCTTGTGGCTCAGGGGATTTTACAGCTGATTTTGACAACTGCCGTTATGGTTATCAACCAGAAATTTTTTATCAGCGGCTTTAAAAGCCTTATCAGAGGAGCGCCCAATATGGATGCGCTTGTGGCTATCGGTTCGGCAGCGGCTTATATTTACAGTACCTATGCCCTGTTTGCAATGACATTTGCAACAGGTGACGCCGTGATGCACTATATGCATGAATTCTATTTTGAATCGGCGGCAATGATACTCACTCTTATCACGGTCGGAAAAATGCTTGAAGCACGCTCAAAGGGCAAGACGACAAATGCGCTTAAATCGCTTATGGAGCTTGCTCCCAAAACGGCGACGGTAGAGCGCGGCGGCATTGAGCATACGGTCGCGATTGAAGAGGTTGCCGTCGGTGATATATTTGTTGTACGCCCCGGCGAGAGCATACCCGTTGACGGTGAGGTGCTGTCGGGAAGCAGCGCCGTTGATGAATCGGCGCTGACGGGCGAGAGCGTGCCTGTCGATAAAGTCGCGGGCGACAGGGTGAGCGCCGCTACCGTCAGCCGTTCCGGGTTTTTACGCTGTAAAGCTACGAAGATAGGCGAGGACACAACACTGTCTCAGATAATACGCATGGTAAGCGACGCCGCGTCGTCCAAGGCACCGATAGCGCGTGCGGCAGACCGAATTTCGGGTATTTTCGTTCCGGCTGTTATGGCGATAGCTTTAGTGACGGCAATAGTCTGGCTTATAGTCGGCGGAAGCGTCGGCACCGCTGTCGCGCGTGCGGTTTCCGTGCTTGTGATAAGCTGTCCCTGCGCGCTGGGGCTTGCAACTCCCGTTGCAATCATGGTGGGCAGCGGAGTCGGTGCAAAGCACGGTATTCTCTTTAAAACCGCGTCCGCCATTGAAGGTGCAGGGCGCGTAAAAACCGCAGCGCTTGACAAAACGGGTACCATTACGCGCGGTCAGCCGTCTGTTACCGACGTAGTAAGCGCCGACGGTGTAAGTCAAAGGGAGCTTTTGTCCCTGGCTTATTCTCTTGAACAGCAAAGCGAGCACCCGTTTGCAAAGGCTGTTATCGGTTACGCCAAATCCCTCGGTACCGTAAAATATGAGACCGAAGAGTTTGAAATTCTACCGGGCAGCGGACTCCGCGGCAGTATAAACGGCAGTGTTGTAACCGGAGGAAGCATGGAATTTATAGACGGAGTTGCCGCGATACCGGAGGATATGAGGCTTTACGCTCGAGCGCTTGCAAACGACGGCAAAACACCGCTGTTTTTTGCAGACGGCGGCAGGCTTTTAGGCTTTATTGCCGCAGCCGATACGGTAAAGCCGGACAGTGGGGCGGCGATTGCGCATTTAAAGAAAATGGGTATTCGTACGGTTATGCTGACAGGTGACAACGAGCGCACGGCAAATGCAATCGGAGCTCTTGCCGGTGTGGATGAAGTAATAGCGGGAGTTATGCCCGATGAAAAGGAGAGTGTTATCCGCCGTCTTTCAGACCGGAGTAAAAACAGCGGTGTTGCAATGGTCGGAGACGGAATAAACGACGCACCCGCGCTTACCCGTGCAGATGTCGGAATTGCAATAGGCGCCGGCACGGATATCGCAATTGACGCGGCTGATATCGTACTTATGAACAGCTCGCTGACCGACGCCGTAAATGCGCTCATGCTCGGCAGAGCTACGCTGCGAAATATTCATGAAAACCTGTTTTGGGCATTTATTTACAATGTTATAGGTATTCCGCTTGCTGCGGGTGTCTGGATACCGATTTTCGGCTGGACGCTCAACCCGATGTTTGCGGCTGCGGCTATGAGTCTTTCAAGCGTGTGTGTTGTCGGCAATGCGCTGCGCCTGAATCTTTTTAAAGCGTATAAATCGGACAAAACCGATAAAAATAAAACAATAAAAAAGGAGATAAAAACCATGGAAAAAACACTGAAAATTCAGGGTATGATGTGCCCTAAATGTGAAGCACACGTAAAAGAGGCACTGGAGTCGGTGCCCGGTGTACAGTCTGCGGCTGTCAGCCATAAAGCCGGAACCGCCGTTGTTTCGATGACGCAGGAGGTCGCTCAGTCAGACCTTACCGACGCTGTCGAGCATGCCGGTTATACCGTGCTCGACTGAGGTATTTGCGGAAAAATAAAAACCGACCGTTTCTCGGTCGGTTTTTATTATGAATTTAATTTGTATCAAACTGTTTATGCCGTAAACGACGGGCAGATTTTTTTCAGGATTTGAATGACTTTTTTACTGTCGTTTTGCTCCGCAGCTTCAAAAAGCGCGGAAAGCTTTTCTTCAAAATTGTCCGATACGCCGCAAAGTGAAGCGTAGAAAATTTTCTTGTCTGCCGACAGTACGGGATTTTCATTTTTGTAAAAAAGCTCCTCGTGCAGCTTTTCTCCGGGACGGAGTCCGGTGAATTTTATTTCAACGGGCTTTTGATTTGCATTCTGTACGCATTTGCTGTAACTGTCCGCCATTTCGCGCGCAAGCTGCGCAATCTTGACGGGACTGTCCGTGTACGGTATGCACACCTGCCCGCTTTCTGCCTCTGCCGCGGCGCGCAGTGCAAGCGCCGCAGCCTCGGCAACCGAGATGAAATATCGTGTGATTTCAGGATGTGTTACAGTGAGCGGACCGCCGTTTTTCAGCTGTCTTTCAAAAAGCGGAATAACAGAACCGCTTGAACCGATTACGTTTGCGCATCTTAATGTAATAAATGCGGTGTCCGGATATTTTTCGGAAAACCGCTTCATTATCATTTCGCAGCACAGCTTTGTAGCACCCATTACACTTGTCGGGTTTACCGCCTTATCGGTGGAGACAAGCAAAAATTTTTCCGCTCCGTGCTTTGCCGCACTCTCTGCGGTGTCAAATGTACCGCGTACGTTGTTTTTGACCGCTTCCTCAGGCGCGCTCTCCATAAGCGGCACGTGCTTGTGTGCAGCGGTGTGCAATATAAGCTGAGGTCTGTGGCGTTCAAATATAACATCTGTTTTGCGCCTGTCCCTGACCGACGCTATTTCAAGCGCAAGCGGCAGGCTTTCGCCGTATTTCATTTTCAGCTCCTGCTGTAAATCATATGCGCCGTTTTCGTAGATATCGGTGAGTATCAGCTTTTTCGGCGCGCACTCTGCAATCAGGCGGCAAAGCTGAGAACCGATAGAGCCCCCTCCTCCGGTTACAAGACAGATTTTATTGCGTACACTGCTTTCAAAGCCTGCCAAGCTGATATTAGGCTCAGGCTGCTTTGAAAGTATTTTTTTTATTTCCGATATGTTCATTTAAGCTCTCCGATAATATGATAAAACATTATAATATATCTTTGAGTGTTTGTACAGTTTTGTTTGTATAAATTATTGACATTGAAATTATATGGTTATATAATGACCTTAAATCAAATTTTATCGGCTGCAAGACAGCAGAAAAGGGAAATAGTATGGATAATAAGTATCTCGGTCTCACCCCGCCGATGGGCTGGAACTCATGGAACACCTTTACGGAGGAAATTAACGAAAAAGTCGTCAGGGAATCCGCCGACGCTATGGTGGAAAGCGGGCTTGCCGACTGCGGCTATGAATACGTTGTAATCGATGACTGCTGGAGCCTCAGAGAGCGTGACAAAAACGGCAGACTTCAGGCTGACCCCGAAAAGTTCCCGTCCGGTATAAAAGCGCTTGCCGATTACATACATTCAAAGGGACTTAAATTCGGTATGTATTCATGTGACGGTCCTCTCACCTGCGCGCGCTATCCCGGTTCTTTTGACCACGAATTTATCGACGCTGATACCCTTGCGGAGTGGGGCGTGGACTTTTTGAAGTATGACAACTGTTTCAAGCCTGCAATAGCGGGAAATATTCTTTACAGACGTATGGCAATGGCACTTCGCAACTGCGGCAGGGATATCCTGTTTTCCGCATGTAACTGGGGTGCGGAGGAGAGCGAAAAGTGGATACGCTCAACCGGTGCCCATATGTACCGCTCGACAGGCGATATCCGTGATTCATGGCAGTCGATAAAAAGTCTTGCGTTGTCGCAGATTTGCAAGATTTCGCACAGCGGCTCTTACTGCTTTAATGATATCGACATGCTGGTTGTCGGCATGTACGGCAAGAGCACAAACGAATATATTGCCAATGCCGATATTTCAGCGTGCACCGACATTGATTACAGAACCCATTTTGCGTTTTGGTGCATGATGAATTCTCCGCTGATGATAGGCTGCGATATAAGAAATATGAATGAGGCGACAAAGAAAATTCTTACAAACCGCGACCTTATTGCGATAAATCAGGATATCGAGGGCAGAAGCCCCTATTATCTGGGCTCCACGCCCGAAACACCGCGCGAGTATTTTTGGATGTATAAAATGTTGTCAAACGGCGATATTGCCCTGGGTGTGTTTAACTTTTCCGATAAAAAGCGCGGCATGGCGCTTCAGCTGTTTGATTTGGGTCTGCCTGCCACAACGGGAAAGTGCCTGCGCGCTTACGACTGCGTAAACGGTGAGGATTTCGGGATTCTTCCGCAGAGCGTGTATGTGCATGTCGAGCCGCATGACTGTAAAATCTTCCGCTGCAGGATAGAGGATATAAAATAACGTACAATGGCAAACGAGAGTACTTGCTTTAAATGCGGTAAAGCCTTGGAGTCGGATGCTATACCGATATATAAAAAGCTGATAAACCGAGCAGCCGAGGAATTTATGTGTATCGACTGCCTTGCAGAGTATGTGCAGATGCCCAGAGAGGCGATTGAGCGACTTATAGACTATTATACCGAAAGCGGCATTTGTGCACTGTTTTAATATAAAGGACAAGGAACGGAAATTCTTTTGATTTTCCGTTCCTTTATTGACATTAATATATAAAAATTATATAATTACCCTATATAAATATCGTTGAAAGAGGAAACTGTAAATGATTGATAAAAAGAAGGCGCTTGAAACGGCGCTCGCACAGATTGAAAAGCAGTACGGCGAGGGTACCGTTATGAAGCTGGGCGACAACGCCAAGATGAAAGTGGACGCTATTCCGACCGGCTCTCTTGCGCTGGACGCGGCACTCGGTATCGGCGGCGTACCGAAGGGGAGAATTGTTGAAATTTACGGTCCGGAGTCCTCCGGTAAGACTACGGTTGCCCTTCATATAATTGCTCAGGCTCAAAAGCTGGGCGGCGAGGTTGCGTTTATCGATGCGGAGCACGCGCTTGACCCCGTTTATGCTGCGGCGCTGGGCGTCGATGTCGACAATGTGCTTGTGTCTCAGCCGGATACGGGAGAGCAGGCGCTTGAAATAACCGAGGCGCTTGTGCGCTCCAACGCCATTGACGTTGTCGTCGTGGACTCGGTCGCGGCGCTTGTCCCCAAAACCGAAATTGAGGGCGACATGGGCGCCTCTCACGTCGGACTTCAGGCAAGGCTTATGTCTCAGGCGCTTCGTAAGCTTGCGGGCGTTATTGCAAAGAGCAACTGCGTTGCCATTTTTATCAATCAGCTGCGCGATAAGGTCGGTGTTATTTACGGTAACCCCGAAACGACAACGGGCGGTCGCGCGCTTAAATTCTATGCCTCTGTCAGAATGGATATCCGCAAGGGCGAGGCTATTAAAAACGGTACGGAAATAATAGGAAATAATGTCAAGTGCAAAATAGTGAAAAACAAGGTTGCGCCGCCCTTTAAGGTTGCCTCCTTTGAGATTTTGTACGGCGAGGGAATTTCACGCTTCGGCGAGCTCGTTGATTTGGGCGCGCAGTACGATATTATTAAAAAGAGCGGCACATGGTTTTCCTACGGTGAAAACCGTATCGGACAGGGCAAGGAAAATGCAAAGCAGTTTCTGCGCGATAATCCCGATATTGCCGACGAGGTTGAACGCCGTATTCGTGAAAAGCTCGCGGGTGAGACACAGGATTCCGAGGACACTGCAGCAAAGCCCGCTGACAAAAAGACATCGGTAAAAGCCGCGGCGGCTAAGCCGTCTGCCGCTGATATAGATGTGAGCGCCGATGACTTCGAGTAAGATTACAGCCTTGCTTCAGCCGCCCGACAAAAAGGGCAGGGTGGATGTGTATGCCGACGGTGAATATCTTATGTCGGTGAGCGAGGATGCAGCGCTTGAGGCAAAGCTGCGCGTCGGTATGGTTTTGGACAGTGACGCGCTTTCAGAGGTTGAGCATTCGGTTTCTCTGACACGCGCCAAAAACAAGGCGTACAGCTATTTAAGCTACGGTGATATGAGTGAGAGGCAGCTTTTTCAGAAGCTGTGCCGCTGCGGGTTTGAAGACAGTATCGCCGCGGAATGCGTCGGTAAAATGCGGGAAATGGGCTTTGTAGATGATGCCCGTTATGCCGCATCGCTTGCGGACAGCCTTGCAAATTCCAGACTGTACGGTCCGCGGCGTATTGAACAGGAGCTTTATCGGCGCGGAATTGATTCCGAAACGGCAAAAGAGGCGCTTGACGGTCTTGAAACAAACTTTACCGAAAGCGTGAAAGCTCTTGCGCGCGGAAGGCTCAGGCGCGATATGTCCGACCCGCGTGAGATTCAAAAGCTGATTGCGGCGCTGGTACGCTGCGGGCATGACTATGATACGATAAAATCGTCCCTGTCGGAAATGACGGACGAGGAGGAAATATATGAGTGATAAGACGGCTGTCAGCTTTATATCGCTGGGCTGTGCAAAAAACCAGATAAACACCGAAATAATGATAGCCGCCGTGAAAAATGCGGGGTATGATATAACGGGCGAGCCGGAAAAGTCGAAGGTATGCGTTATCAATACCTGCGGATTTATAGAGGACGCAAAGAAAGAGGCACTGGAGACTTTTTTTGAGGCTGCGGCGCTTAAAAGGGAGAAAAAAATCGAAAAAATTATAGTTTGCGGCTGTCTTGCCCAGCGCTATGAGCGGGAGATAGCGGACGAGCTTTACGAAGCGGACGGTTTTGTGGGCGTCGGCAGCTTTCAGCGTATTGCAGAGGCTGTGGAAAAGGTGCTTTCCGGTCAGCGCGTAATGTTTTTTGATGATATTTCAAATCTCCAGCTTGAGGGTGAGCGTTTTGTAATAAGTCCGCCGTTTTCTACATATCTTAAAATAGCCGACGGATGCTCAAACAGATGCAGTTACTGCGCTATTCCGCTTATCCGCGGCCCGTTTCGCTCAAGACCGATGGAAAATATTCTCTCGGAGGCAAAAGCACTTGCGCAAAGCGGAACCAAGGAGCTTATTGTCATTGCTCAGGACACGTCAAACTACGGTATAGATATTTACGGCAGGCGCGCGCTGCCCGAGCTTCTGAATGAGCTTTGCAAAATAGATGGTATTGAGTGGATAAGGATAATGTATCTCTATCCGGACAAAATAACCGATGAGCTGATAGACGTTATTAAAACTCAGGCTAAAATCGTAAAGTATATCGAAATGCCGATTCAGCACGCATCAAAAAATGTGCTTTCGGCGATGAACCGCCCCGGAGACAGCGATTCACTCCTTTCACTTGTTCAAACTCTGCGCGAAAGAATTCCGGGCGTTATTCTGCGCACCACCGTCATGGTCGGCTTTCCCGGCGAGACCGATGAGGATTTTGAAGAACTGTGCGTGTTCCTGAAAAGGGCGCGTTTTGACAGGCTGGGCGTGTTTGCATTCTCGTCGGAGACGGGAACTCCCGCCGCCGAAATGCAAAACGAGGTGCAAGACGATGTAAAAACCGCCCGTGCGGAAACGGTGGAGCTTTTGCAGTCTCAGATTGTGCTGGAAAAATCAGACGCGCTTGTAGGGCAGACGTTTGAGGTTATATGCGAGGGCTTTGACCGTTTTGCCGAATGCTATTTCGGCAGAAGCTATATGGAGGCGCCCGATATAGACGGAAAAATATTTTTCAGCAGTGAAAATATCGTATGTTCGGGGGATATCGTGCGAGTGCGCATAACCGAGTGTATGGATTTTGAATTAATTGGGGAGATAGTACAGTGAACACACCTAATAAGCTGACGGTTGCCAGAATAATCGCAACGCCGTTTTTCATGGCTGCCATGCTCATTGATTTCGACCACCACTTTTTAGTGGCGCTTATTCTCTTTGCCGCCGCGTCCGTCACAGATCTTATCGACGGAAAAATGGCGCGCAAGCACAACCTAATCACCGACTTCGGAAAGTTTCTTGACCCGCTTGCGGACAAAATGCTCACGACCGCGGCATTTTTAGGCTTTATCGAGCTTAAAATCGGCCACGGTATTACATGGATTGCATTTATCGTTTTGCTGCGTGAATTTCTCATAACGTCGCTGCGCCTTATCTCCTCAGGCAAGGGCAAGGTTATCGCTGCCAACATGTGGGGCAAGTGCAAGACGGTAAGTCAGATGTTTGCCATTGTTTTCGTGCTCGCCGCTCAGTATATAATGAGCGTGACCGAGACGTCGGCGCAGCTTCAGACCGTATATTCGGTCGCAACCGACATTGTTTTGTGGATCAGCGCCGTTTTGACCGTTATCAGCGGACTTGTTTATGTTAAGCAGAACAAGGACTTTATAGACCCTACTAAATAATTCGGGGGTAACATGTTCAGTAAATACAGATATGAAATTGATTTTATAAAGCAGCGCGACCCTGCGGCAAGAAGTGATATTGAAATTTTTCTGCTGTATAAGGGTTTTCGTGCGCTGCGCTATTACCGCCGTGCTCATAAGCTGTATCAGAAGGGTAAATTCTTTCGTGCAAGAATGATAAGCGAGCGGGCGAAGTTTAAAACGGGAATTGAGATACATCCCGGTGCAAAGATAGGCAAAGGCTTTTTCATAGATCACGGTTCCGGCGTCGTTATCGGCGAGACTACCGAAATCGGGGATAACTGCGTTATCTATCAGGGCGTGACTTTGGGCGGCACAGGCAAGGAGACGGGCAAGCGTCATCCGACGCTGGGCAGCAACGTCATGGTTGGTGCCGGCGCCAAGGTTCTCGGCCCCGTCAAAATCGGCAATAATGTGAAGATTGCTGCGGGCGCTGTCGTGCTGAGCGATATTCCCGACGACTCCACGGCAGTCGGCGTTCCGGCGCGGATTGTACGTATCGGCGGCAAGCCTGTGTGCGAGCTGGACCAGGTACATATTCCCGACCCTGTGGCACAGGAGCTTTGTCGGTTGGATTCGCGTATACGCAAGCTTGAAAAACAACTCGAGGAGAAAAATAAATGAAGCTCTATAATACATTAACCCGCAAAAAAGAGGAATTTCACGAGATAAAGCCCGGAACGGTTACAATCTATGCGTGCGGGCCGACTGTTTACGACTATTTTCATATCGGCAATGCCCGCCCGTTTATTACCTTCGACGTGCTTCGCAGGTACTTTGAGTTTTGCGGCAAAAAGGTTCGGTTTGTACAGAATTTTACCGATATTGACGATAAAATGATAAAGCGGGCAAATGCCGACGGTATAACCGTCAAGGAGCTGGGCGACCGTTTTATAGAGGAATACTATAAGGACGCGGGCGAGCTTGGTGTCGGGCGAGCTACGGTGCATCCGCGCGCTACCGAATGTATAAGCGATATTATAAGAATTGTGCAGACCCTTGTGGACAAGGATATGGCATACGAGAAAAACGGAGACGTTTTTTACAGAACGACAAGGTTTAAGGGCTACGGCAAGCTGTCCCATTATCCAATTGAGCAGCTGGAGAGCGGCGCGCGCATTGAGGTAAACGACAATAAGGAAAACCCGCTGGATTTTGTTATCTGGAAGGCGGCAAAGCCCGGCGAGCCGTCATGGGATTCGCCCTGGGGAAAGGGCAGACCCGGCTGGCATATCGAGTGCTCGGCAATGGCTAATAAATATTTGGGCAAGACTATTGACATTCACTGCGGCGGCGTTGACCTTATATTTCCGCATCATGAAAATGAAATTGCCCAGTCGGAGTCGGCAAACGGCTGTGAGTTTGCGCACTTTTGGCTGCATAACGGGCATATAAATGTAGACAGCAAAAAGATGAGCAAGTCTTTGGGTAATTTCTTTACCGTGCGCGATGCGGCGCAGGCTTACGGGTATGAGACAATCCGCTTTTTCATGCTGTCCAGTCATTACAGAAGTCCGATAAATTACAGCGCCGATGTGCTTGTCTCCGCCAAGGCGGGGCTGGAGCGGCTGTATACGGCAAAAAACAATCTTGAATTTTCGATAAAAAGCGCAAAGACGCAGGATATGACGGATGCCGAAAAGGCTTCTCTTGCCGAGTATGACGTATTCAGAACCAAATTCTGTGAGAAAATGGACGACGACCTGAACACGGCTGACGCTATTTCGGTGCTGTTTGATTTTGCGCGCAAAATTAACGGCGAGCAGGCGGTTTCCGTACAGTTCGGTCAGGCGTTGCTTGATAGATTTACGGAGCTTTGCGGTGTTTTGAATATTCTGACAAACGATATGCCCGCCCAAATTCCCGCCGATGTGCAGGCGCTTGTGGATGAGCGTGCACAGGCGCGCCGCGAACGCGACTTTGCAAGGGCGGACGAAATCAGAAACAGACTGGCAGATATGGGCGTAATTTTAGAGGATACCAAGGACGGCGTTAAGGTTCTGATGAAAAAATAACGGTTTTATATAAGCGGTACCGCCGCGGCGGTATAGTAAGGTCTCGGCTGCTGCTGATTAGCGGCAGCCGGTTTTAAATTTTGAGGATAAACAAATGCGAAGAAAAGACAGGGAAGTTACGGATTTTAACACAATGCTTGAAATAATGCGCAGCTGTGACTGCTGCCGCCTGGGTCTTGCAGACTGCGGCAGTGTTTACATAGTGCCGTTAAACTTCGGAATTTACGAGCGTGACGGAAAAATCAGCCTTTATTTTCACTGTGCCGATAAGGGCAGAAAAATTGATCTGATAAATTCAAACGGGAGCGTCGGCTTTGAAATGGATACCGGGCACAGGCTTGTAAAAAACGAGATTTCCTGCGAGTGTACTTTTATGTACCGCAGCATTATCGGCAGCGCAGATGCTGTGGTGGTCTCTGACGATGAAGAAAAAATATTCGGACTTCAAAGGATTATGGAGCATTACGGGGATACAAGCTCACGTGATTTTTCACCTGCTGCGCTGGAGCATGTTGCTGTGCTGAGGCTGGATATAACCGACTGGTCGTGCAAGCAGCATGTTTGATTTACTGAGGATTTAAAAACGGAGAATAATATGTATCATGTAGATGATTATGACGTCGCGGTTATCGGCGCGGGCCATGCCGGTATTGAGGCGGGGCTTGCCGCTGCGCGGCTTGGCTGTAAAACAGCGGTATTTACAATAAATCTGGACTCTGTCGGCAACATGCCCTGCAATCCTTCAATCGGCGGCACGGCAAAGGGACATCTTGTCTGCGAAATAGACGCGCTGGGCGGCGAAATGGGACGCGCGGCTGACGCCACCTTTTTGCAGAGCCGAATGCTGAATCTCGGAAAAGGCCCCGCCGTTCACTCACTCAGAGTGCAGTCAGACCGCCGCGCATATTCGCAGTATATGAAAAATATGCTGGAGAACACCGAAAATCTATCTCTTATTCAGGCGGAAATCACTGATATTCAGACGAAAAACGGCAAGGTCTGCGGCGTTGTCACACACCTTGGCGCTCAATACGGAGCAAAAGCCGTTGTTGTCGCAAGCGGTACTTATCTTGCTGGCCGTGTTATTATAGGGGACAAGTCCTATGAGAGCGGCCCCGACGGCATGTTCGCCGCCACCCGCCTGTCACAGTGCCTTGAAAAGCTGGGCGTGCCTCTGCGACGCTTTAAAACGGGTACGCCCGCGCGTGTCAACCGCCGTTCAATTAATTTCGACGGCTTGGAGGTTCAAAGGGGAGACGATGAAATAGTCCCGTTTTCCTTTGAAAACGATGAGATAGGTGAAAATAAGGTCGTCTGCCATCTTACGCATACCAACGAAAAAACACACGATATAATCCGCCGTAATATCGGACTTTCGCCTCTTTACAGCGGAATGATTAAGGGCGTAGGCCCCCGTTACTGTCCGAGCATTGAGGATAAGGTGATGCGTTTTGCGGATAAGACCGCACATCAGCTTTTTATCGAGCCGTGCGGTCTTAATACCCAGGAAATGTATATTCAGGGCTTGTCCTCCTCGCTTCCCGAATTTGTGCAGCGTGAATTTATCAAGACAATAAAAGGACTGGAAAATGCACAGATTATGCGTGTGGCATATGCCATTGAATACGACTGTGTTGATCCGCTGGCACTTTTCCCTACACTGGAATTTAAAGAAATAGGCGGACTGTACGGCGCGGGGCAGTTCAACGGCTCGTCGGGCTATGAGGAGGCGGCGGCACAGGGTCTTGTAGCCGGTATAAACGCTGCTCTCAAAATATGCGGAAAATCTCCGTTTGTGCTTGACAGGGCAAGCTCATATATCGGCACGCTGATTGATGACCTCACCACCAAGGGCACGCCCGAACCCTATCGTATGATGACCTCGCGCAGCGAGTACCGTTTGATTTTGCGTCAGGATAACGCCGACTTGCGCCTGACTGACATGGGGCACGAAATAGGTCTTATAAGCGATGAGCGGTATGCCCGCTTTGTACGAAAGCGGCAGATGATAGAAAATGAGCTTGCACGCCTTAAAGGCGTCACGGCAACGCCGAAAAATGATAAGCTTCAGCAACTGCTTGAGTGCCGCGGTACACCGCGCCTTGTGAGCGGAGCAAAGCTCTGCGACCTGCTTGCACGCCCGCAGATAAGCTATGCCGACCTTGCCTGTGCCGACCCCGACCGTCCGTCTTTGCCGCGGCGTGTTACGGAACAGGTGGAGATTTCAATAAAATACAAGGGATATATTGAAAAACAGCTTGCCGCCGCGCGCGAGTTTACGCGCATGGAAAACAGACTTCTGCCGCAGGATATTGATTATACCGCTATAAAGGGACTTCGCATTGAGGCACAGCAGAAGCTGCAAAGTATCCGTCCGCGCAGTCTGGGCGCTGCGGGACGCATTTCGGGCGTAAGTCCAGCCGATATAACTGTTTTAATGATATATCTTGAGCAGACGGAGCGTGAACATCTTGAAAAATGAAATAAACGGTTTAATGTCCCTTATGAACGACAGCAAAATTTTGTACGGCACGGATTTTGGTGACAAGCTTCTTCAATTCACCGATTTTTTCCTGAAAACGGCACAAACACTTAATCTTACGGCAATAAAAGAGCCGCACGAGGTCATGATAAAGCATTATTTTGACTCGCTGTATCCGCTGAAGTTCGGCTATTTCACTGAAAATGCGCGAGTGATAGACGTCGGCTGCGGCGGCGGTTTTCCCTCACTGCCGATTAAGCTTGTCCGGTCTGACCTTGACATGCTTCAGCTTGACTCGCTTAAAAAACGTCTTGCGTTTCTTGATAATGTTCATTCTATGCTCGGTCTTGAAAATATAGCGACTCTTCATGCCCGCGCCGAGGAGGCGGGCCGGCAAAAGGGACTGCGCGACAGCTTTGATGTCGCGGTTTCCCGTGCGGTTGCCTCTTTGAACCTGCTCTGTGAGTACTGTATGCCGTTTGTAAAGCCGGGCGGTGTATTTTTAGCGTATAAAGGCGTGCCGGACAAAAATGAAATCGATGCGGCTTTGCCTGCAATTTCCAAATTGTCAGGTGAGCTTGAAGACATTTTGCATTATGAGCTCCCTGAAAACATGGGCACGCGAACACTGATAGTTATTAGGAAAATCAAGCCTACGCATCCCTTGTATCCGCGCTCTGCGAAAACAATGTCGAAAAACCCGATTATTTAGCGAGCGAAAGATATTGACAAAAATGTAAATAAATGGTATTATTTTATCAAAGCGAAGGACAAGCATATGTCCTGTCGGAAGCGAGGATAAAATAATGCCGTTTTTATTTTCAAAGACAGAAAATAAACAGGTGACGGAGCTGGATATAGATTTGATAGTGCCGTCAAAATATCAGCCGCGCAAGGTTTTTTCGGATGCGGCACTGTCCGAGCTTTCCGCGTCGATAAAGGAACACGGGGTTTTGCAGCCTGTGCTTGCGGTAAAGAACGACGACGGGTACAGTCTTGTTGCGGGAGAACGCAGACTGCGTGCATCAAGGCTTGCCGGAATTAAAAAAATTCCTGCAATAATACTGGAGCGTGACAGTCGGGAATGTGCCGAGATTTCGCTTATAGAAAATATTCAGCGCGAACAGCTCTCGTTTTTTGAAGAGGCTGCGGGTTATGAAAGGCTGATAAACGAATTCGGTTTTACTCAGTCCCAAATTGCTCAGCGGCTTGGAAAAAAGCAGTCAACTGTTTCCAATAAGCTGCGGCTGTTAAAGCTGCCGCCGACGGCGCAGGTTATGATTATAGCTAATAATCTTACCGAACGCCACGCGCGCGAGCTGCTAAAACTTCGTGATAAGCAGCAGCTGTTCTGCGCGCTTGACCATATCATAGTAAAAAAACTTAATGTCTCTCAGACCGAGCAGTATATTGAAGAGCTGCAAAAAGGAACTCCCCGGAGACCGCAGAGGGTGTGCAAGGTCGGAGATATGCGTATATTTGTAAATACTATTAACAAGGCGGTCAACCTGATTAAAAAGTCGGGTATCAAGCCCCAGACCGAGCTTTTAGACCGGGAAGGGTTTGTTGAATATATAATCAAGATACCCAAAACATCCTAATCCCCTTATTATTTTTTCTTGTTCCCCCAAGCAAGAAAGTAAAAAAAGACGGTAAATCCGTCTTTTTTTATTTGATTTTTATATGTTTATTAAGGAAATACCGTATGTTTTTAAAAATTTTTTAACTAAAATCTGTAAAATGTTGATTTTTCTGTAATTTTGTGTTAAAATTTGTATGCTACACAAAACTTTATAAGGTTACGTCACATGTGTGTCTGTGAAATTGGTAAAAATGCATGCTCTCTTTGGACATACCATGTGATGTACCGAGGTTTTGTGTAGCAGCGATAGAGCGTGTGTTTTTCATGCGCAGCCAATGGCTGCGCATTTTTTAATTGAATAATGTTTTGCGGTTTTATTTTGACAGAAAGTTCATTGCATTTTGAGCGTATATTTTCTGTAAAATCGAATTGCCGGCAGCTATCGGGTTTATTTTTATACCGTCAATAACGCAGGGCGAGCTGTTTTCCAAAAACGCTGTTATCACACGCACCTTTTTGTCGTTGTATTCGCGTGCAAATCCGAAAAGTCCGTTGTCGGCGTCAGTTCCGTATATCAGTCTGTCCTGATATTTTCTGAAAAATTCGGGTGCGTCTTTATTTTCTGACAGCTGAGAGTATATTATAAGTGCCGGCGTGATATCAAAATACATATTCGGGCAGCTATCAAGAAGTCTTGAAGCGATATCGAGTCTGTCGGCGTAAAAGCCCATGTGAGCTACCGCTATTCTGAGCTGCGGGTACTTGCAGAGTATATTTTCAAAAGCTTGATAAAAATACTGCTGTCTTGGCATATTCTCGTCATAGTACCATCCTTTTTCTTTTGCGCGCTCGTCTGCGCGGGATATATCCCAGTTTTGTTCGGGGTCGCAGTTGTGCAGCAGAATAGGTATCTGTTCATCTTGTGCATATTCGAAAAAGCGGTCAAACCGCTCACAGTCAAGTCCGTAACCGTAATATCTGTAAACGGACGGCTTTCCCTCTAAAATTTTAATTCCGTCAAAGCCCGATGACATGTATTCCCGCGTCTGACTGATAAAATCACGCTTGTGGTCAAGCGAGGCAAAAGCGAATGAACCGGGCATCAGTCGCTTGATTTCAAGCGCCCGGTTGTTGCATTCGGGGTCATCTCCGTGACTGCTGGCAGCGATAGTTGACATAATCCCTACGCCGCAGTACCCGAAGCGTTTGCACATATCGTTGAAATATTTCACTGTGTCTTCTATAGGGATAGGACTGTTGATGTGAACGTGAAAATCAATTTTTTTCATACTTTTACCTCACTTATTATGACGTTTTCTGTATTCGAGCGGGGTGCGCCCCGTTTCCTCGCGAAAAAGCTTGCAGAAGTAGCTTGTGCTGTCAAAGCCGCACATACGTCCGACCTCCTGCGCGCGGAGCGGTACCTGATTTAAGAGCTGCTTTGCCTTGGCAATGCGTATTTTTTTCAGCTGCTCCATTACCGAGCATCCGCAGTTTTTTTTGTAGTAATGGCACAGGGCATATTTACTCATACCGACGTATTCGGCAATTTCTTCAAGAGTTATCGGGCGGCTGTAGTTTTTTTCAAGATATTTTCTGATAACCGTCTCTTTTGTCGGCGCCGGCTCAAAATTTTCAGTCAGCCATTCTGCAATAAGTGAATAGCCCGCGGCAGAGCGGGATAAAACCGTGCTGTCCGACATACAGAGGGTGTACAGCTCGTTTACCTGAGAGCGAAAAAGCGGTGTTGTCGTAAATATGAAATGATCCGGCAGCGAATAATACTCCAGAAGGCTGTCGCTGCACATAAATGCAAGCCATGCCGTGTAGAATTCATCGCCGTTAGCGCGGTAGCTGTGCGCTGTGCTTTTTCGGGAAAAAAATCCCTCACCCTCATTCAGCGTAAATGTTTCGTTTCCTGCCGTAAATACACCGCTGCCTTTTTCAACCCACAGTATCTGATGCGCCTCATACCCCTGAGGCCGCTTTGTGGCAGGCTGTTTTATTGCATGACCGACGGTATAAAGAACAAACGGCAGCGGATACGGCTCGGTGCCTAAATATTTTTTATCAGTTTCCAAGAACATTTCAAGATTGTTATGTTTTTTCATAAAATCGCCGCCGCTATTGATGTTTTATTTTCAATCATTATATACTATTATTTTTTGCTTGTAAAGAAAAGTCCGAAGAGTTTTCTTCGGACTTTTATAAATATTTAGGCTTATTTCTGCACAATTTTATCCTTGCCGCCCATATACGGACGAAGCGCCTGAGGTATACGCACAGAATATTTCTCTCCGTCAAACTCAAGGTTGTTTTCCAGGAAAGCAATCAGCATTCTGGGCGGTGCAACAACCGTATTGTTAAGCGTATGCGCGAGATATTTCTCGCCGTTTTCGCCCTTTATTCTGATTCCCAGACGTCTTGCCTGCGCATCGCCGAGGTTGGAGCAGGAGCAAACCTCAAAATACTTGCCCTGCTTGGGTGACCACGCTTCGACGTCATAGGATTTCACCTTGAGGTCTGCAAGGTCTCCCGAACAGCACTCCAGTGTGCGCACAGGTATGTCAAGCGAGCGGAAAAGCTCTACGCTGAAGCTCCACATTTTGTTGAACCACTCCATGCTGTCCTGCGGTTTGCAGACGACAATCATCTCCTGCTTTTCAAACTGATGTATGCGGTAAATACCGCGCTCCTCAATTCCGTGCGCACCCTTTTCCTTTCTGAAGCAGGGTGAGTAGCTTGTAAGCGTCAGCGGCAGTTCGCTTTCAGCTGTCATTGTATTGATGAACTTTCCTATCATCGAGTGCTCGCTTGTTCCTATCAGATACAGGTCTTCGCCCTCAATTTTATACATCATTGCGTCCATTTCCGAAAAGCTCATAACGCCCGTGACGACATTGGAGCGAATCATAAACGGCGGTATGCAGTAGGTAAAACCCTTGTCAATCATAAAATCGCGCGCATAAGCGAGAACAGCGCTGTGCAGTCTTGCAATGTCGCCCATGAGATAGTAAAATCCCTCGCCCGATACTCTGCCGGCGGACTCCTTGTCAATTCCGTTGAAAAGCGCCATTATATCAGTGTGGTACGGAATTTCAAAATCCGCTTTTGTCTGCTTACCGAATTGTTCCACCTCAACATTTTCGCTGTCATCGCGTCCTATCGGAACCGACGGATCGATAATGTTGGGCAGCGTCATCATAATTTCTCTGACCTTTGCGGAAAGCTCCGCCTCTTTTTTCTCCGCCTCAGCCAGCTTTTCGGACTGCTCGGTCACAAGCCTTTTCATTTCCTGCGCCTCTTCTTTTTTCCCCTGACCCATAAGCGCGCCTATCTGCTTGGAAATTCTGTTGCGGTTTGCTCGCAGGTTGTCCGCCTCCTGCTTGTTTTTGCGGTTTTGCTCATCAAGCTTTAAAACCTCGTCGACCAAAGGCAGCTTGGAATCCTGAAATTTGTTTTTTATATTCTGCCTGACAATTTCGGGATTCTCTCTTACAAATTTTAAATCCAGCATTTATATTTCCTCCTGAAAGTTTTTTCTGAAAATAAAAAAATCCCCCTCGACCAATGGGACGAAGAAGATTTCCGTGTTGCCACCCAAATTGCGGGATACCCGCCGCTCGCATACGCTGTAAGGGGCGTGCCCCGCGGCTGTTGACCGCCGGCTCCGAAAGCGGAAACTCTGAATATTGCTGTCGGTTTACAGCATCCACCGACTCTCTTTAAAACAAAAGCTCAGATTATTCTTTCATCACTGCCGAATTTATTATATACTATACTTTGGAAAAATTCAATGTTTTTTAAATATATTTTGTAACCTTTTTATGCTCTGAAAGCATTATATCACTGAAGACCATGGTTTGATTAATGAGGAATGGGGGAAGAGATTGTGGCGGATAAGTCGGAGTTTCGCAGGGCATTTTCGGAAATGATGAATGAATTTGGTCCCGGAATTTATCGCTATGCACTGTCGCTTACGGGAAACGAGGAGCTTGCAAACGATATTTACCAGCAGACGTTTTTGCTGCTGCTTGAAAAGAAGCCGAAATTCACTCACCGCGCACAGCTCAATGTGTGGCTGATGCGCTGCGCACGCAAGACAGCAGCCGCAGAGCGCAGACGTGCGGATAATTCCCGCACCGTTTCACTGAATGATGCGGGTGAGCAGGGCGAATATGACGCCGGCTGTGCCGAGCTTTATGATTATTTAAGTGTGCTTAAAGAAAAGTACCGCGAGGTAACCGTGCTTTTTTATATCGAGGATATGAGCATAAAGGATATTTCAGAGATACTCAAAATTTCGACGTCGGCGGTTAAAACAAGGCTTTCACGCGCACGTGATATGCTTAAAAAAATATATGAGGAGGAGTTGTCATGAATCTTAATAAGTTCAGAGATATAAAACCTGATGAAAAAGCCATGAAGGATTTACTCGATAAAATTTCTGAAAATGATGCCGAATATATAGAAAAACTGCAAAAACTCAAATACAAAAAGTCAAATAACGGTAAAATAATACAAATAGTATCCGCGGTTGCCGCTGCGGTTGTTTTAGTAGCAGCGTTTTCACTCTGGGCGCTGCTGGGACGCGGAATAAGAATAATCGGTGATACACCGGGCGCGCCGGACGATGAGATAAACTATAATATATACACTGTAACCGTATCTCATGACGGCAAGCTGATAGACGGCAAAGACATGCTCCAAGGATTTTTTGACGATTATGTCAGCGGCAGGATGTGTACGCTTGAAATGGTGCATATGGACAGACCCGGCAATTATGAGGGCTTGGAGCAGGGAGAGGTGCCGCCGTCATATGTGGCAACCTTTGTATGCAGAGAGAACGGCACGGTTTTATACAAGCTTGACCAGCCGACAGGCACGTACGGTTTGATTGAATTTGCTTTTAATGAGCAGGAATTTGACAGTATGAAGCTAATACTTGACAGAGCTCAAAATAAGTATTTTGCGCAATTTGTGTCTTATGACGGCATGCAAATCGATACGCCTTTGAATCTTGATATTATAAAAAACAGCCATGAGAATTCCGTCAGAGTATACGACAGCGAAAAAGCGCTGCCCGTAACGGTTGAAAACGGCAGGGTAATTTCGGGTGAAAATACAATTTCCGATTTTTTTGAAAGCTACATTAAGGGGCATTATGTATCAGCCGAAATAAACGGCAGGACATATCTGTATAAGGGCAAAAAAGAAGGCTTTGAAATCTATGAAAACGGTGAGGAGACGGAGTTTTCAAGGAACTACGGCGGTACTGCCGACATAAGCATTATAAATAACGATTATTCAGTCGGATTAGGCATAATGTGGTTTGGATTTGCTGCAGATAACAGCAGCAGAGAAACAGTTGTAGAGCTTGATTATGATGAGATAAAAAGACTCGGCATTCTTTATAATTCGGCGGATATTATTCTGTATAATATTTCAGCGACAGGCTCAAAAGGCGTTTCCAAAGACATTGCTGAGCTTTTGACACGTGAGCTTAAAGAAAATCCGCCCGAAGAGCTGAAAATGCTGCCGCGTGATAATCCCGATTATTGCTTAAAGCTGAATGATTATGTAAAAATTTACGCTTATAAGGATGATAACGGCGGTATTTTGGATGATTTCAGCATTGAATATTCGTTTGGCAATAAGATGGCGGTCAGAATAAGCGATAATTTCATAAAGCTTGTTTTAGACCTTGTTTCGGACGATGACAGTGCTGACGTACCGTCCGTAACGAAGGAACAGAGACTTAAATATTACGATTTTGCCGGGGAATACCGCATTGACTACATGCCCGATTTTAAAGAAGACGACGAGCTTACCGTTTCTGACCTCCGGTGGAATATATACGCGTATCTGGACTTTCCCGAAAGCCTTAGCGGTGATGCATTCAGTAAGGCGGCGAGCAAGCTGTACGGCTTGGACTTTGACCTTGATGAAAATTATAATGTCCCGATTGAAATCGGTTCGTACAATCCAAATACGTATATGGAGCTTGTTTTCTATGAATATGACAAGCAAAGCAATATAGTTACAGTACAGCTTGATGAGTACGACGGATATGAGGAGGGCTATGTCGGCTCAATGCCCGCTCTTGAGGAGGCTGTAAAGAAATCGGGTAAAAGCGCGGAAGAGTTTATTCGCACTGCAGTGGGCAACGGCAGTATGGGAAGCTACGGCGAGCCAAAATGCAGATATATCGTAACCTATCTTTCATCTGACGGCGTAACGCCCGAAAGATTTACGGGTAAAACAACTTACTACAAGAGCGACGACGGCGCCTGGCGCAGCAATGACGAGACGCTTAAAATTTATGCCGAGCGTGCCTTCTGTAAATATATCGAGGGTATAGGCGGGCTTGAGGATTACAGAATACTTGATATAAAGGTAAGTCAATATTCAGACCCCGATGAGAGGTCTCAGTATCAGGTGTCTGTCACTTACTCGGTAAAGCCAAAAAGCGATGCCTTAGGGCTCGGATATGATTGGATTGCAGGCAACGGTGTTATGGGAGATGACGGCTGGATAATTGATAAATATGCCGTATGCTATGCAAATGTATATAACGGAGAGATGGTTTTAAATTCGGTAGGTACAGGACCGTAATAAAAACACCGGAGTGCCAAAGCACTCCGGTGTTTTTATCTTTTTTTCCTTATGATGAGCTTTCTTATCATATCAGCCGGTATAACCCCCGCGCTCAGAGCAAGTATTTCAGGAAGCATACCGAACGGTATTCCCGATGTGCGGAACATGCTTCCGCCGAAATAAATAAGCCAGAGCTGAACTGCGATTATCAGCATGAATATAAATATGTAGGCTCGGTTTTTTGCAAGGTTTGCAAAAATGCGGATTCCGTCGCTGCGCGCCGAAAAGCTGGCAAATATTCCGCTGAATATAAACAGCGCGAAAAATGCGGTCATAAATCTTAGGTTATCCGTGTAAAAGCCGAATCTTTCTCTGAAATATCCGCTTGCCAAAAACACAACGCACAGCAGCAGACTGTAAGCGCCCATAGTAAATATCTGTCCCGCCATTTTTCCGTTCAATACGTGCTCGCTGCGGCTAATCGGTTTTTCATCCATGTACCGTGTTAGCGGCGGCTCTCCTGCATACGCAAGTCCTGCCAGGGTATCCATTATAATATTGATCCACAGCATCTGCATTACGGTAACGGGCGTATCGACGCCGATAAACGGTCCGATTATAGATATTCCGACGGCGCAGAGATTCATTGTCAGCTGGAATACAATAAATTTGCGTATGCTTTTGAAAATTGTTCTGCCGTAAAGTATCGCTTTTGAGATTGAGGTGAAGTTGTCGTCAAGTATCACAATGTCACCCGCCTGCTTTGCAACCTCCGTGCCGCTGCCCATGGCAAAGCCGACGTCGGCGCGTTTGAGAGCAGGGGCGTCATTTATGCCGTCTCCCGTCATGCCGCACACAAGCCCCGCACTCTGTGATACTCTTGCAAGCCTGCTCTTGTCTGCGGGCAGAGCGCGCGAGACAACCTTCAGCCGCGGCAGCAGCTCGGCAAGCTCACTGTCAGACAAGAGTGCCATTTCGCTGCTTGTGAGTGTCACGGCGTCAGGCGTCAGTATTCCGCAGGATTCCGCCACCGCTTTTGCGGTGTCGGCATTGTCGCCCGTAACCATGCAGACATAAATTCCGGCATTTTGTACTGTTTTAACGGAAAATCTGGCGTCACGGCGAACGCTGTCCTTAATTGCGAGAATTCCTATAATATTGTAATGCTCCATATCCCGGCTTTTGGCAAGAGCTATTACACGCACACCTTCTCCTGCCAGCTCATGCCAGCGCTTTCTCAGTGCATCGCTTACATATTCAGCTTTTTCAAATAATACTTCCGGGGCGCCCTTTATGTACCATGTGCCTGCATGCTTTATTGCCGCGTATTTTTTTGTGCTGTCAAACGGAATTTTTTTGGATACTGTTACGCTGTCGTAGGCTCTGTCATATACAAAGCTCAGTACCGCGCGGTCGGTTGCATTTCCCCCTACCGGCTTGTTGCCTATCATCGTGCTGTCGCTGCCCAGCTGACAGCAGCATAGAACGTCCTCCCGCTCTGCAGACGGTATCTCACGGAAAAAGCGTCCGTTTATGTCATAAAATCCGGTGACGGAGAGACGTCCGCTTGTCAGTGTTCCCGTTTTGTCACAGAACAGTATATTCAGGCTGCCGCTTGCTTCGATCCCCATAAGCCGCCGTACAAGCACATGATCACGCTTCAGCCTTCGCATATTTGCGGACAGTACTACGGTTATCATCATCGGCAGTCCCTCCGGTATGGCGACTACCATTACCGTTATTGCAAGCGTTACGGCGTGCAGTACGTTTGAAATCATGACGGACGGAGTCAGAATTTCCGTGCGGATGCTTGCAAGGTTGAACATATTGTCCAAAACCAAAAGATTAAACATGTCGGCAAGAAATACGAGCGATGCCGCACCGTAGCCTATTTTACTGAGCACGCTTGCAAGTTTGCCGAGCTTTTGGGTCAGAGGACTTTTTATCCCCTCGCTCTGTATTTCGGCGGCGACATTTCCGTAAAATGTGCGGTCGCCTGTTCTGCCGACCGTCATTATGCACTCGCCGGATGTAATAACGCTTCCGCGGAAAATCTGGCTTTTTGATGAAAGCTCCCACTGCTCTCCCGCATGTCCGGGACTTTTTTGTACCTCGGCGCTTTCTCCGTTAAGCGCCGACTGGTCGGTGAATATATTTCCCTGCATTATTATGCCGTCCGCAGGGACTCGCTCGCCTGCACTCAGATATACGGTATCTCCTACAACAAGCTCACTCACGGGCAGTGTTATCAGCTTTTTATCCCGCATTACGCGGCACTCCGCCGTCACGGCTTGCTGCTCCAGCTTTAAAAATGCGCTTTCGCTTCCGTATTCGGACAGCGTTGATACAAAGGTGGCGAGAAACAGCGCGATTGCAATGCCCAGCGGCTCGTAAATATTGGCATTTTTAATTGCAATGAGAATATTCAGTGCGAGCGCCGCAAGCAGAATTTTTATAATCGGATCTCCGAACGCGGACAGATACTGTCTGAAAAATGTCTTGCGCGGGCGCTTTGTAAAGCTGTTGTCGCCGTGCTGCCGTCTAAGCTGTTCGGCATCTTTCGAGCGTATTCCGTGAGGATTGTATTTGATATCACATGGTAATAAAAATGACATGGCTTTATTTCTCCTTACAGAAAAATATATGCCATGTCTTTTATTTTTATTTTATAAAATTCTCACGTACTGTTTTAATTGCTTTGCCGCAAATTAAAACGCAGCGTATATAAAAAGAAAAATCCGATTGAAGCAGACTGCGGTGGCGTCTGTCAGACCTCGATAAACTCGGACAGCGCAAAGCTGTATATATATTTGTGCGCGGTTTCTATTCCATTTAGCTTCAAAAGCGCCTTCTCATACATCTGAAGCTGGACTTCATATCGGCGCACAAGCTCTGCGGCGCACTTTACGCTGTCTGTTTTATAGTCTACGATTACGGCTTTTCCGTTTTCGACATACCAGCAGTCAATGACGCCCTGTATTATTATCTGTTCGTCACTGTCTGTATCCATAACCTCGTTTGCGGGCAGAGTAAACAAGAAACGCTGTTCTTTACTGCAGGTGCCGAGCGTACTGAGGCGGCGCATTGTATCGCTTTGTAAAAAGGCGAGTATCTTTTCCCTTTCGATAAGCTCTCCGTCGCGTTTTGAAATAAATTCGTTTTCAGTCAGGCGCTTAGCCTCGCGTTCAAGTGAAGCCATGTCACAGACGGCGTCAAAATCGCAGAACTGCAAAAATCTGTGCGTTGCATTGCCGCGGTCGGCGCCCGTTACGCCGTTTTGAAGAAACCGCGGCTGCGGCACGCTTTTTTTGACCTCCGTATCGGCATTTTTCATGCTTTTTATTTCAGATACCGAGAGCTTTGACGGGATTTTCGTGCTTTCTTCAAAGGCGTACTTACGCGAAATCATTTCTTCTATATATTTTGCCGAAAATACGCTTTCGTCACTCTCGTTGCAGGCGTCCTCCGATAACGGGCTTTCACTTTCACTGCCGAGTGTAAAAATTTCCGCCTTGAAAAGACCGCTTCCCTCCTTTCGGGGCATTGCCTGAGCTCCTGCAAAGGCTGCAAACGGCGCGGCGTCGGCGCACCCGATTACCGAATAGAGTATCCACATGAAAAAGTTCTTTTTATCGCAGATATCGCAGTCTGACGGCATACCGCCCGAACGTTCGGCGCGCAGTATCGCCTTTTCCGCGTCGTCGGCGTTCATGGCGGCGCTGATAAACAGGTGACTTTTTGCGCGTGTAAGCGCAACGTACAAAAGCCTTATATACTCGTAAATTTCATCCTCTTTGATTTTTTCCTTTATTGCCGTTCTGCAAAGAGTACTGAAATCACGGTGCTTTACACTGTCGCGCAGATATGCGCCGGCTCCCAGCTCGCTGTCGGCGAGAATGTCGCCGCTGATGTTCAGCGTTATGTCGTTGCCGGCGTTTACAAGAAATACGACGGGAAACTCCAGTCCTTTTGAACGGTGTATTGACAGCAGATGTACGCAGCTGTACGATTTTCTCAGTCTTGCCGCAGGTACCGTCTGATCTCTTTCAATCAGCTTTAAGACGTAGTTTATAAACGAAAACAGTCCGCGGTATCGCATGCTTTCAAACTGTGCCGCAAAATCCAGAAGCAGCATGAGGTTTGCCCGTGCGGCTTCACCGTCGGGCTCACTGAGCACGCGCAGCAAAATCCCGCTTTGCTCGTATATTATATTTAAAAGTCCGTAAACGTCGGTGACGGTGCTCTTTTGACGCAGGTTTTCCAGCGTATTGACAAAGTTCTTTGTCTTTTCGTCCTTTTCAGCGTAGCTTTTCACCGCGTCAAAAAACAGCATATTCTTATTCCGGGCACGTATTTTTCCCAGCTCGTTTACAGTAAAGCCGAAGTAGTCGGAATACATGAGCGTTATAAGAGGTATGTCATTATACGGATTGTCTATGGACTGAAGATATGCCAGCACATCGCGCACGTGCGGTGTATCAAGGTATTTTTCGCTCGGATTGTTATTGATGCATCCGATTCCCGCCGCCTCCAGCGTCTTTTCTATAACGGCACCGGTTGTCGCCGGAGCGCGCATAAGTATTGCAATGTCCCCGTATGTTACGGCGCGCTGTATATTTTTGTCTGTGTCGTAAAATGACAGCGTACCGACAATCTCTTTTATTTTGCCTGCTATAAAGTTTGCTTCACCCTCCAGCCGCGAAAGTGCGGTTTGTTTTTCCTGACCGTTTGAAACCAGCAGCGACAGCGTAACGGACGCGGGCGCGTCTTGGTCGTACAGACCTCCGTTTGACAGTCTGTGTCCGCTGCAGTAGTCAATACCGCCGCGCTCTTTTGTCATCAGAGTGTCAAAAACACGGTTGACAAAATTCAGAATTTTCGGATGTGAACGAAAGTTATGCTCAAGGTTCAGCTTTGCCGGGTATGTGAGCGCCGTCTCATCTGCCTGCGGCAGCGCCGCATGCTCCAGCTTTTTTATAAATAACTGAGGAAAAGCATTTCTGAAGCGGTAAATGCTCTGCTTTACATCGCCCACCGTGAAAATATTTTTTTCATCTTTTGAAAGCGAACGGAATATATAGTCCTGTATTTTACTGCAGTCCTGAAATTCATCAACTATTATCTCGTCGTAAAAAGCAGACAGTTGTTTTGCAAGCTCCGTTTTGACAATGCTTTTGCCGCTGTGGCTTGCTATTAAAAGCTTTAGCGCGTATTTTTCCGCGTCGTTAAAGCTGACAAGCTTCAAACGCCTTCGCTGTGCTTTCAGCTTGTTTTCCAGCTCAAGGCAAAGCGTGAAAAACTGCTTTATTATTAAAAGCTCGCTTTTTCTGTCATTGAGTACAGCGCTTTCGTCTGAATACAGAAAGTCGTCGCATAGATTTGAAAACCGTTCCTTCTGACGTCCATGCTCTTCCTTAAGGCTGTTCCACAGTTCTTCGTCCGTGTCTTTTTTGCGCGGAGGATGGTTTTTAAGCTTTGTTTCGGCTGCCTTTTGCGCTTTATTGAAATCACGCTCTGTAATAAATTTTAAAACCTGCTGTATGCCGTTGCGTTCATCGCCGTAAAATTCACACAGCTTTTCAAAGCCGGCGAACTGTGCCCGCGATGTAAGCGCATCATATTGCCGTACTATGTCGGACAGGGTTTTATGTATATATTTGTATATAAATCCGTCGGGCAGCAAATCAAACACGCTGTCATTTGTTCGGCAGGCAAATTCAATAAAGTCTTCGGGATATGGCTCGTTTTGCAAAAACGCACAGCCGTTTTGCAGTGCGTCGTAAAGCGCGCTGTCGTCTCTGCCGCGGGTAAAATAGCTTATGACGGCTTGTGCATTTTCGTCGTTTTCCGCGCGTTCATACAGGTCTTCGATAAATTCGTCCGTAAGCTCTGAGCGCATAAGCTCCAGTCTTGTTTCCTCCGCTATTGAAAACCGGGGATCAAGTCCGAGCTTGTCAAAATTCTGACGGATAAGGTCAAAACATGCCGCGTGTATCGTGCAGATTTTTGCGGCAGGCAGCAGTAAAAGCTGCCGTCTGATATAATCGCTGTCGGGATTTTCCGAAAGCTTATCCCTGAGCGCGCCCGCAATTCTGCGCCGCATTTGTGCGGCTGCGGCGTTTGTATAGGTGAGGATTAAAAGCCGGTCGGCACTGCATTGCTTCTCTTTGCCGCACAGCCGTGAGACAACGCGGGCAACCAGAACCGCGGTTTTGCCCGAGCCTGCGGCGGCGCTTACCGTCAGACTGTTTCCCGTGAGCTCTGAGGCAAGCTTCTGCGAGGGTGTAAACTTCATGACCGTAAATCCTCCTTTTCCAAAAATCCGTCCGGAAGCGGCTCTAACTTCCGTCTGCATTCGGGATTTCTGCTTACTTTGCAGATATCGCCGTAATCGCAGTAAGCGCATGCGCTGACGCTGTTGTCGTCAATAGGCGATACAGTGACGTTTCCCGACATAACCGATACCCCCGTATCGTATATTTTCCGCCGCGTAAAGTCTATAAGTCTGTCAAGCTCGCTGTCGCTGACAAGTCTTTCCTTTCTTATTTTGCCGAGTGTCTTAATTCCGTCGCCAAGCCTTGTGCCTGCTGCTGCTTTAGCGCTGAAAATTCCGTCGCGCTTGTAGTATTGCTCCGTTTTTTCAAGGTACTGCTCACTGTCGATACCGTTTTTGTCGGTAAGATTAATGTCGGGTACTCCGACTTTGAGATAGTACATGGCGGCAATTTTTATATCCGGGAACCTGCTTTTGACAGCTCCTGCATAAATAGGCAGCTGCATGGAAAGCCCGTTGTATATCTTTTTGAGCGAAAAGTCCTGACTGCCGCTTTTGTAGTCGATTATCTTGGCAAACCGCCCGTCTTGACGCTCAAGTATATCGACGCGGTCTATGCTGCCGACAAGGGTAAGGGTGCACCCGCCGGGAAGCTGTGCGGGCGGCGTGTACCGTGATATATCGATTTCAAAATCAAAGGGCTTGTAATCCGAGCCGTGTATTTCCTTTACAACGCTGTTTGCCGCGCCGCTGAGCGCACCCTTTGCCCTTAAAAATAATTTGTCCCAGCGTTTTGAGCTGCCTGTGCAGTCCTTTAAAACACTGTTTTTATAATCGTCTGATATTGTGTCGATGTGAGCGCTTATATCTCCTTCAAGGTCAAATTCTCCCGACAGCAGCCGCTCCAGTCCGTGGTGTATAAACGTGCCTATATTTGCCGGGTTCATTTCCACCGTTTCGTTTTTTCGGGCTTTTAGCCCTCTGTCTATGAAAAATCTGAACGGACAGCCGATAAACTCCTCAATGCCCGAAAAGCTGAGCCGAAGATTTTTAGAGTAGAGTCCGTATACGATGTCGTCGCTCAGCCTGTCGTTTTCCGTTTTTTGAATTTGCGCAATCCCCCCCGCCTTGTACACCTCTTTTGTAAGACGCGGGTTTTTAAGCCTTGCGGCAAGATCGGATGCCCCCGCGATGCTGACAAGGTGAAATTCGGGCGGCAGTTTTTCATAAATCAGTTCCTCTGTGCCCGTCAGCCGCTGAATGCTTTCCAGAAATTCCGATTTTAAAAGCTCCTCGCCTGTTATTTCAAAGGTGGAATATGATAGTACAAGCTCTTTTGAGGCTGAAGTAAGCGCACTGTAAAAGTCGAATTTTTCACGCGCGGCGCTCTGTAAAAAATCCATAGACGTGGTTATGCCGTATTTTGCAAAAAGACGCTTGTCCGCGTCGGTGATAAGGTCGTTGTCGGAAGGAGTTTTGGGTATAAACCCGTCATTCATACGGCAGATATATATGCACTTTACATTCTCTGTGCGCACTCTGCCCAGCCCCGAAAAAATAATTTCGTCGGTACATGCAGGGCGGGACGAGACAGTGACGCTGCCGGCACAGACGCTGAGTATATCGTAAAATTCATCGGGAGATATTTTCATGTTGCCGAAAATTTCGTTTATGCTGTCCAGCATTTGAATGAATATTTCGTATATACGTGTGTACTCGTCGCTTAAATGCAGTTCCCCCGTGCTCTCAAAATACCGTGCGCGGGACAACAGTGCGTCTGATACGTTCAAATCATCAAAAAGCCCGCATACCGCACGCAGCATGTCCTCGCATCCGTGTGCTTTTTTTATATTTTCCGAAAATCGAATGAGCGGAGCTGTCGCTTTGTTTTTAAGCTCGTTTATATGTAACAGCCGACTGTCGTTATCGGCGCAGTCGCGGATGCCGGACGAAATGCCGGACGGGCTTTGCGTCCATTTCTCACGCAGCCAGCCGCCGCCCTTTATTTTCCACATACGCACGTAGTTTTCGAGTATGCTTATGTCGTCAAAGGAAAGCCCTGCAAGCCCTGTTTTGAGAAATGAAAAAACATTTTCGTAATTCAAACCGTCGCATGCCGCCTCCGCGGCGCTCAGCACCATTGCGGTCAGCGGCATTGACAAGAGACTTTTTTTGATATCGGTAAAGGCGGGCACGCCGTGCTTTGCAAAAACGGCGGCGGCGAGCGGGCTGAGGCTTTCGCTGTCGGGCGAGAGCACCGCAATGTCGCGGTAACGGTATTTGCCGTTTAATACGTCGTTTTTTATTTTGCATGCAATAAAGTTAAGCTCCTCGCCTGAATTTTTTGCGCAATAAACCGTAAGACCGGGGTCGTTTGCGTATTTTTCATTCGGGTGGGTGAGTGTCGGAGCTTGAGCGGCACTGCTTTCAATAAAGCGCAGCGCCGGCGCAGTCAGCCGCCTTTGAACGCCGTCTGTCTTTATATGCGTGCACGGAATATCCTGCCTTTTGCACATTGCCTCAATGCGGCGTACCTCTTTGGAGACGGTTTGGAACAGCTCGCTTTCAAGGTCGGTTGTAAACGCAAAGAAACAGCCCGATGCCTGTGACATCAGCTGAGAGATAAGTTCCAGCTGCTGCGCGGTAAAGCCGTAAAAGCCGTCAAACATAAATACGGCGTCATTAAAAATGTCGTTGTTTTCCAGCATGGCTGCGGCAAGCGTTATGTCGTCTCCCGGCGCTTTGTACTCGCCCTCCCACAGCTGCTTGAAGCGTCTGTAAATCAAAAACATATCGCGGTATTTCAAGAGCGTGGACGGCGGTATGCTGTCCTGCGGTATTGCCTCTATGCTTTCAAGACTGATGCGGCAGGTGTCAAACTCTGCAAAGGCGGACGACAGCTTTGAAATAAACCCGTGGCTTAACGCCGTGCTTTTATAGAAGGATAGGCTCTGATATACTTCCTTTACCGCTCTGTACAGTGCGGCAGTATTCATCGCGCTGTCAGGCAGCTTTTTCGCCGTGCCTCCCAGCAGGCGGAAAACGGTGTTGGATAGACGGCTGAAGCTTTGCACCTGTACCCCTTGTAATTCTGTTTCGTTAAAAGAGTATTCGCGCGATATCGTGAGCTGTTCGGGCACAACGAAAAAGACGCGCATACCCTCTTTTAAAAGGCGGCGCGCCTCGTTTTCAAGCGCGTGCGTTTTGCCTGTGCCCGCGCGGCCGTAATAAATATTTACCATTTGCTCACCGCTTAGTTTCCTGTCTGTTTGTCAGCCTTGCCGAAAAAATTGTCCAGCACCGCGGGCAGCTGAGACAGAGAATTAATCTCATAGTCCGGCTGTATATCTTCGGGATTCGGCTTTTTATGCGGATTGAAGCGGCAGGTCGCAATGCCCGCGTTAATGCCGCCTAAAATATCGGATGACGGACTGTCGCCCACAATCAGAGCACGCCTTTTGTCAAAGTCCGGAATCTGTTTTTCACAGTACTCAAAAAACTCCCTTGAGGGCTTGTTCACGCCTATTTTATCCGAAATGAAAATATCTTTAAAGTATTTTGCAATTCCCGCCGCTGCAATTCTGCCGTCCTGAACATGTGCCGTGCCGTTTGAAATTATGTACAGCTCGTATTCTAAATACAGCCGCTTTAAAATTTCCTGTGCGCCGTCTATGAAAAAGCACTGCTCGGACAGATAGTGTTCGTACAGCTTTTTTGCCGATAACGGGCTGCATTCGATGCCTACGGCGCCGAAAAACTCCTCAAACCTGTTTAAAAGCACCTGTGCGCGGGTCAGCTCTCCGCGCTCTAATTTCTTCCACATGCTGTCGTTGATTTTGCTGTACAGAGCAATATTCTGCTCCGATACGGGCGCGCCCAGCTGTGACATCGTCTCTGTAATCGCTGCTTTTTCCGACTTGTGAAAGTCCAGTATTGTGTCGTCAAGGTCAAAAAGAATGATGTTGGGCATGATACCTTCCTTTGAAAAAAATTACGGCATGCGGATAGTAAAACCCGCACGCCGTCTGATGCCTATGCGTTACGCAATCGCTTCGTTTATGCGCTCAATCAGCGCGTCGCAATCTTCACCGTGAACGGCGCAGGCCTGTTCGATTGTCTCTCCTCTTGCAGAGGGACAGCCCAGACAGTGCATTCCTATCTCAAGAAAGAACTGCGCGGTCTCGGGGTATTTGTCGAGAATATCGCCTATTACGGAATCCTTTGTTACCATTTCCGATACATCCTTTCAAATATTTTATAGATATAGTATACACTATTTTGACGGAAAATCAAATACTTTATTTACAAACGTGTGTTTTTTGGTTATAATATTAACTTAGAAGAGTTTTCTGAGAGGAGAATGGCATTGGAGTATCTGGATTTAAACAATAAATCTCAGGTTGAAGAATATGAGCGCTTTGTCAAAAGCTGTGACAAGGGTCATTTTGCCCAGTCTGTCATGTGGGCAAAAATCAAAACCGACTGGAAGTTTGAGGCAGTTATCGTTCGCGGGGAAAACGGCGAGATTACGGGCAGTATGGGCGTCCTGGTGCGCCGCGTGCCGCTCTTTCGCGCAAATATGATGTACAGTCCGCGCGGTCCCGTCTGCGATATACACGATATGTCGGTTATGCGCGCGCTTATGGACGGCGTGAACGCTCTTGCAAAAAAATACGGCGCGTATATACTTAAAATCGATCCCGACGTTAAAAGCAGCGACGGCGAGTTTGTGAAAATTTGCCGTGAGCTCAACTTTACTCTGCCCGACCAGTCTAAAAATTTCGAGGGCGTTCAGCCGAGATATGTTTTCAGGCTTTATCTTAACGGCAGAAACGACGAGGAGCTTTTGGCGTCCTTTCATCAGAAAACCCGGTATAATATCCGCGTTGCGGTTAAAAAGGGCGTTACGGTAAAAATCGAGGACAAGTCCCATGTGGACGACTTTTATAAAATCATGCTGGAAACGGGTATACGCGACAATTTCGTCATCAGAAACGCGGCGTACTTCCGTCGTCTGCTCGATGCGATGGGCGAGCACGCGCGTCTGTATATGGCGTATCTTGACGGAAAGCCGATAGCGGGCACCATTGCGATTTGGTACGGCAACAAGGTTTGGTATCTGTACGGTGCGTCAAGTGATTCCTACCGCAATGTCATGCCCAATTATCTTCTTCAGTTCGAGATGATAAAATGGGCGGTTGAGGTCGGCGCGGATATTTACGATTTCCGCGGAGTTTCGGGCGATATCAGCGAGGACAACCCGCTCTACGGGCTATACCGCTTTAAAAAGGGCTTTAACGGCGAGTTTACCGAGTTTGTGGGTGAAATGAGTATCGTCTACCGTCCGCTGCTCAATAGGTTTCTCAAATTTGCGGAAAAGAATTACCGACATCTCAATATGATAAAATTCAAGCTGAAAAACAGAGGCGCGAAATGACAAGGTTTGTAATAAATACAAACGATATAATTCATAACTATAATGAGCTTGCCCGTCATACTCACGCGCTTGTAATACCCACTCTGAAGTCGGATTGCTACGGTTTGGGCGCAGCAAAGGTGATGGAGCTTCTGTCCGGCTGCTGCGGCGTGTCGCTTTTTGCCGTGTCGCGTCTGGAAGAGGCGCTGCCGCTTGCGGGGCAGGGGTCTGATATTTTACTGCTGTCCTGCTATCATGACGATATGTCCGTCAGGGCGGCTGTGGATGCAGGACTTATAATTGCGGTTGATTCTCTCGGTCAGGCTCGCCGTATTGCGGATTATGCCGCCCAAAAGGGCGTGACTGTGAGAGTACATGTTAAAATCGATACCGGCTTCGGCAGGTTTGGATTTATGCCCGGAAATATATCGGAAATAAAAGCGGTATACGGGCTGGAGGGACTCAGCGTGCGCGGGATATTTTCTCATTTTTACGAGTCCTTTAATATTAATTCAAAATCAGCTGATATCCAGCTGGAAAAATTCAATGAGGTTATCGAAAAGCTGCGGGACAGCGGTATTAAAGCGGGAATAAGGCATATTGCAAACTCGTGCGCCGCTCTGCGCGACGGTAAGTACCATCTTGATGCCGTGAGAGTCGGCTCTGCCCTCTTGGGCAGACTGCCCATGAACACGGACGCCGACCTTAAACGGGTAGGAAGATTTGAAACGGAAATTGCGGATATACGCATGCTGAAAAAGGGCTCCAATATCGGTTACGGCGGTGTGTTTAAACTAAAGCGTGACACCCGCGTTGCAGTGCTGTGCACAGGCTCGGGTGACGGCGTGCTTGTCGGCAAGGGCTATGATACGTATCGCTTAATTGATATTGCGCGATACGGCTTTAACGTATTTAAAATGCTTTTTTCCGACAACCGTCTGCCTGTTACGGTAAACGGTAAAAGAACGCGCGCCGTTGGCAGAATCGCGCTGACTCATACAATGGTGGACGTTACAGATATCGAATGTAAGTGCGGAGACCGAGCGGTGATTGATATTTCGCCGCTGTATGTGTCGCCAAATGTTAAGCGGGAATACGAAAATGTTTGAGGCGCTCTTGTCAAACAACCGAATGAAGGAGCAGCTGACAAGCGCTGTTTCGTCGGACAGACCTATGCACGCATATCTTTTCTGCGGAGCAGTCGGCACAGGCAAAAAGACTGCGGCTTATCTGCTGGCGCAGCAGCTTGTGGGTAAAAACGGACAGAAAGTATGCCGCGGCACACATCCGGATGTTATCACTGTTTCACCGCCCGACGGCAAAAAGCTGATTTCCGTTGAACAGATAAGGCAGATGCGTGCAGACGCTTTTGTAAAGCCGAGTGAGGGCAAACGTAAGATTTACATAATAGACGGAGTGCAGCTTATGAACGACGCGGGTCAGAACGCACTTCTGACCGTTTTGGAGCAGCCGCCGTCTTTTGCCGTTTTTATTCTTTTAAGTGAAAGCCGGGGCAGAGTGCTGCCTACTGTAATCTCGCGCTGCTGTGTGTACGATATGGAATACGTGGAGGCGAAGGAGGGCGCGCGGTACCTGAAAAACATATATCCCGATATTTCCGTGATGCGTCTTGAAACGGCAATGTATGCCGCGTCCGGAAACGTAGGTCTTGCTATGACGCTGGCAGAGTCTGTTGACTTTGACGCACATGCTGCAAAGTGTGAAAAGCTTATGCTCTGCTGTGCTGTAAAAAACGAGTATTCGGCAGCATCGGTAATGTCGAAGATGAGCAAGGAAGAATTGCTTGAATTTCTTCCCGTTCTCACCATGTATCTGCGCGATACGGCTGTATACCGCACGGTCGGCAGGGCAAATATTGACACTCTTGTTTTTCGGGACAGCATATTGAAAAACAGCGCGCAGTTTGATAAAATAGATTTAAATATATTGTATGACGCTGCTCTGACGTGTCAGGATACGCTTGAGCTTATTAACGCGAATGTAAATCCCGCGCTTGCCGCGGCGCGTATTGTCATACTTCTTTGCGGAGGAAAAAATATTGATTAATATAGTTGGAGTCAGATTTAAAAACGGCGGTAAGATGTACTATTTCGATCCGGGTAAGCTTGAGCTTTCGGAGGGTCAGTGGTGTATTGTCGAAACGGCGCGCGGCAAGGAATGCGGCGAGGTCGTTCAGGGCAACCGCGAGGCGGAGGAGCGGGAGGTCGTTTCGCCGCTCAAGCCGGTAATCCGAATTGCGGATTCCGCCGATATCAAAAAGATGCAGGCACTGCGCCGCAAAGAGGAAAAGGCGTTTGATATCTGCACAAAGAAAATAGAAAAGCTAAAGCTTGATATGACTGTCGTGGAGGTGGAGTATACCTTTGACGAGAGTAAAATCCTTTTTTACTTTACCGCAGAGGGCAGGGTTGACTTCAGAGAGCTTGTCAAGGAGCTGGCAACTGTTTTCAAAACAAGAATTGAACTGCGGCAGATAGGCGTGCGTGACGAATGCAAGATGAAAGGCGGACTGGGCATGTGCGGCAGACCGTTTTGCTGTCACAGCTTTATGGGCGATTTTCACCCTGTATCAATAAAAATGGCAAAGGAACAGGGACTGTCGTTAAATCCCGTTAAGATATCGGGAACCTGCGGGCGGCTTATGTGCTGTCTAAACTATGAGCAGGAGGCATATGAGGAGCTTAACCGCAGACTGCCGCGCGTAGGCGCGCTTATTAAGACACCGGACGGCAACGCGACCGTGGCGGAGGTAAATACTCTAAAGCAGACGGTTCGTGCGGCAATCACTCAAAAGGACGGCGCCGTTATTTATAACACCTATAATGCGGATGCTATAAAGGTGTTAAAAGGCGGGAAAAATACCGTGTCAAGGGAGGAACAAGAGCTTCTGCACGAGCTTGAGGACGAATAATTGTCGGTAAAAAACCGAGTATGCGTACAAATGAAGTTTTTTGACGGGCTACGCAGGGCTTGCGGTAAAAGACAGTACAGCACAGTCTGAAGCGGTTTTCCGACAGTGAAAAGTAATTTTGAAATTTTTAAAAATGATATAAAAAAACTCTTGCAATATGCTATTAGTTTTGTTATTATAAGCATGTTAATAATAAGGAGGTGTATTTTAATGGCACACGTTATAACAGATAACTGCATCGCATGCGGCACCTGTGAGGGTGAATGTCCCGTAGGCGCGATTTCTCAGGGCGACGACAAGTACGTCATCAATCCCGATGAATGTATCGATTGCGGCGCTTGTGCGTCCGCTTGTCCGACAGAGGCAATCGAGGCTGAATAATTACAGTTTACATATAAACTGCATGCCGCGGCGCTTTTTGCGCCGCGGCTTTATTTTATATCTTGTCATCGCCGCAACCGCAGGTTGCGTGTATGTAAAGCCGAATATATTGTAAAAACTGCGCCTTGCGGTTATAATGTACTCAAAAACGAAAGGCAGATAAATTCATGAATATCGAGATAGGTCAAAGACTGCTGGAATATCGGAAGAAAAACGGTCTTTCCCAGGAGGAGCTTGCGGAGCGGATAGGTGTTTCACGTCAGGCTGTTTCAAAATGGGAGCGTGCCGAGGCGTCTCCGGACACCGATAATCTGATTATGCTTTCTAAAATTTACGGGGTGACCCTTGACGAGCTTATTAACGGTGCGCCGCTTGGCGGTCAGTACGGAAAAAACTCTTATGAGGAAGAAAATAATTGCAGCTTGTCGGGTGATGAGAATCCTGACAATCAAAAGCGTTCAGACAGCGTTTCATTTAAACACGGAATACATGTTAGAGCAAAAAACGGCGACAGCGTAGATATAGGATTTAACGGTATCCATGTCGATTCAGCGGCTGACGATACGCATGTACATATAGATGGCGACGGAGTTTTTGTTCGTGACGGGAAAAATAATTTGAAAGAAGATCATATCTTCTCACACGCTAAAGAGGATGAAGAATGCCCTGATATTGTCCGCGGATTAAAAAAATTTCCGTTTCCCGTAGTGTGCGCGCTTTTATATATAATCTTTGGCTTTTGCGACATCTTCGGAGGATGGAGTACGGGCTGGATTATTTTTATGACGATCCCGCTTTATTATACTCTTATTGATGCAGTATATAAAAAGAACGCGGCTCATTTTGCATATCCCGTGCTTGCCGCGATGATTTACATGATTTTCGGTCTTGTATATTCCAACTGGCATCCGTCGTGGATAGTATTTCTGACCGTACCGCTTTATTATTTTGTCTGTGATATTTTTAAAAAGTAATAAAATCCCCTGTGTGCTTTTTTGCATACAGGGGATTTATTAATCTATATAGCTTCTGTCAAAGGTAATTACCGTGTTGCAGTTTTCGTTTTTTTCAGAAAACAGTTCATCAATTTTTTCTTTAAGCTCCTTGTCGCCAAAACCGATGTCGCGCGGCACAACAACGTCAAATATGACGTTTGTATGCGTAGGGCCCTTTACTACACGAAAGTCATGCAGCGTAAGACGTTCGTCAATCCTGTTTATAACCGAAATCATTTGCGATTTTAAGTGTGAAACATAAGGATCGTCGGTAATTACCGGGTCAATGTGTATTACCATTTCAAGCCCCATTTCATTTTTGAATTCATGTTCAATGTTGTCAATCATGTCGTGACTTTCCAGCATGTCTGCATTTGCCGGAACCTCTGCATGAAGCGACGCAAATATTCTGCCCGGTCCGTAATTGTGTACGACAAGGTCGTGAATGCCGATAACCCCTCTGTGCGCCATCGTGCGGTTGTAAATTTCCTCGACAAGCTCTTTTTCCGGCGGCTGACCGAGTAAAGGGTCGAGGGTTTCGCGGATAAGTCCGATTCCGGAGATAATAATAAATACAGAGACAAGCGCTCCCGTATATCCGTCAATGTCAAAGCCGCTGACGGCATAAATAACGGTGGACAGCAGAACGGCAAATGTCGTGATAACATCGTTGCGGCTGTCTGCCGAGGCGGCTGAAAAGGTAGCCGATCCGGTAAGCTTTTGAAATTTCTTGTAAAAGAGAGACAACCACAGCTTTGCAAAAATGGATACGATAAGCACCGCCACTGTCAGCCATGAAAACTCCGACGGCTTTGGGGTCAGTATCCGGTTTACGGATGATTTCAGGAGTGACAGACCTAAGAGCAGTACGATAAACGACATTATAAGTCCGCTTATGTATTCAACTCTCCCGTGACCGTAAGGATGTCCGCTGTCAGGCTTTTTTCCCGACAGCTTAAAGCCTATAAGGGTTATTACGCTTGATGCGGCGTCGGTCATATTATTTGCGGCGTCGGCAACTAAGGCTATGCTGTGAAATACAAGTCCCGCTGCCGCCTTGCTGAGTGCGAGTAAAACATTGACTGCAATTCCGCATGCACCGCCGACGGTACCGAAGCGCAGCCGTTTTTGTTTGGCATCGAGCCCCTTTTTTTCTATGAATTTTTTTATTATGAAATCGGTAACCGTAATAATCCCTCCGAAAAAGCGGCTGAATAATTTCAGCCGCTGTATGATGATATCAGGTGGTTATGCATTGAGGAGCGCTGCGCCGATAATTCCCGCGTCATTTCCCAGCTTGGCAATTCTCACCTCGGTTGAGCTTCCGCTGCGTTTTGTAAACATCTCGCTGTAAACTATTTCTTCTATGGGCTTTAGCAGATAATCACCCTCTTTTGAAATGCCTCCGCCGATGCAGATAACCTCAGGCTGAAGTATATTTATTACATTTATAAGACCGGACGCAACAGAACGAAGATACCTTTCCACAACATAAATTGCCGTATGATCGCCGCGCCTCATTGCGTCAAACGAGGTCAGTCCGTTTACATTGTTAAGGTCGTTCTTTGCAATCTCCCACATAGCTGACTTCGAATTTCTCAGCATTTCCTGCTTTGTAAGCCGTATAAGTCCGGAAACGGAGGCATATGCCTCCCAGCATCCGCGCCTGCCGCAGCTGCATTCCCAGCCGTCGCGCTCAATTACAATGTGTCCGAATTCTCCGCCCTTGTTATTGAATCCGGAGTATATTCTGCCGTTTATGATCATTCCGCCTCCGACACCCGTTCCGAGTGTGATTGTCACACTGTCACGAGTACCTTTTGCCGCACCCGCCATATATTCTGCGTATGCCGCGACATTCGCGTCGTTTTCGAGCAGTATCTTTTTGCCGGGGAAATATGCGCCGACAAGCTTTGCCAGCGGCGTATGGTCAAAGCCGAGATTTCCCGCAAAATCGACAACGCCGTTTTCCGGGTCGACAGCGCCGGGGGAACCGATGCCGATGCTTTCAATATCCTTCGCCGTGAGCCTGGCTTCGGTGATGGCTTGCTGTGCCGCCTTTGCAATGTTTGCCACAATCGCGTCCACGCCGTTTTTTGCGTTTGTCGGAACGGACGCTTTTGAAATTATTTCATATTTTTCGTTTACAATGCCCGCTGCGGCATTTGTTCCGCCCAAATCAATTCCGAGATAGTACATATTTTTCTCCTTTGTATTTACATTCGGTTGTTATCCGTGTTATGAATTTTATTGCTTTTTGAGCTGATTTTCCATATCGTCCATGATTTTTTTGTTTAGCTCCTCAGCCGCGTTGTAGCCCATGCGCTGCTGCCGGTTGTTCATTGCCGCAACCTCCAAAATTACCGCCAGATTGCGCCCCGGCTTTACGGGGATTGTAAGCGACGGCAGCTTTACGCCGAGAATATCGGTGTACTGTGTGTCAAGCCCCAGCCTGTCATACGTTTTGCTGGTGTCCCAGTTCTCGATATTGACAACCATGTCTATATCCGCGTTTTCCAAAACCGCACCGACGCCGAATATTCTGCGAACATTTATAATACCTATGCCACGCAGCTCGATAAAATGCCGTATAAGCTCCGGCGCCGTTCCGACAAGGTTTGTAGAGGTTGTTTTTTTAATGATTACGGCGTCGTCTGCGACAAGCTGGTGTCCGCGCTTTACAAGCTCGATTGCCGTTTCGCTTTTACCGACTCCGCTTTCGCCTAAAAGCAGTATACCCTCGCCGTATACTTCAACAAGCACGCCGTGCCGCGTTATCTGAGGGCCGAGCCTGGCGTTCATATAGTAGATAATTCGGCTTGTAAACGCAGAGGTGTGCTTGTCCGTCCGCAGAAGAGGTATCTCGTGCTTTTTGGCAAGCTCTATGCATTCCTCCGGCAGGTCGAAGTTTCTTGTTATTATCAGACACGGAAAGTTAAATGAAAAGAATTTATCGATGTTAGAGCGGCGCGTTTCGATGTTCATTTCCATGAGATAATCGTGTTCGACCATGCCGAATATTTGTATCCGTGTTTCGTCAAAATGATTAAAGTAGCCTGCTATCTGCAACGCCGGGCGGTTTATATCCGTATTTCGTATCATGAGGTTCTTTTTGCTTTCCGGCATATATATAATTTCCAGCTTCAGATCATGCGCCAGTGTGGATAAGCTGAGCTCGCATTTGTCCATAAAATTGACCTCCGTGACTTACTTCACTAAATTATAGCAGATAATATCAGTATATTCAATAAAAATCAAATTTAAAATAAAAAACACTTGCTTTTTGTAAACCTGTATGATACAATAAAGCTCGTAAAAATTTTGGGAGGTGTGTCAATTATGGCAAAATGTGATGTTTGCGGCAAGGGCGTTGTGTTCGGAAATAAAGTGTCCCACTCACACAGAAGAAGCAACAGACCTTTTAAACCAAACGTTATGCGTGTTAAAGCCGTAGTAAACGGAACACCCAAGCATATTTATGTTTGCACAAGATGCCTCCGTTCCGGCAAAGTTCAGAGAGCGGTGTAATCAAGGTCAATCCGATATGTTATCCCGGTGCGTTGCACCGGGATTTTTTTCATATATTCATTATTTCAAAAGTCCGAGACCCATTTCAAGATAAATGGCAAGAATTGCAACGATTACAACAAGAGCGGAAATTATAAATCCGTGCAGCATAGGCGCCGCGCCTGACTTTTTCATGTCCTTGAAGCTGGTGTTAAGTCCGATTGCCGCAAGCGCCGCTATCATCAGGAATTTACTGATATCTTTCATTGCCGATGATACGGATACCGGGATTACACCGAGACTGTTTACGCCTGCAAGTGCAAGAAAGCCGAGGATAAACCACGGAAAAACCTTTGTTATATTCAGTTTTACGCCGTCGGTATTATGCTCCTGTGCTGCGGCAAGCTCCCGACGCTTAAGCCGTAAATTTACAAATGTAAATGTGATGACGGTGGGGATAATAGCAAGAGTTCTTGTCAGCTTTACCATAACGGCAAAGTCGCCCGCAGCCTCACTGAAAGCATATCCGGCGGCAACAACGCTTGAGGTATCGTTCACCGCCGTGCCTGACCACAGTCCGTATGCCGCATCGCTGAGACCCATTGCATGCCCCATAACTGGAAACAGAAGTATCATGACCATATCAAACAAAAATGTAGCAGACATGGCGTAAGCAATATCTCTGTCCTCGGCATCAATAACAGGCGCAATTGCGGCGATTGCAGACCCGCCGCAGATACCGGTGCCGGCGGATATCAGATTGGAAAGTTTCCAGTTAAGTCCGAGTGCCCTGCCCACGAGATAGCCTCCTCCGAAGCAGGTGAGCAGTGTGAACACCATAACAATAAGCGACATACTGCCTACATGCATGATTGTTGTAATGTTAAGGCTTGCACCGAGTAGAATAATTGCAAATTTCAGTACCTTTTTTGAGGTGAATTTAATTCCCGGTTCCACAATGCGGCCGGGCTTTTTAATCGAGTTTATTATCATTCCGATAAAAAGCGCAATGACAGACGCGCTTATAAAATGAATGGGCAGGCTGTCCGCAGCTAATTTGGCAATCAGCGCAATGAACGACGCAAGCAGCAGCCCCGGCAGATATCCTATGTACTTTTTTATCATATTTAATTTCCCCCGTATTTTATTTTCTTATTGATTATAATACAATGAAATGATAAAATAAAGTAATTGTTTAGAATATAATGATAACTTATTTTTATTATCCGGGAGACTGACAAATGGACACTAAAATGCTGACATTTTTGACGCTTTGCCGTAAAATGAATTATCGCAAGACGGCACAGGAGCTGCATTTGACTCAGCCTGCTGTTACAAAACAGATACAGGGGCTTGAGCAGCAGTATGGCACAAAGCTGTTTATATATAACGGACACAGTCTGCAAAAAACACGTGATTGTATTATTTTGGAGGAATACGCGCAGTCGTTAAATTATAATTATAATGAAGTTATTAAAAAGCTTGCAGGGGACAAAACGACATTCATACGCCTGGGTGCTACCAAAACAATAGGCGATTATGTCATAGGTGACAACATAAAAAAGCAGCTGAAATATACCGGCAGGTCACTGTCTCTTGTTGTTGATAATACCGAACGTCTCCTGTCTATGCTTGATTGCGGCGAGCTGGATTTTGCCGTTATTGAGGGGTTGTTTAACAAGATAAAATATGATTACAGGCTGTTATGTGATGAGCCGTTTGTCGGAATTTGCAAACGAGGGCACCCGTTTGACGGTCAGTCGGTAACAGTCAAACAGCTGCAGGAAGAAACGGTAATTGTACGGGAAGAGGGCTCCGGAACGCGCAGAATTTTGGAGCATGAGCTGAAAAGCCTTGGCTTTGACCTTAATCTTTTTGCAAAAACTGTGTATATCAGCAGTTTTAAGCTTATACGAGAGCTTGTGGCGGACGGACTCGGAATAAGCTTTGTATACAAATCTGTTGTAGGAGATGACAGCAGCTTCGGTACCTTCGAGGTTGAGGACTTCGGAAAAACGCATGAATTTAATATCGTATACCTGAAAAATACGCAGGCGCGGAAATATGCGCAGATGTTTTTTGACGGAGAAACAGATTGTTCCATGACGGGAGAATAATCTGATTAAACAGAAAATAAATGAAGTATAATGTATTTTGGTATTGATTTTATTGTATGTATGTGTTAAAATAACTAAGCTGTTTAATTGTTTAAAAACACATTAAGCATTTAAAGAAGATATTATCTCAAAAGTTTTATGCCATTATGGGTTTTTCCGGCATATCAGCTTGAGCTGAAGCGGAATTTCAAGAAAAACTGAATACTGAGTTAATATATACGGAAGCGTATCGAAGTGGTCATAACGGGACTGACTCGAAATCACATTTTTTCGATACTCTCCTGCACCAAAATTGAATACGGAGTGGTATCGAAGTGGTCATAACGGGACTGACTCGAAATCAGTTGTACCTCACGGTACCGTGGGTTCGAATCCCACCCACTCCGCCATTGAAAATCCGCATAAACCAAGCGTTTATGCGGATTTTCCATATCTGAATACAGGAACAGCAGGGATTAAAATTCCTGCTGTTTTGTTATTTTTTCCGCATTGTTATCATGGGTTTCAGGATAACACGCTCGTAGAACAGGCAAGAGAAGCAAAGGGTAAATCCGTGGCAAACAGCCGAATTGTTGTAAAAATGTTATCAAAACGAATAAAAGCATATAAGGCGATATAAATGAAAAGCGGGGCGATACATAACCATAATAATTTGGAGGTACTAAAATGTATAACGAAAACAACACTCTAAGCCCCGCAGAAATCGAACTGCTCAGCAATGTAGCAGGCGCATACTCTTCTCCCTTTTGGGACGGAATGCACGAAGTTACCGGCACGTTGGATACTGTCCGAAAAATAAAGGTTGTCCTTGAAACACTCTGCTCCATGGGCAACGAGTTGGAAGCCTATAACTTGATTTTGGCGGTATACGATTTGATTGCCATTGAAACTCCGCTTGATGTTATCGGACTTGAACCATATCCAGAAGCAATCAAGCGATTTATCATTGAATTTTTGCTTGACACCAACGACCTGCTGATCGACTACGAAAGCGAGGAATAAAAAACAGCAACTCTGAATTGGGGACGCCCGTACAGAATTGCTTGCTGCGTTGGCAGGTCGTTCAAAAAAGAGAAAGCCACTGCCAAGGGATAACTATACCCTTTTGTATGAAATAGGGTTGCTCGGTTGTTCCCCCTCTCCACACCTCTCCCCCTCAAAACTACCTGTTACTATCCGAAAAAAGAGATATTACAGGGCGACAGTTTCCACAACTTTGCAGAAATCAACAGGCTTTTTCTTTTCGGGTTGTGAAAATACAACCAATAGGAAACCGCTATGCAATATACCAGCAAGCATCGCCTTTGTGATACCACAAAGGCAACTTGTCAGGGGTAGCCCCTGAAACCCTTGCTCTCTATAAAAAACTTATGAGAAGATTTGAGTATGCTGAGCCGCAACATAAAAAATCAGCCACCTTGTTTGGGCGGCTGTTACATAAACATATCGTTATCTGTATTGCAAATACTCCATAAATCTTTTCACAGCAAGAGAAGCGCTTTTTTTGTCTTTCAGCGCAAGACCGATATTGCGGTATGCCGGAACATCAAGCTCTTTTGCGATTATCTTATAGGGAACACGCTTTAATATAAGCTGCGGCAAAATGCTGATTCCAAGTCCGCTTTCTACCATTGACATAATGGCGTAATCGTCCCAAGTTGTAAAATGTACTTTCGGCGTTAAACCGCAGCGTTCAAAAATCTCAGAAACCTCGGCTTTTGCTCCCTTTTCAAGAAGCATGAACGGATCGTCACAAAGTGCTGAAACAGGGAATTTTTCACATTCAGCAAGCCGATGATTTTCCGGGATAATTGCCATTAACTGATCCTGTTCCAAAAAGATTGTTTCAAAATCAGAATGTGTCGGTAAGCGTAGAAAACCGCAATCAACCCGTCCCTCCATAATCCATTCCTCTATTTCCGTATAATCGCCAAGCAAAAGCTCGTAATCAATATGCGGATAATCCTTTTGAAATTCTTTGATAATATTCGGTAGCCAATGAGTAGCAACGCTTGAAAATGTACCGATACGGATCAGCCCTGATTGCAGTCCGTTTAATTCATCAACCTGCATTTGCAGTTTCTCATATTCTGCGACGAGGCTTTTCGCATAGGGCAATAATTTCAAACCATCCGAAGTCAGCCTAACGCCGCCTTTTCCCCGTTCCAGCAACACCACTTTCCATTCTTTTTCAAGATCGCCGATCATACGACTGATACCTGATTGAGAATAGTTCAGTATTTCCGCAGCTTTTGTGAAACTGCCGTATTCAATCGTTTTTACAAACGACATATATTTTTGAATATTCATATCCATAATTGTATCGTCCTTTTAATATCTGTTTTTATAATAGATTGTATGATAAACATTCGCTTTTCAAATATACGCCTTTATGATACACTATAATCGTAGAAAAATCAAGTATGTGAGGACGATCCAAATGATTACTGTTAGTGACATTCAAACATCTGCTCCGCAGATATTCAAAACAAATTTGCAGGAAAAGGTTTACTGTACATTAGAAGATTTGCAGATACCGTTTGAACGTGTTGATACGGACGAAGTGATTACAATGGAAGATTGCATTGCTGTCAACGAAAAGCTGAATATGAAAATGGTAAAAACACTTTTTCTTTGCAACCGTCAGCAGACAGAATTTTATCTGTTCATTACCTGCGGGGACAAGCCGTTTCGTTCAAAAGATTTCAGTAATGCGTTTGCAGTTTCTCGTGTATCTTTTGCCCCGGCAGAACTTATGGAAACAATGCTCGGTACAAAAATCGGTGCTGCAACCGTTTTCAGCAGCCTTTTAGATTGTGAAAACAAAGTGCAGATCGTTTTTGATAAAGATGTATTATCCGAAGAATATTATGGGTGCAGCGACGGAACGACAACTGGATATATGAAAATACGAACGGAAGATATTGTTCGCAAATTCTTAAGCTATGCGAAGCATAAGCCTGCTGTAATTGAGGTGTAATGATGGGACTATATCAAAACAGAATTGTCGTCAAAGTAGGTACATCTACCTTGACAAATGAAATTGGCCAAAGCGATTTGCGGTCTTTTGACCGCCTTGCCTGCGTTCTATCAGATATACAAAATCTGGGGTATCAGGTTATCCTTGTTTCTTCGGGGGCAATCGCAGTCGGCTCAAATAAAATGAAACTAAAACAACGCCCTACGAGTATGCGAATGAAACAAGCTGCGGCAGCAGTAGGCCAATGCAGCATAATGTTTTTGTATGACAAGTTTTTTGGTGACTATGATAAAACGATTGCGCAAATTCTCTTAAATGCCGAAGATATTGAACAGGAGGAAAAGAAAGAAAATCTCACAAATACATTTGACGCTTTGCTTGAAATGGGAATTATCCCTGTTGTCAATGAAAACGATTCCGTGAGTTATACAGAAATTGAATCAGAGGAACGATTATTTGGCGATAATGATATGCTTTCTGCCGTTGTTGCGGTGCTGTGTAAAGCAAATCGCCTCGTTATACTATCTGATATTAACGGTTTGTATGACAGCGATCCTCGTTTACACCCTAATGCTAATCTTATTGCAAGAATTGAAAAAATTGACGATACTGTTTATTCGCTGGCGGGTGGCGCAGGTTCACGGAGAGGAACAGGCGGTATGAAAACAAAGCTGCAAGCTGCGGAACTTGCAACAGCAAACGGCATTGATACAATTATTACCAATGGTAATAATCCCGAAGCTCTTTATGAAATAATTAAAGGCAACGGTGCAGGAACTTTATTTACAGGGAGAAGCAAAAAGTGAAAATTTCTTATCTAAAATATTTTTTTGCTTTACTACTGTTCGGTACAAATGGTATTGTGGCGAGTTTTATTGACCTGAACAGTTATGAAATCGTTTTATTTCGTACCCTAATTGGCAGCGCACTGCTTGTCTTTTTATTTCTTTTAGGTCGTAACAAATTCACTTTCTATAAAAATAAAAAGCATTTTTCATTTCTTTTCATATCAGGAATAGCAATGGGATTAAGCTGGATGCTGTTATATGAAGCATACGCACGAATCGGTGTAAGTATTTCTTCTTTGCTTTATTATTGCGGCCCTGTAATCGTTATGATGTTGTCCCCATTTCTGTTTAAGGAAAGACCGACCGCATTAAAAGTTGTCGGATTTATAGTAGTTTTTGTTGGAATATTCTTTGTAAATGGCAATGTCTTAAACGGTAGCGCAGACGCTTTTGGAATTTTATGCGGGGTATTATCGGCGGTTATGTATTCCTTTATGGTAATTTTCAACAAGAAAGCTCACGACATAACAGGACTTGAAAACGCCACATTACAGCTCGTCATTAGTTTTTTGACGGTTGCTGTATTCGTAGGATTTAAGCAAAGGTTTATTATTGACATTTCAGAAAGTGATATTTTACCGCTTATAATTCTTGGAATTGTTAATACGGGTGTTGGGTGTTATTTCTATTTTACATCTATTGGAAAGTTGCCCGTTCAAACAGTAGCAATTTGTGGATATATCGAACCACTTTCTGCGGTGTTATTTTCTGCTGTGCTGCTCGGAGAAACGATGTTGCCTATACAGATTGCAGGTGCAGTTTTAATTGTAAGCGGCGCAATCATCAGCGAGTGCATAAAAAGGAGATAAGATATGAGCGAATCGTTTTTATTGTGTCCCGTCTGCCATAGCAAAACACGGGTTAAAGTAAGAAGTGGAACTGAATTAAAACTGTTTCCGTTGTTTTGTCCAAAGTGTAAACAAGAAAATTTAATCAATCTAAAAAATTTCAAGATAACAGTTATCAAAGAGCCGGACGCACAGACGCAGAGCCGATGAACTTGCGAGGTAACTCGCAAATCATCGGCTCTTTCTTTTCAATAAACAGGGTAAGCCCACCGAATAAAAAAACGGAGCTTTGGTGGGCTGTTTTGCCATGCCCAAATAAACAGTTTCCCTCTAAACCCGTTTTGAGTTTGGAGGGATATTTTTGTGTTGGTCTGATACCACCACGCCGCTGTTGATTAGAAGCGGCAGCTATTTACATGCCGCCGTACAGGAGTAAGGATAACCTGTTAAAAAAATCCTTGTTCTTGTATGACCCTATTGCACCCTCTTTGTAGATGTCATATTTCTATCGAAAGGAGTTTATTTCTCTTATAGCCGTAAAGATCTGACAACCTTTGCGGCTTTTTGTTTGTCGTTATTTAGCGGAACACAGAATAAAACCGCTTTTGGCGTAGGGTGTCGTTCACCGCCCCGATCAATCTGAATTTTTCAAATTTCAGATTGATCGGAGGTAAAGGCGATGATAGGAAATCATCCTAAAAGAAGAAAAGACAAGTACAATCCATACAAAATTTGTGAAAATAACGGAAGATATTATTTGTCATTCAAAGACGGACAAGAAGTGCGGCACGATATGGAGATTGAAAAAGAATTGTTCGATGCGTTCAACCGCTTTGAACTGGACGACCTTTCCATACTTAACGAGTGGGACAGACATATCGAGCATTTCGAGCAAACGGAACAATCGTTAAACCGACGTGCTTCTAACAAAGCCGAATCGGTTGAAGAGGTTGCTTTGCATAACATCGAGTGTGAAGAACTATATCGGGCAATCGCAGCACTAACCGAAACACAGCAACGGAGGCTGAAACTCTACTATTTCAGAGATTTGACCTATCGGCAGATTGCTGATAGGGAAGGCTGTTCCGTTTCAGCTGTTGGCGGCTCGATTTATGCAGCGATAGAAAATATCAAAAAATTTCTGGAATAGGAGGTTGAAGAATCAGAATTAAGTGAGGAAACAGGTGGAGAGGCAAATTCTCTGCCTGTTTCCTGCTTTGTGCGGAGAATAGGCGGAGTTCCTTGACAACCGAATAACCGTTCACCAAATACATTCCTATTGCTGTTGCTATAAGCAACAAGCCACAGTAGCGGCTGCGCCACGATCTGCCAAACAAACTGCTCGGCAGGGAGCGATCAACAGTCGGCTGCAAGTATCGGGCGGCTCCCGATATGGCGATGACAGGCGATAGGCACAATGATACTCCTGTCCAGCCACAGTCCGAGCGTGATAAAACCGTCGTAGGCAATGGGACGGTTGCGAGAGAACCTCGCAAGGGTGAAACTCCCGTGGTGCTGATAGCCGTCAGCCGTTTGGTGGATTGAAAATATAAGGGGCAGGACGGTTCTGCCGTACTGCCCTTGACCTCTACATAGGCGATTTACCGCCAAATCGTTTAAGGAGGTCATAACACAATGAACTGCACATATTTAGATAAAGACTATGAATTTTCGGGGCAGCCAATCCGTTTGCAAAAGCAGGCTAGTATCCCCTCCGTCAGTTTGGAGGAGATATAATGGCACGCACAAAAATATCTGCTCCGGCAACTGAAATTGTGCCGATGCTAAAGACCGTAGAGCAGATGAGCAGATACAGCGGAATCGGCATTAACAAACTGCGAGAAATGATAAACAGCGGCGAAATCGAGTATATCCAAAACGGGAATCGCTGTTTGCTCGCAGACAGGGCAATATGGGATTGGTACAACCGATATTGTATTCGCCCACAATCTGATACGGGAGGTGATTAAATGTCCGTTACCACACGCCAAGTAAAAAATAAGCGTACCGCAGACGGAGGGAGCACCGCCCGTGCCGGAACGGTTTACGATGTATTTATCCGCTATAAAACGGCAGACGGCTATAAAACCTACGGCAAACGAGGCTTTTTAACCAAGAAAGAGGCGTTAGCCCACGAAGCGGAAATGCGCGTCAAATTGTCCAATCCGGGGTTTGAACCGATTAAGGCAGCGGAGACCAAGCAAACCGTGCAGGAATATTTAGAGGAATGGGTGGAGATTCACGGCAAAGCCAATCTGCGCCCAAGCACCTTTGCGGGGTATAAGTGCCACATCAAGAACCATATTGTGCCGTACATCGGGAATGTCCCTCTGAAAAAATTAACCCCTGCAATGATTGACAATATGCTGAAACAGCTTGCCGACAAGGGGTTATCAACCAGCACCTGCCGCTATGCACAGCGAATATTGAGCGTTGCCTTTGAAGCGGCGAGGAAATACCGCTATATTGAAACAAACCCGGCACGGGATATTCTAACCAAGTTCGGCAAGGAGGCAAAAACGCCCGACCCCTACACCGTGGAGCAAATGCAGCACCTTATGGCATTGGGTTCGGGAAATGAATGGGAAATGATTTTCGTTTTAAGCGGTCTTTATGGCTTGCGGAGAAATGAGGTTCTCGGCCTGCGTTGGAGCAATGTGGATTTGAGAAATAAGCGGTTTGCCGTTGTAGAGCAACTGCCTTTCAAAGTCCCACCCGGTACGACCGAGATTACCGAAATGGCGCCGACCAAATCACAGGATCGCATACTGCCGATTACCGATGTTACCTTGCCGTTCTTTGTTCGGCAACAGCAGTTACAGCAAAAACAAAGAGAGCTTGCGGAACTATCGGGACAGCCGTATTATGACAATCACCTTGTCGTAGCAAAGGCAGACGGTTCGCCCGCCCGTGCCGACAGAGTAACCAATAGTTTCGGACAATTCCTGCGCCACCAAAATATGCCCCATATTCGTTTTCACGACCTGCGCCATTCGGCGGCGACCAATATGCACGAACTGACTGGCGATTTTTATACGGTCGGTGAAATTTTAGGACACACCTTAAAGGGAATCGGTCTTTCGCTGGGCATATCAACGAATATGGCTGATGTTACCGCCCGATATGTTGATGTGCGGCTGGACCGCAAAAGAACGGTATTAGAAGCCTATCACAACGCTATGTTCCCCCGTGAAGCGGAACGGATTGCCGCAAAAAGAATGGCAGACAGAACACGCGATGAAAGATAGCGGTGCATTGCCACGGTGTTTACCGTGGCGTACATATTGCAAATGTATGTTATCAATGCTATAAATTTGTTATCAAACCGAACGATAACACGCAATAACAAAAAATAACGAGAAATAAAACAAAACGCCGCAAGCCTTGATATATAAAGGAAAGTCCCGATTGCGATACAAAGCATTGTGTAGAGATATGAAGCGATTTGCTTACAGTATTACCCCTCGAAATCAGGTAGCCTTCACGGGCTCGTGGGTTCGAATCCCACCGCTTCCGCCATTGAAAAGCTGCATAAACAAAACGTTTATGCGGCTTTTCTATATCCAAATACTCTTGCGACAGGGGCAAAAATGTCTGACGTTTTGTTATCTTAGGAGTACTGTTATCAAAGTTTTTTACACTTTTATTCGTTTTTTACCGAAGCTTTGAAAACCGTAACAATGACTTGATTATTATAAAAATTTTATATTGAACATTACAGGCAATTAAGGCAAGTCTACGCCCTTATTCTTGCAATAATGATTAATTTGCCGCTGAAACTTTGCCGGCAATTTCCGAGCTTGTACCACATTCCGATGCAATCAATGGTTTAGTATTGAATTTCTGTATAGAAAACTAATGATACCGTTGCTGATGTTGTAAAAAATTCATTATAAGGGAAAAGCCATATCCGAAATAAGCTGTGGCAGAAATGCTCCCTGCACACGCTCTGCGCCGCTTCGTTAAATACTTTTTGTATTACTGAAAAAGGATATTACAAAGAGTAGATTTCCGCGCTTTTATGAAATCAGCAGATTGTAAATCTTCATGTCAGTGCATGACTTGAAATCCCGGATTCTTTGTATGGAAATTATTTTCTGTATATCAAGGGCAAGATTTGAGAAATCCTGTTGTATTCAAATTGATTGAGCTGATATATTTTATAATCTCTGCCTTTCTCGTTTGGGAATATTACGATAATATTCGGAAACTTTATGATGGTATTTTACAGAATTCTGTGATAAAATCATAATAGGTTTTTGATAGAAGTCAAGTAAACAGGAGCTGAACAGTTTGTGCTTTCAATATGGCGGTAATCGGAAAAGCATAAGACGTTTATATAAACGGTGTAAGCCGCAGACCGTTTGAAAATAAAAACGGTAAATATTATTTATTTTATTTGAAGTAAAGCCTGCAAAAGACGTAATGAAAAAATATCTTGACCTTGCAGATATGCTAAAACCGATGTTAGTCGGTTTTGAAGGCTTTGCTTGTTTAGTTTTAAATGAAGAGGAAAAATTGCTTTCTGTGAATGTGTGGACGGATGTAGCCGCCGTAAAGCGCCGGAGCAATATTATGCAGCACCGCATGAGGCGGGAAGAAGGTCGGAAAAATCTGTTTGAAAGCTATAAAATTACCGTTTGCTCCGAAATCCGTTTCTATACGGATACAGAGCGCGCACAAGCTTCAAGGGACTCTGATAATTATTATTTTGGTTTGGAGGGATAGTATGCAGTACATCAGTCATTATAGTTCTCCTATCGGAGATATTCTTTTAGCCGCAGACAATATCGGATTAACCGGCTTATGGTTTGAAGGTCAAAAATATTTTGCCCTGTATTTGGATAAAGAACATGAAGAAAAGGAAATTCCCATTTTTGAAAAAGTAAAAGACTGGCTTGATATTTACTTTTCCGGCAAAGAGCCGGATTTTTCTGTTCCGCTTCATTTTATCGGAACAGAATTTCAAAAAGAAGTATGGAAAATTCTTTACTCTGTTCCATACGGTCATACGATAACCTACGGCGAGATCGCAAAACGGCTTGCAGAAAAAAGAGGTGTGCTGCGCATGTCTGCCCAAGCAGTAGGGGGCGCTGTCGGACGCAATGAAATTTCAATTATTGTTCCCTGCCATCGGGTAGTCGGAACAAATGGCAGTTTGACCGGATATGCAGGGGGCATTGATAAAAAAATAAAGCTTTTAACTTTAGAAAAAGCAGATATGAAACAATTTTTCATTCCAAAGAAGGGGACTGCATTATGAAACCCGCAATTTAGAGGATATCAACCGTTCATTTGAGATGCAGGCACCCGAATTTGAAAACAAAACTCTTAATATTACAAAAGGAGAATATTTAAACCATACATTTTCATGTGTTTTTTCAAGCAGACAGGACACTGTTTTGTAAGTGGCTGCGGGAGCTTGCGTTTTTCATAAGATTTAAGTTTAAACGGTACGGGCAAAGCCGCATGAGTCATTTGAAGAAATAACAGTCGACTGTTCGGATTATGTCTGTATTACGGATAAAGCCTTTGTGATATCAATATGCGCGGCATCAATTATAAAGGCGGTTTTATCAATTTCAGAGAGTGCGCTTATAATTTCGGGAAAGAGCATGGCGGGGACGGACGATGTGTCGGAAACGCGATATAACCGGTTCCGCCCCGTCATTTGTATTATACACGGCGCCGCTTGCAACAGAGATACTTTTTGTTTCCCAAGGTCAGTTTTGTGAATTGTTCACAAAGAAATGGAAGTATCAACGTTTTTATAATTTTCAGGAGAGCATTGAAAATGCCGAATATACAACCGTTGACCGTAGCTAAAGTGATTTTTCTGAGTAAATTATGGGGTGTGTCATTATAAGTCGGATTTTCCCTGAAAAGTTTTAGCAGTGAAACAATGATTTGCTTATATGCTTTACCCTGCTATGATGTAATTTAATATACTGCACGGCTCTGCTGCTGACGCCGTGCAGTTTTTGCCTGTTAAGAATAGGCTTATTGATTTGCATTATTGTTTCTGCTATACTGTTTTTCGGAGGTGACAAGTTATGGAGCTTCGGGTACTCAATTATTTTTTGGCGATAGCACGGGAAGAAAACTTTACAAGGGCGGCGGAGCAGCTTCATGTGACGCAACCTACACTGTCAAGACAGATTGCACAGCTTGAAAAAGAGCTGGGTGTTAATCTTTTTGTGCGCAGCAATCACAATATTATTTTGACAGAAGACGGAATGATTCTTAAACGCCGCGCTCAGGAAATGCTGTCTTTGGCAGATAAAACAAAACGTGATTTTCTGCACAGGGACGAAAACCTTGAGGGCGTTGTTTCAATCGGCAGCGGAGAATTTTTGTCAACACGGTGCTTGACTGACTGTATTGCAGAGTTTCGGAAAAAGCACCCGCTTGTGCGTTATGAATTTTACAGCGGAAACGCCGCAAATGTCCGTGATTATATTGAAAGGGGTCTTTTGGATATAGGGTTAATGTCCGAACCGATTAATATAAGAAAATATGATTTCGTGTCTATGCCTGTTAAGGAAAATTGGGGTGCCCTGGTACGCAAGGATTCACACTTGGCAGATAAAAAGGTTATAACGCCGCAGGATTTAGTTGGCACTCCCGTTATTTCTGCATTGGGTGAATTTACGGAGAGTGATATTTTCAAGTGGTTGGGTAACTATGCCGAAAAAGTCGATATCGTTGCAAAAGGAAATTTGCTTTATAACGAAGCTATGCTGGCGGAAAGCGGCATCGGGGCTGTTATAGGCATTCGCCTGAATTACAATTACAATAATCTCCGCTTTGTTCCTCTGTCTCCCGCCCTTGAAAGCAGCACAGCCCTGGCGTGGAAAAAAGAGCAGATTTTCTCTGCTGCAACTTCTGCTTTTATAGACTTTGCGAAGAAATACCTTAAAGGCATTACTTATGATAAAATATAAGTATTAGACATTTCACTGAAGCGGGTCTATAATAAAGGTGTTCCGATACGGAGCACCTTCATTTTTATTGATGTCGGTAGAAGGAGTACAAGATGACGATACGCGAGGTGAGCGAGAAATATAATATTCCGCTTAAAATTTTACGGGAATATGAGCGGTGGGAGCTGTGCGGTGAGGCTGAGGGTACGCGGTACTATGATGACAGCGACATTGAGCGGTTAAGTATTATAATGACGCTTTATGATACAGGCTTTTCCGACAGCGAAACAGAAGAATATATGAAACTTCTTATGCAAGGAAAATCCACAAGTCAGCAGCGGTTGAAAATGCTGAACGATAAACGTGACGGTACGCTTGATGAAATCCATTTTAAGGAGAAACAATTAGATCGTTTGGATTATCTTCGGTTTCAACTGAAACGGGGATAGAAAAAATACAAAGAGTATCAGCAAAGGAGATTTACAGATGAAAAAATTAATGTCAGTTATTTTGGTTGTATTGCTGTTCACTTTGACAGCGTGCAGTGAAAGTCAGAGCGGCGGGGATTCTTCCTCACCCGTATCACAGGGCGGAGAGCTGAGCTTCGCGCCGAGTGATAAGCAAAATGAGGAACAGAGCGATCCCGACGATACGGAGGAAACATCTGAGACTGCTGAAACAGCTTTAAAATCGTTGGTAGTTTACTTTTCCTGGTCAGGGAATACCGAAAATGTTGCCAATGCGATTAAGGAGCAAACTGACTCCGACATTTTTGAGATTGTTCCCGCGACACCGTACAGCGACGATTATGATACGGTTGTGGATTTGGCACAGCAAGAGCAAAGGAATAATGCCCGTCCCGAAATCGCAGACAGCATTGAAAACTTTGCGGAATATGATGTTGTCTATGTGGGCTTTCCGAACTGGTGGGGTGATATGCCGATGATTCTCTATACCTTCTTTGACAGCTATGATCTGTCGGGAAAAACGATTGCTCCGTTCTGCACAAGCGGCGGCAGCGGACTTTCAAATACCGTAAACGAAATGAAAGAGCTGGAGCCGGGTGCGACAGTGACGGACGGACTGCATATAGGCAGCTCCGCGTCTTCCGACCCTGATGATACAGTCGGAAAATGGCTGTCTGAAATCGGGCTTGCAAAATAGTATCCGATCCGTATAAAAATCTTATTTTTGCTTTGGGCGGTGCTTCTGCAAGCGCCAGAGCTTAGACAACGGAAATTCTGGGAGAGGTTACAGTAATGAAATATTTATCTTATAAAGAATTTGAAAAGGTAAATGTGTTCGGAAAAGGAGATTTAAACGAGGCGTATGCGCAGTATTTTATCGGAAATTCGTTTTTAAACCCTCTTACCGATCCGAAAGAGACGGCAGTATTTCTGGCGAATGTCACCTTTGAGCCTGGCTGCCGAAACAACTGGCATATCCATCATGCAAAAAGCGGCGGCGGACAGCTTTTGATCTGTACCGCCGGCGAAGGGTGGTATCAGGAAGAAAACAAGCCGCCGGTATCTCTGTCTGCGGGAACGGTTGTCACCATTTTGCCCGGTGTTAAGCACTGGCACGGCGCAAAGAAAGACAGCTGGTTTTCTCATATTGCGGCAGAGGTGCCGGGAGAGGATACCTTTAATGAATGGTGCGAGCCTGTAAGTGACAAAGAATATGACAGACTGGAGGAAAAATAAAATGAGCAGAAAACTTGTTGCATATTTTTCGGCAAGCGGAGTCACAAAAGCTGCCGCCGAGCGCCTGGCAAAGGCGGCGGATGCAGACCTGTTTGAAATCAGACCGAAAATACCTTATACCCGCGCAGATCTTGACTGGACTGATAAAAACAGCCGCAGCTCCGTTGAAATGGGCAGTCCCGATTCTCGCCCTGAAATTGCGGAGAGAATATCAAATATGGCGGACTACGATATTGTCTTTATCGGTTTTCCGATTTGGTGGTATGTAGCGCCTTCAATTATCAATACCTTTGTTGAAAGCTATGACTTTTCGGGAAAGACTGTTATTCCGTTTGCTACCAGCGGCGGCAGCGGGCTTGGCAAAACCGTTGAGGTGTTAAAGCCGCTTTGCTCTCCTGCGGCAAAGTGGGACAGCGGAAAAATGCTCAACCGTATTTCTAAGCAGGATTTAAAAAACTGGGCAGAGCAATTTTAGAAAAAACAAATGTCATGAAAAAAGTTTGTCTTTTCAGAGTGTAAGGAGATGCCGAAAATGGATTTACATACAACCGACCCGGAATTTACAGAACGCTTTGAGTATTTTGCATTTCGGGAAGTACCGAACGAAAAAAATCAGCAGCTACCCGAAAAGATTCGGTATACGGCTGTTTTGGCGGCGCTGATCGGATGCGGAGGTGAGGACGTATACAGGCAAATGCTCCCGACGGCGCTGGAAGGCGGTATCACACCTGTCGCCGTAAAAGAAATTGTCTATCAGGCGACCGCATACTTGGGCTATGGCAGAATGCTGCCGTTTCTGAAGTGTACGAATGAAATATTTGAGGAAAAAGAGATTTTTCTGCCGCTTGACGGACAGGCAACCGCTTCACTTGAAAATCGGCTTGAAAAGGGTGTGGAAATACAGTCTGAAATATTCGGCGGGCACATGAAAGAAGCGTGGAAAGCCGGACATATCAACAGATGGCTTGCCGCCGACTGCTTCGGCGATTACTATACCAGAAAAGGACTTACCCTTGCCGAGCGGGAGCTTATCACCTTTTGCTTTCTTATGGCGCAGGGCGGATGTGAGGCGCAGCTTACCGCCCATGCAAAGGGGAATATGAATATCGGAAACGACAAGGATTTTTTAATTCGTGTGGTTTCGCAGTGTCTGCCGTATATCGGTTATCCCCGCAGTCTGAATGCCATCTCGTGTATCAATAAGGCGGTAGAGGAATGAAACCGAAATTTATTGTAAAATTGACGGTTGATATTCTGATGACAGTCTTGCTTTTACTTTTAATGGGTTATCAGTTTTGGGGCAGAGCGGCGCATGAGTGGATAGGCGTCGGTATGCTTGTTCTTTTTATAGCTCATCATCTGCTTAATTTGAACTGGCATAAAAATATTTTCAGGGGAAAATATAAGTCGGCGCGTATTCTGACGCTGTGCGTCGATATACTTATATTTGCCGTTATGCTGGCACAGATGTACAGCGGTATCGTAATGTCCCGTCACGTGTTTGCCTTTCTGCAGGCAGACGGCGGTATGTCCTTTGCCCGCAGATTACATATTCTCGGCTCGTATTGGGGATTTATTCTGATGAGTCTGCATTTGGGTCTGCATTGGAACATGATAATCGGTACGGTACGAAAAAATTTTCCGCTTGCCAAAGTATCTGAAATCATCAAACGGCTTTCGCCCGTAATCGGAATAATTATCGCTGTATGCGGCACGGTGTCGTTTGTCAAAAGGGACTTTCTTGATTATCTGTTTTTAAAAAGCGAGTTTGTATTTTTGGATTACAGCGAGCCGAAAATACTGTTTTATTCAGATTACCTTGCCATAACGGGACTTTGTATCTTTATTGCCCATTACGGTTTGAAACTGTGCAGATATATAGAAGGAAGGAGGAAAAGGAAATGATGAAAAAAAGCCCGGCAATAATTTTCGGACTTATTTTGTGTCTGTGCTTATTTGCATGCTCCGTTCAGAGAACATCACAGTCAGGTATCAATCAGAAACAGCCCGATATGGCAGCCGATGATGTCGGCAGTTCGGATAACGGGGCAGATACGGCGGAAAACGAAGCTGCTTTTGAAAAGACGAATGAAGAAGATGCGCAGAGAAAATTAACTTTGACAACAAACGGGCAAAAAATCAGTATCACGCTGTACGACACGCCTGCGGCAAACGCTCTTTATGATATGCTTCCGCTTGAGCTTACCTTTGAGGATTTTAACGGCGTGGAAAAAATCAGTTATCTTACCGAAAAGCTTCCGACCGAGGGTGAGCCGGACGGCTGTGATCCCGATGAGGGTGATTTATGTCTTTATGCACCGTGGGGCAACCTCTCGGTATTTTATCGGGATTACGGGTATTCCGAATCATTAATCAAGCTGGGTCACGTTGATTCGGGTATGGATAAGATCAGCGGTATGAGCGGGGATTTTTCCGCGACGCTTGAAAAGGCGAAATAGCAGAAAATTTTTTTCGCCCGCCCTTCGGCACCCTTTGTTTCATCATATCATAAATTTGCCTGCAAACTCAGCATTGCGGCTGTTTTGTTTTTATGCTATAATGAAAGCAAATGGGGTGTCCTTATGCGTATTTTACTTGTAGAAGACGAAAAACGTATGGCTCAGGCTTTGTGTGAAATCCTTCGGCTTGAAAAATATGAAGTTGACCACTGCGCCGACGGTTGCGACGGTTTGGCTGCCATGGAGAGCGGCATTTACGATATTATAATTTTAGATGTCATGCTGCCGGGCATGAACGGCTGTGAGGTCGCAGGGCGTGCAAGACAGTCAGGTATCCGCACACCTATCCTGATGCTGACTGCAAAGGCGGAGCTTGACGATAAAGTGACAGGTCTTGACAGCGGTGCCGACGATTATCTGACAAAACCGTTTATGACAAAGGAGCTTCTGGCAAGACTCCGCGCTCTGGGCAGGCGGAATATCAACACGCCTGACGGGACGCTGACCTTTGGCGATATTTCGCTTGATACAAATGTATCCATGCTTTTTTGCACAAAAAACGGACAAGGCATACGTCTTGGCGAAAAGGAATACCGTATCCTGGAATATCTTATATCCAACGCAGGTCAGATATTAACGCGCGAACAGCTCGCTGTCAAGGTATGGGGCTATGACAGCGATGCAGAATATAACAATGTTGAGGTATATATGTCCTTTACCCGCAAAAAACTGGCCTTTATCGGAGCAAAAACCGAAATTAAGGCTGTAAGAGGAATAGGCTATGAGCTTAGGTACTGCGATGTTTAAGAGGTCAAGGCGGAAAATCGTTGCAACCATTATGTTCGTGCTTGTGCTTTTGTGGGTCGCAACTCTCGGTATAATCTATATTTTCAGTTATTTTGAAATGTCAAATCAAAATAAACGAATGTTAAAAGCTCATGCAGGTATGTATGTTCTTGACATGTCAAAAAACGAAATCCCGTCGGGAGTGCCGGCTCCCAACGGCAGAAGCCCCGGAATTGAACAGGGGTTTGCCGATTCTCCGATGTTTCGCCTGTCAACGTTTTATACGGTTGCATTTTCCTATGACGGAAAAATTCTTGAAACAAAAAATGAACCGCCTACGGTACATACCGATGACGATTTGGAAATGCTTGCCCGAAAAATTATTGAAGAGGGAAGGGAAAGCGGAACAAAAAACAACCTTGCTTTTTACAAAACCGACAAGGGCGGATATATACTTGTAACCTTTATGGATAACACCGTAATCAATGAAAGTGCCGCCACTCTGCTTCGCTATACGCTGATTTTCGGCGGCTTTGCAATGGTTGTCTTTTTCCTGTTTTCTGTATTTATTGCACGAAAAATCGTGCGTCCGCTGGAAGTGAGCTATCAAAAGCAGAAACAGTTTATTTCCGATGCGGGGCATGAGCTTAAAACGCCCGTTTCCATCGTCGGCGCCAATGCAGAGCTTTTGTCAAGGGAAATCGGAAACAATCAGTGGCTTGCCAATATTCAATATGAGAATGAGCGAATGGGTCTGCTGGTGAGTCAGCTGCTTGAGCTTGCCCGTACTGAAAATGTTGTCCCGAAAATGGAACATATTGATTTCAGTTATCTGGTAAACGGCGAAACGCTGCCGTTTGAAAGCATTGCTTTTGAGAAAGGAATTGTGCTGCACAGTAACATCACGGGCGGAATATCGGTTGTGGGCAGCGGCGACCAGTTAAAACAGCTTGTATCAATACTGCTTGATAATGCAATCCGTCACAGCAGCGGCGGAAATGAGGTATGTCTGAATCTGACAAGGAAGCAGGGTGCTGCAATACTTTCCGTTGTAAATAAAGGAGAGGAAATTCCAAAAGAACAGCATGAACGGATATTTGAGCGTTTTTACCGTGCAGACACTGCAAGAAACAGCGAAGATAAGCATTACGGTCTCGGTCTTGCAATAGCAAAAGCGATTGTGGATTCTCATAAGGGACATATCGAGGTTTTCTGCGACAGCGGACTTGTAGAATTCAGAATTCAGATTCCTTCCCCGAAAAACTGAAATCAAAATAAATTTTGCCTTTTCAATAAAACTTCAATCTTCCTCCTGTACAATGATAAAATCAAAGTACAGGAGGCTTTTTTTATTCAGCCCAATGAGAAAGGAGTAAGCGCGTGAAATATCGCAATGAATGGAAACACGAGATAAGCTATGCAGATATGCTGACCTTACGCAGTCGTCTTTGCGCTGTTGCAAAACGGGATATTCACACAGTTGACGGAAAATATATGATTCGCAGCTTGTATTTCGACAACGCTGCGGATAAGGCGCTGAGAGAAAAGACCGACGGTGTTAATGTCCGTGAAAAGTTCCGTATCCGATACTACAACAACGATACATCGTTTATCCGTCTGGAAAAGAAAAGTAAAATTAACGGTCTGTGTTCCAAAGTGAGCACTTTGCTGTCAGAGGAACAAGCCGGGCTGATTGTCGGCGGCGTTTATGACTGGATGCTTGACGGTGATGTACCGCTGCTGCATGAGCTTTACAGCAAAATAATGAGTCAGGGACTGAAACCGAAAACAATAGTTGACTATATAAGGGAACCTTTTGTATTTGCGCCCGGTAATGTTCGGGTAACGCTTGACAGTGGTATCCGCACGGGATTGGGATGTACGGATTTTTTAAATCCGAGCTGCGTTACGGTTCCGGTGTGTAATGCCCCGATTATTTTTGAAGTGAAATGGGACGAATTTCTGCCCGACATTATCAGGGACGCAGTGCAGCTTCCCGATTGCCGAGCGGGCGCATTTTCAAAATACGCCGCATGTAGAATATACGGCTGATTATAAATTAAATTTATAAGGAGATTGTTATGACTTTCAACGACATTTTCAAATCGAGCTTTCTGGAGAATATCGCAAGCGTGAGTATTCTCGATATGGCAGTAGCACTGGTGCTGGCTTTCGGCATCGGTATGTTTATTTTCCTTGTTTACAAAAAGACCTATCAGGGCGTTATGTATTCCTCAAGCTTTGGCACAACGCTTGTGGCACTTACGATGATTACTACCGTTGTAATCCTGGCTGTAACATCTAACGTGGTGCTTTCCCTCGGTATGGTCGGCGCACTTTCCATCGTCCGCTTTCGTACTGCAATTAAGGAACCCCTTGACATTGCGTTTTTGTTCTGGTCTATTGCAGTCGGTATTGTGCTTGCCGCGGGAATGATTCTCCTTGCAGTCACCGGCAGCGTTATAATAGGTGTTATTCTTCTCGTATTCGTAAACAGAAAGTCACACTGCAACCCCTATATCGTAGTTCTTTCCTGTGAGACTTCGGCAGCGGAAAAAAGAGCTGTTGACTATCTTGCATGCAATGTACAAAAATGTGTTGTCAAGAGCAAAAGTGCTGCAAAAGGTCTGATTGAACTTAACTGTGAAATACGTATGAAAGATGACAATACCGATTTTATTAACGCGCTGTCCGAGATGGAAGGAATAACCGGCGCTGTGCTTGTAAGCTATAACGGCGAGTATATGGGATAAGGAGGTGCGTGATGTCAACACATAAGCATTTTGATAGGATTTGCTGTGTTGTTCTTGCCGTCACGCTTGTTCTGACGGTTCTTTTCATGAATGCCGAGAGCCTTGGTGTTCAAAAGGCGTCCGCAGTAATGGGATATGAAGGCAAGCTGTTTGATACGTCTGCGGTGCATACCATTGATATAATCATGGATGACTGGGACGAATTTATATCAAATTGTAAAAACGAGGAATATTATGCCTGCACCGTTGTGATAGACAGTGACGCATTTAAAAATGTTGCTATTCGCGGAAAAGGCAATACCTCTTTGATGCAGGTCGAGTCTTACGGAAATAACCGATACAGCTTTAAAATTGAATTTGATCATTTTGACAGCGCAATTACCTATTACGGATTGGATAAGCTGTGCCTTAACAACATTATTCAGGATAACACCTATATGAAAGACTATCTTTGCTATCGGATGATGGATGATATGGGCGTTGCTTCTCCTCTTTGCAGTTATGTGTATATTACCGTAAACGGCGAGGATTGGGGACTTTATCTTGCGGTAGAAGGCGTAGAGGAATCGTTTTTGCAAAGAAATTACGGGAATGACTACGGAAATCTTTATAAGCCCGACAGCCAGAGCATGGGCGGCGGACGCGGCAACGGCAAAGGCTTTGATATGGATAACTTCTTAAATGAAGCCGATTCGGACAATACCGACGGCAGCAGTGCCGAATCGATGCCTATGCAAATGCCGGATATCAATAACGGCGATATGCAGCAGGGCAGCAGACCGGATGCACAGATGCCCGGCGGTATGACACCGCCCGGTAAAAATAGCGGTGATAGCTTTGCCGATAATTCAGACAATACTTTCGGTCGCGGCGGTATGACAAACGGCAGTGACGATGTGCTGCTCGAATATATTGACGATGAATTTGACAGCTATTCAAATATTTTTGATAATGCAAAGACCGATATATCAGACGGTGACAAAACACGCCTGATTGAAGCCCTGAAGAAATTGTCAAACGGTGAAGAGCTTTATGACACCGTAGATATTGAAGCTGTAATCCAATATTTTGTGGTGCATAACTTTGTTTTGAATTTTGACAGCTATACAGGCTCGATGATTCATAATTATTATCTCTACGAAAAAGACGGGCAGATGCAGATGATTCCTTGGGATTATAACCTTGCCTTCGGAGGGTTTGAGTCGGCGGTCGGCGCTGAAAATCTGGTTAATTATCCGATTGATTCCCCCGTTTCCGGCGGGAATGTCGAAGACAGACCGATGATTGCGTGGATTTTCGCAGACGAGGAATATACAAGTCTGTATCATCAGTATTTTTCCGAGTTTATATCACAGTATTTCGACAGCGGATATTTTGAGGAAATGATTGATAATGTGTCGGAAATGATTTCCGGTTATATAGAAAAAGACCCGACCAAGTTCTGCACCTACGAGGAATATGAAACGGGCATATCAACACTGAAAAAATTCTGTATTCTTCGTGCCGAAAGCATCAGCGGACAGCTTGAGGGCACAATCGGCTCGACTTGGGACACTCAGGAGAGCAGTACCCTGATTGATGCCGGAGATATACAGATAAGTGATATGGGTTTGATGAATAATTCGATGGGTCAGGGAATGAAAATGCCCGGTGAGAATATGCAGATACCGGACACGGAAATCAACGGCGAGGTAGCTTCGGAGGCTTTAAACGATAGCGCTCAGGCAGACGGAGACGAAACTGATTCATCGGATTCTTTATCGGGGCAAATGCAGGTGCCGTCTGAAATCACCGATGAAAACGGCACAAACGGCAACGGAATTCCCCAAACGCCGGGGAATAGCGGCGGGCAAATGCAGGTGCCGTCTGAAATCACCGATGAAAACAGCACAAACGGCAACGGAATTCCCCAAATGCCGGGAAATTCCGGCGGATCGATGCAAAATCCTGATAAAACGGAGCAGACGTTACAGCCCGAGAATAGTGCTGACAGCGCGTTTTCATCTTTAATATATCTTGTAATATCGGCAGGCGTTCTTGCTGCGGGGATTTTGTTTGCGTTAATCTATAAGCGCCGCAGATAATTTTTAAAATTATATTAAAGTTATTGTTGCTCAAACGCGAGCTGTATGCTATAATTCCTTTGCAAAAAACTATAAAGGAATTATAGCATATGAAAAATCCTGCGATTATAAAATACGCGTGTTATATGTCCAACGCGTCAATGTCGGCTACGGCGAACATATCTCCGCTGCTGTTTATTACCTTTCACCAGCTTTACGGTATTTCGTATACGCTTTTGGGGCTGCTGGTACTTGTAAATTTCTGCACCCAGCTTGCTGTTGATCTTATATTTTCCTTTTATTCGCACAAATTTAACATAAGCAAAACCATTCGTCTTATGCCGGTTTTGACAATGGCAGGACTTGTGATTTATTCTTTGCTGCCGGCGTTTTTTCCGGGTCTTACATATACATTTCTGCTTATCGGAACTATAATTTTTTCGGCGTCTGCAGGTCTTGCCGAGGTGCTGACAAGCCCGGTTATCGCGGCGCTGCCGTCCGATAATCCGGAGCGTGATATGAGTCGTGCTCATTCCGTCTATGCATGGGGCGTCACCGCGGTTGTTTTGCTCAGCACACTGTATCTTCAGGTATTCGGCAGAGAGACATGGTATATACTTGCGCTTTTGTGGGCTGTTATTCCTCTGACAGCGTTTATACTGTTTATGTGTTCCGATATCCCCGAGCTCGAAACTCCCAAAAGCACGGGCGGCGGCTTGCGGGGCTTTAAAAATCCCGTTCTGATTTTGTGTATTTTGTGCATCTTTCTGGGCGGTGCCTCCGAAAATACAATGACGCAGTGGTGCTCCGGTTTTTTGGAAGCGGCGCTCGGTATTCCCAAGCTGTGGGGCGATATTTTCGGCGTTGCCGTCTTTGCGGTCATGCTCGGCATGGGCAGGTCGCTTTATGCAAAATTCGGTAAAAATATCTCAAAGTTCTTGCTTCTGGGCTTTGCAGGCTCGGCAGTTTGCTATGTCACGGCTGCCGTATCGCAGAATGCGTTTGTCGGTCTTATCGCCTGCGCGTTTACCGGATTTTGCGTATCAATGCTGTGGCCGGGCACGCTTATTTACATGGCTGATATGATTCCCCATGCAAGCGTTGCAATATATGCACTGCTTGCGGCGGGAGGAGATTTGGGAGGTTCCGTCGCGCCTCAGCTTGTCGGCACCATTACCGATTTTGTCTCCCAGAACGGCTTGTTTTCATCATTTGCAGGCTCGCTCACGTCCGAGCAAATCGGTTTTAAGGTCGGTATGCTTGTCGCCGCCGTTTTCCCGCTGCTCGGAACGCTCGTAGCTGCGTTTATGAGAAAAGCCGAAAAAAAGAAAAATATAAGGTACAATGCAGATAATAAATGAGTAATGGTATAAAGATAGGTGTAATGATTACGGCGAAGACGGATACGGATTTTTCGGCAGAGTTTAAAAAGGTACGCACCTTAATCTTCAAAGCTGTCAGTTCAGCGTTTGGAAGATGGAAATGTATAACGAAAAGACTGACGACGCGGTAAACAGGACATCTGCGGAAACGGGCATTGAGGTTACTGCTCTGTGGGCGGGATATTCGGGACCTGTCGAGTGGAGCTTTACCTACGGATCTCTCACTGCGGGGCTTATTCCCGAGGCTTTAAGGGGTACCCGCGAAAAGGAGCTTCTCTTAGCATCCGATTTTGCACAAAAAATCGGTGTTAAGCAAATTGCGACACATGTCGGCTTTCTGCCCGAAAACTATTTTGATAAGGATTTCAGGGGTACCGTTGCCGTGCTTTGCAGAATTTGTAAGGTCATGAAAGCGCGTCAACAGGTGTTTTTATTTAAAACAGGTCAGGAAACTCCCGTTACCGTAAATGCCGTGAAAACAGGCGGGTATACAAATCGGTGCTGCAAGCCGAAAAAGTCTAAAGGACTTTTTCGGCTATTTCAGTTTTTCCCACTCGGACGGCTTAAAGCCTGTAAGTACGATATCATCGGTTATAACAATCGGGCGTTTGACAAGCATACCGTCGGTTGCCAGCAGCATCAGCATTTCATCTTCGGACATTTCCGGCAGTTTGTCCTTGAGCTTCATGGACTTGTATAAAAGTCCGCTTGTGTTGAAAAACTTTTTAAGCGAAAGTCCGCTTTTTCCGTACCATTTACGCAGCTCGTCATACGTCGGATTATCTTCTTTGATGTTTCTGTCCTCATAAGTAAGGTTGTTCTCATCCAGCCATTTTTTTGCTTTCTGACAGGTGGTGCATTTCGGATATTCTATAAAAAGCATCTTATTCCCCTTTATAATGTTATATTTCAATAAGCCTGAATACCTGACAGGCGGTTTCAACCAAATTTTTGTATGCAGTCTCCGTATTCAACGCATCATCAGACGTTGTAATAGTTCGCAGGATAGGGAAAAATGCGTCTATGCCGTGTTCATTGCAGATAACGGCGTCATCTGTCACGCAGCCTGAAAATGCAATAACTTTTTTGCCGTACTTTTTTGCAAGCCGCGCCACTCCCGACGGCGTTTTTCCCATTACTGTCTGCGCGTCAAGCCGCCCTTCGCCGGTCACTACAAGGTCGGCGTTTTTTATATACTCTTCAAGATGAGTTTCCTCTGAAATTATTTGTATCCCCGGTTTTAGGGATGCGTTTGTAAATGCTGAAAAGGCAAATCCAAGACCGCCGGCAGCGCCTGCTCCCGGCAAATCGGCATCCGCCTTGTCCGATACGCCTTTTGCAATTTCGGCATAATTAAAAAGCCATTTGTCCATGCTCGGTATTATTTCGGCGGACGCGCCCTTTTGAGGTGCAAAAACGGCGCTGCAGCCGTTTTGACCGCATAAGGGATTTGTCACATCGCACGCAATGCGGAATGTACATTCACAAAGCTCGGAAATTACGTTTTTTGCAGAAATGGATTTCAGGCTTTCCAGTCCCTTTGCACCCGGGCAAATAGGTTTTCCGTCTTTATCAGTCAGTTCAAATCCCAAAGCGCTCAGCATACCTGCACCGCCGTCGTTTGTTGCGCTGCCTCCTATACCGATTATAAAATGTCTGCAGCCGTGTTCTATTGCGTTTTTTATCAGTTCACCGACGCCGTAGGTGGTTGTATATAACGGATTGCGCCTTTCATGCGGCACAAGCGTAAGACCTGCCGCAGCCGATATTTCGATAACTGCGGTTTTGCTGTTTTTCAGTATGCAGTATCTTGCGCTGACGGCTTTTTCAAGCGGACCTTTAACGGTTGCCTCTATTATTTCTCCGTCCGACTCCAATGCGAGCGCCTCCACGGTACCCTCGCCGCCGTCCGCGACGGGACGTACAAAAACCTGAGCTGCGGCGTTTACCCTCAGGGCGGCTTCTTTTACCGCATTTCCCGCCTGTACGGAGGAAAGAGAGCCTTTGAAAGAGTCTATTGCAGCCACTATCTTCATTTTTATCACCGCCTGTTGCTTGATTTTTCAAGATTATATCACAGTATAAAGAATTGTGCAATCTGCGTTTTGATACGTTTTTTTAAATATATATCTTGTTATAAAAGATATTGCGTGATATAATATTAAAAATTTGTATTTTGCAGCCAAGAGGTGATTTATATAAAAAACGGGTTTAAAAATAACAGATATGCGGTAGGGATTCTTGCATTTTTTATAACATTTGTCTGTATTTTTACGTTTTATTATATATATGATATAGCGCCGTTCGGTGCGGGAACGCTTGCAACCGATGACGCCGAGCTTCAGTATCTTGACTTTTTTGCGTACCTGAAGGATGTAATGGCGGGAAAAAACAGCATAAGCTATACGTTTTCCGACACACTCGGCGGAGACACGCTTGCTATTTTCAGCTACTATCTTTCGTCCCCGTTTAATTTGCTTTTGGTATTCTTCTCCAAGGCGAATATAATCACGTTTTTTAATCTCATTGCGGCGCTGAAAATCAGCATGTGTGCGCTGACAATGGGGATTTTTCTGCGTTTCAGATTTGAAAATAAGCTGAAACCCGTTTATGCGCTGATGCTGTCTCTGAGCTATGCCTTTATGCAGTACAACCTCACTCAGGCAGATAATGTTATGTGGCTTGACGGGGTATATATGCTGCCGCTGATTATTCTGGGCGTTTATAAGGCTGTAAACAACAAAAATATTATACTTCTGTCTGTATCGGCAGGGCTTGCCATTATTTTCAACTGGTACAGTGCAGGTATGTGCTGTCTTCTGTCAATCCTTTGGTTTGCGTTTGAGTATGTCCTCAAATGTGTTGATAAGGACGGCGGTAAGTTTTGCATTAAGGACATGCTTTGGTCGCTTGTGCTGTACGGCAGTTCAATGGTGCTGGCACTGTTTTTGAGTGCCGGTCTGTTTTTGCCGACAGTGGTGTCTATGCTCGGCGGCAAGACGACAAACGCCTCTTTGACAAATGTCTTTTCAGGCAATGTTTTCAATGTTGTAAGCGGCTGGCAAATCGGTGCAGGCAGCAGCTACGGTAATGTTGCGCTTTTTTGCGGAAGTATTGTTCTCATCGGAGTAATAGCATTTTTTGCTGCCAAAGGTGTAGGAAGAAAGCATAAGCTTATTTTCGGAATATTACTACTTATTATGCTTATGAGCGTTTACTGGTTTCCGCTTTATATGGTATTTTCTCTTTTGCGTGATGTCGGCAGCTATTGGATACGTCATGCCTTTACGATTATCTTTACTCTGATTTTTATTGCGGCGTACTTTTTTACCGTTCAGGTGCCGGACAGAACAAAGTATATAACGGTGTCTGCATTAGCGTTTTCATCAATTCTTCTGATGTCTGAATATATACGTCAGACCAACGATTTAAAGCACACTTATTATACGGTGTTCTTTATTCTGCTCACGGCGGCAGTGCTGTGCTTTGTCCCGAAAAAGCGGATTTTTTCCGCAGCGGCAGTTTGTCTTTTGCTTGTTGAGCTCGGATTTAACGCAAAAATTTGGATTGTGCTTCAGGGCGGTTCAAACTACAACGAATATAACCGCGAGTACATGATAAATCAGCAAAAGCAGATAGACGAAATTAAAAATTACGACAGCGGCTTTTACCGAATTTCAAATATTACGCGAAGAACAGATGCGTCCTATAACGATTCGCTTGCCTACGGCTTTGCCTCAAATGCAAGCTATACCTCATGTCCCGATAATATGCAGCTGAAATTAATTGACAGACTCGGCTACCGTACGGAGGGCGAGTGTATCACGGTTGTGAACACGTCTGTTGTTGCTGCCGATTCACTTCTGGGCGTGAAATATATACTGTCCGATACGCCGATAAACGGCTTAAAGCCTGTCAAAGATATTTCGGGATATAACTCAAACACCGTGTATGAAAATCCGTATTGTCTTCCTATGACATATGTTGTAGACTCCTTTAAACAGACCGAATATAAGGCGAAAAACCAGTTTGAATTTCAAAACGAGCTTTACAGTCAGCTCATCGGAGAAAAAACCGAGCTGTATACAAAGCTCTCCGCAACAAAAAAGCAAACGCAGGACGGCGTTATATATACGATTAATGTTCCCAAGGGTAATTTTGCGGTTTACGGCGATTTTATATTAGACGGGTTTTATTCGGGTACAAAAATAAAAATAGGAAAAAATGAGGCTTTCGATTATGCCGCGTGGCTGACACCCAATATATTTTACGTGCCCACCGAGAGCGGAAAAAATCAGACTGTAAGAGCTATTACGGAAAACCCCGAAGAGTTTCAAAATCCCCATTTTTACGCGCTGAATCTTGACAAGCTTTCTGATATTTCAGGTAGGCTGTCTGAAAATGCGGTGGAGACACTGACATATGACGGGGACAGGATATACGGCAGCATCGAGGCTGAAAACGGCGGCTTTGTCGTGCTGCCGGTGCCGGTTTCGGATAACTGGACGTTTGAAATTAACGGCAGGGAGGTTACGCCGTTGTCTTTGGGCGACGGGCTGACCGTTTTGCCGCTCTCTGCCGGACTGAATGAAGTCAGCGCCGAATATACAATACCGTTTCTGAAATTCGGGATACTTGTCACCCTGCTTGGTCTGCTTTTGATAGCTGCGGCGGCAGTCGTGACCTATAATAAAAAGCTGCGGGACAGGCTTGCGGTCTTTTTAAACAGCCGTGCCGTGCGGTATCTTGCGGCGGGTGTTGCCACAACTCTTGTAAATCTTGTTGTATTTACCTTGCTTTGCAAAGTCGCTGATGTCAATGTAAATGTCAGCAATGTGATTTCGGTCATCTGCGCTATTCTGTTTGCATATGTTGTCAACAAAATATTTGTTTTCCGCTCCAAGTGCCCGTCGTTTTCGGCGGTGTCTGCCGAGTTTTTAAAGTTTGTCGGGGCAAGGGGCGTGACAATGATAATAGAGGTAGGCGGAGTATTTCTGCTATATGATATTATCGGGCAGAATGAGCTTGCCGCAAAGCTGGAAACGCAGGTTATAGTGCTTATTGCCAACTATATAATAAGTAAATTTCTTGTATTTAAGAATAAAGCAAATTCAAAGGGGGATTAGGCATGTTTCTGTCTGTTGTTGTGCCTTGCTATAATGAGCAGAGTAATATCCGCCCGTTTTTTGACAAGACGGTTTCGGTGCTTTCCGACATTATCGGTGATACTGAGCTTATTTTTGTCAACGACGGCAGTAAGGATAATACTGTCGGCGAGCTGAAAAAGCTGACAGCGGAGAAAGTCTGTAAAATAAAAGTCGTAAATTTTTCGCGTAATTTCGGAAAAGAGGCTGCGCTGCTTGCGGGGCTTGAGAATGCAGACGGTGAATATACCGCCATAATAGATGCCGACCTTCAGCAGAATCCGAAATATATACTTGAAATGCTTGATATTATCAGGAAAAATCCCGAATATGACGGAGTTGCGGCGTACCAGCGTGAGCGTAACGAGGGCAAAGTCCTGTCATTTTTCAAAAACTGCTTTTATAAGCTGATTAATAAAATGACAGAGGTGGAATTTTACCGTTCCGCGAGTGATTTTCGTGTTCTCAGCCGCAAAATGGTGGACGCAGTTTTGGCAATGCCCGAAAAATGCCGCTTTTCCAAGGGCATATTTTCATGGATAGGCTTTAATGTATATTATATGCCCTATGATGTAGAATTCCGTCTCAGCGGCAGCTCGAAATGGAGCTTTTGGAAGCTGACAGCGTATGCCGTAAACGGTATTGTCGCATTTTCGGACAAGCCGCTTATACTTTCATCTTTTGTAGGGCTTTTGCTGTTTGTTATTGCTATTATAATAATGATGTTTGTCATTGTGAAAACACTGCTGTTCGGCGATCCCGTTGCGGGCTTTCCGACTCTTGCATCGCTTATTCTGTTTCTGTCGGGAATACAGCTTTTGTGTATCGGAATCATCGGTCAGTATCTTGCAAAGATTTATTCGGAATCAAAGTCAAGACCTGTTTATATAATCAAGGAAAAGCTTGAAAATAACGGTACATCTGAGGACGCTGCAAAATAGCTGAGAAAGCCGACGCAGAATATTGCGTCAAGCTGCAAAATCATTTGGGGGTGATTTTTGTGAGCGGCAAAACATTTGATTTAATGCCGGAAAACAGCCTGTCAGATTGTTCTTCGTATAAGGAGGATACGCGATTTAAAAAAGCTGTCAGCCGTATTTTGGCGGGCGAAGTGCTGTTTGTAATTATTCTGAATTTTTGGATTTTTGATATTATTCTGCCGCTTATCGGCGTCATTTTGATGATGCTCGGCTTCAGAGCTTTGAAAAACGAAAGCCGTGCGTTTAAAATCTGCTTTTTCATTTCGGCAGCTCAGACAGCTCTTTTGATTTTCTATGTGATCATAAACGCTTCGGTACTGAGAGCCGCATTTGAAAGCTCATCTGCCTTTACGGTGCTGAAGGTCATTTCCGCTGTGCTGAAATTTATTATATTATGCTGTCAGACGGCGGGCATTTATGACCTTCAGGAAAAAGCGGGAATTGAGAAGCACGCCGGCGGTGCGGCGGCGTTTGTTATCTGGTATGTGCTGCTGGTGTTTTTTGCGGTTTATCCGGTGATAAATTCTGTTTTTCTGATTGTTTTTATTATATTATTGGGCTTTGTTATTCGCAGTATGTATAAGCTGTATCGGGAGCTTGCAGATAAGAACTTTAATTTGACGGTATCTCAAAGCAGAATCAGCGACGCTGTGGTAGTATCTTTCGCTGCGGCAGCTGTTGTTGTCGGCGTTGCGTGCTGTTATTTGTTTTTGAACGGTTACAAAGCCGACTGGCAGACATGGCAGCCGCCGTCAAACGGCGGTGACGCAGAACTTGAAAAAATCAGTACCCATCTTGCGGGCTTGGGCTTTCCCGAGAATGTGCTCGGCGACCTTCAGGCGCAGGACCTAAGAGACTGTGCAGGTGCTTTGCGTGTTGTTGTCAAGCAGGACGATTATCCCGGTAATAAAGGAAGGAAAGTAACGGAGAAAACCGAAACAGGATATCGTGAAACCGTAATTTACGATACCGAAAACCTGCATATCACATCGGTTGCCGTCGAGCTTTCGCGGGACAACAGACAGTGGAGAATTTTTCATCATTTCAGCTGGACGTCAAATCCCGGCTTTTGCGGCACGGATGCTGTGATTGTCTGTACGGCATACTCTTTTACCGGCAGCTGGATGACACCGTATAATCCCCGTACAATGGAGTCATATGATATTTTAGGGCAGATGCTTTACGACAAGGCCGGCACATCGTATGCCGCGCCCTATCATTTTCTCGGCGATACCGCGTCGATGCTCGGCAGAGGGAATATAACCGCAGAGTTTTCAATGCCCGACAGCGGTGAAAATCACCGCGGCTACATATCCTATACAGCTATGCAGAATACGATAGGCTCTTCATTTGCCGACAGTATTGAATACGTACACCAGACAAGCAGGTTTTGTTACCCTGTTGTAACGGCGGCTCAGTCAAGGCAAAATACGGAGGTGTTTTTTACTCCGGATGTATTTTATAAGACAAGCGGTACTTTTCAGTTTTGGCCCTATGATGACGCAATAACAAACCGCGCGGCTTGAGACCGCGCGGTTTATATTTATTCCTCTTTAGCTCCGCTTACAATCGTAAAATAAGCGTTAGAGGTTATTTTGTAGACTATTGTGTACAGAACCGCAAACAGAGCAAAGCTTATCACCGTTGTCCATGCAAACAGGGCAGTGTTGTTAAGGCTGAACATCATAAGCAGCTTTTGTATAATGGGAAATGCAAAGCAAAGATGAATACCCGCTGTAATAAGCGGCATGAAAAATACCGTGAGTAGCTGAGAATTGATGCTTTTGCGGATTTCTTTTCTTGTCATGCCTACTTTCTGCATTATTTCAAAACGTGATTCATCCTCATAGCCCTCTGATACCTGTTTGTAATATATAATAAGCACCGCCGCAAAAATAAATACGATACTTAACAGTATTCCGAGAAAGAACAGACCGCCGAAGGTCGCGTAAAAGCTGCTGCGGTTTTCCGCCAGACTTTCTGAGTATGAATAGCGTATGCCGAGAGTATCTTCCGACTTTTGTATTTGACGGAATCTTTCGTGTATTTCATTGTTTAAAAGCGTCTGCTGTTCAGGTTCGATCTGTGTGTCAAATTCATATATCCAGCTTAAATTCAGCATATCGTTTCCGTTTGGTGCCGTGCGTCCGATAAGTCCCTCAAGGTCTGTTTGCAGATTATTTACTATAACAAACATTGACGGAATAATATTCATCGCTGCGCTGCCGCTTCCTATAAAGCTGTCAAGATGCCGTTTTACAGTGAAGCTGTTTCCACCGCTGATGTTGAGAAAATTTTCATCGTAATCGCGGCGTATCGTATAAATGAGTACCTGCCCGTCGTCCAGCGTTTCGTTTTCGTTCATCATGCGGTTGTAGTCGGAAAGCGGTATAAAGTATACCTGATACACATTGTTAAAGGACATGAGTTCAAATTCGTTTACGACAGAGACGTCGGTTTCGAGAATTCCCTCCTTTATCATGCCGGCAACGGAAGCGCGGCGGTAATCATGGAGATTTTGCTGTATTGCTCCGTAATCCGAACAGATGCTTTCCGCTTCTTTGCGCATGCTTTCAATATTTGCTTCGTCCATCGCTTCGATGCTTTCCATCTGAGCTTCAAAGTTTATATCCATGGGATATCTGCTTTTGAGCGCATCCTCTTCGCCGAAATAAAGACTTGCCGTTGCCGAAATCATTACGAGTACCATAGTTGCAAGAATACATATTGATGCAAGTCCGGCTCCGTTGCGTTTCATGCGGTAAACCATTGAGGAAACGGAGACAAAGTGGCGCGGATTGTAGTAGTACCTGCGGCGTTTTTGCAGAATACGGCAAAACAGCACCGAGCCCGCGATAAACAGCATGTAGGTTCCGATAATGACCATTATAACCGCGATAAAAAACCAAACAAGAGCCTCCAGCGGATTGCCGATAGTTACTGCAATATAGTATGCCATGCCGAGGATTACGGCGCCGAGGATTCCGACAATCCAGTTTGCTTTGGGCGGCTTTTCACCCGTGTTTTCGCTGTGCAGCAGCTCAATGGGCTTTGAAGCGTGGATATGCCGCAGTGTATTTAAAAATATCAGCAGGAATATTATGCAATACAATCCTGCGGCGTTCAGCAGGGAACGCCATGATACGGACAGAGTGAAGTTGATATCCTCATGCATTATATTTATGAGTGCAAGCTCCGCAAACTTAGACAGTGCAATGCCGAGAATGCCGCCTGCAATGATGGAACCGCCGCCGGAAATCACCGTTTCCCAGAACAGTATCCGCGCAATGTTCAGCTTCCCCATGCCCAGTATGTTATAAAGACCGAATTCCTTTTTTCTTCTTCGGCTTAAAAATGAATTGGTGTAGAATAAAAATATAAGAGAAAATACTGCAATTACTCCGCATCCGAATTGCAGAAACGACATGATTGTGTCGCCGCCGCGAAGCGCCGCAACGGTCGGTGACATTGACAGTGCCGAAATAATGTAGTACATCAGTACCATTCCGGTGCAGGTGAGTATATACGGCGTGTACAGCCTGCTGTTTTTCTTAATTCCGCTCAGAGCAAGCTTGGGGTAAAATCCGGCGCTCATTGTCTGTCACCGCCTGTTGCAAGAAGTGTCAGTGTGTCGGAAATTTTCTGATACAGCTGCTCGTTTGTACTGCCGCCGCGGTAAATCTGGTGAAATACCTCTCCGTCCCGTATAAAAAGTATTCTGTTTGCATGGCTTGCGGCTTTTACCGAATGTGTAACCATCAGTATGGTCTGCCCGTTTTTATTGATTTCGCTGAAAAGCTGTAAAAGCTCGTCGGTAGAGCGCGAGTCGAGCGCGCCTGTCGGCTCGTCGGCAAGTATAACGCCGGGGTTTGTAATAAGCGCGCGTGCAACGGCGGCTCGCTGCTTTTGACCGCCCGATACCTCGTAAGGATACTTTTTCAAAAGGTCGTCTATTCCCAGCTGTTTTGCTATGGGCAGCAGTCTTTTGTGCATTTCGTCATAGGACTTTCCTGCAAGCACGAGCGGGAGATAGATATTGTCTTCCAGTGTAAAGGTGTCCAGAAGGTTGAAATCCTGAAATACAAATCCCAGATTATCCCGCCTAAACGCAGCCACTGCCGCTTCCTTGATAAGCGTCAGCTCCATTTGGCACAGCTTTACACTTCCGGCTGTCGGCTTGTCAAGTGCAGCCAGAATGTTCAGCAGGGTAGTCTTTCCCGAGCCCGATTCGCCCATTATAGAGACATACTCTCCCTCCTCGACGCTGAATGTTACGTTTCTCAGCGCCTCCACCTTGTTTGAACCGAAGCGGGTTGTATATATTTTTTTCAGTCCGCTTACCTCTAAGATACTCACTTATATTCCTCCTTGTTTTATTTCGGCGTTTTTCGTGCGCCGAATCAGCTTACGGATATAGTTTAACAAAGGCGGCGAATATAAGCCATAGATTAGACTTACATTTGCCGCCCTGTTTCTTACGGTTTTGTAAGAAGTTATTCCGTTGTAAGCTTTTTTTGGTCAAGAGTCAGGGATATTACCGTTCCGCAGTCAGGCGCTGATTCGGCGCTGATGTTAATTTTAAGGTTATTGCATATGCGTTTGCAAAGGTAAAGTCCGATGCCCGTGGCTTTTTTGTCGCTTCTGCCGTTATAGCCGGTAAATCCGTTTTCAAAGATGCGCGGTAAATCCTCGGGCGCTATTCCGATGCCGGTGTCCTCTATGCAGAGAATATTTTTCGGTTTAATATATATTTTGACCGAGCCGTTTTCAGTATATTTAAGTGCGTTGGACAGCAGCTGCTCAATTACAAAGGACAGCCATTTTTCGTCCGTTACGATTTTGATGCCGACCGGCTTGTACTCAAGGCGTATTTTTCTGCCGATAAATTCGCTTGAAAATTTTTTGACGCAGGATTTTATTATTGAATCAAGGTCATACTCCTTAAATACGTAATCCGTGCTGTCTGAGCCGAGTCTTAAAAATGCCAGCACCATTTCGACGTACTGCTCTATTCTGAAAAGCTCACCCGACAGCTTGCGCGACAGCTCCGAATCGTCGCTTTGAAGGGTAAGGCGCATGGAGGAAATCGGCGTCTTTATTTGATGCGCCCAGACCGTGTAATAGTCCACCATGTCGTTGTAGCGTGTATTCATGCGCGTTAAAAGCTGCGCATGTTCAAGCTGGAGATTGGCAATGATGTCCTTGAAATCCTCCTCTTCGATGCTTTGACAGTCGGGAAGAAAGCTGATAAGGTCTATGGTCAGCTTTTTCATGTCAGTCAGCAGCGCATGCTTTTTTGCAACGCTTTTGTAGTCAAGCATGACAATCAGCGTACCGAAAAATAAACACAGCAGCGCAGGATACAGTACAGCGCCGAAAGGCAGGCGGTACATTATAAATGCTGCCAGAAATATCACTGTGAAAAAGCAGGAGACAAGGATAAATTTACGTCTGTTTTTCAGATATCTGAAAAATAATTTCATATTTACACCTACTCTATGATATATCCCACGCCGAATTTGGTGGAAATGAAACCGCAAAGCCCCGCCGATTCAAGCTTTTTGCGCAGACGGTTAATGTTGACGGTCAGCGTATTTTCGTCTACAAAGCTGTCTGTTTCCCAAAGACGCTCCATCAGCTTTTCACGGCTGACAACCTGACATTTATTCTCCATCAATGCCAAAAGTATGCGGTATTCATTTTTGGTTAGTGATATTTTTTGATTTTCAAAGGTTAGCGTGTTGTCGCCTGTATTAAGTATTGCTCCGCGGTGTTCCAGTACCGGAACGGACGCGGCATAATCATAGGTTCTTCGCAGCATTGCCTGAACCTTAGCCATGAGAACACTGCCGTCAAACGGCTTTGCAATAAAGTCGTCTGCGCCCATATTCATTGCCATTACAATGTTCATGTTGTCCGAGGCGGAAGAAATAAAAATAATAGGCACGGAGGAATTAAGCCGTATCTGACTGCACCAGTGATATCCGTTGAAAAACGGCAGGGTGATATCCATAAGCACGATATGCGGGTCGAACTCGGCAAAGTCCTTCATAACATCGCGGAAATTTGAAACACACTTTGTTTCAAGCTCCCATGTGTGTGCCTGCTGTGCGATAGCTTCTGCAATTCCGCGGTCGTCCTCTACAATTAACAGTCTGTACAATATTGTCACCTCTTTTTACTATTATACCATAAGGTTTTTTATCGGGCAATATAAGGATTGTTTAAAGCGGTGCAGGGCGATTGTAAATCACCTTGTGTTGCGCTTCCGGCGTTAAACGACCCAACACGTCGGAATGTGGGGGAAACGATACGGATAATTTCTTAAAAACAATCATTTTATACGATATTACAATTCGTTTACTGCCGGAAAAAAGTCCGCATCGGCAGGCAAATATATGATAGTGTTGACGATGTTTTTCTGCCTTGCTTGCAAGACAGAAAAGCATCAAAATATATATAAAATGACAAAAAGGCACAGCCTTCGGAAGATAACTCCGTTGAATGTGCCTTTGATTTTAGCGGGCAAACCATATGCGGATATACTTTTTGCATATGGCAAATTATTGTTATGATTGAACTCTGAGACCTGTAAACCGAAAAATTACGTATTAAAAGCAATCTTGCTTTTAAGCTTCATCGGAAAAGTCCAAACAATCTGAAAAGTTTTTGCCGAGAGTTTAGCTTTTCTTCAACAACCGGCGCGGCATCATCAGCTTCGGTTATTCGGTAACTGCCGGCGCATTAAAACATAAGCGATGGTGAGAGTGTTGCATAAATTTCCTTGGCAGGCAGCGGGTAATCGTCCATAACAAAGTCGTAAACAACAGTTTCACCGTTAATTTCCCACAGCTGCGGAGTGTTGTTATAAAGCCAGTCCATAGGTTTTGCAACATCCGTCTGACGCGAGGATATTTCAAACGCTTTTTTCAGGTCATCTGCTATGGCATCTGTTATCTGTGACGGCTGCATTGAAACAAAAAGCGGTGACCCGCTCCTTGCAAGAAGATCCAGCCACTGACGGTTGAGCCGCCAATCGATATTTTTTTCCATAAGACCGACACAATCTGCATCTATCTTGTAAAACGTGTTGTTCTGGCACATTCTGAAAGCAAGTGTATTAACGCCGTTTGCGCGGGTTGTGTTCCACTGCATTCCGCTTGTGTCATTGCCTATTCTGTTTATCTCGACAAGACCTGCGCAGAGGTGACTTACGGTATTGCAGCCGATTATGTACATTTCCCCTGCTGCCTCACGGATGAGCTTATAAAAATCAAGAGTTATCTGCGCGCTTGTCTTTGTTTTATCGTAGAACGACCAGCCCTTATAGTTGGTGATACAGCCGTTGAGCTTATTTCCGTAGTCACCGAACATATCAAAGGTTGAATAGTCATGTTTTATAAGTTCAAAGCCCCAACCTTTGATATCCTCGATTGTTTTTTTGATGTACTCTTTAACATCGGGATGTGACGGGTCAAGATACGCTTTTTTACCCTCTTTATGACATATACACCAATCGGGATGTGCTGTTTCAAGCTCGGTGTTGTGAAGCGGTCTGAACCATATACCCGGACGGACGCCTATATTTTTAAATTCAGCGGTGATCCCGGACATATCGCCGTATCTTTCGTTGGGTATCCACGGACCTTCCACGGGGTTTTTCTGCCAACCGTCATCTATTACCATAAACGGAGGGGTGCTGTTGCCTTTTGCAAGCTGCGCAATGACTGCGGCATCCTCTGTTATCTCCTCATAGCTTGACTTTCCGTAGGCGTAGTACCAGTTGTTTGAGCCGTAAACGGCTTCGCGCGGAAATATCGGATCTTCACACATGACAGAGCAGAATTTTGTTGCTGCATCTATCTCGCTGATACCCTCATATTTTTCACAGACTATCTCACCTGCCAAAAGCTCACGGCCGCCGAGATCAACGCCGACACCGCCGCAGCGCACGTCAAACCACGCGCTTACACCGTTTGCATCACACTGAAAGCATACATAGGATGACGGACGAACCATGACGCCGCAGCCTACTGTGGTTTTACCGTTAGACGCTAAAAAATACCACGGCATAAAGATTTCGCCATTTAAAGAGTTCCACGACATGTCACCGTATGAGCGCTCCCAACGGTCACCCATCACACGTGTCGGCTCTGTTATCTTGCATTTCCATCTCAGGCATATCATTTTAGGCTTTGATTCAGTCGCCGTTACTTTAACCTGCATTTTCCTTCCGACAATCTCTGTCGTAACAACAGTGTCGACATTGTCCCTGTCGCAATATATTCTTATGTCGTCGGGTGTTCTTAAAATGTCTATCATATTCTGCCGCCTATATTTGTTTTTATTTTTTTAAAATACGCTTATACGATACCGTGTGCAAGCATAGCCTCTGCAACCTTGGTAAAACCGGCAATGTTGGCGCCGGCTACAAGATTGCCCTTCATGCCGTATTCAGCGGCGGCGGAGGAAGCGTTTTTGTAAATGTTTTTCATGATATCATGCAGCTTTGAGTCAACCTCTTCAAAGCTCCAGCTGTATCTTATCGAGTTTTGGCTCATCTCAAGCGCAGAGGTTGCAACGCCGCCTGCATTTGCAGCCTTTGCAGGTGCAAACAGAATTCCGTTGTCCAAAAATACCTTTGTCGCTTCAAGCGTAGAAGGCATATTAGCGCCCTCACCTACGGCGTAGCAGCCGTTTGCAACGAGTGTTTTTGCAGCCTGCTCGTCGATTTCGTTCTGTGTGGCGCAGGGCAGGGCAATGTCGCATTTAATGCTCCAGATTCCGGAGCAGCCCTCGGTATAAACCGCATCCTTGCGGTAATTTAAGTATTCCTTTATTCTCTTGCGCTCAACCTCTTTGATTTTCTTTACGGCGTCAAGATCAATGCCGTTTTTATCGTATATATATCCGTTTGAGTCTGACATCGCAACAACCTTGCCGCCAAACTCTGTGGCTTTCTGTGCAGCGTAAATTGCAACGTTTCCTGAGCCTGAAATGACGACTGTCTGCCCCTCAAAGCTCTTGCCGTTGTCCTTGAGCATTTCGTCGACAAAGTAGCAAAGCCCAAAGCCGGTCGCTTCTGTTCTTGCAAGAGAGCCGCCGTATGTAAGTCCTTTGCCGGTGAGAACGCCGGTAAACTCGTTTTGCAGTCTTTTATACTGTCCGAAAAGATAGCCTATTTCTCTTGCTCCGACGCCGATATCGCCGGCGGGCACGTCGGTATCCGCACCGATGTGCTTTGAAAGCTCTGTCATAAAGCTCTGGCAGAAGCGCATAACCTCCATGTCGCTTTTGCCTTTGGGATCAAAGTCGCTGCCGCCCTTGCCGCCGCCGATGGGCAGACCCGTGAGTGAGTTTTTGAATATCTGCTCAAAGCCCAAGAATTTTATAATGCCTTCATAGACTGACGGATGAAAGCGCAGACCGCCCTTGTACGGACCGATGGCGCTGTTAAACTGGATGCGGAAACCGCGGTTCACCCGGACTTTGCCGCTGTCGTCAACCCACGGAACTCTGAACTTGATAATTCTCTCAGGCTCGACGATGCTGTCCACTATGCCCATCTTTACGTATTCGGGGTGTGCCTCAATAACAGGCTCGATAGACTCCAAAACCTCGCGCACTGCCTGATGGAACTCTGCCTCGCCTGCATTGCGGGCAATGACGCGCTCCATTACTTCTTTCAGGTATTCGCTTTTGAAACTCATATATATTCCTCCAAAAAATAAATTGCCGTATTGCATATATGCAAGTTTTGAAATGAAAACTTGCATATTTATTTACATTTTAGCATTAAATGTAAGAAAAATCAATAATTTTATTTCAGGTTTTAAAATTTTATTTTAAAAAACAGCGCCGATAAATTTCGGCGCTGTTTATGCAGACGTTTGTTTTTTATTTGTATATTATTTTAAAAAGAAAAATAATGTCAATAAAAATCAAAATAATATAAAACTTATAAATATTACACAAAAATGTAAATTTGCAGCTGTACAATATTTTATGATCTTATTCTTTAAATTTATAAAAAATACGGGCATTCGGCATCATAGATACAGGAAATTACTGCTTGATGTCACTTTTTATTGACAATCCTTTTTTATTTGTGATAAAATAAAATGAATAATGCAAGAAGGGGAATATAAATGGAAAACTGTAAATGTGCACACGCAAAAAGCGACCTTTCGCTTTTGAAAAATGTGCTTGATAAATATAAGGACGTGCCCGGGAGCCTTATAACCGTACTGCAGAAAGCTCAGGAGATTTACGGCTATCTTCCGACAGATGTCATTTACCATATAGCCGACGTTATGGGCACAACCCCCGCAGAGGTCATGGGTGTCGCGACTTTTTATACACAGTTTCGGCTCAAGCCCGTCGGAAAGTATCTCATAATGCTCTGCCAGGGCACGGCGTGCCATGTAAACGGCGCTGAGAGAATTGAAAGCGCCATTTGTAAGCGTCTTGAGATTTCGGACGGAGACACTACAGCCGACGGTATGTTTTCTCTTAAAAATGTGGCGTGCCTTGGCTGTTGCAGTTTGTCGCCTGTCATGATGATAAACGGTGAAACTTACGGTTCGCTCACACCTCAAAAGGCAGTTGAGATTATCGACGGTCTTTATGCAAAGGAGGCAAACGAATGAGAATAGTTATTGGTGAGGGCAGCTGCGGCATTGCGGCGGGCGCTCATAAGGTATATGAGGCACTGGAAAAGTGCGGATGCGGTAAAAGACTCGGTATTACGGGCTGTATCGGTATGTGCTTTTTGGAGCCTATCGTTGATATTTACGACGGCGATAATCTCCAAAAGCGGCTTGTCAGGGTTCGGGAGAGCGACGCGCAGACAATAGCTGCCGCTGTTGAGAGCGGTGACCTTTCCTTGCTTGACAGCCTTGAAATAACGGAAGATGACAAAAGCTTCCTCGATAAGCAGACGCGCATTGCACTGCGCAACTGCGGTGTTATTGACCCGACAGATATTGATGATTACATAAAGCGTGACGGCTATAAGGCAATAGAGCGCGCGCTCGGTATGACTCCGGAGGCTGTTATTGATGAGATAAAAAAATCCGGTCTTGCAGGACGGGGCGGCGCAGGCTTTCCGACTTGGTTTAAGTGGAACGCGGCGCGCGCGTCCGAGAGCACGCCCAAATATCTCATCTGTAACGCCGACGAGGGCGACCCCGGCGCGTTTATGGACCGTGCCGTTATCGAGAGCGACCCGCACAACCTTATTGAAGGTATGCTTATAGGCGCGTATGCCATCGGCGCGCAGGAGATGATAGTGTATGTGCGCGCGGAGTACCCGCTTGCAATAGTGCGTCTTGAGGCGGCTATTGAGCAGGCGCGCAGCAGCGGATTTCTGGGTGAAAACATTCTCGGCAGCGGCTTTAGCTGCGATATGCGCATAAAGGCGGGCGCGGGCGCGTTTGTCTGCGGTGAGGAAACAGCACTTATTGAGAGTCTTGAGGGCAAGCGCGGTATGCCGCGTCTGAAACCTCCGTTTCCCGCGCAGTGCGGTTATAACGATCAGCCGTCCAATATCAATAACGTCGAGACATTTGCAAATGTTGCGTGGATAATTTTAAACGGCGGTGAAAAGTTCGCCGCAATGGGTACCGAGAACAGCAAGGGTACAAAGGTATTTGCGCTTACTGGCAAGATAAAGCGCGGCGGACTTGTGGAGGTGCCTATGGGCATGACAATCCGCGATATTATATACGATATCGGCGGCGGTATCCGCGGCGGCAGACAGTGCAAGGCAGTGCAGCTGGGCGGGCCGTCGGGCGGATGCGTGCCGTATGATAAATTCGATACCGTAATTGATTATAAAGAGCTTGCGGCAACAGGCGCTATCATGGGCTCCGGAGGCATGGTTGTCATGGACGATACTACATGTATGGTTGGCATGGCAAAATTCTTTCTGGATTTTACCGCAAAGGAATCCTGCGGCAAATGCGTCCACTGCCGTATAGGTACAAAGCGTCTTCTTGAAATTCTTACGCGCATAACGGCAGGAAAGGGCAGACCGGGCGATATCGAGCTTTTGGAGGAGTTATGCGGCGGCGTCAAGGACGGCGCGCTGTGCGGTCTCGGTCAAACCGCGCCGAATCCCGTACTGTCTACTATCCGCTATTTTCGGGATGAATATGAAGCGCATATAAACGAAAAGCGCTGTCCTGTCGGCGAATGCCGTGAGCTTTTGACCTATTCGATAGATAAGGACAAGTGCCGCGGCTGTACGCTCTGTGCGAAAAAGTGCCCTGCGGGCGCAATTTCCGGCGCTGTTAAATTGCCGCATGAAATAGACCGTGATGTTTGCATAAAATGCGGTCAGTGCGTGACGCTTTGCCGCTTTGGCGCGATAACGGTCAGGTAAGGAGATATATAATGGATAAAATCACAATTACTGTAAACGGCAGGGTTTGCCGCGGCAGCCGCGGTGACACTGTTTTAAATATTGCCGCCGCCAACGGAATTGTCATTCCCACGCTTTGCCATCACTATAATGTAAAACGCTATGGTGCATGCGGAATCTGTATTGTCGAGATGGAGGGCTCGCCCAAGCTTATGCGCGCCTGTTCGACTGTCGCTGCCGACGGCGCCGTGTATTTTACCGAGTCGGAGCGTGTTGTGAGGGTTCGCAAAATAGCACTGGAACTGCTTATGAGCGACCATGAGGGTGACTGCAAGGGACCATGCTCGCTCAACTGTCCGGCAGGCACTGACTGTCAGGGTTATGTAAAAGCCATCGCGCAGGGTGACGACCGCCGCGCGGTTGAAATAATAAAGGAAAAAATCCCGCTGCCGTCGTCTATCGGCAGAGTTTGTCCTCACCCGTGCGAGACTGCCTGCCGCCGCGCACATGTTGAAGAGCCGATATCAATCGCGTTTCTGAAATATTTCGCGGCTGACAATGTGCGCAATTCGCAGTCGCCTGTTATTGCAAAGGCAGAACCTGCGAGCGGGAAAACCGTCGGTATTATCGGCGGAGGCCCCGCAGGGCTTACTGCGGCTTACTATCTTGCGCTTTCCGGTCATGCCGTGACGGTTTACGACGCAATGCCGAAGATGGGAGGTATGCTGCGTTACGGTATCCCCGAATACAGGCTTCCCAAAGCCGTGCTGGACAGCGAGATAGCTGAAATTGAGTCCTTGGGCATCAAGCTTATAAACAATGTTAAAATCGGCGCCGATATGACGCTTGACGATATAAGGCAAAAGCATGACGCCGTTGTGGTTGCCGTCGGCGCGTGGAACAATATGGGTCTTCGCTGTAAGGGCGAGGAGCTTGAGGGCGTTATGGGCGGAATTGAATTTCTGCGCAAAATTGCACTGAATGAGCCGACAGGGCTCGGTAAAAGCGTCGCCGTTGTAGGCGGCGGCAACACCGCAATGGACGCCTGCCGTACAGCAGTGCGTGCGGGTGCTGAAAATGTGTATGTAATATATCGCCGCACCCGTGACGAAATGCCTGCCGAGGAGATTGAAATCGAGGAGGCAATCGAGGAGGGTGTAACCTTTAAATTTCTGACAAATCCCGCGGAAATTATCGGTGAAAACGGCAGAGTCAGTGCTCTGAAGCTTCAGGTTATGGAGCTGGGTGAGCCGGACGCTTCGGGTCGCCGCTCGCCGGTGCCTGTTGAGGGTAAGTTTGAAATACTGCCGGTGGACAGCGTAATATGCGCTATCGGGCAAAAGGTAAATGTAAGCGGCTTTGAGGAGCTGGAGCTTAACAGCCGCGGTATCATCAGCGCAGATGAATACACCTTTGCCACCTCGCTGCCGGGAGTGTTTGCCGTGGGTGATGCAACAAACCGCGGCGCCTCCATCGCCATTGCCGCTATCGGAGAGGCGAATAAGGCTGCCAAGGTGATTGACGGATATCTGCTCGGTATGGAAACACCGTACAGAAAGCCGTTTGTGTCGGAGCGCGATGTGAACGATATAGACTTTAGTGTTCATGAAAAATGTCCGCGAGTGAAAATGCCGGTACGTCCCGCAAATGAGCGCCGAAATGATTTCAAAGAGGTAAATCTCGGCTTTTCTGATGCCGATGCTCGTGAGGAGGCAAAGCGCTGTCTTGAGTGCGGATGTCACGACTACCATGACTGCAAGCTTATAAAATATGCAAATATGTATGAGCTGGACGCAAAGCGCTTTGAGGGGCAAAAGCATGAGAGCTTTGTGGAACAAAGGCTTGAGGTTATAGAACGTAACCAGGGCAAGTGCATACTTTGCAATCTCTGTGTGCGCGAGTGCCGCGAGGTGGCAGGCAAAGGCATTTTGGGTCTTGTAGACCGCGGCTTTAAGACGGTGATTCGTCCTGAGTTTCAGGATGATGAGATTATCCGCGGCTGTGCAGACTGCCGCGCATGCGTTGAGGCGTGTCCGACAGGGGCATTGAAATTTATCGGTAATGATAAATAAGACTACGGCAGTCGGAGGGCTGTAACATGGCTACATCGAAGGAATATATCGAGTTTGTGCGTGAACAGCTTCACGGTTGCGGCGGTGAAATACGGTACCGAAAAATGTTCGGCGAATATATGGTATATATAAATGACAAGCCGGTTCTGCTTGTATGCGACGATACCGTTTTTGCCCCCGTTCATGACAGCATTGCACATCTTATGCAGGACGCCGAGCGCGGAGTGCCGTATGACGGCGCAAAGGAGCGGTATATACTCGATATAGAAGACCGCGAATTGGCGCATGAGGTGATGAACTGCCTTGAACCGCACCTTCTTGTTCCGAAACCGAAAAAACGCAAAAAATAATAATGACGCTTTTTGAGAGTACTCGATGAAAAAGTATACTGATTTCGTTGAAACGGCATAGGTTTTCTATGCCGTTTTTTATATATATTTCTTTATGCTCGTATAATAAAAACAGACCTGCCGAAAATCACACATAGCCGTACGACAGATCCGTTTATTAAATTATCCATTGTAAAAACGGGATTAATTGTTACCCTTCAATCTTTGCTTTGCTTCTTCAACTGTCTCTCCGTCTTTTGTTAAAAATGTATCTACAAATTTATCCTCTATTTTTGTATAACCGTCGACTACCCCTGTTTCGATTTTCTTATATCCGTTAACAACACCGGTTTCGATTTTTTTGTAGCCGTCGGCTACTCCGTCAGATATTTTCTGAACGCCTTTCGCTATTTTTGATTTAGCCATTTTTTATCTCCTTTTTTGATTTTTTAATCAATAACACACCGAGCGCGATTACTATGATAACAATACCTGCTCCCGTTAAAGTATTCATCAGAGAAATTTTATTTATCGTCATTCCCTCAAACGAAACAAGCATCGACTTTTGCATAGAATACATAGATACTGTTGCATCGCATAACGCTATACATCTAATCGTTGATATGATATGTGAATTGAATTTATTTCTTTTTATATAGTTTATAATTGCAAGTGTAATTTTAGTAAATGTATATGTTGCTATTGTTATCATTATAATTTCATGATACTTATGCGCAACATCAAAATTGATACTTAAATACACACTGCCGCCTAATATAAAGCCTAACAGAATAATCATTATTCCGATAAATCTTTGAACAAAAATCCCCGAAACATTTTTATCGTTTTTCCTGTCAGACATAACAACAGAAAAACGCATTATTGCCAAAATCAGGTTGTATGCCCCCATCGTTAAAAACCAGTATGATCTGCTCCAAATTCCGAGAGCGAAATTCCCTAAAGCATATACAGTGTTAAGTACAAGACTCAGTAATGCAATATGCAATATGCGTTTTCTGCTGCTTTTCAGCATATTTTTAATATTCATTTACTTAATGCCTTTTGTTATTGGTATAAGCATTAAAAGAGCTGTAATTCCCACAAGACCTATAATTGTACCCGTCACGATATTTTCCCATACCATACAAAAACACATACCCACTCCGAGTGTTAATGCTCCGATAATGGCAACAACAACTGCACTGACCCCTTTGCCGCTTACTTTGATCGGTGCTTTATTTTCCATTTTACGCCATACAAATACAGTTATGAGCTCTAATATTATACCTATTGTCCCGAATACAATACCCGGCTTAAATGAGTTCCATTCGGGCAAAAGAGCCATGCACATTCCGAGTGCAAACAACACTCCGCCTATTGTTCCCAACACAAGGGCTGTAAAATTACTTTTTTTCATCTGAATGACCTCCGAAATTAAATTTGATTAAAACAACAGTTGTGCCTTTAATGTGATTAAAGTATAATATAATTAAAATTTAAAAACAATCATCAATTTCGATATATGTGTTGGTTTAATGGAGGATATTATGAATACACCGAATAATAAAAGGAGAAAAGAAAGCGTTAACAAAATAGAAAAGGCATTTATAAATTTATTGCAGACAAAAGAGCTTGACTGTATTTCTGTTTCCGAAATTTGCAAAATTACCGGCTTGAACAGGAGCACGTTTTACTCAAATTTTACCGACATATATGACCTTGCCGACAAGGTGTGTAAACATCTTGAAGAAGAATTTTTATCGTTATATGCAAACGAAATAAAAACCGAAACACGAAGTAACGATTTTACGCGGTTGTTTTATCATATTAAGGAAAATCAGTTGTTTTATAAAACTTATTTCAAAATAGGAAATATCAATGTGGATATTGTCGGTTTTGATATGGAACTGGCGCAAAAGTATTTTGATATGAGGTATGTTGACTATCATATAGAATTTTTTAAAAACGGTCTTAATGCTGTACTGAAAAAGTGGTTAAACAATGATTGTCGGGAAAGTCCTGAAGAAATTGCAGATATTATCAAAAGTGAATATGTCAGAAAAGCGGAATGATAGAACATATTTTTAGGGTTTAATATCCTGCTTGTTTTGTCGGCAGAAGGTATTGAAAATACGGCGATTTTACACATCTGTCATTTTACTGTTTATCACATAATCGAAAAAAGCATATCACATTTATAATGTGATATGCTTAATTCTCCGCAAGCCCCTGAAGGACCGTCAATTACTATACTGTTTTAGCATAGACTGACATAAACGCCCTTTTTATTTGCGGTAAAAACTCAGCTTTTATGCTCATTATACAGGCTGATGACAGCGGCTGCGTCGTCAGCATCTCTGTCTTTTGTATCGAGCGTACCGTCTGATTTTATTTCGAAAAATTCCAGTATAGTGAAGCTTTGTTCATCGTCACTGAACGCAGGCTCGTTTTCTTCCAGATAAAGCAGGTAGCTTTTGCCGCTTACAAGCTCGGGGTCGTTTGATATAACCGGTATGCCTTCCTTATTTATACCGCCTGTGCGTCTGATATTTACAGTTTCCGGTGCATTGCCTTTGATTGTAACCGTCGGAGCTACAAACTGCTGTGTATAGGCGTAATCAGAACGGTATATTCCCGCGTTTTCGTCTACCGTGAATGTGCTTGTGGTACCGTCAAAGCCCGCGGTTATGATAAGATCGGCAATCTCTTCCAGTTGCGCGGCATCAAAGGATTGAAACATCGAGTCTACCATATAGATTGTTGATGGTTCCTGCTCGTTTTCAGAATTCGTTATTAGTGTATCATTGTCATTATGGTATGAAACGGAGTTTTCGGACGACGAACCCTGCATGTTGTTTTCTGATTCCGGCATTTGCTTACAGGCTGAAAATGACACTAAAGCTATTAATGCGATAACAGTAATAATTAATTTTTTCATTATTATTTCCTCCTTATCTGAAGATTACGTTAAAGCCGTTGATATCGTCCTGCTCCAATGTACGCTTTTTTGTCTCTCCGTAGTTTGTGTCGTAATACATCGTTGATTCCGAGTGTTAACCATGATTACATAATAGAAAAAGCGGCAGCATATGTCAATACTCTTTTAAAATTAAATAAATTATTGTAACTCTTGCACAATAATACGATTGAAATGCATTGTTTACAGATTGATTTATAGTGAAAATATCCAATAATAAAGGCTGTGAAATATTCACAACCTTTTTAAATTATCAAATCTACGTTATATTCGCTATCTATTAAAATGTATTCGCAGCCGTATTTTTTGCACATTGCAAGGCTGTGCTCATTTTCCTCAATGAGAAATTCTGTTGTGAGCCAAGATTCGTCAGAGCGCTGTTCCGTATCGCTTGCATGGCTTATTATATCGTCAAAGTGTGTTTCAATGTATTTTCCGCTCATCACAAGACACACATGGCGTATATGCTTTGCATACTCGTCCGTGAAATCCTTTTTGAAGTCAAACGGGATATAGCACCCTTCAACAATCAGATTTTGATTGTTTTCAACGGCGGTTTTTATAATTTCCGAAACTATCGGCCACAGATATTCCGTTAGCTCATTGTCGTCTTCGGGCGTAAGCTCTGTCTGACCGCTTCTGATAAGCCCCATTTTGAGATGGTCTATTGAAAGATAAGGATATTTGTATTTTTCGAGCAGACGCTGCGCAAGGCAGGTTTTGCCCGTATGAGAACATCCGAAAATTAGGATTATCATGAGTACGTCCTCCTTTTATTATAAAAAAACATCGCAATGCCCGCGCCGCAGATAAGAGCGTATCCGAGAATGCTGAGTATATCGGGGATTTGCCCGAAAAGAATAAATCCCAGCAGCGCAGCAAAAACTACCTGTGAGTAGTCGTATACCGATATCTCCTTTGCCGGCGCAAAGATGTACGCATTTGTTATTCCGAACTGACCTATGCACGCACAAAGTCCCGCAAGGCACATAAACAAAAGCTGCCGCACGCTCATTTTTTCAAAATTTCCGGGTATCAGCATAAATCCCAGACATACCGCAGTGGAAAACGCAGAAAACCAGAATATAATTTTGGTGCTGTCCTCTCCTCTGCATCCGAGCTTTCTGACAAATGTATATGCAATTCCGGCGCCTGCACCGCCGAGTGTTCCGACTGCCGCAGGAAAAAAAGACATTCCGGTAAATCCCGGCTTTACTATCATAACCGTTCCCGCAAATGCGGCGGCGACTGCGCATAGCTGTACTATATCCGGCTTTTCCTTAAGCAGCAGCGCCGAAAAAATTATTGCAAAAAACGGCGAAAGCTTATTTAACATGTTGGCGTCTGCAAGTACCAGCCTGTCTATTGCATAGAAATTGCAGACAATTCCTATCGTACCGAACAGTGAGCGTCCCACAAGATAAAGAGCATTTTCTTTTCGGGGCAAAAAGCCTGTTTTCTTTTTCAAAAGCGTGCCGGTCATAAAAATAAGCGCAATAAAGTTTCTGAAAAATGCTTTTTGAAAAGACGGCAGGTCGCCTGCCAGACGCACAAACACCGACATCAGCGAGAATCCGAACGCTGCCGCGATAATGCAGATTATTCCCTTTGTTTTTCCGTTTATTTTCATGCAGAATATTATATCCTCAAAAATTTATCAAGTCAATATTGACAAACGACTTTATTGGTATTATTATATATATGTCTCATATGATACAATTTTGGGGTTGAGAATGGAAGCTCAAAAATATCTTGTAAAAATTAAAAATATTCGGTTGTTTGCGGATATAAAAAGTGATGTTCTGCTTTGCGCGCTTAAAAATGCGCGTACTGCAAGATACGGCTCGGGTCAGGAAATCGAGATTTACAAAAGCCTTGCGGTCTTGCTCAGCGGGAGTGCCCATGCTTATTCAAGTGACAGCCGCCGCCGTCTGCTTTTGCGCAGAATAGGCAGCGGTGAGGTGTGCGGTGTCGCAGGTCTTTTCGCTGAGGAAAAGCAGATAAGCCGCGTCTTTTCCAAGGGTGAGTCGCAGGTCTTGTTTTTTGACGAAGAGACAGTGCGGTATATGCTTGAAAATGACAACTCTTTTATGTACGGGTATATTTCGTTTTTAAGCGGAAGGATAGGGTATCTCAATAAAAAAATAACCTATCTGACTGCCGGCAGTGCTGAGCGCAAGCTTGCCGTGTTTCTTGATTCGTTCGGCGAGGACAGACTGCATCTTCCGGTCAATCTTACATCAGTCTCCGATATGCTCGGTATCGGCCGTGCGTCGCTTTACCGTGCGCTGGATAAGATGGTGTCGGACGGATGTATTTTACGGGATGGCAATGATATAACAATACTCGACCGGCAAAATATGATTAAAAGATATTAGGAGGAAACTGAAATGAAAAAGAGACTGTTTTTGGTTATAACCGTATTGGTTATGGTATTTTCGCTTGTGTCGTGTGCCGATAAAGCTCCGGCATATGATGCCGAGAAGGAAATTTCGGTTATGGTGCTTAACGGCACGACGGGGTTCGGGGCTGCAAAGCTCATTGACGACAGTAAAAACGGCACCGCTGCGCTTAACTATAATTTTTCCGTAGAGAGTGACGCATCTGCCGTCAATGCCGCGCTCATCAGCGGAAGTGTTGATATTGCCGCTCTGCCGACAAACGCGGCGGCTGTGGTTTATAATAAAACTCAGGGTCAAATTAAGGTTGCGGCAGTGAATACGCTCGGCGTTTTGTACGTTGTTGAAAACGGCGATACCGTAAAGAGCTTTGCCGACCTTAAGGGAAAAACGCTTTATGTTCCCGGTCAGGGCTCCAATCCCGAGTATATCACGGCATATCTCTGTGAGCAAAACGGTCTAAAGGTGGGGGAGGATATAACTCTTGATTTTACCTATAATGCACCCGCAGACCTGCGTACAGCGGTGGCAAGCGGTAAGGTTGAGCTTGCGGTTCTTCCCGAGCCGATGGTGACAATAGCAAAATCGGCAAATGACAAATTAAACACGGTTCTTGACCTGACCGCGGAATGGAACAAGGTAGCACAGAAGGATTCGCTCATGCAGGGCTGTATTGTGGTATCGAAGAAATTTGCAGAGGAAAATCCGAATGAGCTAAATAAATTCCTGGAAGAATACAGCGCGTCCGTCACATTTGTAAATGAAAATCCGAAGGAGGCATCCGAAATGATTGCCGCTCACGGAATTTTTGAGAAAGCCGCGGTTGCGGAAAATGCGATACCAAACTGTAATCTCTGCTATATTGCGGGGGACAGCATGAAAGAATCGCTGAATACTTTTTTTAATGTAATGTTTGATGCCGATCCCAAGTCCGTCGGCGGCGCCCTGCCTGCGGATGATATTTACTATTTAGGATAGTTGAGAAAAAAACTGACTGTAAATTTAATATCTGCACTGTTTTGGCTGGCGGTCTGGCAGGCGGCTTCAGCAGCTGTTGCCAGTCCGCTTTTGCTGCCCGGTCCCGTAAGCGTTGTAAAACGGCTTTTGGAGCTGGGGGCAACGTCACAGTTTTGGCAGACGGCGGGAATATCCCTTTTGCGTATATTGCTCGGTATTTTTGCCGCGTTGATTTTGGGTGTGCTGACTGCGGTTGTGTGCTTTCGTTTCAGACTTGCGCGTGCCGTTATATCGCCGGTGATAAATATTATAAAGGCAACGCCGGTTGCATCATTTATAATGCTTGCGCTTTTATGGCTTGACCGCAATGTTCTGCCCGTATTTATAACCGTTCTTATCGCGCTGCCTGTTGTACACTCTAATGTAAGCGGCGGAATGCTTGCGATTGACCGCGGTCTTTGGCAGGTTTGCCGCAGCTTTGGATTCGGTTTTCGGAAAAAGATACGTATTTTGTACATACCTTCCGTATTTCCGTACTTTTTGTCCGCCTGCCGTTCGTCGCTGGGGCTTGCATGGAAGGCGGGGGTCGCGGCGGAGGTTTTGGCTGTTCCGGCTGTTTCTATCGGCAAAATGATTTACGGCAGCAAAATGTATCTTGAAACTACCGATCTGTTTGCATGGAGCGCCGTTGTCATAGTTTTAAGCGTCATTATAGAAAACGTAATCTGTGCCGCCCTTTCACGGGCGGGCAGACGTTATGAAAGGCAGGGCGGGTAAAAAACATGCTGTGTTTTGACAATGTGACCGTAAAATACGGAGAAAAAACAGTGCTGGACGGGTTCAGCGCAGATCTGTCCGAAAGCCGCATAACCGCTGTGAAGGGACCGTCGGGCTGCGGCAAAACTACGCTTTTGTCGGTCGCGGCGGGGATTGTAAAGCCGTGCAAAGGCAGGTTTGTATGTGATAAAAAAATTTCGGTGATGTTTCAGGAGCCGCGGCTTTTCCCGTGGCTTACCGCGCTTGAGAACATAACGGCGGTTTTGCATGATTATGATAGAAATTCCGGCTATGCCGAAAGAATTCTGAAAAGCGTCGGTATAAGTGAATTTGACAAGTATCCCGGTCAGCTGTCAGGGGGTATGAAGCAGCGGGTATCCTTTGCGCGCGCACTTGCATATGACGCGGAGCTGCTGCTGCTTGACGAGCCTTTCTCCGCGCTGGATGCCGAAAACCGCAGCTGTATGCTTGAACTTTTGGCGGCTGACGGACGCCAGGTTATGTTTGTCACGCATGATGACGGGGATATATGTATAGCAGATAAAGTAATCGAATTAAAATAAAACAGCAGCAACCGCCGAACGGTTGCTGCTGTTTTATTTCATAAGTTTATCCAGCTTATATTTTTGGAGTAGCTTTATAAACGGTATTCCGAGAATAAAGCAGACAATAAACTGTGACAATGCTATGCTTCCGATATAGCTTAAAAGCAGTATCGGTGTAAATCCGTCGCTGATTACGGAAAGCATTGTGCCGATGACAAGCGCGTTTACGATTACAGGCGGCAAAGCTGCGGTATACACTTTTTTGCATTTATATGTAAGAAACGCCGCCAAAAGCGTTGCAAGACTGCCCACTACCATATCAAGCGGCGTTGAAAACAGCATATTTGATACAAAGCAGCCTATAAAATTGCCGAAAATCGCATAGGGCGACAGAAACGGCAGAACGGTAAAGACTTCCGCAATGCGAAACTGTACGGGACCGAAGCCTACCGAAGCAAACGGCAGTGTAAGCACAACGTACGCCGCAGCAATTACAGCGCTTGTCGTTATTCCTTTTACTGATATTTTCATTTTTAAATCCTCTGTGTGTTTGCAAATATATCATCGGACGTTATTTATCGCTGTCCAGCTTCAAGACTGCCATGAACGCCTCCTGCGGCACCTCGACGCTGCCGAGGCTTCTCATGCGCTTTTTGCCTTCCTTCTGTTTTTCAAGCAGCTTTTTCTTTCTGGTAATATCTCCGCCGTAGCATTTTGCAAGAACGTCCTTGCGCAAAGCCTTTACGGTTTCGCGCGCAATAATCTTGCCGCCTACCGCTGCCTGTATCGGTATCTCAAACAGCTGGCGCGGGATATGCTCTTTCAGCTTTTCCGCCATTTTTCTGGCGCGCGGGTACGCCTTGTCGGTGTGCACTATGAACGACAGCGCGTCCACGATTTCCCCGCTCAGCAGGATATCAAGCTTTACAAGCTTGGACGGCTTGTAATCTGACAGCTCGTAATCGAGAGATGCATAGCCGCGCGTGCGCGATTTGAGTGTGTCGAAAAAGTCATATATAATCTCGCCCAGCGGAAGCTCATAGTGAATGTTTACGCGCCCGGTGTCTATATACGTCATATTTTTGAATATACCGCGGCGGTCCTGGCAGAGCTCCATTATATTTCCGACAAACTCCTCGGGCGAAATTATATCCGCGTTTACATACGGCTCTGATGTCTCGGCAATCAGTGAGGGGTCGGGGTAATTTGTCGGATTGGAAATATACTCGCTCCTGCCGTCGGTATATTTTATATGATACGATACGGACGGCGCCGTCGTAATTATATCCAGCATGAATTCGCGCTCAATGCGTTCCTGGATAATCTCCATGTGTAAAAGCCCCAAAAATCCGCAGCGAAATCCGAACCCTAACGCCGCAGATGTTTCCGGCTCAAACATAAATGACGCGTCGTTCAGCTTGAGCTTGGCAAGCGCGTCCTTCAAATCGTCGTACTTTGCACCGTCGGCGGGATATATGCCCGAAAATACCATCGGAGTACACTCTTTATAGCCTGCAAGCGGAGCTGAGCAGGGCTTGTCTGAGTGGGTAACGGTATCGCCTACTCGTGTATTTTCAACATTTTTGATAGACGCCGTAAAGTATCCGACATCCCCCGCGCGCAATATCCCGGTTTGCTCCAGTCCGAGCGGACGCATAAAACCGCACTCGACCACTTCAAACTCGGCGCCGGTTGCCATCATTTTAATTTTGTCGCCTGTTTTCAGCGTACCGTCCATCATTCTGATGTAGACTATAACGCCCTTGTAGCTGTCATAAAAGCTGTCAAAGATGAGCGCGGACAGCGCGGCGTTTTCGTCCCCAGACGGGGCGGGTATATTGTTGACAACGGCTTCCAGTACGGCTTGCATGTTGATATTCATTTTGGCGGAAACCTGCGGCGCATCTTCCGCAGGTATGCCGATTATATCTTCAATTTCATGTATGCATCTTGCAGGGTCGGCAGCCGGCAGATCGATTTTGTTGATAACCGGTACAAGCTCTAAATTGTTGTCGATGGCAATATATGTATTGGCAAGAGTTTGTGCCTCGATACCCTGTGATGCGTCGACGACAAGCACGGCTCCCTCGCAGGCTGCAAGAGCGCGGGAAACCTCATAGTTGAAATCCACATGTCCGGGCGTGTCTATCAGATTTATCGTGTATATTTTGCCGTCCAGCGCCTTGTAGTCAAGATGTACGGCGCGCGCCTTTATCGTTATTCCCCGCTCCCGCTCCAGCTCCATGTTGTCAAGGAGCTGATCCTCCATCTCACGTGCCGTGACCGCGTTGCAAAGCTCCAGCAGTCTGTCGGCAATCGTGCTTTTTCCGTGGTCAATATGTGCGATTATAGAGAAATTACGTATGTTTTCTCGGCTCATCTTTACCTCAGTCTTATTTTTTCGTTTAGTATTGTTATTACGGTTTGTCCGTTTTCCTTTTGTATATCAAAAAAAATGTTTGAGTCCAAAAAACCTGCTATGCCTTTGGTGTTGACGTCTACCTTGTACAGTGCGTACACTGTAAAGGCGCACAGTGCCGCCGCTGCGGCAAATATTAAAAAACGTTTCATACTGCAACCTCGTTTTAAATTATACGGCGCTGCACCGCAGCGCCGTATAATTAGTTTGCAGTAAAAAACGGCAATTATTCCCGCGTTTTTTTACATTTGCTCAACAGCAGCACGAATCTGTTTGGGGAAATTGGTAATAAGACCCGTTACTCCCGCCTTTACAAGCGTTTTTGCGTCCTCGGCGTGGTTGACGGTCCATGTGTTTATTTCAAGCCCTGCGCCGCGCACGGCTTTTATATCGCCGCGCACCAGCAATCCCTTAAATTCGGGATGTATGGCAAAAGCGCCCATTGCTTTTGCGTACTCCTCAACCTTATACATTGAATTTCCGTAAAGAGGCGCCACCTTTGCGCTCGGATTGGCTTTAAGAACGTTTACAAGCATGGGGTGGTCAAAGCAGGAATAAAAGATTTTATTCTCAACGCCGTACTGCCTTACCAGCTCAACGACATCGTACTCCAGTCCGTCGTCGACAAGCTGGTTGCCTTTAAGCTCGATATTGACTTCAATTCCGGTCTCTTTTACAAGCTCTAAAAGCTCAGCCAGCTTTGCAATACGCTGAACCGGCAGATTCGGGTAATTTTTTGAGCTGATGTCGACGTCCTTTATTTCATCGTATGTCATTTTGGTGACGTCAAAGTCTGCAAAGTCATCGCCCGCGATACGCTTCAGCGTTGCGTCGTGCATGATTATAAGTACGCCGTCCTTTGTTTTTCTGACGTCTGTTTCAATGGCGTCTGCGCCGTCTTCAACAGCCTTCCTGAATGCGTACATCGTGTTTTCGGGAGCTTCACCCGATGAGCCTCTGTGTGCGATAATCTTAACCATTACAGTCTTCTCCTTTGTTATTGTCATTTGTTATATCCGAAATAATATCTGTTAGATTTTCACCGGCTGTTTCTGAATTGCTTTCTGCTTCGTTTTGCGTTTCTTCTTTATCTGTACTGATTATGCAGCGGTCAGTTCTTGCCATTGCCGTTATTGCAAGCACCATAAATACAATTTCGGTCAGAGCCTTAACGGTAAAACGCACTGGTGATTCTGCCGTTATTTTACCCGCGATAAGTGCGGCAAGACCGGCTACGGCTGCGGGAGATGCGATTACCGTGTACAGCATGCAAACTGCGGTGAGCCTTTTTTTTGAAACCGCGTTCCCGGCAAACAGCAGAGTAACTGTGACGACAAAAAGAGCCATTGCGCAGATTGCAAGCATATTGAACTTTGTCTCGCTTACATGAACTTTTTCAAACGAACCGAAAAATTCAGTCACAGCAAATACAATTACGAATATCGGTGCAAAAAGCCCGATAACGGCGGCGCCGCCGATGCGGCTGCCGCTGAGTATTTTATATCCGAGTACTGCAAAATATATTGCGGTAAGCAGCTCGAACAATGCTGCAATGTCCGGCACGGAAGTCTGAAACATTTTTCCGGCGCATATGCCGAAATCCACTGTCATAAGCACCGCAGCGCCGAGCATTAGAAATCCCGAAGAGTTATTTTTAAAAACTTCGGCTCCCACACGTTCGCGGCTTCCGACAAACATAATAATGAGTGCCGTGACCGCCGCCAGCGCCATAACTGCGTACAATATATATATCAGCATTGTGTGCGCGGTGCTCTCCGGTCTGAAATATCCGTTTTGGTCAATAATAAAGCAGTATTGCATTATCCGCAGCACGGCGCATATGCCCGCTGCGGCGATTGTAAATATAAGTGAGTGCTTTGTTTTCAATTAAAACGCCTCCGTACAGAGTAAATTCAGTACCTGCATAACAACATATTTTTAATTATACTATATTTTTCCGTGAATGTAAATACGGGCAGGCAATTTTTATCTTTGCCCGAGGTATTTTGCCGCTGTTGACAAAACATTGCAACGATTATATAATATTAAAATATAAAAATAACCGCAAATGGGAGAATTTATGATAATAATTGATGATTACAAGATGCGACTTAATAAATTTCGCGAGGATATGGCAAATCTGTATGACGCACTGAAGATTGACGCCGTCAGGGAAAAGCTCAGCGCCGATGAGGCGCTCACAGCGCAGGACGGTTTCTGGAACGATATGGAGCGCTCTCAGAAAATTTCGCAGGAAATTAAAAACGCCAAGGATATAATTTCCGATTATGAAAAGCTGGAGCGGCGCGCGGACGACCTTGCAACGCTTATAGAGCTTGCGGAGGACGGTATGCTTGAGGATGTAGAGGAGGATATAGTATCCGGCTTTCCCGAATTCGAGCGGGAGCTGGAGGGGGCAAAGCTCAAAACAATGCTTTCGGGTGAGTATGACAAAAACAATGCGATACTGACCTTTCATGCGGGTGCCGGCGGCACAGAGGCACAGGACTGGGTTGAAATGCTTTACCGCATGTATACGCGTTTTGCGCAGCGTCACGATTATAAGGTTACGGTTCTTGATTACCTTGACGGTGATGAGGCAGGCATCAAAAGTGCCTCCATACTTGTGGAAGGAATGTATGCCTACGGCTATCTCAAAGCGGAAAACGGTGTTCACCGTCTGGTGCGCGTATCTCCTTTCGATTCGTCCGGCAGACGTCACACTTCGTTTGCCTCTCTTGAGGTAATGCCGGAGCTTGACGACGATTCCGAAATAGAAATACGCGATGACGATTTGAAGGTAGATACCTACCGTTCGTCGGGCGCCGGAGGTCAGCATGTAAACAAGACCGAAAGCGCTATTCGCATAACCCATATTCCGACAGGTGTTGTCGTTGCCTGCCAGAATGAGCGCTCGCAGCATAAAAACCGTGAAATGGCAATGAAAATGCTCAAGTCCAAGCTGGTGGAAATAAAAGAGCGCGAGCATCTTGAAAAGATAGACGATATCAAGGGTGAGCACATGCAGATTGGCTGGGGCTCTCAGATTCGTTCATATGTTTTTATGCCCTATACTCTTGCAAAGGATCACAGAACGGGCTTTGAATCGGGAAATATCAACGCCGTAATGGACGGTGATATTGACGGTTTTATCAATGCGTATTTACTGTCTCTGTAATAATTTGGCAGTTATTTTATTGTGATTATGCACAAAAAAACAACTTAGAATTTGTGAAAACTGTGCTTGTTTGTTGCATTTATGTTACAATAGGGCTGACTCGGTTGACTTGAAACGCTATTAATATTATAATTTGAACAGTATCATGCAGGAGGAATATATGATGAAATTAGCAAAGAGCTTAATGGCATCGCTTCTCACCGTGCTGCTTGTCTTCACGATGTGTTTTTCGGCGCTGGCTTATAATGACGTTCCGATGGAAGACGAGGCAATGCCTTATATTGAATTTGTTGACAGACTCGGTATCTTGCCCAGTACCTGGAATAACGACTTCCGGCCCGAGCAGTATCTCAGCCGTGCCGACGCCGTTATTGCGGTTTATAAGATGCTTTACGGCACTGACATAGATCCGTCTCTTTATGAGGATGTTACCATTGACTTTATCGTTAACGGTGATGCCGGAGATATCGAACAGACATCGGTGCTCAAAGCTTATCTGTCCTGGGCGGTTGATAATTATCTTGTTACGACAGAGATGGAAGAGCCTCTGTTTAAGCCCGCAGAGCCGATAACGGCAAATGAGTTTATGACGCTGCTTGCCAAGGTTCTCAGACTTATTCCGGATACCGACACGGCAACATATCCCGACTCGTATACGGATGCCGTTGCGGATATTGTGGGCGACATAGAAGCCGGCGACGGACCTGTTACGAGAAAGCAGGCGGCGATTGCACTTACAAACGCCATTATGTCCTCGGACGGTACGCTTAACGAGCTGGGCGTCTATACAAGCTTTGAAGGTGAGCCGCTTGATTCTTTGGCTGTGAATGTTTTCCACATGTCAAGCGTCGACCTTATAATCCGTGCCACCACCGGCAAAACACTCGGATACGATGTTAAAAACGGAACGCTTCTTTCAAACGGTGCCGATGTTGACTTGGGTGAGGATCTTTCCGACTATGTAGGTTACGGCATTTCCGTTACATACCGTGACGGTGATAATTCCGGCACATACACGGAGGATGAAGATGTACTTACATATTCGATAGGCTCTACCGTAACCGCAACCGTTCCGCTTGATGATTTGAGTATTGCCTCGGGAAATTCCATTTCTGTTGTAAGCGGTTCTGCTTCTTTCCAGATAGGCAGCTCTACTTTTATGTATCTGAATGACGATCCGTGGCCTATCGGCGATGATAAATACGACCTTGTTACAATGGTTTCAGCTATCGGTAAAAGCTCAAGCATAACCAACCGTTCCAACCTGCGTTTCAAATGTATGGCGGCAAATTCCGATTCCAAGTATCTTGCAACAGTGTTTGCTACGGAATCCAAGCCCGGCAAAATTGTAGGTATAAATAAAGGTTATTACTCCGTTTATGACTACTACTATGCCGGTACAGACAAGGAAATTAAGACGTATCATATATCAGACTGCATATTTTCCAACCCGGTCAAAGTCGGTGACTTTATTAATTTCTATGAATCAGCCGGCAAGCTTTACTGCAATCCCGGTACGACCAAGCTGTCAGGTGTTAAGGAAAATGAAAAGGGAATTTACACCTTGGTAGATGACAGCGAGCTTAAAGAACATATGTTCTTCAGACCCGGAGATGTTATTCTGCAAAAGAGCGACGATCCGGAAACTGCAGTTCAGTATCAGTTTATTGTTGATGATGCCGGCGGAACTCTCGTTTATACATGGGAGAACTACAAGACAAATTACCGTCAGATGATAATTGAATCTATTTCATCCTCCGGCAATGTGCATAATATTACCGCAAAGAATCTTAAATCGGGCGAAAGCGTTTCCTTTGCTGTGGCTTTCGATGATGTTGATTCAACAACGGCACTTGCAGTCGGCGACCTTATCGATGTCAGTGATAATGATGCCGAGGCTCCTATCATATATGTAAAGAAAACTGCCTCCAAAACGCTGTCAGTATCGGATATGGGCGACTATTTCATGGATACGGTAAGCGGTCAGATGTATTATAAGAATACATATTATATGGGCAACCTTGGTTCGGGCGGTGATTTCACCTCCGGTACAGCTACGCTTAACCTTGATATGGCAAACTGCGTAATTTCTATTGTTTATTAATTAAATCTGTTTTAACTATCCGCCCGGCTGTAAAGCCGGGTGGATTTTTTCTGTATATGCGCTTTAATTACCTGTATTGTCTAATAATGTTTGTTAAAAATGTTTGAAATTAATTTTTTGTTATTGTATAATAGCGTAAGTTATGATATTATTTAAAAGTATAACTGAAATATACCTGGAACGGACTGAGGTGTAAAATATAATGGATGAACAAAAAATCATTTTCAGCGGCATTCAGCCCAGCGGTACTATTACGCTTGGCAACTATATCGGTGCTGTCAGAAACTGGCCGCTTGTATCGGAGCTTGGCTTCGGTATTTTTTCGGTCGTGGATATGCATGCTATAACGGTGCGCAATACTCCGGCAGACCTTCGCGCGCGTACACTCTCTACTCTTGCTGTCGTACTTGCGTCCGGTGTTGACCCTGAAAAAAATCTTGTTTTTATTCAGAGCCATGTTTCCGCTCATGCCGAGCTTGCATGGATACTTAATTGCTATACTATGTACGGAGAGCTGGGAAGAATGACTCAGTTTAAGGATAAATCTAAGCAGCACGCAAACAATATAAATGCTGGACTGTTTACCTATCCGACGCTCATGGCTGCCGATATTCTGCTCTATAATACCGATCTTGTGCCTGTCGGTGTGGATCAGAAACAGCATTTGGAGCTGGCGCGTAATATCGCAATCCGCTTCAACGGTATTTACGGCGATGTTTTTAAAGTACCCGAGGGTCATATTCCGTCGGTCGGTGCTAAGGTTATGTCGCTGTCTCAGCCTGATAAAAAGATGAGTAAATCCGACCCCAATCCAAAGTCGTATATAAGCATTGTGGAGGGTCGGGATTCGATTATAAAGAAGTTTAAAAGCGCTGTTACCGACAGTGATAATAAAATTGAGTTTTCAGAGAATAAGCCGGGCATTTCCAACCTGCTTACCATTTACAGTGTTATGACGGGCTGTACTGTTGAACAGGCAGTGTCTCAGTTTGACGGACGCGGCTACGGCGACTTTAAGCTTGCTGTCGGCGAAGCGGTTGCCGACGGTTTGGAGCCGCTGCGTGAAAAGTACGAATATTTTATGAATAATAAGGATTATCTCCAAAAGGTATATACGGACAGTGCTCAAAAAGCGGCGTATCTTGCTTCTAAAATGCTGTCCAAGGTACAGAAAAAGATAGGCTTTATCAAAAAATAAGCTAAAAAAGGAAACCTTCTGATAATGGGTAAAATTGACTATATTTTTTTGGCGGGCGCGTTTATTATGGCTCTTGTGCTGTCATTTGCCTGTACACCGATAGCGCGTAATTTTGCGTATAAAATCGGTGCTATTGACGTACCCCGCGATAAGCGCCGTATGCATAAAAAGCCGATTCCGCGTTTGGGCGGGCTCGCTATTTTTTCCGGCTTTTATGTGTCGGTTCTTGTATTTTGCACTCAGTATATGACAAAGGAAATCCGCGGTATGCTGATAGGCTCTGTGATTATAGTGGCGCTGGGTATTTTCGATGACGTTTTGGCTCTCAAACCGTCCCAAAAATTTATTTTTCAGCTTATTGCCACGGCAATTCCGGTATACTGCGGAGTGCGGATTACAAGCCTTCCTAATTTTTTCGGCGGGGCAAATGCTTATATAAGTCTTAATATTTATGCTCAGTATATAGTTACGATAATTTGGCTTTTGGGTATACTGAACGCTGTCAACCTGATAGACGGTCTGGACGGACTGGCGGTCGGTGTCTCCGCGATTATGGCGGTGTGCGTTACGGTTATTGTCGTGCTTTTGCAGTCTCCTGCCGTCGCAATTATTGCAGCGGCTCTTGCAGGCTCCTGCCTGGGCTTTATTCCGTATAATTATAACCCTGCAAAGCTGTTTATGGGCGATACGGGGTCTATGTTTATAGGATATACGCTTGCGGTAATGTCTGTTATGGGGCTTTTCAAGGCATATGCTATCATTGCCTTTGCAATTCCGTTTCTGATTTTCGGTCTGCCTATCTTTGACATGATATTTGTATCTATCCGCCGTGTTCTCAACGGCAAATCCCCTATGGCGGCGGATAAAACGCATCTGCATCACCGGCTTATCGACCTTGGTTTTACACAGAAACAGGCGGTTGCGATTATGTATGCCATTGCCGCAATACTCGGGCTTACCGCCGTGCTGATTGCGGGAGAGGGCTTTATGCGTGCGATTGTGCTTGTTATAATAGTGTTTATTGTTGTAATCATGTGCTCGCTTATAATGTATAAGCATAAAATTCACAGAGGTATAAAAGATGACAAACAAAATTAAAGTGATGAGTGTTTTCGGCACTCGTCCCGAGGCTATAAAAATGGCTCCGCTTATCAAGGAACTTGAAAAGCGTGAAAATATCGAGAGTATTGTCTGCCTTACGGGTCAGCACCGCGAAATGCTGATGCAGGTGCTTAATACATTCAATATTGAGGCTGACTTTAATCTTGATATCATGCGTCCCGGACAGACAGTGACGACTATCACAACAGACGTGCTTTCCGGAATGGAGAATATTCTTAAAGATGTAAAACCGGACATTATGCTTGTACACGGTGACACAAGTACGTCATTTGCCGGTGCTCTTGCCGCTTTTTATGCGGGCGTGCGCGTCGGGCATGTTGAGGCGGGGCTGAGAACCTATGATAAGCTGTCGCCTTTTCCCGAAGAAATGAACAGACAGATGACATCGCGTCTTGCAGACCTGCATTTTGCGCCGACCAAAGCCAACAGGGAAAACCTTAAGCGTGAAAATGTTTCGGACAATGTGTATGTAACCGGCAATACCGTTATAGACGCATTGAGTACAACCGTAAGTAAAAATTATCGATTTGCGGATAAAGTGCTTGACGCTGTCGATTTCAACAATGCAAAATACATACTTCTGACTGCTCACCGCCGTGAAAACCTCGGTCAGCCGCTCAGGCAGATATGTCAGGCGGTGAGTATACTCGCCAAAGACAATGCTGATGTAAAATTTATCTATCCTATGCATCTTAATCCGCTTGTCAGGAATACGGCGCGTGAAATTTTGGGCGGACTGGATAATGTTATTTTAACAGAACCTGTTGACGTCTGCGATATGCACAATCTTATGAACCGCTGTTATATGGTCATGACCGACAGCGGCGGACTGCAGGAGGAGGCGCCTGCGCTGGGTAAGCCCGTGCTTGTTCTTCGTACCGAGACAGAGCGTCCGGAGGCGGTGACGGCAGGGACTGTTAAAATTGCAGGCGTTGAGACCGATACTATTGTCGGCATGGCGAATACACTTATACGTGATACGGCTGCATACAGCAGTCAGGCGGAGGCGGTTAACCCTTACGGTGACGGTCATGCGTCAGCGCGTATCTGCGATGCAATACTTTATTATTTCGGCTTAGGGGACAAACCAAAGGATTTCGGTGAATAATTATCAATGAAACGTAAAAATAAAAAATCAGAAAACGATGAGCTTTTGCATATGGGGGAGGATGCTCAGCCTTCGGGGAAGAAGACCAAGTTTACAAAACGCCCTGCGGGTAAGTTTGTAATGTCAATGCTGTATACGTGGTTTATCTGCGGCGTGGTAGGGCTTTTTTTGCTGTACGGTCCGTGGGACGGTTTTCGCACGTATTTCATAACGTCGTCGCAGACGACAATAAATCATAAATATCTGTCCGAGCTGTTTTACCCAAAGGCGGTCATTGACGATGTCATGAGCAAAAATACGGTCATTGACCTTGATACTCAGACTGATACGAACAGTATAAACACAAGCACGAATAAAAATGAAATAAAGCTGACTAATATCAGCAAGGGCAATTACAAGGCGTGGATGCTTGAAATATCCGATCCGTCCAGCGTTATTCTCGGCGTTTCGGAATATTTCGGAGTTAAAGGTCAAAAGCTGCCGTATCTTATGCAGAACTATCCGTCGGCAGTGGCAGGTATAAATGCCGGAGGCTTCGGTGACGCCAACGGCTTCGGCAACGGCGGAATTCCTATGGGGCTTGTTATTTCCGAAGGTGAAATACTGCATCAGCCGAATAAAAGCTCCTATAATATTGTCGGCTTTAATGAGGATAACATTCTTGTTCTCGGTAACTTCCGCAAGGGCGAACTCAGTGAGCTGAAACTGCGTGATGCAGTTGAATTTACACCTTTTCTTATTATAAACGGCGAGCCTGCCAAGATGGAGGGCAACGGCGGTTGGGGTACGGCTCCCAGAACGGCGATAGGTCAGCGCCGCGACGGCACGGTAGTATTTGTCGTAGTTGACGGTCGTTCCATCTCTTCCGCAGGCGTATCAATAAGAACATTACAGGAAATTATGATTGAGCAGGAGTGTTATAATGCCGCCAATCTTGACGGCGGTTCGTCCACTGTTTTGCAATATGATGGAGAGATTGTAAATAACCCCAGCGGTTCCGATGCGGACGGTATGCGTTTCCTGCCGAATGCGTTTTTGGTGGTTGAGAAGTAAAACGGAGGATACAGGTGTCGGATATAACGGTAGTGGTCGGTTATTCGGATAAGGAAACGCAGGGGTTTGTATCTGAATTTCTGGAGACCTTTGAGTATGATGTTCTTGATACGACGCAGTACGGCTATGACTGTGTTGAAGCAATAAATGAATACTTGCCTGATATTGTAATATGTGACGCATTTATGTATGACCTGAATGCGTGTCAGATTATCGAAACAGTTAAAAAGCTGGGCAAGGCTGACCCCGTTTTTGTCGTTGTGAGCCGTTCTAACGTGAGCGGGCTTGCAGAGCTTTCGTCATGTCGGGATATCAGCTTTTATTCGCTTGTACCGTTTGACTATCTTAATTTTCATAAAAAGCTGATTCATCTTGCGGAGCAGCGCAAAAAGCTGCATGACGGGGCAGAGCATGATACTTCGTATATCGCTGAAAAAGCTTCGGCGGAGGTAGGAAGCGTGCAGTATCCCGACTCTTACGAAAATTACAGGATAGTAAACAGTATCCGCGAAAATATGCGTTTGCTCGGTATCCCTGCTAAAATGCGTGGTTACAGATATATTTTTGACGCTGTTATGCTTGCAATGCATGAGGGTGAAATGCTTTATTCGCTTACAAAGCAGTTGTATCCTCGGCTTGCCAAGCTAAACGATACTTCGGTTGCCAGCGTTGAGCGTGCCATACGCGTTGCCGTCCGCCGTTCCTGGGAGCGCGGTGATTATACGGTGGTTACCGAGATGTTCGGCTATTCCGTCGAAGCGGGAAACAATCCCACCAACGGTCAGTTCATTTCCATGCTGACAGAACATGTTAAAAACGAACTGGGTATATTATAATTTTTAAATGACTATATCAGGGTATCTCACGGTACCCTGATTTTTATTTTTTAACATATTAATAATTTGTTAAAGTAAAAAAATTGTGTTGACATATAATTTTTATGCTGTTATAATACTTAGCAGTTTAATTAACACGTTAATTAATTTTGAAGGGTGACCGCAATGGAAAAGAAAAGCGAAACAGTGCTTCTTATGGCGGGAGTGCTGCGTATGCACAGAAACATGTGTGAGCAGCTTGTGAGCGAGCTCGGTGTCCATCATTCTCAGCACAGACTGCTGATGAATTTGGCAAAAAGGAGTATGGCTCCGTCCCAAAAGGATATTGCAGAAGACTTCGGCGTCAGCCCCGCAGCGGTTGCAGTTACCATTAAAAAGCTGGAAAACGGCGGGTATATCGCCCGCACGTCTTTTAAGGGTGATATGCGTCAGAATCGTATTGAGATAACCCCAAAGGGCAGGGAGCTTGTAGAAAAGTCGCACTCAATTTTCCATGCTGTTGACGAGCGTATGTTCAGTGATTTTGATGAGTTTGAGCTTTCGCTGCTTTTAAGTTATCTTGAACGAATACGCAATAATTTGACCGGAGAGGAGAAAAAGATATAGTACAATGAAAAGATGGATGAAATATGTAAAGCCGTATAAGCTGTTTTTTATTTTAGGACCGCTTTGTATGATTGTTGAGGTTATAGGCGAGGTGCTGATGCCGAAATTCTTGTCTCAGATAATAAATGAGGGCGTGAATAAGGGCAACTGGCAGTATGTTGCCGGCACCTGTGCGCTTATGATTCTTACGGCAGTGCTCATGATGGCGGGCGGTATAGGCGGCGCTTATTTCGGGGCAAAGGCATCGGTTAATTTTGCGACGGACGTACGTCGGGATGTGTTTTCAAAGATACAGAGCTTTGCCTTTGCAAATATTGATAAATTCTCTACGGGCTCGCTGGTAACAAGACTTACAAACGACGTCACGCAGATACAAAACTTTGTAAATATGCTTCTGCGTATGTTTCTGCGTGCTCCGGGTATGCTTATCGGAGCACTGTTTATGGCGATAGCACTGCGCCCGTCGCTGGCTGTCGTGCTGGCTGTGGCAATTCCCGTATTGTTTGTCGTATTGTTGATAATCATACGTATCGGTTTCCCGCGTTTTGGAATCATGCAGGACAAGGTGGACGGTCTTAACTCAAATATTCAGGAGAATATAACGAATGTACGGGTTGTAAAATCCTTTGTACGCCGTGACTTTGAAATAAAGAAATTCAGAAAGTCAAACGGAGATTTAAAGCATGCCGGTATGAGCGCGATGCTTGTTATGATTTGTATGCAGCCTGTTATGACCCTGCTGATGAATCTCACTACCGTTTCGGTACTGTGGTTAGGCGGCAGGCTTGTCATGAACGGCGCGATGCCGGACGGCGACCTTATCGCATTTATTACCTATATTACTCAGATACTCATGTCACTTATTATGGTAACGATGATGTTTATGTTCTCATCGCGTGCAATAGCTTCGGCGCGCCGTATATCGGAGGTTTTGGATGAAAACGCGGATATTACGGATAAAGATGCCTTGCAGAAGGATCGTGTTATCACAAGCGGAAAAGTTGAGTTTAAAAATGTCGGCTTCAGATATTATAAAACAAGTGAGGGGAAGGTGCTCGACAATATAAACCTCACTGTAAACCCCGGAGAAACGGTAGGTATTATCGGCTCTACGGGGTGCGGCAAGACAACTCTTGTTTCACTGATACCGCGTCTTTATGACGCTGATGAGGGAGAGGTGCTTGTCGACGGAGTGAACGTGCGTGATTACAGCCTGTATCATCTGCGTGAAAGCGTCGGTATGGTGCTTCAGAAAAACGTGCTGTTTTCCGGTACAATCGAAGACAATCTGCGCTGGGGAGATGAAAATGCTACCGATGAGCAGATTAAAGCCGCATGTGAGAGCGCGCAGGCAAATCTGTTTATTCAGAGCTTTACAGACGGCTATCAGACCGAGCTGGACCAGGGCGGTACCAATGTTTCGGGCGGGCAGAAGCAGAGACTTTGTATTGCCCGTGCGCTTCTTAAAAATCCCAAGATACTTATTCTTGACGACTCTACAAGCGCTGTCGACACGGCTACTGAGGCAAATATCCGCCGCGCGTTTAAAAATGAGCTTGCCGATTCTACAAAAATCATTATCGCTCAGCGTATATCTTCGGTTATCGACGCCGATAAGATAATAGTTATGGACGACGGTGTAATAACAGGTATGGGTACGCATGACGAGCTTTTGGAAAACAATGAGGAGTATAAGGAGATTTACTATTCACAGAATGAAAAGAAAGAGGGTGACAGATAATGCCTGCACGCAGTCTTGAAGAGCTTCAGAAGCAGTACAGCGGTGCGCATAGCGAAGCACCCGGTATAAAGCCTGCCGGCGGTCCTGGCAACGGTCCGGGTCACGGCCGCGGTGTACGTGCGCACGGTAAGCCGAAGAATACAAAGCATGTTCTGAAACGTCTGATGTCCTATGTAAGTATATATAAGGTCAAGCTGATTTTTGTTCTGTTGTTTATGGTACTGTCTACGGCGACAAGCCTTGCCGGTTCATATATACTGAGACCTGTTATAAACAATTTGACGATGTCAGACAAGACGGTAGCACAGCGTTCGGCATATCTGCTTATGATGATAGGCGTTATGCTGGGTGTTTACCTTGTGGGAGTTCTTTTTACTTATTTGCAGCAGCGCTTTATGCTGATTGTTTCGCAGAGCGCTATCGAGAAAATCAGAAACGACCTGTTTGATAAAATTCAGTCGCTGCCGGTACGGTTTTTTGACAATAACAGCACAGGCGAGGTTATGAGCCGATTTACAAATGATATTGATAATATCGGCACAATGCTTGATAACTCGGTTGTAGCGCTGATTTCCGGTTCTGTTATGCTGATAGGCACTATGTCAATGATGATATTTACAAACATTTGGCTTACGCTGATAACGCTTGTTTTTGCGCCCGTCTTTGCGCTCGGCGGATCGGCAATCGCCAAGATTAGCCGTAAATACTATGTAGCGCAGCAGACGGCGCTGGGTGCCGTAAACGGTTATATAGAGGAGTCTGTTTCCGGTCAGAAGGTTATAAAAGTATTCAACCATGAGCAGATTTGTGAAGACGAGTTTTCAGAGCTGAACGAGGATCTGCGCGACAAGCAAATAGGCGCGCAGTTTTGGGGCGGCGTTATGGGACCTATAATGGGAAACGTGTCTCAGATAAGCTATGCACTGACGGCGGGAATAGGCGGAATACTTTGCGTTCTGCGCGGGTTTGACGTAGGCGGACTTACCATATTTGTCAACTATGCAAGGCAGTTTTCCATGCCTATAAATAATATCTCTCAGCAGATGGCAACTATTTTTTCGGCGCTTGCCGGTGCCGAGCGGGTGTTTGCCGTGCTTGATTTGGAGCCGGAGCCGCAGGACAGTGCAGACTCCGTTTGCGCAGACGGCATGAAAGGACATGTCGAGCTCAAAAACGTAACCTTCGGATATAATCCCGACAAGGTTATTCTAAAAGATATTTCCTTATATGCAAAGCCCGGTCAGAAAATAGCGTTTGTCGGTTCAACGGGTGCCGGAAAAACCACGATAACAAATCTGTTAAATCGCTTTTACGATATAAGTGAGGGCAGTATAACCATTGACGGCACAGATATCCGTGATTATAAGATGGATGATTTGAGACGCAACATTGCAATGGTGCTTCAGGATACTCATCTGTTTACCGGTACAATAAGGGAAAATATCCGCTACGGCCGTCTGGATGCTACCGATGACGAGGTGGTACAGGCAGCAAAGACCGCAAGCGCGCACAGCTTTATCATGCGTCTGTCGGACGGTTACGATACTGTTATAGAGGGCGACGGCGCAAACCTGTCTCAGGGTCAGCGCCAGCTTTTGAATATAGCCCGCGCGGCTTTGTCAAAGGCGCCTATCCTTGTGCTGGATGAAGCTACAAGCTCGGTAGATACACGTACGGAGCGTCATATCGAGCACGGTATGGACAGACTGATGAAGGAGCGGACGACATTTGTTATTGCGCACCGACTTTCAACTGTACGAAACGCCAACGCTATAATGGTTCTGGAACATGGAGAGATTATAGAGCGCGGCGACCATGACGACCTTTTGCGGCAAAAGGGCAGGTATTATGAGCTGTATACAGGTAAGAAAGAGCTTGATTAGTTAAATATAAAAATATCCGTGTGAAAACACGGATATTTTTATTGGGATTGACAGGTAAGACGTTATGGTATATCAAAGCCTTTTATAAACCGTCAGTCTCATTGTTATGTAGCTTGCCAGACCGCCGATAACATTTGATATCGGCTCTGCCAGGAATACGCCGCTTACTCCAAAGCCCATCATCGGCAGTAAAAGAGTAAGCGGCACGACAATGATTACCTTGCGCAGGAGTGAAAAGAAAATTGCATGCTTTGCATCTCCGAGCGCTTGAAATACATGCTGCCCTGCAAACTGCAGGGACATGAATACGAACCCGAAAAAGTAAATTCTGAGCGCGTCGATTCCGTTTGCCAGTATTGACGTATCGTTTGAAAAAATTCCAAACCAAAACTTAGGGAAAATTACAATAAGCGCCCAGGCAGCTATTGTGTAGGCGCAGCCGATAATCGTATTAAAGCGAATACCCGCTTTTACCCTGTCATTTTTTCCTGCTCCGTAGTTAAAGCTTATTACGGGCTGTCCGCCGTTTGTGATGCCGTTGACAGGCAGCATAAATACCTCTCTTATTGAATTGAGAACTGTCATAACGCCCACGTAAATATCACCTCCGCAGCGCTGAAGCGTGGAGTTGCATACTACCTGCACAAGACAGTTTGTGCCCTGCATAATGAAATTGGAGCTTCCGAGACTGAAAATGCTTTTGATTATTTTGGCGTCCGGTTTAAAGCAGTCTTTGCCGAGCTTGATGACCGCTTTTTTGCCAATCAAAAAGCTTACGACCCATACCGCCGAAATCATTTGGCTGATTATCGTTGCGAGCGCTGCTCCCGCTACTCCCATGTCTAATGTGAAAATAAAAATCGGGTCAAGCACAATATTTATAACGGCTCCCAAAACCGTTGTCATCATACCTGTTTTGGGAAATCCCTGTGCGTTTATATACCCGTTGAGCCCTGTTGTAAGCATTGAAAACAGAGTGCCTGAAAGATAGATTTGCAAATATTCCCGTGCATAAATATAGGAGGCTTCGCTCGCACCGAATAAAAAAAGCAGCGGTCGGCAGAAGAAATATCCGGCGGCTGTCAGAATAATTGCACTGACTGTGAGCAGCGCAAAAGAGTTTCCGAGTATCTTACCTGCTTTTTCTCTGTCTTTGGCGCCTCTGGCGATTGAAAACAGCGGCACTCCTCCCGTTCCGAAAAGCGCGGTAAACGCCATTATAAGCGTGACGACGGGAAAAGTCAGTCCCACTCCGGTGAGTGCGAGACTGTTCCCGTCCTCCATGTGCCCTATGTAAATACGGTCAACAATATTATATAAAAGCTGCACCATCTGCGCGATTGTCAGCGGGATTGCCTGAACGACAATACATTTCCAGACAGGCCCTTTGGAAAAATCGCTTTGCGTACGTACTGCTTTCTTTTCCATTGCTTTTCTTAAAACCTCTCTTTCGGAAATTAAATAAAGACATCCGGAAAAGCTGTAGAAATCAACCTGATGTCTTTGTCGTATTTTTATGTAACCGTTTATCGCAATTAAGCTGCGACTCTTATGGTTTTATCTGCTTTTCGAATTCAATCTGAGCATATATCATGTAATGGTCGGAATTTTTACTCTTTGTATACATGCCTGTTTCAGTAAATTTAAGACCTTTTGATATGACAATGTTATCTATTGCACTGCCTGTGGGATAAAACGATGCAAAGCGGTTTTTGCCGCTGTTCATAAGCTGTATGGGACTTTTGATACTTTCGGACAGTATATCAAACAGGGTAAAATCCTCAGTGTTAAAATCACCTGTCAGTACAAACGGATATTTAAGTGTGCTCAGATATTTTCCCAGTGCAGACATTTGCTCTTTCTGCAGCGTTACGCTTTCATATGACAGATGCGTGTTTATAAAGTACAGGGGATTGTTGTCGATTTCAAGCAGCATAGCGCAGAAAACACGCGGCTCCAAGCCGGACTGAAGCGGAAGGTGAGCGGTATACATACCTTTCGGCTTATAGCGTGACAGAATTCCTATTCCGTAGCTTCCGCCTTTATACGGCATTGCCTCGGCAAACTGAAAGTTTGAGAGACTTGCAAATTTGCTAAGCGGTGCCATTGTTTGTGTAAAGCCGTTTCTTTCCGTATGCTCGTCGACCTCCTGAATGCCCGCTATGTCTGCTCCTGCATTTTTTAAGTCGCAGCCCTGCATCGAGCAGTCAAAGCCTGTCATTGCCCCGCATTTTATGTTGTAAGATGCAACCTTAAACATGTCGATACCTCGTCAGATGCTTAGAACCGTAATGCTTGCCGCTGCGAGCAGAATGCCCGAAATTTTAGCGGCAGTCGGTTTTTCCTTAAAGAATACCATGGAATAGATTGCCGAAATCAGCAGCACGCCGCCGCTTTCCACCGCATAGAACACAGCGGCGTTGAAATACGGTATTATTATGACAAGCAGATTAATTGCCAAGCCTGCTGTGATAAGGCAGAGTATGAGAAATACGAGCGCCTCTTTATTGATGTGAAATGCATTCCGTGTCTTGGACTTTTCTTTGGCGACAAGCTGTATCAGTGCGATAACACCCATGATCCCGTATGTCAGAATAATCATTTCCTTGCTCTGCGAGTCGTTTATCTGCTCCTGAACCTTGATAAGTGTACCGTAAACGCCGTTGCAGACAAACAGCAGAAGACAGAACAGATAATATGAAATATGTACGCTTCCGGGGCGCAGCCCCTCGAAATTCATCAGTATAAATGATACCAGCATTGCCGCGATAGCGATGTATTTCAGCGGTCCCAGTTTTTCGTCATTTAAAAATCCTACGCTGTAAATCATCGGCACAAGTATTCCGCCGAACAGCATGGCGACATTTAAAAAGGCGTAAGACCCGCGTGCGCCGGCAGCAATGAGAGAGGAGTTGTAGCCGAACAGCACTGCCGCGTTTATAACGCCGATTATAAGAGTTTGCAGTGAAATGTTAAATCTGAACCCGTTAAATGCCAGCGATATAAGGACGATTGCCGCACTTTCCAGAATACAGAATACAGGCGTTATCAGCTCTTTTTTGCCTTTGAATTTGTCTGAGTACAGCTTACAGAACAGTGTCTGAAGACTGTATAGTACTATAACAACAATAATAAACAGTGTCTGCATTCTAATCCCCCGTAATTTTCCCTTTAATTGTTAAAAAACGCCGATATCTTTCAGATGCTGTGTGAATTTCTGTGCCGTAGTGAAGGTGTATCCGTGAATTCCCAGCTCCTGCGCGGCTTTTGTATTGACTTCCACATCGTCGGCAAACAATGTTTCCTCTGCTTTAAGTCCGTATGTGTTCAGTACATATTCAAAAATTTCGCGGTGCGGCTTTATCAGATGAATTTTATATGAGACAACCGTATCGTCCAGCAATTTCAGGATAGGGCATCTTGCCGATACGCGCACGAACATTTCTTTGGGAAAATTGGACAGGAGATATGTACGGCAGCCGCGATTTTTCAGCTCTTGCAAAACGGGTACCATATCGTCATACTGATTAAAGCAGCGTTCCACCGTAGTCACAAATGTTCTGACTGCGTCGCGGTATTCCGGCTCGATATCGCTGCAAAGACGCTCTGTCACTTCTTCTTCACTGCATAGACCTGCATCATAGTCGTCCCAGAATTTTCTGTTGTTTATTGTCTTATCGTGAAGATATGTGCCTTTTTCCTCGTCTCCGTCCATGATATCTGTTGCCCACGCTACGGGGTCATATTGGGTGAGCACGTTGCCGAAATCGAAAATAAAGTTTTTAATCATTTCGTTCTCCTTTGAAATTTTACCGTGACTGTGTTTAACAATATGGTATTGTAATCTAAATTTTGCGTAATTGCAATGTGTTTTTCAACTTTTTTGACGCCGAAACATCAGAAGTGCACAGACTGTCAGAACGGCACAGGAAATCCAGATATTTTGCCGCCCGTATTGCTCAAAGACTGTGCAGAGAATGCCTCCCAGTCCTGCGCCTGCGGCAAATGCCAGTATTACACTGAAATAGTACATTGCGTTTTTTAATATTTCTTTGTCTTTTGTGCGCAGAAAATGCGAGAGTGCATAAGTGCCGCTTCTCAGGTTACCGATGCACATTGTGCTTGCGTATGAGTTGCCGCGCACCTTGCGGAAAGCCTGCACCTGCATTGCACAGGAAAATGAGACCATTATGTTTGCAAGCGTGTTAAGCGACTCTGGCAGCAGACCTACGGCAAGCATAATTATAATTTCAATAATAAGAATTATTTGACGCCAGTTCACGGCTTTTATACGTTTGCTGCAAAAATACCGTATATTGTCGGCGATAAATACTCCGAGCGCAAAAGCCGTTACAGGCAGCAGGTAGCCAAGCCCGCGGAGCCAGTTCCCCAAAAAGAAGTCCGTGCTCATCAGAACAATATTTCCCGTCTGTGCATTTGCAAAAACATGTCCCCTTACCACATATGTATATGCGTCCTGAAAGCCGCCGCTGAAGGACAGCAGCAGGCTCAGTACAAGCGACTCCGAAATACTGCCGCCGTTTGGCATTCTATTGTGTGTATCTTTCGGCATATATAGATTCTCCCGCCCTATATACTGTTGCCGCATTTTGTATTATACCCTAACATATTCGGCATGTAAAGGAAAGTGATGCGGCAGACAACATTTTAAATATAAAAACCAATATTCCGCATATTCAGTATACCGGCTGCTCCTCGGCAGGTACCGTTATTTCAGTGGATTTTCCGTTGAAATATTCGTCGAATATAGCCTTTGCGACAGCACCGACATAGTTGCCGTGCGCGCCGTGCTCCACAACAACGCAGACGGCGATTTCCGGATCTTCGTACGGTGCAAATGCCACAAAAATTCCGTTTGCCGTGCCGCTTGGCACCGATGCGGTTCCCGTTTTGGCGCCTACTCCGACCTTGTAGTTTGAAAACAGGGTGGAAGCCGTGCCGCTGTCGGCGGCAAGCTTCATTCCGTACATTATCGCGTGATAGTTTTCCTCTTTCATTTCAAGAGTTTCCATTGCCTGAATAGTGGCGCCTGTTACGTTTGAGCCGTCTTTGGAGTTGTTTACCGACTTTACAAGATGAGCCTTATAGCGTGTGCCGCCGTTTACGATTGTAGCAACGTAATTTGCAAGCTGAAGCGGTGTAAACAGGTTATCCGACTGACCTATTGACGCCTGAAGCACGTCGCCCGGATACCATTCGCTGTCTGTCTTCTTTCTGTATTCCGGACCTGCAAGCACACCCGCTGCCTCCGGTATCTCTATACCGGTTTTCTGTCCGAGCCCCAGCTTTGTACAGTAGGTATTCAAATGGTCGATTCCCATCAGGTCTGCCGTTTCGTAAAAGAAATAATTGCAGGATTTTTCCAGCGCCTGAGAAACATTTATTGAGCCGTGGGTTGTTCCGTAATCGGAATATACCCAGCAGCGCGGCTGGTAATCCGGATATTTTTTATAAATTCCCTGGTCTCTTATCAGGGTTTTCGTTGTAATATACCCCTCCTCAAGCCCTGCGATGCCGGTTGCCATCTTGAAGGTGGAGCCAGGTGCGTATGTGCCGTTTGTCGCCCGGTTGAACAGCGGTTTCAGCTCATCGGTTGAAAGCGCGTTGTAGTTTTCTATATAGCTTGTCAAATCAAAATTCGGCTCTGACGCGCATGCAAGCAGCTCGCCGCTGTCAACGGAAATTGCAACCACGGCACCCGCGCATGCGTCGGCGCCCTCCTGACTCTTCTTGTTTTTACCACCGTCGGAAATGCTTTTTATTGTGTCAGCCAGTGATTTCTGTGCGATTTCCTGAAGGTCCTTGTCCAGCGTCAGTATAATATTATTGCCCGAAATAGGGTCGCGGACAGTCGTGACATTGAGTACCTTGCCGTCTGAGTCACGTTCTATTACCCGCACGCCGTCAGTGCCGCGCAGGTAATCCTCCATCGCCTTTTCTATGCCCTCCTTGCCGACGTACTCATTCATCTTATATCCCTTGTCGCGCAGTTCGGGATATTCCTCTGCGTATATTTTGCCGGTTCTTCCGAGTATGTGCGAAGCAAGGTACGGGGTTGTGTATACGCGCTTGCTTTCAGTACCTATATCCACGCCCGGATACTCATCGGACAGCTCTTTTATCGCGGTGACGGTATTTATGGAAATATCATTTGCAAATGTATACGGATTGGACGCAGAAAAGGAGGAGCGCTCCATCTCATAGCGCACTCCCGCAATAATACGCTTTTCCTGTGTTGTAAGCGAGGTGTTGATTTTGTATTTCTTGATAAGCTGCTCCATAACCTGAGCGGCAGTTGCGTCTTCATTCAGCTTAAAGCGTTCGATAAGCGCCTGTATCTGCTTTTCAGAGGTCTCGTCCTCATAAACAAACGAGTAGGGAGCACTGTCGCTTATAGGCAGTGAGTCAAAGTAGCTCTCGCCCGCGCTGTTAAGGAGCTTGCACAGGCTAAGTATGATACTGTCCTGCTTATCTGTCGGCATAAGCGAGCGCGAAAAGCGGATTGTATATACCGTTTCATTGGTGACAAGCAGCTGACCGTTGCGGTCACAGATGTTTCCGCGTGAAGCGGAAATGCTTTCGGTTGAATAAATTTTGCTTTCCGATTGCTCACGGTAGTACTCATTATCGATAACCTGCATTTTAAACAGAACGAACAGATATGCGGAAAAAATACATAGAGCGGCGATGATTATAGACAAAAACCGTGCGTTTCCGTCCTTCAGATTCACTCTTCATCCCTCCTTGTCGTCTTTTTGTGCAGAATTTTTGTGATGTAATATACGGGATATGACACAACTCCCGTAAAAAGGAATTTCGGTAATATAATTTTCATGAGAGAAAAAGCAACGGGCGGCGTTTTGAAAAATATTACTGTGAATATATATTCCAAAACTAAAAACAGCGCGGTGAGAGCAAGCGTAATTGCAGTATATGTCAAAAACATTTTGCGCAGCAGAGTCTGAAGCAGTACGGAAATAAAAAAAGCCGAGAACATAAAAAATAAGGCGCTCTTGCCTACAACCCCGCCCGTTATTATGTCGTTGAGCAATCCGCACGCCAGTCCGAAAAATGCAGAAAAGGTCTCGTTTTCAAAAAACGCGACCGCAATTACAAGTGTCAGCAGCAGCTCGGGAGAGACGCCCATGAACCGTATGCCGAGCGCCGGTACGCTCTGCAAAAGATACAAAACAAGCGTAAACAGCGCATACAGTATTATTTTAAACGGAGTGTCATTTTTTTCAAACATCAGTTTTCACCGTTTATATCGCCGTCCGCGGCTTCGGGGTTTGCGCCTTCAGTGCCCGTTTTTTCCGATTCGCCGGCTGACGCGGCAAAACCGGTTATGACAAATACATTTTTAAGCTCGTCAAAATTCACCGCAGGCTCGATAACGGCATACTGTGATATGCCGTGCGCCTCCGGCTTTATTTCTATTACGTTTCCGATAAGTATTTTTCCGGGGAAGGTGCCGCCTATGCCTGATGTGACGATGCCGTCGCCGGAATTCAGCTGCACTTCGTTTGAAAGATAAGACACCTTGCAGTTTCCGTTTGACTGAAGCTCGTAGTCACCCTCCAAAACTCCGATATCCTGAGTGCGTGTGACAAGTGCGCCTATCTCGCATGACGCGTCGAGAATGGTTATTGCGCGGCACCAGGTGGAGCCGACCTCTGTGACATATCCCACAAGCCCCTGTTCGGTTATGATGACATCACGCTTTTTTATATTGCTGAGACTTCCTTTATTAAGAGTCAGCGTATGCGAATATCCGCTGCGGTCATCAGCTACAATCAGTGCCGGCTCAAAGGTAAAATCGGGGTTTTCCTCCTTAATTCCGAGTATACCCTTGAGGCTTTCGTTTTCCAGCTTGTACTCCTGTGAGTCACGCAGTGCGGCAGCGGTTGCGGCAAGCTCTTCTTTCAGCCGCACATTTTCCTCCTTCATTTCATTGAATTCGGTAAAAACCGCAATAAAATCACCCGACTTTGAAGAAACTGTGGTACACAGATTTTGTATCGGCGTGATTATTATTCCCGCAATGTCCTCAAAAATAGTGACTCTGCCGCTGTCTGCGGCACTTACAGCCATCATGCCCAAAAGCAAAACGGCTATTATGCAGATGGATATAAATGTTCTTGTTTTGAGAAAATCTTTCACGTTAAAACTCCGTGTTTATTTGGACAGCGAGTTCCACAGCGCTGTGTTTTCAAGTGATTTTCCGGTGCCCAGTGCAACGCAGTCGAGCGGTGCCTGAGCGATGTGTACCGGAATGCCCGTCTCCTCGGAAATAAGTGCGTCCAGTCCTCTCAGCAGCGCGCCGCCGCCGGTAAGTGTAATTCCGTGGTCAATAATGTCTGCCGAAAGCTCGGGCGGGGTGTGCTCAAGCGTGTTTTTGACCGACTCAAGTATCAGGGCGACAGGTTCTTCTATCGCCTTGCATATATCCTCTGCGGAGACGGTGAGATTCTGCGGCAGACCCGACATCATATCCCTGCCGCGTATTTCCATAGTTCCGCTGTAGCCCTTGGCGTTGCCTATTTCAAATTTAATTTCCTCGGCTGTGCGTTCGCCTATTACCAGTGAAAAATTCTTTTTGATATATGCGATAATCGCCGCATCAATGGCGTCTCCCGCGACACGTACCGATTCCGACGAGACTATGCCTCCGAGAGAAATTACGGCAACCTCGCTTGTACCGCCTCCGATGTCCACAATCATGCTGCCCGTCGGCTCGCTCACCGGCAGGTCGGCGCCGATTGCGGCAGCCAGCGGTTCCTCGATTATTTTAACGTCCTTTGCACCTGTAAAATATGCTGCCTTCTCCACTGCCGAGCGTTCAACGTCCGTTACGGCGTAAGGAATGCATATGAGTATTCTGTTCTTGCCCATAAAGGATTTTCCCATTGCTTTTCTGAGAAAATACTTGAGCATGGTTGCCGTCGATTCGTAATCGGCTATTACTCCGTCGCGCAGGGGACGTATCGCTTCAATGCTGCCCGGTGTCCTGCCTATCATGTCTTTTGCCTCTATTCCGACGGCGACCGGGCGCTTAGTCTCGGTATTTATGGCAACAACCGACGGCTCGCGCAGAATTATTCCCTTGCCCGTTTTGTATACTATTGTGTTTGCAGTGCCCAGATCTATGCCGATATCGTTATAGCGTGTAAATTTAAAAAAATCCCTGAATTTAGTTTTGTTCTTCATATTATGTCTCCTTGTAATTTTTGTAATTCCCGCACGGTTCTTCCCATCGGCAGACCTATTACGTTGCTGAGTTCTCCGTGTACGCTTTCAATAAAGCCTATGCCCATATCGTCCTGTATTCCGTAGCCGCCCGCCTTGTCAAAGGGCGCGCCGCTGTCTATATACCGCAGTATCTGCGTGTCGCTTAGAGTGTAAAATGTAACGTCGGTTTTTTCTGTAAAGCATATTTCGTCTTCGCCTGATGCAATGCATACGCCCGTGTAAACTGTATGCGTTCTGTGCGACAGAAGCTTCAGCATACCGTACGCTTCTTTGCGCCCTTGCGGTTTGCCGAGAATTTTTCCGTCTATGCTGACCACGGTGTCGGCGGATAGAAAAACAGAGCTTTCTTTCAATGAAGCGTCAAAGCCTGTGCGCACTGCGCGATTTTTGCCCGCGGCAAGCGCCGCGACAAGCGCGGCGGGATCTGTTTTGGAAATTGTATTTTCGTTGAATTCCGGCTTTATCACCGTGACGTCAAACCCGAAATTTTCAAGCAGTGCACGTCTTCGCGGAGAGCCGGACGCGAGAATCAGTCTTCCCATTTCATTTTCCCGTCGAGCCGAAGCCGCCGTCGCCGCGCACCGTTTCGGACAGTGTATGTGCAACCGTAAACTCTGCGGTTTCAACGGGTATGAAAATTAGCTGTGCTATCCGCTCAAACGGCTCTATCGTATACTCCTGCTCCGAGGTGTTGAGCACCGCAACTTTTATTTCACCGCGGTAATCGCTGTCAACGACGCCGACGCCGTTTGCAAGACAGATACCCTTTTTTGAGGACAGTCCGCTTCTGGCGAATATGAACGCGCCGAAGCCCGTGCTCTCCATTTCAATCGCCAGCCCGGACGGGATAAGTGCCCGCCCGTGCGGTGCTATTGTTACGGGCTTGTCCGTGCAGGCACAGAGATCTGCGCCCGCCGAGTATTCGCTCTGATACTGCGGCAGGGGCGCCGTTTTGCCTTCTTCTGTCGGAATAAGCTTAATTTTGACTTTCATGCAGTTCATCCTTCCTCTCAAGCATTGAAAGCTTGCGCTTTGCCGCTGCAAGCTCGTTTTCAAGTGTCGATATTTTCGCTTCAAGCTCCGCGTTCTGTTCATAATAGCTGCGGATTTCATCGCGCATGCGGCTTGCGGCGGCTTTGTTCTTTTCGTTTTCGTCGCATAGGTCAAGACATGCGAGAATACACGCCATCGGCGTTGTAATCTTGCTGCTTGACGCGAGCAGTGCGCGAACCTTCGTGTCTATTATTCCGGCAAGCATTGTTGTATATTCGCGGGTTTCGTCCGTCATTACGACAAGCTCGCTGCCCGCTATGGAAACGATTATTTTATTTTTACTCATTTTCTTTCCTCCGGTAGTTATAATTTACATTATAAAATACATTAATATGTATTTCAAGTATATTTTAGTAATATTCTTGACATAAATAAGACGATATAATATACTTGAAAGCCGAAAGGGAACAGAATATGGCATTTTTCGGTAATGTTTATACGGTTTTTATTCAGGTTATGGTGCTGGCGGTTATGGTTGCCGTCGGCTTTTTCGGAGACCGATTCGGGTATTTTACGGAGCATGCGGCAAGACTTTGCAACAATCTGCTTTTTTATGTTATAACCCCGTGCGTTATTGTAAATTCGTTTCTCAGTGTCGAATATACGCGGCAGAGTGCCGGCGGCTTTTTTACGGCGTTTGCCTGCGCTTTGGTGTTTCACGCGCTGGCGGCGGTTTTCAGTCTGTTTCTGTTCAGAAAGGGTGACAGGGATAAAAATATAATTTACAAATACGCCACGGTTTACGGCAATACGGGATATATGGGGCTTCCGCTTGCAAAGGCTGTTATGGACGCCGTGGCGGGTAACGGTGAAATCGGTGTTTTTTACTGCTCTGCGGCAGTGGCGGCATTTAATCTTTTCTGCTTTACCCACGGTGTCTGGCTTATGTCCGGCAGCGGCGGTAAACACAAATTCAACTGGAAAAAGCTGATTGTCAATCCCGGCACGCTGTCCGTTGCCGCAGGACTTCCGCTGTTTTTGCTGAATATATCGCTGCCTCAGGTTCTGACTGCGCCGATTGAACATTTGGGGAGCATGAATACTCCGCTTGCAATGGTAATGTTCGGAACATATCTTTCAAAGGCTGATTTCGGCGCAGCGTTCAGACAAAAAAACATGTATGTGGCGGCTCTTATGAAACTTGCCGTTATTCCTCTTGCCATGATAGGTCTTTTCAGAGTGTGCGGCATTACGGGAAATTTGCTTATTGTCGCGTCTGTTTTCGTGAGTGCGCCGAGCGCCAATAATACAGTTATGTTTGCAGCAAAATATAACCGCGACACGTCGCTTGCGTCTCAGGTCTGCGGTTTTACAAGCGTGCTGTCGGTAATCACAATGCCCGCCTGCGTTGCTCTTGCGATCATGCTTGCATAGGGTACCCGGAACTGTAAACAGATTGTAACTTGACATATTGCTTCGGCGGTATTAGAATATGTTTAGAAAAAATTGTCGTTTAAACGGCATTATAAGGAGAATATCTTGAATACATTTATAAAAAAGACGGGGGATTTCTTCAAAACCCGCGGACATAAGATTTTCACCTTTATTGTAGGTCTTTTGTTTATCGCTGCGGTTTGCTTTGCAGTCGGCAGGCTGGCGGTGGGTGTATACAGAATCTTTGTGCCCAACAATATTTATACCGACCCCGGATATAAAAATACGCTGTACGGCGGTTCGGTGTACGAGGTACGCACGGACGAGACCTATGAAGAGGGCAGCGCTGAGTACTTTGAAAACTATCTTGCAAATTTTATCATGCAGGATATGCCGGATTTTGAAGACCCGCTTGACCTTAACGACCAGTACATAATCTCTTTCGGAATCTGGCAGGCGATAACTCTTAACAACTACCAGAGCGTGTATACTTATAATTCAAACGGCAGCTTCAGGATACCTGTCAAGGATGTTGAAATGTATGCGGGCTACTGTCTTGACTTTCCGCGCAAGATTGACCACCGCTCGGTTGATATCTGCGGCAGCTTCAAATATAATATGCTCAATAAGACTTATACCGTTCCGCCGGCGAATGTCAATTCCTATCTGATTCCCGACATACTTAATGTTGAAAAAGGCGAAAACGATACGTATATCATAACGGCTGACTGCTATGAGGGCAATCTCGTTTCATCCGAGATACCCGAAAATGACCCTGCAAACTTCCGCCGGCGCGTCGTCATCACCCTTCAGGATATGGGAATTCAGAGTTATGACGCCCAGACCGGAACGCCTGTGCCGCGATACATGATTCTTTCTTCTAAAACAGTGGATGAGACAGCTGACCCCGACGGTGACGGAGCTGCGGACAGCGGACAGCAGGAAAAGGATGAAACCGAGCTTAACTGACATAAAAAGACCGCAGGCTTTCCGGCGGTCTTTTTGTGCATAAACGGAGGAAAAACATGTTTGATTATGATAGAATTAAATCCGCCGCATATAAGTACAAGTATGAGACGGCACTTGAAACTCAGAGCTTACGCATAAGTTACAGAGAGCTTTTGAATATGATAGACGCCGTGTATAATTCACTGTGTGTAATGAATGTTACGGGCGGCGCGGTCGCGGTGCTTCTGCGCTCGTGTGCGGCTTCGGTGTGCAGCTCCTTTGCATGTGACAGGGCAGGCTTTGAGTGTATCACTGCGGACAGCCTTATTTCCGAGGCGGCGGCAGAGCGGCTTGCCGAAAAATACCGCCCGTCCGTTGTGATAATGCCGTACAGTCAGCTTTTAAGACTGGCGGATGTATTTTTGCGCTTCGGGTGCAGGACTGCGGTGCTGACCGAAATTCCGTCACAAAACGGCGGTATTGAAAGTAATCAGATGTTTCCCGCGCAGTTTGAATTTGATTCTCTTCTTGAAAAAAACGACTATACCTTTGTGGATAAGGACAGGGGCGGCAGGCGTTTTGAGCATGTGTTTTTCAGCGGCGGCGACTGTGACGGAAAATACATTGATACCATGCCCGACGGGATTGCAAATCTTCCCCCGCGCACACCTGTGTATATTGACCTTCCGCTTTATGAACATGCCGGCGCTGTGGCGGTGACGTCGCTCTTGTACGGCGGTCGCCGCTGTTTTCTGACGGATATGCCGGATAAAAAGCTGTTTAAACGCAAAAAGGTCGGTGCTGTTATCTGCGATAGACTTTCAGCCGAGGCTTACAGGGATTTTCCGTGTAAGATATTGACAGCTGAAACCGACCCGCGCAGACCGTTTCTGTATGTCGGCGGCGGACTTTTCTGTCTAAAGGATATAAACGCACGGCTGAGCGCTATTTCGGGAATGAATGCCGTGTGTGAATTTGACGGGTGCAGGCTGCGAATTATTTTTGAAACCGATTCGGTGCCCGATATGCAAAGTACGTATGTAAAACGGCTTGCCGCAGACTGCCGCCGGCTTCTTTCGGCTTATAATGTGCCCAAAAGCTTTGTTTTCAGGAAAAAAACGGTTTGACGTCGAAAAAACAGTTTGACTATGCTTTAAGTATATGATATTATTAATACATTAAAGTGTTTGCATTGGAAGCTTGTATGAATAAGATAATCGGAATTGTGTCCGGCAAGGGCGGCGTCGGCAAGACGACGCTGTGCGCAAACGCTGCGTTTTCGCTTGCGCGTGCCGGTAAAAAAGTTATAGCGGTTGACGGGGATATCAGTCTTAAAAATCTTGATATTCCGCTCGGAATGACCGATAAGTCGGCGTATGATTTGACGGATATTCTGAACGGCTGCGACCCTGAGCGTGCAGTACAGGTGCATGACGATTATCCCGCACTGCATTTTATTTCCGCGCCGCAGGAGATTGAGTCGGCTCCCGATCCGGTAAAATTCCGTGATCTGTGTATGCGTCTTCGCGCGTCTTATGATTTTGTGCTTATAGATGCTCCGGCGGGCGTCGGCGGCTGGGTACGGGATATCATAAGCTGCTGCGACGAATGTGTGGTTGTTGCAACTCCGGATCTTACTGCGCTGCGTGACGCTCAGCGTGTTGCCCAGCTTATTGCCGACAGCGGCAATCCGTCTGCAAGGCTTGTTATTAATAAAGTAAGTCCGTCAATGATAAAACGCGGTTATCTTCAGAATGTGGACGATATGATGGACAGTGTTGCGCTGCCCCTTTTGGGTCTTGTCCCGACCGATGACAGTATACTGATATATTCCAACAGCGGAAAACCCGTTGCCGGCTCGAAAAGCGTTTGCTCAGGTCCGTTTGAAAATATAGCCGCGCGGCTTTGCGGCAAAAGCGTGCCGCTTGACAAATACTGGCGCAAAAAGAAAAACAGATAAAATAAGGAGGATAAAACAGGATGAATATAGCATTGCTTGCTCACGAGAAAAAGAAGGAGCTGATGGTGCAGTTCTGTATAGCATATGCAGGTGTGCTGTCAAAGCATAACCTGTGGTCCGCCTCTGCACTGGGCAATCTAATATCTGCCAATACAGGGCTTCAGATAAATAAGGTTATCAGCGGCATAAACGGTGCCGAGGATCAAATCGCCGCCCGTGTTTCCTGCGACGAGATTGATGTTCTTTTGTTTTTCCGCGACCCGCTTACCCCGACCACACGTAAAAATGAAGAGACCGGAATACTTCGCCTGTGCGACGTGCATAACGTGCCTGTCGCTACCAATATCGCAACGGCGGAGGTAATCATTATGGCGCTTGACAGGGGCGACCTTGACTGGATAGAAATTTCAAGGAAATAATACCAACTCCCGGATTGAGGGCTGTTACAGTTTGTTTTGCTGTGCCCTGAGTGCGGGAGCACGTTTTTGTAAAAGGAGTGTTTTAAACAAATGGCATCGGTAACTGCGCCCAAGGGCACGGCGGATATTCTCCCGCGCGATTCCTATAAATGGCAGTATCTTGAAGGGAAAATACGGGATATCTGCGCACGCTTTAATTTTTCGGAAATCCGTACCCCCGTTTTTGAGCACACTGAGGTGTTTGAGCGCGGGGTAGGGGACACGACAGATGTTGTCTCCAAGGAAATGTATACATTTACGGACAAGGGCGGGCGCTCGGTCACACTGCGTCCCGAGGGCACGGCGGGCGTTGTCCGTGCATTTCTTGAAAACGGGCTTTTTAACGAGCCGATGCCTGCCAAGCTCTACTACCTTATCAACTGCTTTCGCTATGAAAAGCCTCAGAAGGGCAGGCTGCGTCAGTTCTCCCAGTTCGGTATCGAGCTGTTCGGCGCCACCTCTCCCGCGGCGGACGCTATGGTGATATCGCTGCCTTATACTATTTTTAAGGAAATAGGCATAGGGGATATTGAGCTTAAAATAAATTCAATCGGCTGCAAAACCTGCCGTGCAGAGTACCGCCGCGCGCTTACGGCGTATTTTGAAGATAAAAAGGACAGCCTCTGCGCCACCTGCAATGACAGGCTGTATAAAAACCCCATGCGTATTTTGGACTGCAAAAGCGAAATCTGCCGTGAAATATCGGCGGGTGCGCCTAAAATACTTGATTATCTGTGCGATGACTGCCGCGCTCATTTTGACAGTGTGAAATCACTTCTGAACTGTATGAATATCGGCTATACCGTTGACCCGTACATCGTGCGCGGACTTGATTATTATAACCGCACGGTTTTCGAGTTTGTAAGCTCGAATATCGGGGCGCAGGGCACCGTCTGCGGCGGCGGCCGCTACGACGGCATGACCGAGCAGCTGGGCGGCGCGTCTTATCCCGGTATCGGCTTTGCCATGGGTCTTGAGCGTATTATGCTCTTGCTGAACGGAGATGAAATTGCCCGCCCCGAGCCTCAGATTTATATTGCGGCGATGGGCGAGCGGGCAAAGGCCTATGCGGCGCTTTTGGCACAGCGGCTGATTTCGGACGGTGTGCGGGCTGAATACGATATCATGGAGCGCTCTTTAAAGGCACAGATGAAATATGCGGATAAAATCGGCGCCCGAACATGCGTTGTTCTGGGTGATAACGAGCTGGATACGGGACGTGCGTTGATAAAGAGCATGACAGACGGCGCTTCAAGCGAAATTGCTCTTGATAATATAAATTTGCAGACGATAACGGAGTTTTTGAACAGATGAAAAGGACATGCTACTGCGGTGAATTTACTGAAAAACAGATAGGGCAGACGGTTACTGCCTGCGGCTGGGTACAGCGTATGCGCGACCTTGGCGGGCTCATTTTTATTGACCTTCGGGACAGAACGGGCATTATTCAGCTTCAGTTCGACGAGACAGTATCCAAGGAGACGTTTGACGCGGCTTTTAAGGTTCGTTCCGAGTATGTTTTGGAGGTGACGGGCACGCTGCAAAAGCGCGGCGGCGCCGTAAACAGCAATATTAAAACAGGCGCGCTTGAAATTAAGGCGGACAGTATCCGCGTGCTCGGAAAATCCGAGACGCCGCCCTTTGAGATAGTTGAAAACAGCAATGTAAACGAAGAGCTCAGGCTAAAATACCGCTATCTTGACCTGCGCCGCGCCGACCTTCAGAAGAATATTCTGCTTCGCCATAAGATAGCAAAGGTAACGCGCGACTACTTTGACGAAAACGGCTTTATCGAGATTGAGACGCCGATGCTTATAAAATCAACGCCGGAGGGCGCGCGCGATTATATAGTGCCAAGCCGTGTGCATAAGGGCAGCTTTTATGCGCTGCCGCAGTCGCCGCAGATGTATAAGCAGCTGTCTATGGTCGCCGGCTTTGACCGCTATATGCAGATTGCAAGATGCTTCCGTGACGAGGATTTGCGTGCCGACCGCCAGCCGGAATTTACTCAAATCGACCTTGAGATGTCCTTTGTAGATATGGAGGACGTGCTAAAAATCGGCGAGGGGTATTTAAAGCGCGTATTCAGGGAGGTTCTGAATATTGATATCCCCACGCCCCTGCCGCGCCTTACATATGCCGACGCCATGAGCCGTTACGGCTCGGATAAGCCGGATACCCGCTTCGGTATGGAAATTGTCGACCTGACGGACGCGGTGCGCGGCTGCGGCTTCGGAGTTTTTGCATCGGCGGTTGAGGGCGGCGGAAGCGTGCGTGCTGTTAATGTCAGGGGCGGCGCTCAAAAGCTCACCCGCAAGGAAATCGACAAGCTGACAGAGCATGCACGCGGCATAGGCGCCAAGGGTCTTGCCTTTATCCGCATGACGGCAGACGGTACGTCCTGCTCTTTCTCAAAATTTATGACCGATGACGAAATGTCGGAGATATTAAAGCTGACGGATGCCGCCGAGGGCGACGTTGTGCTGATTATAGCCGATACGAAAAATTCCGTTGTGCTTTCGACGCTCGGAGCACTTCGCCTTATCGCCGCAGATAAGGTCGGCATTGAACGCACGGGCTTTGCGCCGCTTTGGATAACGGAATTTCCGTTTTTCGACTGGGACGAGGATAATCAGTGCTTTGTTGCAATGCACCACCCGTTTACGGCGCCGATGGACGAGTGCCTTGAATATCTTGAAACAGATAAGTCCAAGGTTCGGGCTAAGGCATATGACCTTGTGCTCAACGGTATAGAGCTGTCCAGCGGCTCTATACGTATTACAGACCCGCAGCTTCAGGAGCGTATGTTCAACATGCTCGGCATGAGCCATGAGGAGGCGGAGCAGAAGTTCGGCTTTCTTATGGGCGCCTTCAAATACGGCGCGCCGCCCCACGGCGGCATGGGCATCGGTCTGGACAGACTTGTCATGCAGATGGTGGGCGCACAGAGCCTGCGCGACGTAATCGCCTTCCCGAAGGTACAAAACGCCAGTGAGCTTATGAGCGAATGTCCGTCTGAGGTTTCCGCTCAGCAGCTTTCAGAGCTGGGAATTAAGACTTCCGACTAAAATAATTAACAAATTATTCACCTTTGTGTGAATTTTATATGCTATTATAAATTTATTAAAATTGTTAGGAGGGAATGCCGTGATAGAGGTCAGAAATATTGTAAAAAAATACGGCGACAAGTATGCTGTCAACGATATATCTTTCGCTGTAAACAGCGGTGAGATTGTGGGCTTTTTAGGTCCCAACGGCGCGGGAAAATCCACTACGATGAACATACTCACGGGCTATCTGTCGGCAACATCCGGTACTGTAAAAATAGACGGACATGACATTTTGGAGGAGCCTACCAAGGCAAAAAGGCTGATAGGATTTCTGCCTGAGCTGCCTCCGCTCTATATGGATATGACGGTCAGGGAATATCTGGATTTTGTTTATGACTTGAAGGGCTGTAAATTTCCGCGCAGACCGCATATTGATGAGATTTGCGAGCTTATAAAGATAACCGATGTATATAATCGGATGATTAAAAACCTTTCCAAGGGCTATAAGCAGCGCGTGGGCTTTGCGCAGGCGCTTATCGGCAACCCGCCCGTTCTCATTCTTGACGAGCCGACGGTAGGTCTTGACCCCAGGCAGATAATCGAAATAAGAAGCCTTGTGAAAAAGCTCGGAAAGACGCACACTGTCATTTTATCAACGCATATACTGCAGGAGGTGCAGTCGGTCTGTGACAGAATTATTGTCATTAACAAGGGTCAGCTTGTTGCAGACGGCGATGCGGATACTCTTACCTATAAGGTTGCGGGCAACCGCAAGCTGATTGCCAGAGTCTGCGGACCTAAGACTGAAATTGTAAAGACTCTGCGCTCTCTTGACAGTGTTATCTATGTTGAAGCGCTCTCCTCCAAGGAATCGGGATCTTACGACTATTTGGTTGAGTCCCAGCCGAATGTGGATATCAGGAAGATGATGTTTTCTACGCTGGCGCAGAAAGGCTGGCCGCTTATCGGACTGCGTTCAATGGATATGTCGCTTGAGGATGTATTTGTTCAGCTCATTACAAATGAAACAGGCGAGGGGGTAGAATAATAATGATTGCAGTATTCAAGCGAGAGCTTAAATCTTATCTGTCGTCGCCCGTGGGTTATTCCTACCTGTTTATTTTCCTGCTGGTGACCGGGTTTTTCTTTTGGGTAAATAATATCGTTGCAAATTCCACCGATACAATAGGATATTTTGCATATACAAGGTATCTTCTGATTGTAATTCTTCCGCTTCTTGCAATGAAGCTCTTCCCCGAAGAGCGTAAAAACAAGACCGATCAGATTCTTATAACCGCGCCTATCAGTATTACCCAGATGGTAATGGGCAAGTTCCTTGCGGCTTATACCATGTTTGTAATAGGACTGATACCAACGCTTATAAATATGATTTTTTTAGCAAGCGTCGGTTATCTTGAAATCGGCATTGCGGCTGGAAATTATATCGGTCTGCTGTTTATTGCCGCAGCGTTTCTGGCAATTGCGATGCTTATGTCGGTGCTCACCGAAAGTATGATTACAGCCTTTATTATGGGTGCGTTTTCACTTGCTCTGTTCGCTGTTGCCGACCTTGTTGCTCAGTCACTGAATATAACGATTCTCAGCAAGATTGTAAGCGTAGTATCCGTTACCAGCCGATATGAGCAGTTCAATCAGGGGCTTTTCAATATTTCGACTATTATTTACTTTTTAAGTATTGCGGTAATTTTTATCTTTCTTACAATACGTGTAATTGACAAGAGGAGGTGGAGCTGATGGAAAATAACAATCAGAACATTCCCGAACCGGAAAGAGAAATCGAACCGGTAGTTCCCGAGGTCTCCGCTGAGGAAATAACAGTTTCCGCCATGGAAGGGGATAAAAAAAGCAAAAAAACAGGCTTTTTCAAAAGCCGCGGCTTCAAGTACGGAAGCTTTGCAACGGCAATGACGGCGCTTCTGATAATCGTCGTAATCGCCGCCAATATGCTGCTGTCCACACTGTCGGACAGGTATTCGTGGGCACTGGACTTTACATCAACCGGAATGTATGATATTTCCGACGCGACAAAACAGGTTGTAAATTCGCTTGACCCGTCGCTGAATATAGAAATAACTGTTTTTTATAAGGAAAGTGCATATCCTTATTATCTTTCAGAGCCTATAAAGCGCTTTGCAAACCTTTCGGATAATATCAGCGTTACTTATGTTGACCCTGAGAAAAACCCGGGTCAGCTCACGGCTTTCGGTGATGAATACAATATTCAGTCGGGCGCCATTGTCTTAAAAGGCGGCGACCGCGTAAGGGTATTCAATGTGGACGATTATCTTGAGTCGGACACCGAGACCGGCTCTATGCACATTTATGTTGAGGAGCGTCTTGCAGCCGGTGTATTGTTTGTTACAAAGGATGAAATTCCTGTTGTGTACTTTTTGAACGGTCACGGTGAAGAGGGCTATGACAGCCTTATGAATATGATTGCCAATAACGGCGCCGAGGTTGAGGAAATAAACCTTATGACCGATACCTCCGGCTTTGACCCTGCGTCTAAGCTCATGGTAATCTGCAATCCGAAAAGGGATTATTCCGATTCGGAAATTCGTCTTATTGATGATTTTTTGAATAATGAAAATGTTTTAGGAAGAAATCTGATGTATTTTTCCTCAACCGATGCGGTTTCGGTTCCGAATTTAGAAAAGTATCTCAGGGAATGGGGCATTGAGTTTGCAAACGATATGGTTCTGGACAGTGAGTATTGTGTCGGAACCACCCCGTATATGGTAATTCCTCAGTTTTCAACCGAGGAAATAATGAATACCGGCACGGTGCCGTCAACGGTAACCTCGCCGATTATGCCTAATTCCCGCTCGGTCAATCTGCTGTTTGCCGAGAATACGATGTATAAGACTCAGTCTTTAATCTCTACTTTTGAGGAGAGTTCTTACAGCAAGGATAAATCCGTGGTTTCCTCTACCTGGGACAGACAGGATGCCGATAAGTCCGGTCCGTTTAGCCTGGCTGCTCTGTCGATGAAGTATAAATATCTTAATAATGTTCAGGTTCAGAGCTATGTAATGGCAAGCGGTTCGGTTGATATGCTGGATGGGAATATTCTCACCTATTCCGGCAACGGCGAATATATAATGCAGCTTTATAAGCTCATGGTAAACGAGCAGGATGATACAATCCTTGCCGCGCAGAAGTCAACTTCGTCTACCGTTGTAACGCTTTCTAAAAACCAGACTCTCACGATGACGCTCATTGTGCTTGTCGTTCTTCCGCTCATATGCCTTATAGTAGGGCTTGCCGTTTATATAAGAAGGAGATTTATGTAATGGACGACAAGGATTTGAAACAAAATATCCCTGAGAATGATCCGTCTGATAATGAGAACTTAAGTCAGGATTCAGCTCAAGCCCCCGACGGGAGCATTAATGAAAACCAAAATACAGAGCTTGCCGTGCCTGATTTTAAATATCTCGGCGACCCGAATGTTCATACAGATGAAAAGCAGAATAAAAGCAGTACATTTAAACGTCTGCGCCCTATAATTGCACTGTGCGTTATAGCGGTTCTGCTTGTGGGCTCTGCGTTTGTTCTCAAAAAGGTTCTTCCCACAGAGGAAGACCCATCGCTTGAGGGCGATGACAATAAGGGTATTGAGATTTTCGATCTCAGCGGGAGCACCGCAGATAAGATGGAAATACAAAATACCAATGATAGCTTTACCTTTGTCAAAAAAGTAGAAAAGACGTATGTTATCAAGGACAAGGAGGAGCTGCCTGTCAATAATGCCGCTATTTTATCCGCGCTTTCCAATTTCGGATCACTTTCTGCTGACTCTGTTGTGGCAGAAGGCGTCACTTCTTTTGAACAGTATGGTCTGGATGAGCCGCTTTCAAAGGTTACATGGACTAAAGGTGAAACGTCGCATTATATAGAGCTGGGTACTCTGGCGCCCAGCGGCGGCTATTATATGCGTGTTGACGGCGGAGATACCGTATATACTTATGACAGTACAAATGCAAAATATTATATGTCGCCGAGAATGGATTTTTACGATACGAAATTGTTTGATTTTGATGAGGAGAGCGACGCTTCGTATATAAATCATTTTACTATCGCCAAGAAAGGCGGAGATACAGTCGATGTCATTCTCCAGGACATTACCGACGAAACGGTGGACAGCGCTTATCTTATCGTAGAGCCGATAGAGCATAACTTTTCTATCGAAAAATCATCATCAATAACAGAGCTTATGAAAACTCTTACCTCCTGCACTGTTTACGATGATGATATAAGCCCGAATAATCTTGCAAAGTACGGGCTGGATGACCCTGAGTATACTTTTTCGTTTACCAATGTTCAGCAGGTAAACACCGCATATTTCGGAAACCTGTCCGATGAGGGTTACCGCTATATGTACGCTGACGGACATGATTTTATATATATTGTTGATGAGGAGGATATAAATATTCTTCAGCACGATATAGCGTATTATTGTGAGAATATGTCGTATGTCCGTTCATATGATACGATTGACAGCATTACTATTTCCGGCGGCGGCAAACGCTATGAAATTGATATTACGGGTACTGCCGATGATGACAATATGAAGGCGTATATAAATAATAAGTACGTCGAATACGATAATTTTGCAAATCTTTACGCGCATATACTCAGCATAGAGATTAAAGAGGTAGGGAATAAACAGCCTGAAGACGAGCTTCTTGTCACTGTTACGATAGACTGTAACGACGGAACGCAGGACGTTCTGAAATACTATAAGCAGAGCGATATTAATTCGTTCTATGAGCTTAACGGCAAGGGCAGACTGATAGTATCCACTGCAAAGGTTGAGCAGATACTGAAGTTTGCACAGCAGCTTTATGACGGTGAGGAAATCGTTCTTGACTGGTAAAACAAATTAAGTTTAAAAAATACCCCGTACGGTTTTTAACTGTACGGGGGTATTTTTATATATGATTTGGTGAAATATTTTATGTAAAAGTATTGCTTTATGTTATATTTTGTGATACTATTTTGTGGTAAAATATTGGTGTATCAAGTTCTGGTATAGGATTGAGTTTTTCTATAAGTCCAAGTATAAATCTTACTGCTGAGTCCCATCCTATGGAGGTAAGAGCTAGAAATATTTATATGAGCTAACAAGCATATATTTAAAAGAAGGAGGAGTTTTATATATGATTTTGCAAATAGCTGTTATATGCATTTTATTTTTCTTTATGGTTTTATCTGCGGGGCTTTTGGGAAATTATATTTCAAAAAAAGGGAATTTTCCGTATGCCGGACCTATATTTTCAATTGCTTTTGCAAATATGATTATTTTCGGTACAATTATTTATATTATATATCACTCTTAAAATCCATATATATGCGCTTTATTGTTAAACAATAAAAAACACGGTATTTATAAAAATACCGTGTTTTTACATTTTGTGCAGCTGTTCGGACGGAGCGCTGCCCATTTGCTTTTTATAGGTTTTTGTGAAATATGACATATTGTTGAAGCCGCTTAGCTTAGCGCTTTCGGATACATTGTGCTGACCGCTTGAAATCAGCCGCCGTGCATTGGCACAGCGCAGAAAATTGAGATAGTCTATAACCGTTCTTCCCGTCTCTGCCTTAAACTTACGGCACAGATAAAATTTGCTGAAACCCAGATAAGAGCACAGCTCGTCTACCGTCACAGGGTCGCTGAAGTGCGCTCGCAGATAATCGACAGCGTGCGCTACTGTTTTGGAGTATGATTTTGTGCCCTCCCTTTCGATATCTCTGCTTTCCGCCAAGCGGCAGCAGCGGATCATCAGCTGCAAAACAAGCATTTTCGCCTCCGCCTTATAATAGCCGGGCTTGCTGTTCATTATCTCAATAATACTGTCGTAGCACTTTTTTGCCTGTTCTTCTTTTATAACCATTGCAAACTGTCCGGCACATACGGGTACGTTAAAGTTGTCACAAAAGCCCTTGTCCGCAGTTATGCAATAGTATTCGCAGACGTCGCGGTCTATATAAATATCGTGTATACAGTTGGGTGTTATCATTATAATATCGCCGGTCTGTGCATATATTTCGATTCCGTTACCCTGCACGGTACAAGCGCCTTTCATGATATACAGCAGCTCTACATGCTCGTGCCAGTGGACATGTATTCCCTTGTGCGTTTTATCTATTTTGTCCAAGTGAAAAAAAATTGGGAACTCCGGATTCATATAATTGTGTTTTTCGTAGGTTGCATACACTGTACCATCCTCCAGGATTAGGGCAATATAGTATCAGTTTGCGGCAAAATAACTGTCTTTACTTTATCTTTAATAATTATATAATAAAGACAATACAGCTGTCAATATACAGCAATAAGATAATAAGGAGAACTTGTTATGTACGATTTTTCTATCGGTGTTGTGCTTGAGGGCTTTAAGCTGCCTATTCCCGAAGCAGTCAAAAAAGCCCGTGAGGTCGGCGTATGCGGCGTGCAGGCATATGCTACGCGCGGTGAGCTCGCGCCCGAAAATATGTCGGCTCAGAAACGCCGCGATTTTCTGAATATGGTAAAGGGCGAGGGGCTTGTTATGTCCGCTCTTTGCGGAGATTTGGGTATAGGCTTTCATAAGAGGGAAATGCATGCTGAGCTTATTGAAAAGTCTAAACGTATTCTTGACCTTGCCAAGGATTTGGAGACAAACATTGTAACCACCCATATCGGCGTTGTGCCGAATGACCCCAACCATGACCGCTATAAGGTTATGCAGGAGGCTTGCTTTAAGCTTGCGGAGTATGCAGATTCAATAGACGCACATTTTGCCATTGAAACAGGCCCCGAAACCTCGGCAGTGCTCAAGGGTTTTCTTGACAGTCTGCATTCAACGGGCGTTGCGGTAAACCTTGACCCGGCAAATCTTGTTATGGTCACGGGTGACGACCCTGTTCAGGCGGTATATAATCTGCGTGATTACATAGTACACACTCATGCCAAGGACGGCAGGCGTAATTATTACCGTGACCCCGAGGCGGTTTACGGACTTTTGGATGTTGAAAAGCCTTCCAGTCCCTCTTTTGAGGAGCTGCCTCTGGGTATGGGCAATGTCGACTTTAAAAATTACCTCAAGGCTCTTGACGATATCGGCTATCACGGCTTTTTGACAATCGAGCGCGAAGCCGGCAATAATCGTGAGGACGATATCCGCACCGCTGTTGATTTTCTTAAAAATCTCATTAAATAAGGAGTAATAATTACAATGGAAAAGATTAAAGTTGCAGTTATAGGCACGGGCAATATTTCAAAGGAGCATATCAACAGCTATCTTAAAAATCCGAATGTAGAGCTTTATGCATTCTGTGATATAGATGCCGACAGAGTGAAAATGATGGCTGAAAAATACGGTGTTTCACGTACCTATACGGATAAGGACGTTATGCTCCGCGAGCTGCCTGAGATTGACGCTGTCAGCGTGTGCACATGGAACAGTCAGCATGCACCCTGTACAATCGCCGCACTCAATGCGGGCTGTCACGTCATCTGTGAAAAGCCCATGGCAACAAGCGCCGCTGAGGCAAGAGAGATGAAAGCAGCCGCCGAGAAAAACGGCAAGCTGCTGATGATAGGCTTTGTCCGCCGTTTCGGCAATGACTGTAAAATTGTCAGCGATTATATTAATAACGGATTTTTCGGTGATATTTACTACGGCAAGGCTACATATCTTCGCCGCAACGGCTGCCCCGGCGGCTGGTTCGGCGATAAATCGCGCTCGGCGGGCGGCCCGCTTATTGATTTGGGCGTGCATGTTATCGACCTTACCCGCTATCTCTGCGGCAATCCCAAGCCCGTTTCGGTTTACGGCGCGACCTTTGATTATTTGAAAAACAGACCCGGTATAAAGGATAAGGGACCCGGCTATGTTTCGGCTTCCAGGGGTAATAAGGACATATTTGACGTAGAGGATTTGGCAAGTGCCATGATTCGCTATGACAACGGTACCGTTATCTCGGTTGAGGCGGCATTTTCGCTCAATATAAAAAGCGATGAGGGCAAAATCGAGCTGTTCGGTACAAAAGCGGGCGCTAAAATGGATCCCGAGCTTGAAATCTACACAGAGCTTAACGGGTATATGTCCGACGTACAGCTCAAAACTCCGACGGCGCTCAGCTTTGACGGTCTGTTTGCAAATGAAATCAATCATTTTGTCGACTGTGTTATGAACGGCACCGAGTGTAAGTCGCCTGCCGAGGACGGTATAATTCTTATGCAGATTCTTGACGCTATTTATGAATCGGCAAGGACGGGACATGAGGTGATACTGTGAAATATTCGGTAAGCTCATACAGCTTTTCTCAGTATTTAAAGGACGGCAGACTGACGGCATTTTCCTGCATACAGAAGGCAAAGGAGCTGGGCTTTGACGCTGTTGAGTTTGTCGAGCTTTCCGCGCCTGAAGGCAAGACGCTTTCAGAATATGCGACGGAATTGGCTCAGGAGGCGGCGCGCTTCGGAATTGAAATTTCAAATTATGCCGTCGGGGCGGACTTTATCAGCGGCAGCGGCGGCGATATTGAAAAGGAGATAGCACGGGTCTGCGCACAGGTGGATGTTGCAAAGCTTCTGGGCTGTCCCGTAATGCGCCATGACGTGACCGGCGGAAAAACAGCTCATAAATTTGAGGGCTACGACAATGTGCTGGAGCGGCTTGCCTACGGCTGCCGCAGGGTAACGGAGTACGCGCAATCTGTCGGAGTGCGTACCATGACCGAAAACCACGGATATTTTTCGCAGGACAGTATTCGTGTGGAAAAGCTTATTAACACGGTTGCTCACGATAATTTCGGCTGGCTTATTGATATCGGAAATTTTCTGTGTGCGGATGACGAGCCTGCGGCGGCTGTCGGTCGGGCGGCGCGATATGCTTTTTATGTCCATGCAAAGGACTTCATTGTGAAAAGCGGACAGCAGGCAAACCCGGGACGCGGCTTTTTCATGTCCCGCGGCGGAAACTTTCTGCGCGGCACGATAATCGGTCACGGTGATGTGCCGGTAGTACAGTGTCTTTATGCGCTTAAGCGCGCCGGATATGACGGTTTTATCACTATTGAGTTTGAAGGTATGGAGGACTGCATCGACGGAATATCGATAGGTCTTGATAACCTAAAACACTATGTGTCCCAGGTTTACGGTGGGTAATTCTGTTAAATTTGATTTAAAAACCGGGCAGTTTATCTGCCCGGTTTTTATGCTTTTCTTGACATTTTGTCTAAGTTATAGTATTCTTTTATCGGATAATTGCGGCTATTTGAACCATAATAGTTTTCGGGAGCATACAATGACAGTAAAACACAGAATGTTTTTTTCTTTTGTTGATGAAGGGCGCTGGCTGGAAAAAATGAATTCCGACGGACTGGAGCTGATGCGCGCAGCGCCGTTTAAATTTGAGTTTGAAAAGACAGACACGCAGGTGCAGTATGAATATGTACCTTTGTGCAGGGGGAAAAAGTCATTTTCGGCTCTGAATTATAAGAAAAAGGATAAAAATCTTAAAGCTGTGTATGCTAAATCAGATATGGCACTTTTTAAAAAGCCGAAAAGCAAAGGAAAATCGGAGCTTTTGACAAATGCTGAGCTTTTTTTGGCATTTGCGCGTTATAAAAGCTCGATTTCGATAAACGCGCTGATAATGCTGGCATTTACTGCCGTGTTTATTTTACTGGCGGGCAGAACGGGTCTTGCGGTTTTGTATATTCCCGCGCTGTTATTTTTGCTCGCGGCATGCGGGAATTTTTATCGTGCGGCACGGACGGAGCAGTATATGCGCGGTCTGCGAAAAGGCACGGTTAAATCCTGAATGAAAGGGAGACGTAATGGGGATAGATGAAGTTTTTAAGCGTGCGGCAGCCGCGCGCAATATGGATGTTGAAAGTTACAGGCAGGAGATATCTGCCGCTATTGACAGATGCTATGAGAGCAGTGAAACTAACGTACAGAAATTTCTTGCTGATAATTTTGCGTCGCGTCCGTCACCGGAGGAGTTTATCTTAAAACTTACCTCAATCGTAAAACAAACAACGCAGATGTAGGCTGTGTCCTGCATCTGCGTTTTTGTTATATTAACGAGGTATTCTTTATATTAATACGGCAGTTATTTTCCATAACTGAATTTTCAAGAATGATTTCGCCTATCTCGTCCGCCTCGATCTCGCCTGACCTTGGATTTTTGACCGACAGAATTTTACCGTTTATATCTGCCGTAACGTCTGAATATTCAAATGACAGGTCGGCGCCGTCCATGGTGCAGTTTATAAGCCGTAGATTTTTACAGTAGCAGAGCGGTTGAGTTCCCGATATTTTGCAGTTTATAAATGTAAGTCCGTCAGAATACCAGCCCAGATATTCTCCGCTGACAATACTGTTTTTAACGGTGACGTTATTTGCATGCCAAAAGGCGTCCTTAGTATAAAGCTCCGAGTTTTCTACTGTGAGGTTTTTTGTATATTGAAATGAATATTTACCGTTCAGGGTAACGTTTTCAAGCGTTGAATCCTCACATTCCAGCATGTAATAAACGGAATCTATATTACAATCTGTCATCGATATATTGCGACATTTCCAGCCGAATTCCGGAGAGCTTGCGGTAACGCGTTCAAATGATATATTATTGCATTCACGCAGACATTTAATTCCGTTTATCGTACAGTCTGTGATTTTACCGTTTTCACAATACCACAGCGGTGCGCGTGTAAGTTCATCCACACGGCAATTTTGAAGTGTGAAATTTTTAGAATGCCAAATCGGATATCGCAGCGAAAAACTGCACTCGCAAATGATAATATTACTTGATTCCTTGAGTGCAGACTCGCCGTCAGCCGGTCCTGCAAATGTGCATCGGCTGACTTTGGTGTTTTCAAGATGATAAAGTGCACGTTCTTGGTCAAAGTTTTGTTTTTCAATCAGTTTCATGTAACTTACCTCAAAATATGCGGCACACTTTTTTGTGTACCGCAATTTTATATTTATTTTACACCGAGCTGATTTTCCATCCAGATAAATCTGTTTGTAAGCCAGGTTTTGAGATATATTATATGGTCTTTGTACGTTTTGCAGGACGCAATTTCGTACATAGTGCGCCAGCGATTCGGATCGCCGAAGGTGTTGAATACATAGTTGCTCATCGCAAAGTCAAAGCTGTATTTGTTGACGGTGCTGTCTATGGTATTTAGCATACCGCGAATGGCGGTTTTCTTTTCCTGATAACGCTTTGAAACAAGCTCTTTAAACTGAGGCATTTCAATCAGTGTTGTAAACCACTGGAGCTCGCTTCCGGCATACCAGCCTTTATACCCTGAGCCTCCGTGGGATGACGAGCCGCATGCCTGATCAAAGTCCCAGGCAGGTCCCATAAACAGCTTGCCGCCCTGTTTTTTATATAAGTAAAAGCTATAACCCATATCCTGATTGAGAAGAATCTCGTCAAGCAGAAACATGTTTACAAACGAATCTACATCAATATACTTCTGAATCCCGTCCCAGTCCTTATTGAAAATGGCTTCATTGGCTTTTGCAACATAGTCCGAAATAAAGTTCTTCTGTTCTTCGGTGCACTGAATGATGTCGGGAGACTTGATAATAAATGTAAACGCGCCCTTTCCGAGAGACTTACCGTTTACATCATTCAGCTTAAAGGTTTTGTAGTCAACTGGAGATGCGTTGTTTATACCCTCTAAAAGGTAGCCCGTGTCCACCTGACCGACAGGCGAGGTATTTATGTTCACGCGGTTTGAACCCTCCTGCACCTGCTCGCAAAGAAGATAAACTCCCTTGTATTGACCGTTGATATACAGGTTTAAGAACTGGCAGTCGCTTGTAAATTCAAGTCCGAGTGCTTTGCCCAGGTTGAATGCGAGATAGTTGCGCATCATACTTTCGTCTAAAGCGTTTGCAAGCAGAACCCATTTTTTTGCAGCGCCCATTCCGAACAGGTCGGTTTTAACCGTGAATTTGAGCTTATATGCCTTTTTGTCAAAAAACTGCCATGTGGAATTGCCGCGTCCGCGTATGTCTACAACCGTATTGCCGAGCGAATAGTTTTTAAGTGTGTTTGAGATGGAAACCGTAGCTCCGGTATACTCTGTCTTCGATGTGATATCCTTGCCGTTGCCCGTCACTATTTTCATTATGGGCAGAGTAAGCTTTTTTTCATCATAGCTGTCGGCAGTTATCTCAAAATCCGAAACTGTTGTAGATGCTTTATCAATATACGGCAAATTGTCATTTTTGCCTTCATAGCGTGTGTCTATTTCTCCGTCGCTTTCAAGGTGACCGATTTCGTCCGGATCAATATCTCCGGGATCGTCAGTGTTTGTAACAGGCGGAGCATAATTGTCAGACGGTGCACCGTCGCCGGTATGTGTGCCGTCTCCGTTATTGCCGTTGCCGTCTCCGTTTTGAGTGTTATTATCGGATGTCACTTTGCCGCTGTCCTGAGTTTTATCACTGCTGTCGGCTTTTCCTGCGGTTTGGCTGTTGCTGCCGTCGGACTGATTGTCCTTTGCTGTATTTTTATTGTCGCCGGAGCTTTCTCCCTCTTCTTGGTTCTGTATAGTCTGCGAATTTTCATCCTGACTGTTTGAGGTCTGCTCACTGTCATTATCCTGTGCCGGTTTTTTTCCGCAGCCGCCCAGCATTGTTATAAGCATTACGGCAGCTGCTAAAACTGATATTATTCGTTTCATAATATTAGCCCTGCTTTACAGATAGATTTACAATTATTATATAATAAACACAACATATTTGCAACATATATTTATATTTTTGTTCAGTTTACGGCATCGGGGCTGTCACTTTGTGGATTATGCCCCATCCGCTTGATGTATGCCTTATAAAATGCGGAATAATCGCAAAAGCCCGAGCTTTCAGCCGCCTCGCTTGCACGCACGCCGCGCTGTATAAGCCCGCGGGCGTAGTATACGCGCTTGTATATTACATACTCTCCGACAGTAATGCCTGTTGCCTTGCGAAACAGCTTGTTCAGATGATGCTTGCTTACAAAAAATTTTGCAGAGATGTCGTCCAGCGTGATTTTTTCGGTAAAATTTTCATTGATATAGGTAATTATCTGGGAAACTGCGCCGCTTGCCGCAATTCTCGGCTCGGAGGCTTCAAGTGTATTCTGCATTAAAAGGATTTTTATGAGCAGCGCCTGTACTGAAATGTTCAGTGCCCAGTCGCTCAGCGGTGCCGCGCTGAAAATATCGTCAAACGCATTTCCTATACCGCATCCGTCTGTGTTTTCATAATAGCATTTGCTGCTAAATACCATGCGCAGCAGATTTTCGCCGTCAAGGTCGAAGGCTTTCGGGTAAATATCCAAAACGCAGCGCTGATACGTTCCGTCTCCGCAGGCTTTAACTCCGTGCACGACATTCGGCGGAATGAGCAAAAGACTTCCCGCTTTCAGATTGTACTCTGCACCCTCGATTATGTACCGAACATTTCCGCGGATAAAATACAGTATCTCGTAGCTGCTGTGACAGTGGATTATGATATTGTCGTCGCCGCCGTCCGATACTGAAAACCGCACGCCGACCGAATGATTTTTAAAGTTTTTTGTGTTCATACTGTAATGATACATCAACACCGCTATTTTTGCAATATAAAAGTGATAATATGCAATTAAATATTATGTATAAAATGCTATAATTTAAGAAAAAAACAAGAGGTGTTTTTCTATGAAACTCGGCGCACAGCTTTATACCCTCAGAAAACAGATGCAGACCCCCGATGAGATCGAACACGGACTGGAGCGGATAGCAAAAATGGGCTATTCCTGCGTACAGATTTCGGGCATAGGTAAAATCGACGCTCAAAGACTTAGGGCGGTCTGTGACAGACTTTCTCTTGAAATCGCGGTTACGCATATACCTTCTGACAGACTGCTCGGTGACACTGCCCGCGTTATAGAGGAGCATAAAATCATGGATTGCAGATATGTAGGACTGGGATCTATGCCCAAGGGTTACCGCTCGGCGGCGGGCGTTGACGAGTTTAAGCAGTATTTTACGCGGGCAGTAGAAGAGCTGAGAGACGGTGACCTTGAGTTTACATACCATAATCACGCATTTGAATTTGAACGTACCGGCGGCAGCCTGATTTTCGACAGACTGCTTAAAGCGTTCTCATCCGAGCAGATGAAAGTGACACTTGACTGTTACTGGGTAAATTACGGCGGCGCGGATGTATGTGACTGGATTGACAGGCTTTCGGGCAGAATTGACTGCGTTCATCTTAAAGACTACGGTATTGCAAACGATAAAATCGTTATGCTGCCGGTAGGCGAGGGCAATATGAACTATCCGCGCATTTTGGAGCATCTTGAAAAGGCAGGCACAAAATACGCGCTTGTTGAGCAGGACGACTGCAACGGTGAAGATCCGTTTGACTGCCTTGAACGCAGCTGTAACAATCTGAAAAAATACTTCTGAGGTGTGAAAGATGGATAAGGTAAGAATAGGTATTGCGGGCTTTGGCAATATGGGCTCGTCCCACGCCAAAAAAATATTTGCGGGACTTGTTCCGGGGCTTGAGCTTTGCGCGGTGGCGGATAAAAAAGCGCAGCGTCGGGAGCTTGCGGCTGATTTGTACAGCGGAGCGGAGATTTACGGCGAGGCGTCGGACATGATAAAAAATGCCGGAATTGACGCCGTGATAATCGCCGTTCCTCACTACGACCATCCCCGTCTTGTGATGGAGGCGCTTGAAAACGGTCTGCATGTTATGTGCGAAAAACCGGCGGGCGTTTATACAAAGCAGGTGCGTGAAATGAATGAGTTTGCCGCAAAGCAGGATAAGACCTTTGCGATGATGTTCAATCAGCGTACAAACTGCGTTTTCCGCAAGATGAAGGAGATGGTGGAAAACGGCGATATCGGTCAGATTAAACGCGTCAACTGGATAATTACCGACTGGTACCGCACCCAGTACTATTACGACAGCGGCGAGTGGCGCGCCACCTGGTCGGGCGAGGGCGGCGGCGTGCTGTTAAACCAGTGTCCTCACAACCTTGACCTGCTGCAGTGGATTTGCGGAATGCCGAAAACGGTGCAGGCGTTTTGTCATGAGGGCAAGTGGCATGATATCGAGGTTGAGGATGACGTTACGGCATACCTTGAATATGAAAACGGCGCGACAGGCGTATTCATTACAACAACGGGCGACGCTCCCGGAACAAACCGCTTTGAGATAACCGGAACTCGCGGCACACTTGTATGCGAGGGCGCAAAAACACTTAAATACACAAAGCTTGATACAGACGAGCGGGAGTATTGCCGCACCGCCTCCGAGGGCTTTAAAAAGCCGCCGGCACAGGATACGGTTATTGTTGAGACTGACGGCATGAACGAGCAGCATGTCGGCGTCTTAAAAGCGTTTACAAACCATATATTAAATGGTGCGCCGCTTGTCGCAAACGGCTTTGAGGGCATTAACGGACTGATGCTGTCAAATGCCATGCACCTTTCAAGCTGGTTGGGTCGGAAGGTAACCCTTCCCGTTGACGAGGAGCTGTTTTACAGACTTCTTTCCGAGCGCGCGGCAAACTCGGCAAAAAAGGTATCGGCTGTAGATGCCGTGCTTGATACGGAGGGCAGCTACTGATGAACAGCTACCGTGCGGCGATTGTCGGCTGCGGCTCAATCAGCAGCGTGCACGCTGCTGCTGTAAAGGAAAACGGCGCTGAGCTTTGCGCCGTATGCGATATAAAGCCTGAGCGTGCTCACGCGCTGTCCGAAAAAACGGGCGCTGCGGCATATATTTTGTTTGAGCAAATGCTAAAGGCTGAGAAAATAGACGTGCTGCATGTATGTACGCCTCATTTTCTGCATCTGCCTATGGCGAAAGCGGCGCTGGCGCGCGGCATCAATGTTGTGCTTGAAAAGCCGCCTGTCATGAACATGAAGGAGTTTCAAAGTCTGTCTGAGGCAGAAAAAAACGGGAATGTGCAGCTTTGTGTCTGCTTTCAAAACCGTTTTAATGCAACCACCGTACATGCAAAAAAGCTGATAGACAGCGGCAAATACGGCGCTTTGCTCGGTGCGCGTGGGATTGTTACGTGGAACCGCCGCGGAGCCTACTATACAGAAAGCGGCTGGCGCGGCAGATATAATACCGAGGGCGGCGGCGTGCTTATCAATCAGGCGCTGCATACGCTTGACCTTTTGGGCGTGTTTCTGGGCGAGCCGACAGACGTGCGCGCTGTCTGCGCCAATCTTTCTCACTCCGAAATCGAGACGGAGGATACCGTGTGTGCCGAAATAGATTACGGCGGCAAAAACGCGGTTTTTTACTCCACCGTTTCCGCCTGCAAGTCACCCTGTGCGGAGATTATGCTGTTTTGCGAGCGGGCGAATATTAATTTAAGCTTCAGGGAGTGCGCCGTATATCCCGAGGACGAAAAACCTGAAATTTTCAGTGTTTCCGATATAACTCCCGGTAAATCCTGCTGGGGCAGCTCGCACTCGGAGCTTATCGGAAAATTCTATTCAAGCCTTGACAAAATCGGGAACGAACAAAATCCGTGCCCGCTTGAAAGCTGCCGAGGCACCATGGATGCGATGTGCAGAATTTACAGCGGCGGACTTATAACTGTTTGACAGAAAGGAACTGACATAATGAAATATACACATGATTTGACAGGCAAGGTTGCTGTTGTCACGGGTGCGGGCGGGGTGCTTTGCTCGATGTTTGCGCAGACCCTTGCTCAAAACGGCGCAAAGGTGGCGCTGCTTGACCTGAATTACGATGCCGCAAAAGCTGCTGCCGAAAAAATAGGCGATAATGCGCTTGCGGTGCAGGCAAACTGCCTTGAAAAGGCAAGCCTTGAGGCGGCACGGGATAAGGTGACGGAGCGTTTCGGCAGGGTGGATCTTCTCATAAACGGCGCGGGCGGCAATAATCCGCGCGGCACGACGGACGACGAGATGTATGACGCGGACAGTGCGAAGAGCTTTTTTGACCTTGACGACAGCGGAATTAAATTCGTGCTGGAGCTTAACTTTCTCGGCACGCTGCTGCCGACTCAGGTTTTTGCGCCCCTCATGCTTGAAAATGAGGGTGTGATTATCAACGTGTCGTCCATGAACGCATACCGTCCGCTTACGAAAATACCTGCGTACAGCGGCGCAAAGTCCGCGGTATCCAATCTCACTCAGTGGCTTGCCGTTTATTTTGCAAAATCGGGAATACGTGTAAATGCGATAGCTCCCGGCTTTTTTGTCACAAATCAAAACCGTGCGCTGCTGTTTGACGATAAAGGAAATCCTACTCCGCGCACTGAAAAAATACTCCGTGCAACGCCGATGGGGCGCTTCGGTGAGGCGCAAGAGCTTTGCGGCACGCTGATGTGGCTTGCGGATAATAATGCGTCGGGCTTTGTCACCGGTACTGTAATTCCGGTTGACGGCGGATTTTCCGCATATTCGGGGGTGTAGTGATGAAAAACTGTATTTTAACGGGTTTTGCGGACGAGATTGACCCTATGATGCAAAAGCAGTATGCGCTTTTGCACAGGCTGGGTATAGAGTATATCGAGCTGCGCGGTGTAAACGGAAAAAATATTTCAAAGCTTACGGAAGCTGAGGTGAGTTTACTCAAATCGGAGCTGGACCGTGAAAAAATAAAAATTTCCGCAATCGGCTCGCCTTTGGGCAAAATCAAAATAACGGATGATTTTGAAGAGCATTTTGCAATGCTTGAAAAGCTGCTGTCCTTTGCAAAAATTTTGGATACGCGCTATATTCGCGTATTCTCCTTCTACATGGACGGTGACTATAACACGCATAAGGACGAGGTATTTAAGCGTATGTCGCGTTTTATCGATGCCGCGGCAAAAGTGAATGTTGTGCTGCTGCATGAAAATGAAAAGGGCATTTACGGCGACAATCTTGAACGGTGCGTACAGCTTATGGAGCGTTTTTACGGCGACAGCTTTAAATGTACGTTTGACTTTGCAAACTTTGTTCAATGCGGAGTCGATACTGTTTCGGCGTATAAGGCGCTCAGACCGTATATTGAGTATATACACATCAAGGACGCGCTGTATGACGGCGGTCATGTTGTGCCGCCGGGAATGGGCGACGGCAGACTGAAGGATATTCTTAACGCGGCGTTTTCGGACGGTTATCACGGCTTTTTAAGTCTTGAGCCTCATCTTTCGAATTTCCACGGTCTTGACAAGCTGGAAAAAGGCGAGATTGACAAAAAGGATAAAATACCCGGAGAAACAGCTTTTACAACAGCGTATAATGCGTTGATTGAGCTTCTTGAACAAAACGGAAATTAGCCGTCATAAATAAAAAACTCACTGCAAAGCTTTGCAGTGAGTTTTTTGCTTGATTACAGTTCAAAATCAGATAATGTTTACTGTCGAGCTGCTTCTCCAGCCGGAGTAGCCTGTTCCGCGCTCAGGCGTCAGGTCGTCTCCGTCCTCTGTGCGGCAGTCGTACCACAGTACCTGCTCCTCCAGCTCGTCTATTTTGTCAATCGTGCCGTCACAGTATGCGATTATGACATCTATAACGCCGTTTAAGCGCTGCTTCATGCCGCCGATACGTAACTGCTGAACCTCCAGCCCGAACGCACGGCTTTCACGTCTCCACTGGGCTTCTACTGCCTTTAAAAGCTTGTCGGCAGCCTCGATAAGAGATGGGATATCCTTTTGGGCAAGGGCTGCGAGGGTGTTTTTATCCTTTTTGTCGTATGCCGTGCGAAGGTCATGCGGTATTGTCGCCTTATAGGAAAGGAGCCCAGCTACCGAGCGCGCTACCTCTACGATATATCCGAAATTCTTATTGTCGCAGTACGGCTCCAGCGCTTGCGCCATATCCGCGTAAAATTTTTGTGCCTCATCGCGTTTTATGTGCTTGTTTAAAAGTCCTGTCAGCACGTCAAAATATACCATTGACTTGTGGAAATATGTGCGTCTGCCGGTCTCGGCTTTTTTGAAACCGGGCGGGCAGTCAACAGCGTCCATAATCTCAAAGGGCTTCATGGGTATTTTGAAAATATTTTCAAATCGCTTGTCAAACCACTCTCTGTCAAAGTTGCCCTTATAGCACTTTTCGGCGTATACGGCAAGTCCGGGGGCTATTGAAAAATGCGCTGCCTCTGCACCGTCGTCGCCCCAGCCGGTGGCGATAATCTGAGTGAGTCCCTCTTTCATACATTCATCAATATGCATGCTTTCAAGCTCGTAGGTTACCATGTTGTTGGCTATAAATCCGCCCCATTTATGGCAGCCGCCTGCGAATGCGACGGGATTGTTAAACGATTTATGACATTTTACCATATGTGAGAACATCTCTTTGTCCGGCGTATAGTAATCCCAGTAAATAAGAGTCAGATTCTGCGGCACTTTATCAATTACGTCTTTTGTGATTTCTCCGGTTTTGACGTAATATGTACCGAATGCGATTCTGAAAAACATATCGCTCCACATCATCGGGTGGAAATCGTATTTTTCGGCAATTTCACATACTTTTTTAAGATGGGCAAGCATTATATCCGAGCGGTTGTGATATCCGTTTTTATCAAGATATTTTCCAAGCCCCAGCATATGCGCCTCATCAAGCCCTATATTTATTCTGCGGCTTTTAAAGCACTTTGCACACGTCTTAAAGGTCTCTTCAATGAATGCGTAGGTTTTCTCGTCTCCTGCAAGCAGGATATCGTTGCAGTCGATTATGTCCTTGTAGCATTTCCAGCGCATCATGCGTGCAAGGTGCGCGAGCGTCTGAATGCAGGGGATAAGCTCAATCCCGAACATCTCGCCGTATTCCACAAGCTCGATAAGCTCGCTTTCAGTCCAGCGTCCGCGCATATATCCGAAATACGGCTGACCCTTGACTTCATATGTATCTTCGGTGTACAGCATCAGAGAGTCAAAGCCGAGAGCTGCAAGATAGCGTATCATGCGCTTTGCCGTATCAGTATTCATAACGGCGTTTCTTGATTGATCCGCCATGTAGCAGAGCATTGTCTGACGCGGATTTTCGCAGTATTTTCCTTCAATCTTTCCTGTCAGCATTGAAAGCATTCTGAAAAATTGAGGCTTGGTGCCGTATGTGATTTCAACGCTGTTCGCGCCTTTTTCAATCGACATGTCGCCGTGCTTTGCCGTAATCGGTATTCCGCCGTCGGAAATGGGGATTTCCAGCATGGAGCATAGCTCCGCCGCGCCCGTTTTCAGTTCTGCGGGAAGTAAATCGAGCTTGTACATTTTTAAAAACCTCCGTTTTTTCGTTGATTTAAGTATATATTTATCGGACGTTAAAGTCAATCAAACTTTTTTGATTTTATGTGTTGTTAAATTGACTTTTTGATGTTATAATCGTAAAAAACGGGAGGATATATATAATGTCGCTTAAAATACTCAGTCAAAATGTTATGTGCTGGGGCGTTGAGGGTAAAAGCTCATTTGAAATGCGCCGCCCGCTTATGGAACGCGCCGTGCGCGGGAGCGGGGCAGATATAATAGGATTCCAGGAGGTGACGCCTGTTTGGAAAGATTATTTTGACAATGACCTTTCCGATTTTGAGCATTATCTTGTATACCGCAGTGAGAAAAATTCCGAAGGCACGCCGATTTACTGGAACCCGTCGCGGGTTGAAATGCTGGAATGCGGTCATTTCTGGCTGTCCGAAACTCCGGATGTTTCGTCTTTGGGCTGGGACGCCAGATGTGTGCGCATTACCTGCTGGGCGCTGTTTAAAGAGCTTGAAAGCGGGCGGGAGCTTGCGTTTGTCAATACGCATCTTGACCATGTCGGCATGACGGCTCAGGTTAAGGGCATTGAGCAGATATGTGCCTTTATCCGCCAAAAGTTCGGCAAGGAAATGCCGCTGATTCTCACGGGAGATTTTAATGCGCAGCCCGATTCAAAGGTTATTGCCGTTACGAATACGCTGCTCAAGGACGCAAGGACGGCGGCTGAAAGGACAACGGACGCTATGACCTTTCACGGCTTTGGCAGCTGCAGCCCGATAATTATAGACTATATATATCTGAGTGAGAATATAGTCTGTGACAGCTTTGAAATCGTAGATGTGCATGATGACAAAACCGTGCAGTCGGATCATTACGGAGTGCTGGCTCAGCTTAATATATAAAATAATAAAAGCGAAGCGTTTACCGCTTCGCTTTTTATATAAAGTAATAATCTGTATCCCATGCCGGAATATACGGATGGTGACGCATATAGACCTTGTAGTCGTCCCGAATTTCCGATACCTGCTTTACAATTTCGGTCAGATCCTCCGTGCGGTGGTATGCTGCAATCTTAAGGCGCGGCTTATAGGCTTTTATTGTATGCCTTGCGCCTTCTATCGCGTCCCGTTCACCGCCTTCAACGTCAAATTTTATGTATGTTGCACACTGTCCGTCTAAAATACCGTCGACGGTCACAACCCGCACCTGTTGTCCCTTGTCTGACAGATGCGAGCTTCTGCCGCTGCCCGCTTCAAACCCGCTGCTGCCTTCACAGGCTCCGGCTGCGGCATTTATGCAGATAATATCGCCGCTGTCCGATTTGCAGTCAAGCTTCTGCTTCAGCTTTACAAAAGTTTTGCCGTCCGGCTCTACCGCGTAAATTTTTTTGCAGCCGCCGGCATATTTTAAGAATTCCAGCACGGTGTCCGCGCGGTATGCACCGAGATCCATAAAGATTTCGTCTTTATTAAGCTTTAAGATGTTTTCAAACGGTTCGCTTTTGTCACACTCACAATCGAAAAGGTATGTAATATCTCCTGTCAGTTTAAAATTTACTATACAGTCAAAGACTTTTTTGGAATAATCGTCATTCAGCCGATTTCTGACAAATTCAAGATCCTTGATGTGCGCTCTGTAATAATCCGTATTAAAAAGTGTATTTCCGTATACCGGGATGTCGGGAGCGTAAAGCTCACATTCGCCGGCTATCCTTTTTATATTATCTGTAACCTCACGCCTGTTTGTGCCGAATGCCGTAAGCACGATAATATCGTCGTTTTCCCGTCGTATATCGCCGTAGCTTTTAATTTTAAAGCCGTTAAAGTACTTATCTCTTACAAATTCGTCGCTTGCGAATACACCGCATATCGGTATCTCGTATTTTTCAAGTATATTAAACAGTTTCTGAGCGCCGTTGCCCATGCCGTAAATAAATATCGGCTTACTGCGGGTTTTCAGTCTTGTCCAGAGGTCTGTCATGACTGACCTTCATCTGTTTTTTCCTGCATGACTGCGCGTTTTCTTTTTAATTCGCTCCTGTATGCCGTAAAATCAGAAAGAAGCGTATAGACCACCGACGCTATCGGAACCGCCATCAGCGCGCCCAGTGCGCCGTATACGCCGTTTCCTATGATTACCGCCATCAGCACCCATACGCCGGGCAGACCGACCTGTCTGCCAACCACGCGCGGATAGATAAAATTTCCCTCAAGCTGCTGGAGAACAACGAGAAAAACAAGAAACCAAAGAGCTTTTATCGGATTGTTTATGAGAATAAGCACAGCTGATAGTCCGCCGCCTATCCATGCGCCGAGTATCGGAATAAGCGCCGATACTCCGACAAGCACTCCGACCACGGCGGGATACGGAAAGCGGAAAATAAGCATTCCCAAAAAGCAGAGCACTCCTAAAATGATAGCCTCAATAAACTGCCCGCTGATGAAGTTGGCAAACGCTTTATTGGACAGGCTCAGTACGCGCGATATTCTGTTATATGCTTTGTCGCTGAAAATTGCGCCTGCAAGGCGGCGGCACTGGTTAATAATCATCTCTTTGCCGGAGAGCAGGTAAATGGCAATAAAAAGGCTTAAGAATATATTTGCGATAACACTCACCAGTGAGCCGCCGATGACGCTTGCCGATTTCAAAAATCCGTTCAGGTTGTTTTTGATAAAGTTGCCTATTTTGGTCATCAGCTCTTCACCGCCGAGAACGATTTCCGAAATACGCTCGTGAGTAATGTCAAAGCGCTCAAGAGTGTCTTCGATGAATTGCAGCGCGCGCTGCGAAAATGCGGGGAAGCCTTCTACTATTGACTGCACGGTAGCTCTGACCTGCGGAATAATTACAAGCAGAATAATTGTAATCGCTCCGATAAATACAAGCAGTGAGGCTATGAGACTAAGCGGGCGCAGTATCTTTTTTCCGCGTTTGCTGCCTCCTAAAAAAGCAAACACCTTTTGCTCGAACAGCTTCATTACAATATTGAGTATGAAAGCCGTGCAGAATCCGCCGATTACCGGTGTCAGCATTTTCAGCATGGCGGACAGCCAGCCGAACACACTTCCTATATTCAGCGCTACGGTGAGCATTGCAATAATGCACAGGCTAATGAACAGTATTTTTTTGGTCGGTTCATTTGAAATTTTCATTTTTCATTTATCCTATTGTATCCACCTTGATAAGGTTGGTGTTCCCCGAAATTCCGTTGGTGATTCCGCCTGTTATGACTATTCTGTCTCCCTTTTTCAAAGAGAATGTTGCTTTTGAAATACGGTTGGCGGTATAAAACAGCACGTCTGTCGAATTGAATTCGTCGCACATGACGGGCGTTACTCCCCAGGACAGCGAGAGCTTGCGAAGTGTGCGCTCGTTTGTTGTAAGTCCCAGGATATCAATGGGCGAGCGAAAACGCGATACCATACGCGCCGTCATTCCCGAAAGTGAGCAAACCGCTATAAGCTTTGCCTCGATGTCAATTGCCATGCCGCAGGTGGCGTGCGATATCGCATCCAGCGTGTTTCTGATTTTGAATTCCGACTCCGTAAACCTTGTTTTATAGTCAATGTTGTTTTCGGTGCACTCGGCAATGCTTGCCATTGCCTTAACGGACTGAACTGGATATTTTCCGGCTGCGGTTTCACCTGACAGCATAACGGCACTTGTGCCGTCGTAAACGGCATTTGCAACGTCGGAAATTTCCGCCCTTGTAGGGCGTGCGTTGTGAATCATGGATTCCAGCATTTCCGTTGCGGTTATTACCCGCTTGCCCAGCAGCCTGCACTTCGTGATAAGCTGTTTTTGAATTATCGGAACCTCTTCAAACGGTATTTCAACGCCAAGGTCGCCGCGCGCAACCATTATTCCGTCGCACTCCTCGCAGATTTCTTCGATATTTTCAATGCCGCTGCGATTTTCTATTTTGGCGATTATGTCTATGTCGTGCGCGCCGATTTCGGACAGGTACTTTTTAACGTCTGCAAGATCCTGCTTACAGGATACAAAGGAACATGCGATAAAGTCAATGTCGTTTTTTACACCGAAAGCAATATCGTTTTTGTCCTGCTCGCTCAGGTATTTCTGCTTTAAGACCTTTCCGGGAAAGCTCATGCTTTTCCTGCCCGACAGCTCGCCGCCGACAATAACACGGCATTCGGCGTCCGTATCCGACAGCTTTTCAACCTTAAATACCATCAGACCGTTGTTCAGCAGCACTGTATCTCCTACATCAAGGTCATGCGGCAGTCCCTTGTAGTTGACCGAGACTTTTTTCTCATCTCCCTCAATGTCCTTTGTCGTAAAGGTGAAGCTGTCTCCGTCGTTCAGATTTATTTTCTTATTGTCTTTAAATGTTTTTATTCTGTATTCAGGTCCTTTGGTATCCAGCATTATTGCAATCGGCAGCTTCAGCTTTTCCCGCACTTTTTTTATAACGGCAATATTTCTTGAGTGCTCTTCATAATCACCGTGTGAGAAATTAAGCCTTGCGACGTTCATGCCCGCAAGACACATTCCGGTCAGCGTCTCCTCGTTTGAGCACGCAGGGCCGATGGTGCATACGATTTTTGTTTTTCTCATTTTTAAATTGTTCCTTTCGGTTGGTTATAGGTCGCTTTTGATCAGTTCGCTTTGCGCTCCTTTTCATTAGGGTCAACCATAGTGAGTGAAATTCTTTTTTTATCAGTATCGACAGAAAGCACCCATACCTTGACGATATCGCCCACATTGAGTACTTCGGACGGATGCTTTATATACTTGCGTGTTATTTTTGAAATGTGCACCAGTCCGTCCTGATGGACGCCTATATCTATAAACGCACCGAAATCAATGACGTTTCTCACGGTGCCCGTAAGCTCCATGCCGGGCTTTAGATCCTCCATACCGATAACGTCGGTGCGCAGAAGCGGCGCCGGCAGCTCGTCGCGCGGGTCGCGGCCCGGCTTCATTAGCTCGTTTATAATGTCGATAAGCGTCGGCTGTCCTATTTCAAGCTCGCTGCACAGCCTGGAAAAACCGTATGCCTTGGCTTTTTCCATGAGCGGCTGTAAGTCGGAGGTTTTTGACGATTTGATATCAAATCCGCATTTTTCCAATAGCGCTTTTGCCGCGTCATAGCTTTCCGGGTGTACGGCGGTGCCGTCCAGCATGTTTTTGCTTTCGCTGACTCGCAGAAATCCGGCGCACTGCTCAAAGGCGCGCGGACCGAGCTTTGGCACTTTTTTCAGCTGTGTTCGTGAACTGAACGCTCCGTTTTCCTGACGGTAGCTTACAATGTTGTTTGCAAGCGCGCCGCCTATACCCGATACGCGTGACAGCAGCGGCGCGGAAGCAGTGTTTAAATCAACTCCGACCGAGTTTACGCAGTCCTCCACCACACCGTCAAGCGCATCGCTCAGCTGCGTCTGCGGCATGTCGTGCTGGTACTGTCCGACGCCTATTGCCTTCGGGTCTATTTTGACGAGCTCGGAAAGTGGGTCCTGAAGCCGTCTTGCAATGGAAACGGCGCTTCTGAGAGATACGTCGTAGTCGGGAAATTCCTGTGCGCCGAGCTTTGACGCCGAGTAGACCGAAGCCCCCGCCTCGCTTACAACCATATAGGTTATACCGCAGTTCAGCTCTTTTATGACCTGCGCCGCAAATACTTCCGTTTCGTGCGACGCTGTGCCGTTTCCTATGGCAAACATGGTTACGCCGTGTTTTTTCACAAGTGCCTTGATTGTCGCCTTTGCCTGCTCCACCTTGCTGTGGGGCGGCACGGGATAAATTACCCCTGTGTCCAGTACCTTGCCGGTGCCGTCTACAACTGCGACCTTGCAGCCCGTGCGGTATCCCGGGTCAAGCCCCAATGTCACCCTGTTTTTGACGGGCGGCTGCATTAGAAGCTGGCGGAGGTTTACGGAAAACACCTTGATGGCACTTTCCTGCGCACGCTCGGTCAGCATATTTCTTATTTCCCGCTCTATTGCGGGAAATATGAGCCTGTCATACGCATCCTCTGCCGCGGCGCGCACAAACTGCGAACACTCGCCGACGTCATTTACATGATTGCGGCAGACTATTTCCATGGCGCGTGTACGGTCAAAGTCAATTGATACCTTCAGAGCCTTTTCCCGCTCGCCGCGGTTCAGCGCTAAAATTCTGTGCCCCGGTATGGATTTAATAGGTTCGGAAAATTCTCCGTACATTTCGTACACACCCAGATTTTCGGATGCGCCGTCGGAGCGTATGCTGCCGTGTGCGCAGCAGACGGTGCGAAGTCCGCCGCGAATCGCCGCGTCATCGGATATCATTTCAGCAATAATATCGCCGGCGCCCGCAAGTGCGCTTTTTCCGTCTTCAACGCCCTTTTCAGGATCGACAAATTGCTCTGCAAGCTCTGAAAGCGCAGGGCAGTCCTTTTGCTGTGCAAAAATTTTTTCGGCAAGCGGCAAAAGTCCCTTTTCACGTGCAACTGAAGCGCGCGTTTTCTTTTTAGGCTTATACGGACGGTAAATGTCCTCGATTTCGGCAAGAGTTGCCGCCGCTTCAAGTGCAGCGGATATTTCATCGGTCATCGCGCCCTGCTCTGTGATAGTAGCCGCGACCTTTTCGCGCTGTGCTTCAAGGTTGCGTAAATATTCCAGCCGCTCGGACAGCTCTCTGAGCACCTGGTCGTCAAGCGAGCCTGTGAGCTCTTTGCGGTACCGTGCGATGAACGGTATTGTATTTTTGTCGTCAATCAGTTTGACCGTGTTTTCAACATGCGTTTGTTTTAAATTGAATTCTTTTGTAAGGGTTTCAATTATGTTCATTATCTGTCCTCAAAAAAATTTGTCAGTCCGTGAATGTCTTTTATAATGTAATCGGCGCCTGCGTCTTTCAGTTCTGCTTCTGAACCGTAGCCGTAAAGCACGCCGGCGCAGTCCAGCCCGTTTTCCTTCGCGCCGCAGACGTCGTACGACCTGTCGCCTACCATGAGCGTGTTTTTGGCTTCAAGTGAAAATTCCCGTAAAACAGCTCCGATAACCTGTCCTTTTGTCATATTCTCGCCGTTCATGGGGATACCGCGTATTGCCTCAAAATATTTTTCAAACCCGAAATGCTCCGCAATTTCGAGAGCAAATTTCTGCGGCTTGCTTGTCGCTATAAACAGTCTGTAGCCGCGTTCCGCCAAAATATTCAGCATAGGTATTATTCCGTCATACACGCTGTTTTCAAACTTTCCGTGCACCGAGAAATATTCGCGGTAAACCTCCACCGCTTCAAGACACTGCTCTTGGTCAAAGCCGTAATACTTATTAAATGAATAGATAAGCGGCGGACCTATAAACGCACACAGTGCGTCATGGTCAGCTGTTTCTATTCCGAAATGCTTTAAGGCGTGTGCGACCGAATTTGTGATCCCCTCTTTGGGATCGGTCAGCGTGCCGTCAAGGTCAAACAAGATATTCCTGTAATTCAAATTTACCACCAACATAATTATATTTTAAACACTTGTCAAAGTCAACATTTGAAGATAAATTTACCCAATATTAATGAAGGGACAGCTGAGAAATTTCTCTGCTGTCCCTTCGCTTTATCTGTATTTTGCAAAAGTTTCGTAATCAGCCGGTGTCAGATGATGAGCATAAAAGCCGTAAGCTCCGTATTTTGCACAGTCTGCGAATTCGTTATAGTATTTTATCGTGTGTACATATATCAGCTTATCATACGGCTTGAGCTTTCCGGCTATGTCGGAGTTTAAAAACCGTTCGTCCGTTTTGCGTACCGTTATTACTTTTATATTCTCTTTATCCGAAACAAATTCTGCTGCACGCGCCGCTGTGGATGCCGAAGCGTAGAGAGTATAAATAACATCCTGGAAATTGTATATATCCATTATGATTGCATACATTTCTTCATTGTAAATCTGCGGAATTATACGCTTGAGAAGATTAGGGTCGCGCTTTGTTGCCTCATCGCGGATTATTTCAAACTGCCTTCGGGTTTCCTGTTCGCTCACTTCAAAGCTTTTGGTATCGGTAATAACAAACATGTCCTTGTTTATCATCATTTGGTCGAGCAGGTCTCCGATAAGCATTGACGTGTAATAGACACCCTCTGTCTGAGGATAGCCGTGTGTTTTCATTTCGAGCCACTGCTCGGCGCTGGGTGCAGTGCCGTCATAGTTGGCATAGTGCTCCCAATCGTGAACTACCGCTAAATTGTCGTCATTTGTAAGATAGAAATCCATCTCAAAGACGCGAAAGCCCAAATCATAGTTCTGAACTATGCCCTCGAGAGAATTTGTATAGTAATCGGTGTAGGTTCCCGCCCGCACATCTCCGCCCGAATGTGCGACAACAGGTGCAAATTCCGTTGTCCACTGATGCGGAGCGAAATCAATGTCCTGCGCCGTGATTTTTCCGTTGCTGACCGTTATATTCTTGTTTGTTATGTCGCCTGCTGTTTTACTGTCAATAAAATACGACGAGTCTGCGATGATATATTTGCCGGATATATCAAAGCTGTACAGATTTTTGGTGCAGATGTCATTTGTAAAATCAAAATACACTTCGATTCCAATTCCGTTTGAATCTGTTTTGAATTTACCGTCGCCGCAGTCGGTGTATCCTGCCGCTTTCATTGCCTTTTCAAGAGGTATGTATCCGTTGTCCCGGATAGTTTGCTCGGTCAGGTGCCATGACAGCAGCACGCATATAATTATCGTAACGGCAGCCGTAATCGCTGCCGTTATGTATATTAAACGTCTTTTCATAAACATATTTTAAATAGATGGCAGTGCAAAGAGGATATCGTCGGATTCTATAAGATTTTTAAGAACCGTTTCCTGAGAGAGACTCTTGTTTATTTTGACTGTCGCTTCAATTCCCGCATTATTGGCAATGCCGCTTCTGGGGACGGTTACCTGAAGGTCTTTTGCGTTGTATTCGTTCTCCAGCTCTTCTATCAGAGCATTTATACGGGTCACGTCGCCGACTTCTATATACACGCGGAATTTTTTGCTGCGTTCGATAACATGCGCATCAAATTTGGACAGCAGTGTCATTGTCAGCACTGCCAGCAATGTGCCTATGACGGCGCCTTCGAAAAATCCTATTCCGAGTGCAAGACCGATAGCCGCCGTTGTCCACAGTCCGGCTGCCGTTGTAAGTCCTGTGACCTGGAATCTGCCCTTTGACAATATTGTGCCGACGCCGAGAAAGCCTATTCCGGATATAACCTGCGCGCCTATTCGCATAGGGTCGCCGGTGTAGCCTGTAATATATACCATGTCATACTGACCGATAAGCGTCGTTATCGCCGCGCCCAAACATACAAGAATGTGCGTGCGTAGCCCGGCAGCCCGTCCGTGCCGTTCACGTTCAAGACCGATAAAGCCGCCGAACATTACCGCCATGACAAGGCGCACGATAATAGTCACCAGGTTGAAATCCCGAAGGTAGTCAAGGGCGTTTTGTAAAAATGTCATTTATGCCTCCGCAATCTTATTTTTGCTGCGGCAAAGCCGCATACATAATTATATAGCAAATAATATAGCACTATGAGCTCCAAAAATCAATAAGAAACGACATTTTTTATTATTATGTACGTAAAAAACAACTGCTTTTTGTTGAAAATCACGGATTTTCAGAAAATAACAGAGCTTTCCGGTTTAATATAACCGGATTTTCTCATGGATTTTGCTTTGTTTTCACAAAAAATCAGGTGGTCATGAAGTTTTATTCCCATTCTCTGTAAAATCCCGCATATGTCGTTTGTCAGTATTACATCCTGTGCCGAGGGCAGGGCGCTTATAAAATGATTGTGCGCCAAAACGACAGAGGACGCACCGCGCTTGATTGCTTCTTCTATCAGAAGTTTTTTATCAAAAACAAGGCTGTCGCTGTCACCCTTTGCAATAAGCCTGAGTCCCAGCACACGGTATTTCGCACTCAGTGACAGAAGATAGAGCTTTTCGACCTTTTCGTTTACAAAGTACGGACAAAGATAGTCCACAAGCTCATCCTGAGTATAGAGTCTGCGTCTGTCGTCCGAGCTGTTTTCGGACAGTATGTTGGAGACGGCGGCGCCGCACACCTTTAAAAGCTGCGCTCCTTTTCTTCCGACGCCTTCAATGCCTGAGAGCTCGTCGGTGGGCGCCGAGCAGACTCCCGCCATATTGCCGTATCTGTCAATGAGCAGCAGTGCTGTTTCAAAGCTGTCGCAGACAGGCGATAATCCGTCGAGTAAAACAGCGATAAGCTCGGTATCCGTTACGGGGGTGTCTGTGTCAATCATTCGTATAATCGACGCGATGCGGTCGTTTCCGCCGTAAAATTCCCGTATCAATTGTTAATCACGTCCCCGACGCCGTCAAGTATATATTTGGGACGGTACGGAAAGCTTCTCATAATAGCTTTTGTTGTAACGCCCGTCATGACTAAAACAGTGTCGATTTCCGATTCAATTCCGGCAATGATATCGGTGTCCATTCTGTCACCTATGATGGCAACGTCGTCCTCGTCGCAGCCCAGCAGTGACAGTCCGCAGCGCATCATGAGAGGATTGGGCTTGCCGAGAAAATATGCTGATTTTCCCGTCGCAATCTCAATGGGCGACACTAAGGCGCGGCAGGCGGGTTCTATCTCGCCGCCCTCTATCGGACCTGTAATGTCGGGGTTTGTGCCGATAAGCTTAGCGCCTGCGAGCACAAGGTTTACCGCTTTTGTGATATTGGGCATATTGTAGTTTATCGTTTTCCCGTCTCCGATTACCACGTAGTCGGGGTTTACGTCATTCATCGATATGCCCATGTCGTACAGCGCGTTAATAAGTCCCGACTCGCCGATTACATATGCCGTGCAGCCCGGTTTCTGCTTTGCAAGGTAAGATGCCGTTGACAGAGCCGACGTGTAGAAGTGAGAGGGGTCTATGTCCATGCCCATTCTCGACAGCTTTTGCGCAAGCTCCTTGGGGGAGCGCACCGAGCTGTTTGTCAGAAACAGAAACTTCTTGTTGTTCTCCTGAAGCCATCTGATGAAATCCTTGACGCCCGGAAGCAGCTCGTTGCCGTGATATATAACGCCGTCCATGTCGCATATAAAGCCTTTTTTATCCTGTAATTTCATGCCGTACTCCTTTTTATTATTCTAAACTACATTATATAGACCTTCACAATTTTTGTCAATCAATAAAAAAATCAACATTTCCCTTGTAAAATATGCGCTTTTTTGATAAAATGAGAAAAATTAATAAGGAGATTACGTGAAAATGGAAAATCTGACTGTTTTCGATCATCCGCTTATCCAGCATAAAATATCGATTCTGCGCAGCGTCGAGACAAGCTCAAAGCAGTTCCGCGAGCTTGTGGAGGAGATCACGATGCTGATGTGCTATGAGTCGATGCGTGACTTGCCGCTGGAGCAGGTAGAGGTGGAAACGCCCATTACAAAGACAAAAACAAACGTGCTTGCGGGTGTAAAGCTTGCCGTCGTTCCGATTCTGCGCGCAGGTCTCGGTATGGTAAACGGCGTATTGAATCTTGTTCCGTCGGCAAGGGTTGGTCATATCGGCATGTATCGTGATGAGCAGACGCTTGAGCCGCACGAATATTACTGCAAGCTCCCCAAAAATGTGGACAGGCGTCTTATAATTGTCACAGACCCCATGCTGGCGACGGGCGGCTCGGCTATCGACGCTATTACACGTATTAAGGAGTACGGCGGACACAACATAAAATTTATGTGTCTTATTGCAGCTCCCGAAGGCATAAAGGCGCTGACGCAGGCGCATCCGGATGTGCATATTTACTGTGCGCATATTGATGAAAAGCTCAATTCAAACGGATACATTGTTCCGGGTCTGGGCGATGCGGGCGACAGGATTTTCGGAACAAAATAAATTTTTATATACTGTCAGATGTTTAAAGCGACCGTGCTTTTTTGCACGGTCGCTATATTTTTAAAGTTTACATAACTTTTTTGTCACATTAGGTTGTAATTTGTCGGGTGTTTAATTATAATAGATATAACAAAAATTACAAGCGGGGATATTTTTATGTACGGCACAGCTCCTTCTATTTTTGATATTGACAGAAAAACAGATAAAAAAAGGGATTTGGTTTTTTATCTGTTTTTTCCTTTGAGTATACTTTTTTCGGAAATTGCGGTCAAGCTTTCCGTTTACGGCTTTTCTTTTGACAATTCGTGGATTTTTGTAGCGGTTTTCGCACTCGGTGCGGGTGCGCTGATAACTGCCGTCATTTCTTTTCTGCCGGGAAGGGCAGCGTTTATAACTTCTGTTTGCATATCTTCTGTCTTGCTTGTGTTTTACGGCTTTCAGCTTGTATATTATAAGTTTTTCAAGAATTTTTTTCTGTGGCAGACGATAGGTCTGGCGTCGGGTCTTACCGACTTTTGGAAGTCAGGTGCGCTGGCGACGCTTCATCAGTGGTATATGATTCTGATTCTTGCTGTTCCTCTTGTCTTTCTTTGTATTTTCGGCAGAAGGCTTATGAATTTTGAAAGAAAAAGTTTTGCTTTCGGTGCATCGGCAGCGGCGGCGTTTATTCTATTAAATGCAGCCGGTATCGGTCTGACATTTATTGACAGCGGATACAAAACAAGCTATTTTGACAGCTATTCCGTAGACAGTGCCATGCACAATTTCGGTATGCTGCACAACACATGCCTGGAGCTCAGGTATATGATGTTCAAGCCGTCTGTCGGCGCGTTTGCCGAAACGGAAATTCCCGACGATACATCAGCTCCGTCCGATGAGCAGCCAAAACCGACAGAATATAACAAAATGGATATTGATTTTGAAACTCTGATTGCAAATGAAACTGACAGCGAGATAAAGGCGATGCATGAATATTTCAGTTCCCGTACCCCGACTGCCAAAAACGAGTATACCGGTATGTTTGAGGGCAAAAATCTGATTTTACTGACGCTGGAGGGCTTTACAAATAAATGTATCGACCCTGTATTGACGCCCACGCTTTACAAAATGGCAAGCGAGGGATTTATTTTTGAAAATTTCTACAACTCTCTTTGGGGCGGCTCTACCGCGTCGGGCGAATATGCCGTTACGAGCGGAAATTTTTACACCGCCGCAACCGCTCTCAAGCTTGCGGGTGATAAAAGCTGGCCGTTTGCTTTGGGCAACCAGTTTTCAAAGCTCGGATATCTGACAAAGTCTTATCATAACCATACATATACCTATTACGGCAGAAATCTTGCGCATGCAGCATATGGCTATGATTATAAAGGCATCGGCAACGGTCTTGAAGGTTTGACGGAGTGCTGGCCGGAATCCGACCTTGAAATGATGGATATAACCGGTCCGGAATTTGTAAGCTCCGGACAGCCGTTTCATATTTATTATATGACAGTGTCAGGGCACTGCGAGTACAGCTTTAATGACAATATGATGTGCTATAAAAACCGCGAGCTGGTAAAGGATATGCAGGCAAGCGACAGTGTACGCGCATACTATGCCTGTCAGATAGAGCTTGACCGCGCTCTAAAATCGCTTGTAGACCAGCTTGACGCGGCGGGCGTACTGGAAAACACCGTCTTTGCAATGTGCGCCGACCATTATCCCTATGCGCTGGACGACGCGGCGCTTGCCGAGCTGTACGGACTGGAGGCAGAGGGTATACGCAATAATTTTGATTTGTACCGTAACGGGTTTATTCTGTGGAGTGCGTCGATGGAGGAGCCTGTGCGTGTGTCAAAGCCCTGCTCGGCTATTGATATACTTCCGACGCTGTCCAACCTTTTCGGACTGGAGTATGATTCACGTCTTATGATGGGCTCTGACATTCTTTCGGACAGTGACAGCCCCGTAATTCTAAACAGCGTCGGCACAATCGGATCAAACCACTGGATAACGGCGCAGGGCGCATATAATGCTTACAGCAAGACATTTACGCCGTCAGCGGACTGCGCGCTCTCCGAGGAGCAGCAAGAGGAGTACGTCAAAAAAATGAGCTCGGCTGTGCTTGCCAAGGAAAAGTATTCTATAAAAATTATGGACACGGACTATTATGCAAAGGTGCTTAAATAAAAAAGCGGCGGGTACCCGCCGCTTTTTGTTAAGCCTGGAGATTAATAATTTTTCCGTCGCTTTTCTGTATCAGCCTGCAATCTGCAATTAAACCGTCCGGCATATACTTTGAGTATTCCAGCTTGCCCGACAGTATATCGTAATGCGCCAGTATATTTGAGTTTTTTTCATATTAGATCCGACCATAAATATGTCGTTTTTCTGACCGTATACAAGTACATTGTTGCAGTCCTTGAACTTATCGCAGTTTATTTCGGCTGTGTCAATCAGATTAAAATCTTCGTCGTATCTGCTCATCCATATGCGCTGTACGAAACTTGTTGCTGCGATTCCCGTTCTGTTTATGTCTTGACTGAAAGTTAAATATCCGTAATCTGTTTTTTGAAAATGGCATATGGTTTCATCTGCTACTTTCAGATTGACAATACTTTTTGAAGTTAAATCGTATTTTATGAGAAGATTTGTAGCAATGATTGTTTCGGTTTCCGGTATAAGGGGCGCGAACGTTACGCACATTGCCAAACAATCATTGTCAGGTATTACACACAACGCCGCAGGATTAGTAAGAAATTCCCACTCCGAAAACGGGTGCTGTCTCTGACTGTCAATTTTATATTTCTTTGCCAGTTGATCGTTATAAACGCAAATATTATGTTCCGTAACCTTTTTTGCAGTCAGGTCAACTGCAAAGACAGAGCCTGAATATTCCGCCGACTCCTCTTTCCAGGTTATATATGATTTGAGATACACTGTATTTTTATTTTCATCAAAATATAAAAATGCCACATCGTCCCCGCGTGAAATTTCTATAAGCTCGGGGTTTCCGTTCTGTATGAAAATAAGAGTATTCTTTTGATCTGCCCCCCAGTTCCAAAACAGGGCAAGCTCCGTATTGCCGAAGCATCTGTAATCGTTGAATTGACCGAGCTGTTTTGACTCTTTCAATGCAAGAATCTGTTCGGAATATGCAGAATCAAGATACGATGTGTTTCTCGCGCCTAATTTTATATTTTCGTTTGTGGAGGCAATCGCAGTGTTCTTTTCTTTGTCATATATAAAGCGCCAGCTGTCATAATTGCCGTTTCCTTCAGGGTGCATGAAAAAATCAACTGTAATGCCGTAGTTATCCGGTTCTTCGGTATGTTTGCAGGAGCATAGTGAAAAGATTATAATGATAATGTATATCGCCTTTATAAGGTGATGTTGCTTCATACAAGTTATCCTTTTTCGTTAAATATTTGTTATAATTTTATATAATAATTATAAATAGCCTCATTTCTTGTAATATATTATTACATTATATATGTTTTGTCAACTTGACAAAACATATTTCATAACGGCATGTATTAATCATGTTAATTTTCTGAAATAAACGAGTTGAAGTTAATAAAATAGTTTGAAAAACGAAAGCCGATGAGTTATTATATATAAGTACAACTTGGAGGAAAAAGTCATGCCACCGCTGTTTCGGCGCACGTTCCTTTTGCGGATTTGCGGCGTGATGCAAAGGGCGTTATTGCAGACTATGTAACACTCGGCTGTAATATGTTTGATATACTACCGGCTTATATTTCTTCAAAAACACCAAAGGAGTTAAGGAGAATTATGCTATAATGAACAGGGACGAAATTAAAACAATACTACAAAACGAGCCTATTTTCTTTTCAAGAGTAGGCTTTGGTTACGACCCACCTCTCATGAAGGATGGTGAGCCTGTAATATTCAGTCACAACTATACAGGCTATCGCAGGGTGCATGACGATTTTGAAAGCTCGGGTGTAAGAATACACTCGTCTATACTGCACAGTGGTTGGGTAGGTATTGATGAGTACAACTACACTGCTACTGACAAAACTGTCGAGGCTGTTTTAAAGGATGCACCTGACAGGTTATACTTTCCGCGGATAAAGCTTAACCCGCCTACAGCGTGGTGCAGGGAAAATCCCGAGGAGGTTTTTGTTTTTTGGGATGGTCCCGAAACAGCTATGGAAATCAGTGCACTTGTTGACACTCCCGACCATGACTGGCACGGAGTGGAAAATCCTAACGGCTATCCGTTAAACGGCGGCGACGGAAGCTTTGTAGATACACGTCCGAATATGGGACATAAAATTTGTTTGCAGAGTTTTTCTTCGCAGAAATGGCTTCAAGATGCAGGCGTTACCCTGAAAAAAATAATCGAGCGTTTGGAAAACGGACCGTACAGCAAGCAGATTATCGGCTATCAAATCGCTTTTGGCAGGCTTGGTGAAAATAATTTGTGGGGCACAACACGACCGGGCAAAACGCCCTACAGGGGTGATTACGGCATCAGCCACAGAAAAGCGTTTATCAAGTGGGCTATACAAAAGCACGGTGGTGAGAGTCAGCTTCGTTGTGATTGGAAACTGAAAAAGGATTTTGACTTGTCGGATATTAAGCCAATCCCGCCCATGGAAAGATATATGGTCACCGATTCGCTTTCGGATAACTATTATGAAAACTGTCCGTTAATGTGTGATTATAACGAGTTTTTAGCAAAAACCACAGTGGATGCCATTGAGTATTTCGGTAAGATTGTCCATGATACCTGTGATAAGGTGGCAGGCACCTTTTACGGCTATCTCGTGCATCCGCAGGCATCTCATTCGGGACATCTTGCTGTTGAAAGAATTCTTAATTCGAAACATATCGACTTTCTGTGTTCCCCTAAGGCATACTCATACCATACAGTAGGGGAACCTGGTTCGGAGCAAGGACCTACCCGCTCCTACAACCGCAAAAAGATTTGGATTGACGAGGTGGATAACAGAACTCATCTTGATAGACGGAATACCAGCGATATGACTCACAATATGGCGGAAACGCTTACTGTCTTATGGCGAGAGTTTTCTAAAAATATAACAGGGAACCAAAACTTTTGGTGGATGGATTTGGGTGAAGGGTGGTTTGACCATCCCGAAATTATGCATAACATAAAGCTTATGTCAGATATGCAAATCCGTGTCAATAAAAAACAGCACAAAACTAACAGCGAGGTGCTGTTGGTTGTCGACGAAAGCTCTATTATGTACAGTAAAGTAAGCTATGGCCTTAATCATGGACTTATGAAACGATTTGAACGTGAAGCAAAGCTTGCGGGCGTATCTACCGACCTTTTCCGCTTAAAAGATCTGCTCTCGCTACCGCTTGAACAGTATAAAACCATAGTATTTTTAAACACTACACATATACCCTTTGATTTGTGGGATAAAATAAAGACAAGAATAAACAAGGGTACAAGTATTATCTGGAATTACGCAAGCGGAATACAAGCGCCTATATATTCTATCGACAATGTTCGGAAAATAACAGGTTTCAGCATAAGAGAAAGTACAGGCTACTCTGATTATATATACAGTGATATTGATAAGGACTTCACGCCTATCCGTATTAACGATCTTGAGGGAGTGACACCGCTCATCTCATTTGACGGTGAAACGATTTTCGCGAAACGAGATAATGAATTCGGCGGTATAAGCTATTTTGCCTGTGAGCCTATGTTAAGGATTAAACAGCTTCGTGAAATCTTTAAAAACAGCGGTGTACATATTTATACCGAGGTGCCCTGTACCATTTATGCGGATAACAGGATGGTGGGTGTGTTTACTCACGACTGTAATGTAAATAAAATTACCCTACTTGAGAAAATGACAGTAAAAGATGTCATTACAGGCAAGGTATATGAAAATGTAACGGTAATAGATACAGATATATTGCCACAGCGTATGCAAATATTTGAAATATTATAAAAATGGCAAGAGATTATCTTGAAATACTCGGTTATTAAAGGAGAGACTAAGTCTGAAAATCAAATACAGATGCAATAGAAAAAAGATATAACAGAGCAGACCCCCAAAATGTTGTCGGACAAGATATGAAACTGCTAAAGCCTATGTTGGAGAAGAAACCAAATATTTCTGTCTTTGGAAAATAAAAATTGCTTCTTTTGCAGAAACATAACGGTGTTCATGAGATATATTGGATTTTTGATACAGTTCCGGATTGTAAGGCTTACGTTTTTTTGAGAACGTTGTAGATAGCAGTCAGTAACATTCTTGCGATAGCAATAATTGCTTTTTTTGTGTCTCCCCCATGTGCTTTTTCAATGCGGAGTTAGGAGGAATAAAGCTACCCCATACAAGGTCGTGTCTGAAAATGTCCGCAATCCACTCAGCGTCTTTCTTGCCGCGAATCGCTTTGACATATTTAGGGTGCGGCAAACAGTTTTGAAGTTGGTTTTAAGAATATTGTAGACTGGAATCCAATACTTTCCCACAGATTCCGAGAAACATCCTTGCAGTTGTTTGTCAAATGCCAAGATAACAACTCACGGATATCTTTTGTAAAAAATATCTTGAAAAACGAAAACCGATGAGTTAATATATAGTAAATACAACTTGGAGGAAAAAGTTATGTCATTACCGGTAGCCGTTCAGGTATATTCGGTGCGCGATGACGCCAAGGCGGATCTTCGCGCGACCCTTGAAAAAATCAGGGATATGGGTTATGACGGTGTGGAGTTTGCAGGTCTTTACGGCAACAGTCCCGCCGACATAAAAGCCATGCTGGACGAGATAGGTCTTACCGCTGTTTCGGCGCATGTTCCTTTTGCGGATTTGCGGCGTGATGCAAAGGGCGTTATTGCAGACTATGTAACACTCGGCTGCAAATGGATAGCAGTGCCTTATCTTGACAAGGAGGATCGTCCGGGCAGCGGTGATTTTGATAAGACGATTGCCGATATCGAGGCGATAGGCAAGGAGGCAAAGGCGCAGGGTATTCAGCTTTTGTACCATAACCATGATTTTGAGTTTGTAAAGGTCGGACAGGAGTATGCGCTGGATATTCTTTACAGCAGCATTTCGGCTGATTATCTTCAGACTGAGCTGGATACATGCTGGGTCAAGGTCGGCGGAGAAGACCCCGCACAGTATATCATGAAATATGCAAACCGCTCGCCGTTGGTGCATTTAAAGGATTTCAAAGGTTCAAAGAGCGAAAATATGTACGGACTTATCGGAAAAAGCGATAAGGCGGAGACTTCAAGCACTTTTGAACTGCGTCCTGTCGGTTTCGGCGTGCAGGAATGGCCGTCTATTCTTGAAGCGTCCGAAAAAGCGGGTGCACAGTGGGTTATTGTCGAGCAGGACAGCGCGACAATGGGCAAAACTCCGCTTGAATCCATAAAAATGGCAAGAGATTATCTTAAAATACTCGGTTATTAAAGGAGAGACTAACAATGGGAAAAGATGATGCAATTCTTAATCAGTTTAAAGAGGATCAGTCAGGCGCGGCAGAGGTTGATACAAGCAAGCGTATGCGTATCGGTATAATCGGTACCGGCTGGATAGCGGACGCACATATAAAAAGCTATCTTAAAATGCCGGATGTTGATATTGTAGCGGGCGCGGATCTTGTCCCCGGCAAGGCGAAGAAATTTTTTGAAAAATGGGGCGTTGAAAACGTCAAATGCTACGAGAGCCATCAGGCTATGCTTGACGATGAAAGCTTAAAGCTGGACGCAGTAAGCGTTTGTACATATAACTGTCAGCATGCTGCGCCTACAATTTACGCTCTCGGCAAGGGTATACACGTTTTGCTTGAAAAGCCGATGTGTGTCACCACCGAAGAAGCAGTTGAGATAATGAAGGCGGAAAAGGCGTCAGGCAAGGTTTTGTCTATCGGTTTTCAGCCGCGTCTCGACGCAAATATGCAGAAAATTAAAGAGATTGTTGAGAGCGGCGTTCTCGGCAAAATCTACTATATACAGACGGGCGGCGGCAGACGCCGCGGTATTCCGACTCCGTTCGGAACAACCTTTATTGACAAGAATACGGGCGGTATCGGCGCTCTGGGTGACATCGGCTGCTACTCGCTTGATATGGTGCTCAACGCAATCGGCTATCCCAAGCCGCTTACCGTTTCGGGCTATAAGTCCGATTTCTTCGGCAAGAGCGAGAAAACATATCCCAAGCACCCTGAATATGCCAAGGTGTTCGGTGTTGACGACTTTGCGGCGGCGTTTGTACGCCTTGAGGGCGATATTATTCTTGACTTCCGTATTGCCTGGGCGATGAATATGGATACTCCCGGTGATACAATTATTCTCGGAACCGAAGGCGGTCTGCGGATTCCCTCAACCGAGTGCTGGAACGGCACTGTCGGCGGTCCGATGAAGATTTACCATGAGGTCGCAGGTATGCAGGTGGAAACCGAAATTCCGATTATTAAGGCAAAGGACGGCGCACCGTCGCTGTTTGACATGAAAATCCGCTCCTTCCTTGACGCATGCAAAAACGGCACACCCGCACCTGTTCCCACATCTCAGATTATATACAACCAGGCTATTCTGGACGGTATTGCAAAATCGTCCGAAAAGGGCTGTGAAATCAAAATCGAAATTCCCGAAATATAAGAGTATAAAGCCGGAGCATATGCTCCGGCTTTATTTTTTCCGAGCTGTTGAAATAATCGGGAAAATCAGGTATAATAATATATAGACTAAATTTTAAACGGTGCATTTGCCGATGACCGATTCGGATAATTTCATGTGCACCGAACGGAGAATAAAGAATGAAACTTTCGTTTTTAGGCGCAGCCCATGAGGTGACGGGCTCGTGTACGCTTTTGGAGGCGTGCGGGCATAAAATACTTATTGACTGCGGTATGGAGCAGGGGCAGGATATTTATGAGAACTGTGAACTGCCTGTTGCCGCAAATGATATTGACTGTGTTTTGCTGACCCATGCCCATATTGACCATTCGGGCAAGCTGCCGGCACTTGCACGTGACGGCTATGACGGACCGGTGTATGCAACATATGCTACGCAAAAGCTGTGTAATATCATGCTGAAGGACTCGGCTCATATACAGGAATTTGAGGCTGAGTGGCGCAACAGAAAGGCAAAACGCTCGGGGGAAAAGGAGTATGTCCCCGTCTATACCATGGAGGACGCGGAAAAAATACTGTCGCTCTTTTCTCCGTGTGATTACGGAAAGCAGTATAGTATTGCTGACGGTATAACGGCGCGGTTTTCCGATGCGGGGCATCTGCTCGGCTCATCAAGCATTGAGCTTACGGTTACAGAGAAGGGAATTACAAAAACGATTCTTTTTTCGGGTGACATAGGCAATGTTTCCCGCCCGCTTATCCGTGACCCGCAGAAACCGGAGAAAGCGGACGTTGTTGTTATAGAGTCTACCTACGGCAACCGCCTGCACGGTGAACGTCCCGATTATGTTGCGCAGCTGACCCAGGTAATACAGACGACACTTGATCGCGGCGGCAACGTTGTTATACCTTCGTTTGCCGTCGGCAGAACTCAGGAGCTTTTGTATCTTATCCGCCATATAAAGGAAAACAATCTTGTGAAAAATCATGACGGGTTTCCCGTGTGGGTGGACAGCCCTATGGCGGCGGAGACGACAAATATTTATTCGGACGATATGACCGATTATTATGATGAAAAAACACTGGAGCTGTTAAAGTCGGGTGTAAATCCCATAATTTTTGATGATTTGAATCTTTCCGTATCAAGCGATGAGTCGAAAATGATTAATTTCGATGAAACGCCTAAAATTATTCTTTCGGCTTCCGGCATGTGCGAGGCGGGAAGAATACGTCATCATCTGAAGCATAATTTGTGGAAAAGCGAAAGTACCATACTGTTTGTCGGCTATCAGTCGGAGGGTACTCTCGGCAGAAAGCTGCTGGACGGTGAAGAGACCGTTAAACTTTTCGGCGAGGAAATCACGGTACGGGCACAGATTGCAAAGATGGACGGAATCAGCGGGCATGCCGACAAAAATATGCTTCTCGATTGGCTTAAAAATCTTAAGAATAAACCTGAAACCGTGTTTGTAAACCACGGCGACGATACTGTCTGCGACGAGTTTGCCGGAGAGATTGTGAACACTCTCGGTTTTCCGGAGGCGATTGCGCCTTATAACGGCGCCCAGTATGATATTTTGAATCATGTCTGTATTTACGGCGGAAACAAACGTAAGATTGTGAAATACGATAAATCGGGATTCAGGGTCAGCGAGGCATTTAAGGTACTCACGGATGCGGGACGCAGGCTTATGCGTGTTATTGAGCATAACCGCGGCGGCGCAAACAAAGACCTTAAAAAGTTTACAAAAGAGATAGACGCACTCTCCGATAAGTGGGACAGATAAATTGCGCGTCATAATTAAAACCTAACATATTTAAAGGACTGACCATAAGGTCAGTCCTTTAAATATGCCTCTTTTATAATTATATCCTCAAGCGGGCGATCCATATAATCTGTGTCTGTCTCTGCAATTTCGTCAACTGCGTCCATTCCCGATATCACCTTGCCGAATGCTGCGTACTGCCCGTCAAGATGCGGCGCGTCAGCGTGCATTATAAAGAACTGACTGCCTGCACTGTCGGGGTTCATTGACCGCGCCATGGAAATTACGCCGCGTGTATGCTTTAAGTCGTTTTTAAATCCGTTTGATGAAAATTCACCCGGAATATTATATCCCGGACCTCCGGTTCCCGTTCCGTTGGGACACCCTCCCTGAATCATAAAGCCGGAAATTACGCGGTGAAAGGTCAGCCCGTCGTAAAATCCGTCTGCCACCAGCTTTTCAAAATTTTCACAGGTTTTGGGTGCAATTTCCGGATAAAGCTCTATCTCTATTTTTTTACCGTTTTCAAGCTCCAGTACAACCATTGTATGTTCCTCCGTTATATATTACTGTATATCCACCTTTTTAATATTCGCGCCCAGACCGCGGAATTTTTCTATTATGTTTTCATATCCGCGCTCAATAAATTCAATTTCTTCGATTACCGTTGTGCCGCTTGCCACAAGCCCTGCTATTATCATTGCAGCTCCGGCTCTCAGGTCACATGAGCGAATCGGCGCGCCGAGCAGCTGTACGCCTCCCTCAATTGTGGCAACATTGCCGGTTACCGCAATCTGCGCGCCCAGCTTTCTCAGCTCGTCTACATATTTGAATCTGCTTTCCCAGATGTTTTCCGTTACGCGGCTTGTCCCGTCAGCCAGCGACATCAGCACTGCCATCTGCGGGTGCATATCGGTGGGAAAGCCCGGATACGGCATTGTTTTAACGCTTGCACTTTCAATTACACCGGAGCCTATTACGCGGATATAGTCGTCAAATTCCGCTACCTTGACGTTCATCTCTGTGAGCTTTCTGGAAATACATTCAAGGTGCTTTGGTATGACGTTTTTTATTGTGACGTCTCCGCGGGTTGCAGCCGCTGCCACCATAAATGTGCCCGCTTCAATCTGGTCGGGAATGACGGCGTAGCTTCCTCCGCACAGGCGCGGCACGCCGCGCACCTTAATAACGTCTGTACCGGCGCCCGAAATGTCTGCGCCCATTGAGTTTAAAAAGTTTGCCACGTCGACAATATGCGGCTCCTTTGCTACGTTTTCCATGACAGTCATGCCCTCGGCTGTTGCCGCAGCTATCATTATATTTATCGTGGCTCCAACCGATACAACGTCAAAATATACATGGTTTCCGACAAGCGCGCCGCAGCGGGCGTGCACGTTCCCGCGTTCAAAGTCCACCTTGGCGCCCAGCGCTTCAAAGCCCTTAATATGCTGGTCAATAGGGCGCAGCCCGATTGAACAGCCGCCGGGCATGGCAACCGTCGTGTCGTGCCAGCGTCCCAGCATAGCGCCCAGAAAATAGTAAGACGCACGCAGCCTGCGTGCAAGCTCATACGGAATTTCACACTGCTTTATGTCTGTACAGTCTATCTCAAGCGTTTTTGCGTCGATAACTCTTACGCCCGCGCCCATATATTTTAAAATTTCGAGGATGTTTTCAACGTCACTGATATGCGGAACATTTTCAATCACGCACTTTCCGCGTACCATCACAGTCGCCGGCAGTATTGCCACAATTGCATTTTTTCCGCCGCTTATTTCTACCTCGCCGTCAAGACGGCACGGTCCGTTGATGACTATTTTATTCAAGCGATACTCCTCCTTTACCTTCAAAATTAATTATATACCGAATTAATGCTTTTTAACGTAATAATCTGACATTTATTCAGTATAGCATAAATATCAGGTAAAATAAAGTAGAACTTTAATATTTTAGTAAACGTATTTTTGGCTGAAATTCATAAACATATTGGCAACCTGCGCGCGCGTTGCGCTGCTTCTGGGGTCAAACGTAGTATCTGTCATGCCGTCTATAATTCCGTATTCGCGGCAGGTATATACGGCTTGACGCGCATAGTTTTGTATTTTGTTGTCATCGTCGAATACAAAGCTTACGTCGGTTCTTTCAAAATTCATACCGAGAGTCTGGGCATACCGCATCAGCATAACGCACATTTGCTGCCGCGTGATATTTTCATACGGTGCAAAGGTATTCGGAGCTGTTCCCTCAACAATACCTTTCGTGACTGCCCAGTAGGCGGCTGACGTATACCAGCGGTTTTTTTCGATGTCCTTAAAGCCTATGTCTGAGTAAGATGAAACATCTATATTTGTAAGATTTGCAAGCACTCTTACAAACATCGCTCTTGTCATCTGTGTTGACGGCTCGAACGTGCTGCTGCTGACGCCCGAAAAAAGTCCGGCTCCGACGGCGTAGTCAACCGCCTGTGCGTACCAGCGTGTGTCAGCGACATCAGTGAAAGAGCTTATATTTTTTAGTGAATTTGTATCCGACGATTTTGTGAATGCCTTTACACAGACCATTGGCATTCGTATTTTGTCACTGCTTGCACTTGCCTGGGAATTTATGATTTCTGCGATGTTTTCTATTGTATTCAGATCGCTAAAGGAGCTGCCCACATAACAGGTGTTGGGAATATTCACTGCGTTGTCAATCAGCAGTCGGATATCAGACTGAATTGCAAGCTGTGCACTGCCTGAGGGCACGCTCAGCTCTATTGCGGCATAATACTCGTTTCCCGAAAGCTTTACAGGTGTTATCGGCATCACATAATAGCCTGCCGCGTCAAACGTGTGCTCGTAAACCGTGATATATGAGTTCTGATTTTTAAAATCGCCGTTTGTGCATATCATAACCTTGGCGGTGGTACCCGGCTGAATTATGTACGTCGAGACGGCGGTTACCGTTTCGTCCGGCTTGTCGGCTACAAAACGAGTGACGCTCAGCGATTTGCTGCTGTTAATTACCAGATTGCGGCACCAGCCGAGCGGGTCGTACTGATAAGTGTTGTCGTAAAGACTGTTTTCGATTTCGTAATCCGTAGCAAAGATTTCATTTGTAATGTGTCTGTCATAGTAAGATACATATACATAATCGGAGGATTGGTTGTTGTGATAAAGCCCCCAGCTGTTTTTAACGATAAAGGCACCGTTTCCCGCCGGCTTATGCACAAAGTTGTCCGCACTGTAATTATCGTCCCAGCCGACAATGGTTACAGAGTGGTTGGCGTAAGTATCGGGGAAGTTTTCATTGTATAAGCTGTCGTAATAATAGCATTCGCGCGACGACGGCTGATAAAGCGGGCTTTCATCGTAAAAAAGTGCGGAACCGACGGCGCCGTACTGCATGACCAGCTCCTTGATTTTGTCAACAGCCTCAGCATTGTAGGTATTGCTTCGGTTCAAACCGAAAATGTACATGGGAACACTGCTGAGCATTCCCTGACGGTTCAGCTCGTCTTTGTTTACACTGCGAACTTCAGATACGGAGAACGGTTCGTCGCTTTCAAGTACGCTGCCTGTTCGGGCAAGATATGCGGTAGAATAATACTCGTTTCCGCCGCCGTTTGGACTGCGCATGTATCCGTACAGCGGGTTTGTGATGTTCGATGTTTCGAATTTCATCGCTTCTTCGGAAAAGTCATATTTCACACCGTACTTTTTAGCAAGATTTATTTCTATAAGCTCATTGTGCGTAAATGCCCAGCAGGCGTCTGTTGTCATTTGATTGTCAACGCCGGAGGTATAGCCTAAATCGGCGGAGCTGTAATAAGAGGGATATGAAGAATTGCCTTTAAGCTCTGTACCGCTGTGATATGAGTCGCTTTCGTAAGACGATATTGCAGTATGTAAAGGTATACGGCCGCCGTTTTCCGAGATGTCGGCGGAGGACTGCCCGTTTGCTCTGTCACTTACGCTGAAAATCGGAGTGTAGGACGCAGCCTTGATATTGTTGATTTCCGTCCGAAGCCCCGGACTTAAGAACGTATTTAAGCCGAGTACGGCGACGGTAAGAAGTGAAACTGTTATTTTTTTTGCTTTTTTCATATTATAGTTAGCTCTCCTTTGGTTTTAAGTGACATAAAGCCCTGCTGGCGCAGTGCCTCATAGCCTATAACGGCTACGGAGTTTGACAGATTGAGCGAGCGGGCGTCGTCTATCATAGGTATCCGGATACATTTGTCATAGTTGGCTTTGAGCAGCTGCTCGTCCAGTCCCTTGGTCTCTTTTCCGAATACAAGATATAAGTTGTCCGCGCTCATGTCGGCGTCGGAATAAATCTTTTGACCCTTTGTGGTGCAGTAGTAAAATCGACCGTGATTTTTCCGTGAAAATTCTTCATAATTTTCATAAACCGTAAGGTCGAGGTATTTCCAGTAGTCAAGCCCCGCCCGTCTGACAGCACGCTCCGATATGTCAAAGCCTATCGGCTCTATAATGTGAAGTCTCATGCCGGTTGCGGCGCAGGTGCGCGAGATGTTGCCGGTATTCTGCGGTATCTGGGGTTCTACAAGTACAATGTTTATCATGTCAAGCTGCCTTTTGAGTTTTTATTGTATTTATAATTTTAGCAGATTTATATGTAAATTTCAATAGAATACGAACTGCGGATAAAATTAACAAACACGGCACGGTTATATCCGTGCCGTGTGCAATTATAATTTTACCAATATTCATTAAAGCTTTAAAATCATGTTCGCAAACCAAAAATAGATAAGAAGCGAGAATGCGTCCACAATGGTTGTTATAAACGGGCTTGCCATGACCGCAGGGTCAAATCCTATCTTTTTGGCAAGCAGCGGCAGTGAGCAGCCAACGATTTTTGCGATAACTACCGTTACAAGCAGGGTGGCACTGATTACGCATGCTATAAGCAGCGTTATTTCCTTGCCCATAATAAACTTGTCAATCAGGTATACTTTGGCAAATGCCGTGACTGCCAGTACCGCGCCGCACATCAGCGCTACGCGCAGCTCCTTTGATATAACCCTGAGAATGTCTCTGAAGCGTATATCACCTAAAGATATTCCGCGGATTACAGTAACTGACGCCTGACTGCCTGAGTTGCCTCCCGTATCCATCAGCATAGGAATAAATGCAGTCAGTATCGGCAGCGCACCGAGCGAGCTTTCGAAATGAGATATAATTATTCCCGTAAATGTTGCAGATATCATTAGTAACATCAGCCACGGTATGCGTTTTGCAAATGTTTCTGCCGCAGATGTTTTAAGATAGGGTTTGTCAGACGGTGTTATTGCCGCCATTTTTTCGATATCCTCCGTCGCCTCCTCCTGAAGGACGTCTATGGCGTCGTCAACCGTTACAATTCCCACAAGTCTTTTTTCCGTATCCGTAACCGGCAGCTCGGTAAGATTGTATTTTTCAAACGTCATAGCCACGTTTTCCTTGTCGTCCAGCGTGTTGACGAATATAATGCTGTGAGTATCCATTATATCTTCAATGATATCCTGCGGAGCGGCAAAAAGAAGCGCGCGGATGGATACTACGCCTATCAGATGTCTGCCCTTATCGATTACATACAGCGTATTGATTGTTTCCTTGTCAAAGCCGGTTTTCCTGATATGAGCTACTGCGTGTTCCACTGACATTGTTGCGCGCAGTGAAATATACTCGGTGTTCATGATACTGCCGGCACTGTCGTCTGGATAACGCAGGATTTCATTGATCATCTTGCGCATATCGGGCGACGCATGACGCAAAATACGTCTGACTACGTTTGCTGGCATTTCCTCCGCAAGGTCTGCCGCATCGTCGACATACAGCTCGTCAATTACCGCTGCCAGCTCGCTGTCCGAAAAGCTTTTGATAAGCTCTTCCTTGATATCGTCTTCCAGCTCGACAAAAACATCCGCTGCCAGCTCCTTGGGAAGAAGCCTGAAAAGAACAGGCCGTTTGTTATCCGGCAGCTGCTCGAATATTTCCGCGATGTCAAATGCGTTCATAACGCTCATGACCTCGCGAATAGCTTTGTATTTTTTGTCTGCTGTCAGCTTAAGTACGGTGTCCTTAAGCGTCATTTTTTCCATTTTGAATCAGCCCCCTTAATAAGTATTTAAGAGGTACCGTTCTTGCACGGCAAAAACAGCGGCGCTGTGCTGTCTTTGCCGCATTGTCGCGGTACCGTCACGCCTGAAGCGTCCACTGTTTTCACCTGCCTTTTTCATATACTACTATTATTCTAATCTTTTTCTTTTTTTATGTCAACGCTTTTAAAATTTTCTGCTTTTTTGCTAAAATTTACTGCTTATAATTCTGCGTTTTACGGCAATTATAATATCGAAGAGTGCAAAAGCGCTCTTCAAATGCAAGCACATTGAAATGAAATTGTAATCGGCTTGATGTATTTCATCGCTTGTAAGGGAAAAGCTTTATCTTAAAGTTGTTCCTTCGATTTGTGGAAATTTCGTCGCTTGTTACAGCTTTTGCTTCAAATGTGACTGCAAGAGGGGAGATTGTTATGAAAAAACATTTGCCTTATGATTGCGAAGACGACAGAGAGCTGTTTGACGACAGCTTTCACGCAGCGTCAATGTCGGAATGTACGGGTCTTATCCCGTCTGCTCCTATGGATCAGAGCGAGGTACACTCGTACAGTCAAATTTACGATATTCCGCTGCCAAATTTCAGAAGTGACCGGAGAGACAGTATGAACAACCAGAACAACAACCAGAACAACAATCAGCGCAACAACCAGAACAACAACCAGAAAAACAATCAGAACAACAACCAGAAGAACAATCAGAACAGCAATCAGCGCAATCAGAGCTCAAACGAGCAGAACAGAAGTTTCAATAACTAACAACCTCTCAGAAAACAGCGCGGCTTTGCCGCGCTGTTTTTTATTTACATATTTTGCGTGTCGATAATTTTCGGGTTGACAATATTTTTAAGCAGATATATAATTTTTAAAAACGAATAAAGGAGAATTCCATGGAGTTTAACGAAGTAATAAAGACCCGGTGGTCAGTGCGCAGCTTTTCAGATAAAAAAGTGGAGCAGGATAAGCTTTTGAGGATTCTTGAGACGGCTAAGACTGCGCCTACCGCAAAAAACATGCAGCCTGTGCGCATTATCTGTGCGCAGAGTGATAAAGCGCTTGCGGATTTTAAAAGAATAAGTCCGTGTACTTACGGCGCGCCGTTGATTTTTGCCGTTTGCAGTGACGAAAATAAATGCTGGGTCAGCTCCGACGGCGAAAGCCGCGGGGAAATGGACGCATCTATATATGCAACGCACATTATGCTTGCGGCGGCAAACGAGGGACTCGGAAGCTGCTGGGTATGCATGTTTGACAGAAATGAACTGGTACGCAGGTTTGAACTGCCCGAAAATATTGTTCCCCGATGTCTTGTAGTGGTCGGTTATTCGTCAGAGGACGCTCAGCCGTCAGACAGGCATTTTGACAGACTGCCGTTGTCCGAAACTGTAAGGTATGTTTAAAAAATACAACCTCCCGCCGATGTGACGGGAGGTTTATATTTTATTTTGAGTGATTGTTTATTACGGCAAGCGCGCATTTTATACCGTCAACTGCAGCGGACATTATTCCGCCGGCATATCCGGCGCCCTCGCCTGCGGGATAAAGTCCGGATATACTGCTTTGCATGCTGCTGTCTCGCAGTATCCGCACAGGAGAGGAAGAACGTGTTTCGGGTGCCGTTAAAAGCGCATCTGTGTCAAAGCCTTTAAGCCGTCTGCCGAATACGGGAATTGCTTCGTGCATGGCATCGGTTATAAATTCGGGCAGAAGCTTATGCAGGTCGCACGGTGTTACGCCCGGTCTGTATGTAGGCGTGATGCCGCCGATACTCACTGACATGCGCCTTGCCGTAAAATCGACAAGCTGCTGACAGGGGGCGCGGTAATTTCTGCCGCCGAGCTCAAATGCCTTTTCCTCCAGGGCACGCTGGAAATACATGCCGTCCAGAACTCCGCCGCCGAAGTCCTTTTCCGTGACGCCTACCAGCAGTGCGCTGTTTGAGTTTTGTCCGTCCCTGGCATACAGGCTCATGCCGTTTGTGACGACACCGCCTTTCTGTGACGCCGCCGCTACTACCTGACCTCCGGGGCACATGCAGAATGTGTAAACTCCTCGTCCTTTTTCGGTATGATATGACAAATTGTAATCGGCGGCAGGAAGAATTTCAGAATATTTTCCGTATTGGGCGCTGTCGATTAAGGCTCTTTTATGCTCAATTCTCACGCCCACCGAAAAGGCTTTTGACTGCATCGGTATTTTGCTGTTTTCCAAATAGACAAATGTATCTCTTGCGCTGTGCCCGACTGCAAGAACAACGGTGTCGGTTTTGTACTCGCCGTTTAAAGACACTGCCGCCCGTATCCTGTTACTTTTTATGTCAATGCCGCACAGCTTTTCTTCAAAGTGTACTTCTCCGCCCATTTCGGTAATTCGAGTGCGCAGCCGTGAGACGATTTTTATCAGTCTGTCAGTTCCCAAATGAGGCTTGGCAAGATAAAGTATTTCATCCGGGGCTCCGCATTCGTTGAATATTTCAAGAACCTCGCGGCAAAGCGGGTCGTTTATACGTGTAGTCAGCTTGCCGTCGGAAAAAGTCCCCGCGCCTCCCTCTCCGAACTGTACGTTGGAGCTTTCGTTCAGTATTCCGTTTATGAAAAAGTTTTCTATATCCCTGACACGTCTGTCGGCGCTTTTGCCGCGTTCCAGTATTATAGGGCGGGCGCCTGCTTTTGCAAGAATATATGCGCACATCAAGCCGCATGGTCCCGCTCCGGCAATTACAGGGCACTGCTCGAACTGTGCGCGCGGGATTTGCAGACGGGGAGACGTTTTAAAGCTTTCGCCTTTCTTTACCGCCTCCACGGTGTATACGTAGCATACGTCGCCGCGGCGTGCGTCAATCGCTTTCTTTATAATCCTGTAATCACATTCACAGATACCGCTCTGACTTTTGACTTTTTCAAGCAGCTCTGCGCTGCTGTGCGTGACTTTCAGCCGTATTCCGCTTATCATCATATAAAAACCTCTGAATTAAATTTTTCTAACTGTCAATAATAAAATCATGCAGTGCAAAGGATCTTTTATAAAAACCTGAAATTGTTTTTCCGGTAATCAATAAGTCCCTCCCGCCGCATTTTGGACAATTCGTTTGACATGGCACTGCGGTCTACCGAAAGATAGTCGGCAAGCTCCTGCCTGTCAAACGGGATTTTAAAGCTGTTTCTGCCGCACAAATACGCCTGCTCGGAGAGATATGACATGAGCTTATCGCGGGTTGAACGCTCTGTTATGTGTGAAATTTTACGTGAAAGCGTATTGTTCTTTACTGCCAGCGAGCGGGTCAGATTGTACAGAAGACGGTTGTGGCATGAACAGGGCAGTCTTCCTCCGCAAAACAGCCTGCTGTGCTCGATTGTCATAATGTCCGCGTCCGATACCGCGACCGCACTGAACGGTACAAGCTCTCTGATGTCGCAGCAGGACGCTTCTCCGAACATGTCTCCCTCATGCATATCTGATATAATGGTGCGGTTTCCCCAGTAATCCTCTTTTATTATCTGGACCTGTCCCGTAATTACAATACCCATTGTTCCGGGACTTTTTCCCGGCTCCAAAACCGTGCTGCCTTTTGGAAAGTGCCTGCTTGCAGCTCCCAGCACCGAGAGTATCATGTCCGTTTCCTCTTGTTCTATTCCGTCGAACAGCATACATTTGTATATTCCGTCTTTCATTAAAATCACCATTTTTTTACTTTTGTTGTATAAACAACATACATGTATTAAATAATATACTATAATAATATAAAAATCAAGTTAAAAAGGAGATGTTTGTTATGAAGTATATCTGTGACGTATGCGGCTGGGAGTATGACGAGAGCGTAGGAGATGAGGAGCTGGGCATTGCGCCGGGCACAAAGTTTTCCGAGCTGCCCGAGGATTTTGAATGTCCTGTATGCGGTGTCGGAAAAGATCAGTTTTCCGAGGAATAAGGAGAGATAAGGGGAATGAAGAAAGTAACGGACGATATTATTTATGTCGGCGTGAACGACCGCAGGATTGACCTGTTTGAAGGTCAGTATGCCGTTCCCAACGGTATGGCATATAACTCTTATGTTGTACTGGACGATAAGGTGACGGTATTTGACACGGTGGATATCGGCTTTACACATGAATGGCTGGATAATATCGAAGAGGCACTTGCAGGCAGAAAGCCCGACTATCTTGTTGTTCAGCATATGGAGCCGGATCATTCCGCAAATATACTGAACTTTACCCGTGCCTATCCCGACGCACAAATCATTGCAAATGCCAAAACCTTTGCAATGATGGACCGTTTTTTCAGCTTTGAGCGTACCGACAACCGCATTGTTGTCGCCGACGGGGAGACATTCACGACGGGCAGGCACAGCTTTACATTTGTTTTTGCACCCATGGTGCACTGGCCGGAGGTTATGGTTACCTACGATTCAGCCGATAAGGTGCTGTTTTCTGCCGACGGGTTCGGTAAATTCGGTGCTATGGACGCGGATGAGGAATGGGCGTGCGAGGCAAGGCGCTATTATTTCGGCATTGTCGGAAAGTACGGAGCGCAGGTTCAGTCGTTGCTTAAAAAAGCAGCGGGACTGGACATTTCCGTAATCTGTCCGCTTCACGGTCCTGTTCTTACGGAAAATCTGGGATACTACCTAAATCTTTATAATATATGGTCCTCCTATCAGCCTGAGACGGACGGCATAATGATTGCATATACCTCTGTTTACGGCAATACCAAAAAGGCGGTTGAGCTGCTTGCCGAAAAGCTTCGTACACTCGGCTGTCCCAAGGTGGTTGTAACCGACCTTGCACGCTGCGATATGTCGAAGGCAGTAGAAGATGCGTTTAGGTACAGCAAGCTCGTTCTTGCAACAACGACGTATAACGCAGATATTTTTCCGCCTATGCGTGAGTTTTTAAGCGACCTTACGGAGCGTAATTTTCAAAACCGTACGGTAGCTCTTATTGAAAACGGTTCATGGGCGCCGATGGCAGCTAAAATTATGCGTGCAAAACTTGAAAAGTCCAAAAAAATCGAGTTTGCCGAGCCGGTTGTAACAGTTAATTCTGCGATGAAAGACGATGCCGCAGCGCAGCTAAATAAGCTGGCGCATGAGCTTTGCCGCGATTATATTGCGCGTTCTTCCGACACGGCGGATAAAAATGATCTTACGGCGCTTTTTAATATCGGATACGGACTGTATGTTGTCACCTCAAACGACGGTAAAAGGGACAACGGACTTATAGTCAATACCATAACGCAGGTGACAAATACGCCTAACCGTATTGCCGTTACCATCAATAAAGACAATTATTCGCATCATATTATCAAGCAGACAGGTATCATGAATGTAAACTGCCTGTCCGTTGACGCGCCGTATTCCGTATTTGAACGGTTCGGTTTTAAAAGCGGCAGAAATACGGACAAGTTTGCGGGCTTTGACTTCGGTCGGTCTGATAACGGGCTTGCTTTTCTCAATCTGTACATCAATTCGTTTATGTCCTTAAAGACTGTTGACTACGTTGACCTGGATACACACGGAATGTTTATATGTGAAATAACAGAAGCTCGTGTTATGAGCGACCGTGAGACTATGACATATACTTATTATCAGAAAAATGTAAAGCCCAAGCCTCAGACGGAAGGCGTTAAGGGTTACGTCTGCAAGGTGTGCGGATATGTCTATGAGGGTGAAACGCTGCCGGACGATTTTGTTTGTCCGCTGTGTAAGCACGGGGCTTCCGATTTTGAAAAGATAGTTTGATTTTGAAACAGGAAACTTAAAAAAACCGGCTCGGAATTTCCGAGTCGGTTTTTGCTTTGCGGTATTAATATCAGAGCTGTGAAAACATAGACATCATGGAATCCACCGTTACACCGTTCAGATTGGAGGGCGTCAGACAGATGGCAAGAATGTATTCATCTATTTTTCTTATTAGATATGTTTGTGTCAGCATTCCGTCCTGTTGAATAGAGGTCGCATCCATTCTCACATAAGGCGTTCCTATAAAGCTTACGGTCAGGGGTGAGTCTACCGTGTAATTACCCATGCTGCCGAGCTGACTTGCAAGCGTCTGGGCGTACTGCATGGCGTCTGCATTTGCAAGGCTCTGTGACATGGAAAGGTTTTCGTACATGATAATTATATTGGCGGCGCTGTCCCGATGGCGCAGAAGCGTATCGTAAATTGTTCTCTGCTTTGCAGCCTCGATATTTTGTTTTTCTTTGTCTGTTTCGGCGTAGGAATCGACCGCCTTTGAAAGCTCAAGCAATTCCTCTTCACCTGCAAATTCCCAGCTGTCGTCCGGTGCCGTCAGCTTAAACCCGCCGAATGTACTTGTAAATACCTGACCGCCGCTGTTTTGGCTTTGGTCTGCACTGCCGCTGTCACTATCGTTTTCGCCCTGTATGCCGCTGCTGTCAGGGTCGGTTTCGTTCTGCACATTGTCGCTTTGCTGAGTGCCGCCGCTGAGACTGCCCTTTATTGTATCGGCGTCATCCTGTACAGGTTTTGGCTTGCATGCCGATACGGAAAAAATCAGCATAACGGCAATAACGGTTGAAATTAATTTTTTCATTATATACGCTCCTTTTATACTATGATATCATCAGAGTGAAAGGCTGTCAACGCCGTATTTATGGAATTTTCCCTAATTTTAAATTTATGTTCGTACTATTATATGAAAGCGCTTTTAAAGCCCGTAAAGGAAATATTGTTATGATTAATGAAGAAAAACTGATAAAAAGGCTTAAGGAGCACAACACGCGTGCATATGAACAGTTGATTGACGGATATTCACGGCTGTTGTTTACGGTATGTGCAGGTATTCTGCACGGTGTCGGTACACGTGAGGATGTTGAGGATGTTGTGGCAGACTGCTTTTGTGAATTCTGGCAGAATGTGCAAAAATATGACCCCGACCGCGCAGGCTTAAAGACTTATCTGTGTGCGATTGCCCGCAGCCGTGCCGTTGACAGACTGCGCTTGCTGTGCAGAAGGCGCGAGGATTCATTTGACAGCGTATTTGATGACACGGCGCAGACCGTAACTGATGATATGCCTCTTGAAAATCTCATTTCCAAGGAGAGCGTCCTTGCCGTGTGGAACTATATGCAGACTTTTCCCGAGCCTGACCGGGAAATACTGACGCTGCGTTTTTTCTATGAGTTAAAGCCTGCCGATATTGCCGCAAAGCTGTCTGTTCCCGTATCGGCGGTTTATGAGCGGGTGCGCTGCGGCAGGGAAAAGCTTCGCAGGTTTATAGCCGAAAATCAGTGATTACTGAAGAAAGGTGGTAGTAAAATGAATAAGTTTTGGGAAAATTTGAGTGATGATATACTTGATACCGTTTCACCGATTAAATATGATAACAGCAAAAACATACGCATAAAGGCAGGTGTGCAGAAAAGACGCCGAAAAGCGGTAACGGTGCGCGTTTTGCTCGCAGCCGCGGCAATGGCGGTAATCAGTATAGCGTGCTATGCCGCCATTGAATCCTGGAGACTTCCGCCTCCCAAGGATATCGGGGACGTGCCGCCGGTTATTGAACTGCCTGAGGATAAAAACGAAAACGGTGATACTGCCGGTGACGGAAATGATGTTGATATTGATTTTGTCGGTATTGCAGAAGGTATCCTTGACACAATAGGTGTTGACAGAGACGGGCTCACCCCGAAGATTACGATGGAGTATGCGACACAGTACAGCAGACATCAGGCAAAAGTGAGCTTCGGTGATATCAATATAACTTTGGACGCTCAGGACGGTACACTGATTTCCGGGGAGCTTTTGAGGGAATCGTCTGACGGAGAGCCTGTATCGGAGGATAAATCTCTGGCTGCAGCAAAGGAATTTTACGAAAAGCTGCCTTTTGCAAAGGGCTATGTTTATAATGGGGTTAATCCCATAAGTCCTGAGTATAAGCTCTACTCCTTTATACGTACGTATGATATTGAGATTGACGGCAGCGTTACGAATTTTGTTAATCCTTATGAGGAGGTGAGAATAGCAGTCAATACGGTTTCCGGAAAGGTTGAATCGTGGAATTCATTCTATTTTCCGCTGCTTGATGACCATAAGGATAACGACGTTCCTGTTTCAAAGGAAGCAGCGGTTTTGCTGGCTTCGGACAGACTGGGAATTACAGACGGATACGAAATTTCGGCTGAGCCTGAGATTGTATTGCCAAATTATATTTACAGCGACTATCAGGATGAAAGCGACGGATATAAAAACTATGCTTATCCGTCGGTGTCAAGGCTTGCATGGACAGTTGTTTTTTCAAAGGATAACGAGCTGTTCAAGGACAGAAAAAAGGTGTACGTTGACCTTTATACCGGTCAGATACTCGGCGGAGACCAGATGAAATAATAAAAACAGCAGGATTTTTATCCTGCTGTTTTTTGTCGGAATATTACTTAAGGTTTGCTTTAAGTGTTTCAAGCTGTGCTCTGAGCTCTTTGGGGAGCTTGTCGCCGAATTTCTTGTAATGCTCTTCGATTTCGGCTGCTTCTTTAGTCCATATCTCCTTATCAACCTCAAGTATGCTCTTGAGAGTTTCAATATCCATATCAAGGTCTGTAAGGTCGATATCTTCGGGACGGGGTACATAGCCGATTGCGGTTTCAACTGCATCTGCCTTGCCCTCGCAGCGGTCAATTATCCAGTTGATAACTCTCATATTATCGCCGAAGCCGGGCCAGATGAAGTTGCCTTCGTCGTCTGTTCTGAACCAGTTTACATTGAATATCTTAGGCGCTTTATCGCCGAGCTTTTTGCCCATTTCAAGCCAGTGAGCAAAGTAATCGCCCATATGATATCCGCAGAACGGCAGCATTGCCATCGGGTCACGGCGGACAACGCCGACAGCACCCGCAGCGGCAGCTGTTGTCTCAGACGCCATTGCGGAGCCGATGAATACACCGTTCTCCCAGCTCTTTGACTGATATACAAGCGGTGCGCATTTTGCGCGGCGGCCGCCGAAGATGATTGCTGAAATCGGAACACCGGCGCCCTTGTCAAATTCCTCGGAGATGCAGGGGCAGTTGACGGCGGGAGCCGTAAATCTTGAGTTGGGGTGGGCAGCGTAGGTCGATTTATCCGCCTTGTCAAACTTTGAGGCATCCCACTTGTTGCCTTTCCAGTCTACGGCGTTTGTCGGCAGATCCTTGTTAAGCCCTTCCCACCATACAGTGTTGTCGTTTAAGTCATGCGCTACGTTTGTGAAGATAGTATTCTTTTTTGTAGACGCAAGCGCGTTGAAGTTGGATTTCTCGTTTGTTCCGGGGGCGACTCCGAAGAAGCCGTTTTCGGGGTTGATGGCGTACAGACGTCCGTCTTCGCCGATTCTCATCCAGGCAATATCGTCACCGACAGTCCAAACCTTATAGCCCTTGTCGCGCAGGTATTTCGGCGGAATCATCATTGCAAGGTTGGTCTTGCCGCAGGCAGACGGGAATGCAGCCGCAACGTACTTAACCTCACCCTCGGGATTCTCGATTCCGAGAATAAGCATATGCTCAGCCATCCAGCCCTCTTTCCAGCCCTGGTAAGATGCAATGCGCAGGGCAAAGCACTTCTTGCCCAAAAGCACGTTGCCGCCGTAGCCGGAGTTTACGGAAATGATGGTATTGTCCTCGGGGAACTGGCAGATATATCTCTTTTCGGGGTCGATGTCGCATCTTGAATGGAAGCAGCGTACCCAGTCGTTGCTGTCGCCGAGTACGTCCAGCACCTTGGTGCCTACTCTGGTCATGATGACCATGTTCAGTACGACGTAAATTGAATCCGTGATTTCAATACCGATTTTTGCAAGAGGTGAGCCGATAGGTCCCATCGAGAAGGGGATAATGTACATTGTTTTGCCCTTGTAGCTGTCACGGGCAATGTCGTACAGCTTGGCGTACATTTCCTTGGGGTCGTACCAGTTGTTTGTCGGACCTGCGTTTTCCTTTTCTCTTGAGCAGATAAAGGTTCTGTCCTCAACGCGGGCGACGTCGTTCTGCTTTGTTCTGTGCAGATAGCAGCCCGGCAGTTTTTCCTCGTTTAGCTTTTCAAGCTCGCCTGTTTCAACGGCGGTTGCTCTCAGCTTTTCAAGCTGCTCGTCGCTGCCGTCAATCCACATAACGCTGTCAGGCTTAACAAGAGCTTTGATTTCATCGATCCATGAAAGGACTGTCTTGTTTGTTGTCATTGTAATGTTCTCCTTATATATTTTATATTTTTAACACATGTATTATAATAAATCGTCCTGTAAAATGCAAGATTAATTTTACAAAATTTCATTTTTATTCACATATAAACAACTGAATATTTGGGAAAGCTGTAAACAGTCGAGCTGTTCTCCTCTTGCTTTTTCCGACAGTTTAAGACTTTTCAGTATTCGGCGCATATTATCTTTTTCACACGGTGTTTGAAAAATAGATGTTATTAACTTGCGCCGATTACAAAATATCTTATGGATAAACGAGATAAACTCGCCCTCATAATTTGCAGCGAGCGGAAGATTTTTTTTAAATTCCATTAAAACAACCGTGCTTGTAACGTGCGGTGCCGGAATAAAGCAGTCGGGGGTAACATCGAAAAGCGGAGTTATCTGTGCAAAATACTGTGCAAGCACGCTGATTGCGCGGTAACCGTCCTGCGACGGCTCAGCGCACAGCTTTTGCGCCGCTTCCCTTTGAATCATTATCACTGCCTTATCGAAAAGCATGTGATTTTTGATGAGCTTTGTAATTATCTGTCCGGTTATGTTATACGGAAGGTTTCCGACAACGGTAACCGGCGGCAAATCCAAATATTTTTTTATAATTTCGTCAAGATTTACCTTCAGAAAATCAGCATAAACCATAGTGTGGTTTTTACAGCCGCCGAGCACCTCGCGCGTTACAGGCATTAGTGTGCTGTCGATTTCTATTGTTACAACCTTTTTAAAGCTGCCGCAAAGGCATTTTGACAAAACTCCGGGACCTGCACCGATTTCCAGCGCGCAGTCCGTGCCCGCCGCGTTTTTTGCTATATTTTCTATTATATCCGTTTTATGCAGAAAATTCTGCCCGAGCGATTTGTTTGCCCGTATTCCGTGACGTTTAAGGAGGTTTATAACATCTGTCATTTCATCAGAGCCTTAAAGGTTGTGAGCATGATTTCGGAATTGGCATTGAAATAATCGTAGCTCTTGGGCTCTGCGATGAATGAGTAGATATAGACATAATTTCCGCTTTTGATAAAGGTCTGCTGGAGACGGAGCTGACCGTCTCCCGTATCTCCCTCATATACGATTCGGTAGCTGTCGGGATAGTCCCCAACAGGATAGTTGCCCTCTGATACAAGATTATAGCCTGAGATTGTGGACGGAAGCTTATCTATATATTGTGTGACAAAATTGTCAAACGCCATGTCGTCATCCTTGTTAAGCTCATAGGAGCAAATGGATACATTGTCTCGGTAGGTGTCTGAATACCCCTCGCTCGGTGCGGCAAAGGCGACGGTCTTGTCATTTTTATTCTCTGCCATCTCCCAAAAATCCGGATATTCTATCTCAACGCCGACCGGAGATGAACGGTAAACGGTATAGCCCGCGTTTTTTGCGCGATGCGCCGTGCAAGAACAAAAAAGAATAAGACTGAGCAGCGTGCAGACTGCTGCCGTTAAATATTTTTTCATATATATACTCCGAAAATTCAAAATTGTACCCAGTATAGATAATTATACCATTGCAACCTTATAAAGTCAATGCGCACAGTGAATTTTAACACTGTTTTATTGCGTGTGTTAAGGTTATTATGTGCAGAAAATCCGGCGGAAAACCAAAATATGTTTCCCGCCGGATTTTCTATGTGTCGGAGTATTGCCTTATTCTATTATGCTGTACATGGTGTCCGCCTCGTTGGCTTTTATAAAATCACAGACCTTTTCCACACGTGCCTTAGTCTTTTTCGCCCCAAACGAAATTTCTATGATATCGCCTTCTTTTACATCGTATGCCGGCTTTACCGTTTTTCCGTTTACCGACACCCGCCCGCCGTCGCACGCCTCCTGTGCAACGGTGCGCCTTTTTATAAGACGCGATACTTTTAAGTATTTATCCAGTCTCATTATATTTCTCCGTATTGAACAAGTTTTGCTTCATCTGTTTGCGTAAGACAAAAAAATGCCGCGGAACATTCCGTGCCGCAGCAAAAACGCAATTATGCAATGTAATCTTTAAATGCCTGACCTGCCTTGAACACAGGCGCCTTGGAAGCCTTGATAGTGATAGCTTCGCCGGTTCTCGGGTTTTTACCTTTTCTCTCGGGCTTGTTTTTAACTTCAAAAGAGCCGAAGCCTACGAGCTGAACCTTGTCGCCCTTTTTAAGAGCTTCTTTGATTTCATCCATAACAGCAGCGACAGCCTTTGCAGCCACCTTCTGTGATACGTCTGCGTTAGCTGCAACAGCAGCAATAAGTTCTGCTTTGTTCATTTGTATTATACCTCCTAAAGATGTTTCCTGACGGAAATTATAGTACTATTATCTCAAATCTTATTGAGTTTTGCAATATGTATTTTAAAAAAAATGAGATATTTTCAGTCTTTTAACAAGTAATTCCTGCAAAATTGCTCATTTTCGTCATAAAGTGCCTGCTCAAGGTCAACGCTTTTGAGGTTTCCCAGACGCGCCGCATCGAATAAAAGCTGCCCCAAAAGCGCGCCGTCGTCCTCTGCGGCTCCTGTTTTAAATTGCATTGCCGCGTCTGCAATGCTGTCACAGACACTTTCAATAGACGTTTGCTCGCCTGACTTTTTTGAGAGCTTTTGAGCACGCATCATTGAGGGCAGAGCACGCGAGACAGAATTCAGCACATCTGATTTTGAGCGCTGTCCCTTTTCCGCCTTTTTAAGCTCGTCCCAGTTTTTCAGCACCTGAGCCGAATTCTCTACGCTTACGTCTGCAAACACATGCGGATGGCGGTAAATCAGCTTTTTGCAGATACCTGTGCATATGTCGTTTAAGTCGAATGCATTTTCGTCACGTGCTATTGCGGCATGAAAAACAACCTGCATCAGAAGGTCGCCCAGCTCCTCGCACATTATTTTGTCGTCGCTTTTGTCAATTCCTTCTACGACCTCATATGTCTCCTCTATGAGCCCCTTGCGTATTGACTTATGATTTTGCTCTCTGTCCCACGGGCACCCGTCCGGTGCGCGCAAAATGTCGATTAACTCGCACAAATCGGAAAAATCATATTTTTCTTTTGATATTAATGTTTCTTTACTCATGGCTTATACCCTGTCAGTCCTTTATCAGATTATATTTTTCAAGCAAACGACCGAGCTTGTCTCCCTTTGGCAGCAGTGCCATGTCCTCCTTGGAAAGGAGTCTGAACAGAAAAATCGATGCTGTATAAACAACTCCCGCAACAATCAGCGCCAGTGCAAGACAGACAATATTCGAATTTATGAATTTTGCCGAGAAGTACCACGCAAGAAACGCGAGGGAGCAGCTTATAAGGCTGCAAATAAACGGCTTTATAAACGTGTCGGCTGCCGGGAAGGAAAAACCGATATATTTTTTTATAAAAAGCATATTTAAAATCACTATCGTGGCATAACATAAAAAAGTGCCGACCGGGGCGCCCATAATTCCGATAAGCCGCACCATAACTATGTTCGCTGTGAGCTTGATTACGGCACCGGCTCCCATTGATAAAAGCGCCGTGCTTACCTTGCCGACCGACTGTAAAAATACTCCCGTAAGCGATGAAAACGATACAAAATAAACCGAAAGAGCCAGTATGCGCAGAGTGGAGATACCGACCGTCCAGTAAGACTGACTGTATAGCAGCTTTACAATAGGCTCGCTTAAAAAGCTGAGCCCCAAAGTGCAGGGCATTGCTATCATGCCGACAAGCTTTGAGGAGGAGCGCATATTGGAAAAAGCCTCCTGCCTGTCTTTTTTTGCAAAAGCGGTGGTGAGAAACGGCAGCACCGCCACGCCTACCGTTACGGTTACCGCCTGAGGCAGGTTGAAAAGCGAGGAGGTAGCGCCTACATACGCGCCGTAGGTTGATTTGACAAGGTCGGTCAGCTTGTCCCCGACCTCTCCCGCGGCGGAATAGAAATATTTTAAGTTCCACTTGACAAGGAACATATCGAGGGTGGATGTGACGCTCATTACTGCGGAGCTCAAAGAGATGGGAATGGCGAGCGTTATTATGTTTTTTGCTATTTTCGATGATTTTCCCGACGGCAGAGAGCCTTCGGTATCCTTACCGAGCTCCTTTTCCGACAGTACACGTATTATCATAAATACGGCGCTTGCAAACGAGCCGAATGTGACCCCCAGAACGCCGCCGCAGGCAAGAATCATAACGTCAGTTATTCCGCGCCTTATCATAATAAATATGATTGCAAGCCCGAAAAGCTTGAAAGCCGCCTCTATTACCTGATATGCGGCGGACGGTGTCATGCACTTGTAGCCCTGAAAATATCCTTTGATTGCGGCGGAAATAATAACCAGAAAAATAGACGGCGCAATCATATAGATGCAGTAGTTTGTGGAATTGTTTGAAAGCATCAGCGACAGCGGACGTGCAAAAACTATTACCAGCACCATGAGCGAAAAGCTGATGACAGCAAACATTTTCAGTGATATTCCGAGTATTTTTTTAGGTTCCCGAAGCCTACCCGCGACAATCGATTCACTGACAAGCTTTGCTATTGCCACGGGTACGCCCGCCGTGGAAATTACAAACAGGAGCGAGTATATCTGATACGCATCGTTGTAATAATCCATACCGGTAGGCGTTATGAGGTTTGCCAGCGGTATTTTGTATATCGCTCCTATGATTTTTACGATAACATTTGCGACGGTGAGAATGAGCGCACCGCTTAAAAAATTTTTCTGTACTTTAGACAACGCTCTTCTCCTACTTCAGTTTTGCTCCGCATTTCGAACAGTATTCAGCCTTGGACGGGTTGCTTGCCCTGCATTCCGGACACAGATTTTTATACTTGCTCATATCCTCCTCAACGGCGTTCAGCTCGCACAGCAGTGCTTTTATGGAGTCTGATATTTCCTGAAGCTCTCCGCAGTCCTCCGCCTGTGTCTGCGACAGCTTATAATAAAGTCTGCCGAGTTCCTTGTACTGTGAGTCCACCTTTGAGCGCAGCGACGACGCCTTGTATTCGAGCGAAACGTAATCAACCGCGGTGTCCGCCTTGTCGGCGATAAATTTTCCGGCTTTCTGTGCCTTTTGCAAAACATCATCTATAAAATCCATGACAATTCTCCTTAAAAATATATATCGGTTAAAATAACGGCTTTGCGGTTATTATATCACGCAAAACAGCCTTTTACAATAAAAAAATTATGAAGACCTTCCGCAAAACAGTAAAGCGGCGCCGGTTGCCCGACGCCGCTTTACTGTTTTGCATTAAAAATAGGAGGGGGATTAAGATAAGTTTTTCTTATCTTGAATACAGTATAGCATATCGGACAAATTAAGTTGTTATCAAACTTTGAACTTTTTGTTAAATGCGTTTTTTAGTCTGAGCTGTTTGAAAAAGTCCTTTAAAATTTCCGAGCACTGCTCCTCTAAAACACCTGTTTTCACCTGCGGCTTGTGGTTTACGGGCAGTGCGTTTATATCCGTAATTCCGCCGTAGGCTCCCGCCTTTTTGTCCGCCGCTGCTATTACTACCCGATCAATTCTCGCGTTCATTATAGCACCCGCGCACATGATGCACGGCTCCAGCGTAACGTACAGCGTGCAGCCTGTAAGCCGCCAGCCGCCCAGCTTTTTGCATGCCTTCTGTATTGCGCTGAGCTCTGCATGCAAAACTGCGCTTTTGCCTGTCTCCCGCGCATTTTTTCCGCGGGCTATGACTTTTCCGTCCTTTACAATGACGGCGCCGACCGGAACCTCGCCGGATCTGTATGCAAGCTGCGCCTGTCTGAGCGCCTTTTTCATAAAAAATTTATCATCCATAAAAATATTATATGCTATTTCCGAAAAAACGTCAATATAGTGAATAAAGGTGGTGCTTATGGTTTTTATACTGATGCTTTGTCATCTGTTTTTTACGTTTAAGCTTCGTTTTATTCAAAGATATACTTTTAAAGGTATTAAATATTCATTTTCACCGAAGCAAAACGGAACGGAAAAGGGTATAGGTACTTATGCCGCGTTTGCGGCTGCTCTCGGGACAACGATTGGTCCGGGCAATATAACGGGGGTGGCGGTTGCGATATCCGGAGGCGGACCGGGGGCTGTTTTCTGGATGTGGGTATGCGGTCTGCTTGCAATGCCTACAAAATATGCGGAGAGTTATCTTGCCTTGAAATACACCCAAAAGCGCGGCGACAGTGAAATAGGAGGTACAATGGTGCTGCTCGGCAGACTCGGCTGTCGGCGCACGGCTGTTTTCTGGTCGGTATTCTGTGCGCTGGGCGGACTGTTTATGGGCGCTGCGGTGCCGTCGCGCTCCCTGGCATCGGCTCTGCCCGCAGACGACTGGCTTACGGGTGCTTTTTTGGCTGCGCTTTTAGTGCTCACCGTGTCCTGCGGACTTTCGGGCATTGCCAGGGTGAGCGGTCTGCTTGTGCCCGTTATGTCTCTCGGCTTTCTTATTGCAAGCCTTGCCGTGATAGCGCTTGATTACAGAGCGCTGCCCGATGCTGTCGGAAAAATACTGTCGGGTGCGTTAAGCATAAAGAGTGCGGGCGCGGGCGCACTGGGCGCTGCGGTAAAGCACGGAATAACGCGCGGTCTTTATTCAAACGAGAGCGGGCTTGGCAGCGGAGGCATACTTGCAGCGGAGTCCGGGGACAAAAACATCGGCATGAGTGCACTGAGCGCCATGACCACAACCTTTTGGGACACTGTCGTCATGTGCGCCGTAACGGGCATCATGTTTGTAATGAGCGGCGCAGATGCAGGGTCTGACGCGGACATGACAGTGCGCGGCTCGTTTTCCTCACTGCCGCTGGGAGACTGGCTTTTATGGGTATCCATGACGCTTTTTGTCTTTGCGACTATGATAGGCTGGTATTACCTTGCAAAGCGCGCTATCCAGTATTTGACCTGCAAAAGCGGATGGTATGATATCGCGTTTATCTGTGCCGCGTTTTTCGGAGCGGTGCTGCCGCCTGCACTGTTATGGAGGGCGGCGGATACCGTCAATTTTGCGATGCTTTTGCCCTCAGTGTTCGTTTTATTTAAAATGTCCGGTAAAATTGAGAATATTAATCTTTACATACGGCATAAATAGTGTTATTATAATTATTATACTTACTGAATTTTCCTATTATAAATATTATTTTAAGAAGGTATTTTTATGGCTGAAAAGTTAAATGTGGCGGTCATTTTCGGCGGCGTGTCGAATGAGCATGAGATATCCTGCCTGTCCGCGGCTAATGTTGTTTCCATCCTTGACAGGGATAAATATAATGTGTATGTTTTAGGTATTACCCGCGACGGGAAATGGTTTCTGACGGATGCAACGCCTGACCAGATACGCAGCGGCAAGTGGCTGGACGCAGACAGCAGAAACGCGTTTATTTCACCCGACAGGGGTGTGCGGGGTATTTATGTTGTCGGGGGAAAAAATATAAAAATTGACGTCGCGTTTCCGATTTTGCACGGAAAAAACGGCGAGGACGGCGCGGCGGCGGCGCTTTTGAAGCTTGCAGGCATACCCCAGGTAACAACCACTATGACAAGTGCCGCGTGCAGTATGGATAAGGTGATTACAAAAATACTGTGCGAGCGTGCCGGTATTATACAGGCTGGATGGGAGATGTTTTACTCGTCAAGTCTTTTGAAGAATGTAGGCGGTGCGGCGGACAGAATAGAAGCGCGCTTTGATTATCCCGTTTTTGTAAAGCCGGTTTCCGCCGGCTCAAGCGTCGGCGTGGTCAAATGCTCAAACCGAGCAACGCTTGAGGCGGGTCTGCTTGAAGCTGCGCGGCATGACTTTAAGGTATTGGCGGAGGAATTTATTGACGGCAGCGAGGTGGAGGTTGCGGTTATCGGCAACAGTGAGCCGACTGCGTCCGTCTGCGGTCAGATTGCGCCGTCTCAGGAGTTTTACAGCTACGACTCAAAATATAAGGATGAGAGTTCCAAGCTGTATATCCCTGCAAAAATAAGCGATGATATTTCAGCTAAGGTGCGTAACACCGCGATTGAGGTTTTTAAGACAATGGAGTGTCAGGGAATGGCGCGCGTAGACTTTTTTGTCTGCGCCGACGGGAGAGTTATTTTTAACGAGCTTAATACAATTCCCGGCTTTACCGATATCAGCATGTATCCCAAGCTGATGGCTCATTCCTGCTGTGCAGGAGGTGAGCTTGCCGACAGGCTGATAGCTTTGGCGCTTGCGGAGGACAGGATATGAAGGAAAACGCTATCGGCGTTTTTGACAGCGGACTGGGCGGGCTTACCGCTATGAAGGAGTTGTGCAGGCTTCTGCCGCGCGAGGATATTGTATATTTCGGCGATACCTCGCGCGTGCCCTACGGTACGCGCAGTCCCGAAACGATAATACGCTATACGCGGCAGGATTTAAACTTTCTGTCTGAATTCCATGTAAAGGCGGCGCTTGTTGCCTGCGGTACAATTTCAGCTGTCGCGCTGGATAAGGTAAAGGATGAATATCCGTTCCCCGTAATCGGTGTCATTGACAGCGCGGCGCGTGCCGCTGCCCGATGCAGCGAAAACGGCAGAATAGGCATAATAGGTACTCCCGCAACGATAAAATCCGGCGCATATGAGAGAATTCTTCATGAAATCGCGCCGCAGTGCCGTACCATGAGCATTGCATGCCCGCTTTTTGTCCCGCTTGTGGAAAACGGACATATTGAGAAAAACGACCCGCTGATTGTAAATGCCATCGAGCTCTATCTTTCACAGCTTCTGCCTTTTCGCCCCGATACCGTGATACTGGGCTGTACCCACTATCCCATTATTGCACATACGATAGGCGATTATGTCGGAGACAACGTGCGTCTTATAAACCCCGGCAGGGAGGCGGCAAAGACAGTTCGCGACATGCTGAATGTCCGCGGACTTTTAAGCGGGCGGGAAACGGGAAGTCACCGCTATTTTGTAAGCGACAGCATTGAAAACTTTGAAACACTCGGCGGCATATTCATGCGCCGTTCTATTAACGGCGAGGTACATAAAATAGATATTGAAAAATACTGAAAATAAAAAGAAAATACGGCTTACAATAAGCTCTGACAGAGCGCCGCGTCTGTGCTGTGAAGCGATGATGACCGAAAGGGACGGCGCGGCTTATATCCTGTACAGGCATGAGAACGAGCCGTGCTCAATAAAGGTCAGGGGCAGTCGGGTGACTGTTATTCGACACGGCAGCGGCACGCGCATGGAGATAGAAGAGGGTGCCGCGCATATGTCGCGGTATGTTACGCCCATGGGCGCGCTGTCTTTTGAGATAGCCGCGCACAAAGTTGACAACAGGCTTGATACCGAAGGCATTCTCACGCTCGAATATCGCATTTCGGCGGGAGGAGAGGCAGACGAAAATAAAGTTATAATTAAAACGGAGGAAATATAAAATGGCAGTCAGGAACCCGCTTGAACATGTAAAAGCGATTATAAAGGATAAGGTTGCAGCGGCATACGAGAAGTGCGTACAGGACGGTGTGCTGCCGCGCGCCGAGCTTGCGGATTTCGAGGTGGAGGTGCCAAAGGACGTATCAAACGGCGATTTTTCCGTAAACTTTGCAATGAAAAATGTTAAGCTTCTCAAAAAGGCGCCCGCGCTTATCGGAAACGAGATTGTCAGCCGTCTGGACAAAGGCGGGCTTATCGACAGCGTAAGTGTCGCAGGCCCCGGATTTATCAATTTTGTGCTGTCATCGCAGTATTATTCGCAGCAGGTGGATAATATACTGGAGCTTGGCGGAGAGTTCGGAAAAACAGACTGCCTGCACGGTGAAAAAATACTGGTGGAGTTTGTGTCCGCCAACCCGACGGGACCTATGCATATGGGCAATGCGCGCGGCGGCATTATCGGCGACTGTTTAGCGTCGGTTCTGAGCTATGCGGGAGCCGATGTTTCGCGCGAGTTTTACGTCAATGACGCAGGCAATCAGGTATCCTTGTTCGGTCAGTCTCTGTATGCGCGGCTTTACCAGCTGAAAAACGGTGAGGACAGCATGGAATTTCCCGATGACGGTTATCACGGTGACGATATAAGGGAGCTTGCGCGCGAGTACGCGCAGCAGCATGAGGAAATTTCCTTTGAGGACAAGCCCGCGCTTGTCAATTCACTTGTGGCTTTCGGATTGGAAAAGAACATAGCGCGTATGAAAAGCGACCTTAAAAAATATAAAATTGTTTATGATAAGTGGTTTCGTGAATCTACGCTGCATGAAAGCGGATACGTCGCCGAGACTATTGAGCTTCTTGATAAGGCGGGTGCGCTGTACGAGGCTGACGGCGCCAAGTGGTTTCGTGCTACCGATTACGGCTGTGAGAAGGACGAGGTAATGGTAAAGGCAAACGGTTTTTACACCTACTATGCCGTTGACCTTGCATACCACCGCAATAAGTTTGCAGAGCGCGGATTTGAACGCTGTATAAACGTTCTGGGCGCTGACCATCACGGGCATACAATAAGATACAAGGCTGGAATGAAAGCGCTCAATATCGAGCCTGAGCGTCTGGAGGTTGTACTGATGCAGCTTGTGCGCCTTATGCGTGACGGCAAGCCCTTTAAAATGTCAAAGCGTACAGGCAAGAGCATTACTCTGTCCGATCTGCTTGATGAAATACCCGCTGACGCCGCCCGCTTTTTCTTCAATATGAACCGTTCCGAATCCGTTATGGACTTTGACCTGTCGCTTGCAGTAAAGCAGGACAGTGAAAATCCTCTTTATTATGTTCAGTATGCGCATGCGCGCATCTGCTCGATTTTGCGCAACGTAAACGCCGATGTGGGAGGCAGCTGTGCGGGGTATGGTTTTGATACTGCGCACGAGCGGGCGCTTATAAGCGTACTTTCACGCTTTCCTGACGAGATAGTATCGGCGGCAAAGTCGCTGGAACCTTCAAAAATCACAAAGTACGTAATTGATGTTGCCGCCGCTTTCCATAGCTTTTACAATGCTTGCCGCATAAAAGGCGAGGCGGATGACGTGGTGCGCGGACGCATGGCTCTTGTTCTCTGCACAAAGACTGTTATAAAAAACGCGCTCAGTCTTATGAATATTGAGGCGCCCGAGACAATGTAAATAAAAAAGTACGTAAAGAAATTTACGTACTTTTCGATATTCAATATTGTTTGAAAAATTACTATTTTTTAAAGCTGAGCGAGCTTTTGGGGCGCGGTGTTAAAAGATACATTACCGTAAACAGCGCAAGACATGGAATCATTTCCGCGAATGCTATTGCAAGTCCCGGAAGCAGTGCGCCCAAAAACCTGCCGTGCGATTCAATGACGGCATTAATCACACTCCTGTATGATTCGTATCGCGCAGGCAGCCGATTTGAAATGAAAATAATGAAGTATCCCACAGACGCGGCAAGTGAGCTTAGAAAAACGGTGCATACATGATACAGTGGTTTCCCCAGCAGAGAAAAATGCTTTGCGGCATAGACGACCGCACCGGCAAAAAGCATCGGCAGGGCAAGCCACAGCGCTCCCGCTCCGTCAATCAGTACGGCAAGAAGCGTAATGTGAAGTAGAAAGGAAATGACACCGGGCAGCGGTCCGCATACCGCCGTAATATAAAAACTTCCCGTAAAGTCAAGCCAGAGCGGAAAGTGCAGATATTTTGAAAGACAGAACAGGACGATATTTGCTGCGCAGCCAATCAGAAACAAAATAAGCTGCTTTGATGATGAACGACGCATCGGCTGTTACCTCCAAAATATAACTTAATAAAATAAGTATACAGTGTTTAACAAATTTTGTCAATAATTGACGAAAATTTAACAATTTGCAGAAAGGAAACGTTATGTCAGAGTTATTATTTACGATTTTGGTGTTTTTAGCGTTTATTACGTTTTTATTGCTGCTATATAATAATGTTTCCGTTGTGAAGAGATATAAGGTTAAGACAAAAAAGCCCTGCGGAGGCTTGAAAATCGTGCTGATAAGCGATTTTCACAATAATAAAAGGCTGCTCGGAAGTATCGTTAAGAAGGTTCGCGCCTGTGCGCCCGACATTATAATTATAGCCGGAGATCTTGTTGACCGCCGGCGCCCCGATTATAAAACTGCCGCGCAGCTGCTGACTGCGCTGCGCGGCATTTCCGATGTGTATTATGTGACGGGAAATCATGAGGCGGTGCTCGGTCGGGAGCGCGTTATTGAACAACTCGGCTGTTCGGATATCGTTCTTGACGAGCGCTATAAAATTTATGAAAGGTTTTCCGTTTTGGGCATTTCCGACCGTATTGTTGACAGTATGCAGCAGCGTCAGGATCTTTTGGCGCTTTTCGAGCGTCTTGATAATTTTAAAATCGCAGTTGTTCACCGTCCGACTGAGTTTGACAGGGAACAGACGGTTTCTGACTATGATATTGATCTTGTATTGTGCGGGCATGTCCACGGCGGACTTATCAGAATTCCGTTTTTCGGTGCGCTGCTGGCGCCGGACGAGGGATTTTTTCCTAAATATTCAAAGGGAATGTATAAGGAAAACGACAGTGTTATGATAGTTTCGGGCGGCGCCGGAAATACATTTTTGCCGCTGAGGCTTAACAATTTTCCCGAAATTGTCAGTATAAGCATAGAAAATTAAAAAAACTGTTGCAAAATGCAAACAGATATGCTATTATATTTTGGATTGACGGATGTTTTCCGACAGGCAGTCCGCTGCATTTGCTCGCATGAATGCCTGTGAACCCCTAAAATTTTCAAGGAGGAGAAGTTACAATGGATTATTTGAAGGCTGTAACTGACGAGCAAATTAAAGCCGAAAGATTTGAACTTAATATCGGCGATACCGTTCGTGTAAGCGTAAAGGTAAAAGAGGGCAACCGTGAAAGAATTCAGGTGTTTGAGGGTACTATTATTGCAAAGCACGGCGGCGGTATTTCGGAGACGTTTAAGGTAAGACGTGTAGCTTACGGCGTCGGTGTAGAGAGAACTTTTCTTGTAAACTCGCCCAAGGTGGAGAAGGTCGAGATTGTCCGCCGCGGTAAGGTAAGACGTGCCAAGCTCTACTATGTTCGTAACAGAGTCGGTAAGGCTGCTAAGGTTAAGCAGAAGATATAAGACCCAAAGAATCCCAAGTCTTATAAATTACAGAATAATGACCCCCTTCGTTTATACGGAGGGGGTATTCTGTTTTAGCGTATGAAAAACCGCCGCCCTTTAATGCACAATTTTTACATTTTGTATTTACAACATTTTCTTTTTCTGATATACTGGCGGTAATTATCGAGAATGAGAGGAAATAATAATGTCTGTACGCTATGATGATAAGTCTGAAAGATTTATTTTGGAGACCGCAAACACCTGTTATGTCATGCAGATTTTATTTGACAAATATCCGGTGCATCTGTATTACGGTAAAAAAGACGGTTGTTGCGAAGTTTCATACATGAATCCGTATAAGTCTTTTTCTCCGTATTTTGAGGAGCACGGTCAAAATTACAGCCCTGATGTCGGAATGGCGGAGTATTCCTATTTCGGGAGCGGGGATTTTCGTATTACGCCGCTGCGGATAAAAAACAAGAACGGAGACAGTGTAACGCATTTTACATATGACGGTTACCGTATTTTTAACGGGCGTATGGAGCTGCCGCGTCTTCCCTATTCCGAAGCGGACAGCGACACTCAAACGCTTGAGCTCTCCCTTTCCGACAGCGTCAGCGGATGCCGGCTGAAGCTGTTCTATACGGTATTTCCCAATGAGGATGTTATTGCACGCTATGCGCTTGTTGAAAACAAAAGCGGCGCGCCGGTCACCGTTGAAAAAATAATGAGCCTTATGCTTGATTTGCCGACCTCCGATTTTGATATGATAAGCCTTTACGGCGCGCATAATGCCGAGCGCAGCTTTCAGCGCGTTCCGCTGTTTCACGGTGTCCAGAGCGTTATGAGCCGCCGCGGTGCCTCCGGTCATCAGTACAATCCGTTTACCGCCCTGTGCTCAAAAAATGCGACTGAGCGTGAAGGCGATGTATACGGCTTTAATTTTGTTTACAGCGGGAATTTTCTGAGTGAAACCGAGGTGGATCAGACAGGCTTTACCCGTGTGTCACTGGGGCTTGGCAGCGAGAACTTCAGCTGGCTGCTAAAGGAGGGTGACAGCTTTATGACCCCTGAGGCGGTTATGACCTATTCCGAAAAGGGTTTGGGCGGCATGTCGAGAAACTTTCACAGCTTTGTGCGTGCGCATATTCTTCCGCCCGAGCCGTTTGAAAAACGCCCCGTGGTGCTTAACACGTGGGAGGCGTGCTATTTTGATATTGACGAGAAGGAGATGCTGCGCTTTGCAAAGTCTGCGGCAGACGCGGGAATTGACATGCTTGTCATGGATGACGGCTGGTTCGGAGCAAGAAATAACGATAAGGCGGGACTGGGCGACTGGTATGTCAATAAAAACAAATTCAGGGACGGTCTCAAGACATTTGTTGACCGCGTAAAGGCGCACGGTATAAAGTTCGGTATCTGGATAGAGCCTGAGATGGTCAACCCGGACAGCGACCTTTTCCGCACTCACCCCGAATGGTGTATAAGATGTACAGACCGCGAGAGTACACTGTCCCGCAGCCAGCTTGTCCTGGATATGTCCAATAATGATGTTGTGGAATATCTTAAAAAGTCTTTTTCCGATACATTTGACGGTATTGCGATTGACTATTTCAAGTGGGATATGAACAGACATATGTCGGAGGTGGGCTCGCCCGCTCTGCCGCCCGAAAGACAGGGCGAGACGGCATACCGCTATATGCTCGGCGTTTACGACCTTTACCGCTGGTTTGCACAGCATTTTCCCAACGCCATGATTGAAAACTGCTCCGGCGGCGGCGGACGCTATGACCTTGGCATGATGAAATATTCAACCCAGATTTGGACAAGCGACAACACCTGGCCGAAAAAGCGTATGAAAATTCAGTACTCCTCCACGCTTGCGTATCCGACGGCGGCGATGAGCTGCCATGTTTCAAATCCGCGCAATATCTGCGCAAACCCCGACGAGCTGAAATACCGCTGGCACGTCGCGCTAAACGGCCCGCTCGGCTATGAAATGCATCTTCCCAATGCAAGCGATGAGATAAAGGAAACCGTAAAGGCGCAGGTTGCGGCTTACCGTGAATATGAGGAGCTTATACTGCGCGGTGATTTTTACCGTATCTTCAGCCCGTTTGACAGCAACTACTATGCATACTACTTCACAAACGCAGAGCGTTCGGAGTTTTTGCTCAGCTTCGAGCAGAGCTACGGCGAAAGTGCGTCAAGGGTGTATCTTTTCATTCCGGAGGCGGACGAGAACGCGGAGTATCTTGACACGGTAAGCGGCGAGGTTTTCAGTGGAAAAACGCTTACGCGCGGTATCGAGGTAAAGACAAAGGAGACAGACCCTTATTCCGTCATGTGGCATTTTGTGAAAAAATAATTAAAGCTCGCGATTAATTTAAAACTCGGTATCTGAAGCATATTCAGAAGATGAGGAAAAATAATTCCAAATACATTTTATAAAGGGTTTTGATTATGAAAAAAATCGGATATGAGGTTGCGTTTATAAATACCAAAAAAGGTAATCCCAGGAACGGCGAGGGTGACTTCTTGAGACTCAAAAACGGAGATATAATGTTTGCATATACATCTTATGACGGCAACTCCAGCCACGACCACGGCAGCGCTTGTATCCGTGCGGTTTTTTCAAAGGATAACGGTGAAAGCTTTGACATTTGCAACAGCAAAATTATTGCCGCAAAAGGCGATGCAGTAAACGTCATGTGCGTTTCCCTGATGCGTATGGCAAACGGCGATTTGGGTATGTTCTACGGCTTGAAATATATCACAGCCGGCGGCAATATCGGTATGACAGTTATGTTTACTCGCTCAATCGACGAGGGCGCAACTTGGTCTGCACCTATCGATTGCGTTAAAAAAGAGGGATACTATGTATTTGAAAATGCGAGAGTAATCCGTCTTAACAGCGGACGTATTTTAATTCCTTTGAATTTGCACCGTTATAAAGACGGAGGTGAATTTGACGGGGAAATTGAGGGAAAAGGTCATACTTGCTATTTTGCTTCCGATGATGACGGCTATACGTTCTTTGACACAAATAATCTTATCAGTCATCCCTTCAACGAGATGACTCACGGCTTACAGGAAACGGGTATTGTTCAGTTCGAAAGCGGTAAAATTTTTTCTTTTTCAAGAACCGCTAACGGCTCGCAGTTTGAGAGTTTTTCCGAGGATGACGGCATGACTTGGTCTGTGCCTATGCCCAGCACGGTATTTTTCTCTCCCGCCTCTCCTATGCACATTCGTCATATGGCAGGAAGATATACCGCCGCTGTATTTAATCCTATTCCCAATTATCCCCATAAAGAATACAAAGAGCTTTCTTGGGGCAGAACTCCTCTTGTTTGCCTTATCGCGGAGGGTGACGGCTCGTCTTTTTGGGACGGAAAAGCCGAAAACTTTATTTTGGAGGATGACCCTCGTAACGGATATTGCTATCCCGTGGTTTTTGACGGAGGAGATTATTTTCTTGCGGCTTACTATCATTCCAATAATTCGGGCACCTGCCTTAATTCATGCAAGATAGTAAAAATTCCGCTTGAGCTTATAGATGAGCAGTTTGGACTCAAGCAGTAATATTCAAAGCAGCCCGATTTATTCGGGCTGCTTTTTTATGTAAAACAGATTGGCAAATATAATTTACTGCAAAATCATATATATACATACTCCGCTGTGTAATCTTTTTGCTAAATAATAAAAAATACGAGCAAAAAATGTAAATGATTTGAGCGTTAAGCCTGTCACTCTCAAGCACATTATGACTGTCTTACGGACGGTAATGAAAAGTCTGTCATTGATGAGAAAGCCGTCCCGCAGTAAAGCAGATATTTCAGCTTTGTCAGAGGGACATTTCCGAAAATAGCGGTTAAAATACAGGCTCCGCCGAGTTATATCACGGCGGAGCCTGTATTTATCACTGAATTATGCGCGGTTTATTGAACCGAACAGTTCCATTTTTTCCTTTACGGTAGCCTTTATAGCCTCAAAGCCGGGAGCGAGCAGCTTTCTGGGGTCAAAGCCCTTGCCCTCAAGGTCTTTTCCTGCTTCTATATATTTTCTTGTTGCCTCTGCAAAAGCGAGCTGGCACTCGGTATTTACGTTGATTTTCGCAACTCCCATGGAAATTGCCTTTTTAATCATATCGGCAGGAATTCCCGTGCCGCCGTGAAGAACAAGCGGCATACCGTTTGTCTTTTCGGAAATGAGCTTTAATGCGTTAAAGTCAAGACCTGCCCAGTTTGCGGGATATTTGCCGTGAATGTTGCCGATGCCCGCCGCCAGCATTGTGACGCCGAGATCCGCGATGAGCTTGCACTCGTCTGCGTCTGCAACTTCGCCCTTGCCTACAACGCCGTCCTCTTCTCCGCCGATAGCGCCGACCTCAGCTTCAACCGAAAGACCCTTTTCAGCCGCAAGCGCTATGATTTCTTTGGTTTTTTCAATGTTTTCCTCAATGCCGTAATGAGAACCGTCAAACATAACAGATGAAAATCCGTCTCTGATAACAGCCTTTGCGCCCTCATAGGAGCCGTGGTCGAGGTGAAGCGCTACGGGTACGGTAATGCCGAGAGTGTCAATCATTCCCTTTACCATACCGACAACGGTGTTGTATCCGCACATGTATTTGCCTGCGCCTTCGGAAACGCCGAGAATGACAGGTGAATTGTTTTCCTGAGCGGTAAGCAGAATTGCTTTTGTCCATTCGAGGTTATTGATGTTAAACTGACCTACGGCGTAATGACCTTCGTAGGCTTTTTTCATCATATCTTTTGCAGAAACTAACATGATAAACTTCCTCCGTTTAATTTTTCCATAATATTATAACCTTGCGCGGCTGAAAAAGTCAACATTAATTTGAAAACCTCGCTCTGTTCATAATTGTTATGACAGCTTATGCGAAAAAATTAAAACTTATTGTACATCTTGACAATAAAAGTGATTTTGTATACAATTATATGGTAGGTTGAAATCCTGCTATTATATGGTAGGTTGAAATCCTGCTATAATTTTTGAACGGAGAAAGACAATGTCAGTTGTAAAGATAACTGTTGACAGTACATGCGATCTGTCGCCTGAGCTTATTGATAAACATGATATTACCGTAAGTCCGCTGTATACGATTTTGGGTGATAAATCATATGCGGACGGTGTTGATATAAAACCCGACGGAATATACGACTTTGTTTCCGAAAATAATATTCTGCCCAAAACCTCGGCGGCGTCGGTTGAGGATTATCTCAGTCTTTTTAAAACTTATGTTGAAAAGGGTATGGAAGTCATACACTTTAATATATCAAGCGATATGTCCTCAAGTCATCAGAATGCGCTTATTGCCGCAAAAGAGGTGGGCAATGTTTATGTTATAGACACGCTGAACCTGTCTACCGGGTCGGGGCTTTTGGTGCTTGACGCCGCCGATTACAGAGCACAGGGTCTGGGTGCTGCGGAAATTGCAGAGCGGGTACGCGCGCACGTGCCGCTTGTACGCGCCAGCTTTGTTATTGATAATCTTGAATATCTGCGAATGGGCGGGCGCTGCTCCGCCGTTGCCATGCTGGGGGCAAATCTTCTTAAAATAAAACCGCGCATTGAGGTCACAAACGGTAAAATGGGCATGGGCGGAAAATACCGCGGCATGTATGATAAGGTCTTGCTTAAATATACCGAGGATATGCTGTCGTGTCCCGACATAGATACCCGACGCGTTTTTATCACTCATACAAAGTGCGATGAGGAGCTTGTAAAACAGGTTCGGGAAAAGGTTTGCAGCCTTATTCCGTTTGAAGAGGTGTATGAGACAACCGCCGGCTGTGTTATCACAAGTCATTGCGGACCGAATACCCTCGGAGTGCTTTTTGAAGTTAAAAATCAATAGTGATTATGCACAAAAATTATATATTAAAAATGTTTAAGATAAACAAAAAATCTAAATAAATCGAGAATTTTAAGAAAAAATTAAAATTTACTATTGAACTTTTGCGCTCAATAGTATAGTATATTATATATACAGCGTTCAAGGAGGACTTTTCATGAGCGAAAACTTAGAAAAAACAGTATCTGCTGAAGAAATCTCGGCAGCTGACAATTTCAGTGACGCCTCGTCAGAGGTTGAACTTGACCTGGAAGACTTCGGCGCGGAGCAGGCAGATCCTGAGGTTGATATGACAATTGGTGAAAAACTCAAGGTTTTGCTTATGAAACCGCTTGTCACTTCAATAATTAAATGGGTGTTTGTTGCACTGGGTCTTGTCGGTCTCATTCTGTATCTTGCAGCAAATGAGAGCTTGGCAAAGGCTTTCAGCGGAATTTCAGGCGGGATTGCGTCATTCTTTAACCTGTTCCCCATATCTATGTTTGAAATTTTGATTTGTGCTGCCGCTTTGGGTATAATTGCATATCTTGTTTTCATCATTGTAAGAACAGTACAGGTTAAGGGTAAGTTTCACAAGGGCGGTCTTTGGGTGCAGTTCGGTTATTCTCTGCTTGCCGTTGCAGGTGCGTTTACGCTTCTTTTCTCGATGTGCTACGGTGTATTTACATATCGTGATCCGCTTTCAAAGTCAACCGAGTATACCAATGCCAAGGTTACAAATCTCGATTTCAGCAAAACCATGCTTTACCTTATAGACGGTATCAATAATTCGCTCTATGACGGCATGGATAATATTTTCTTTACAAAAACCGGATCATCCAAGTACGCAAGCTCAGGTCGTTCCACCGAGGTTATATCGCAGAAAATATCGGAGGCTTTTGACAATGCCGCTCAGGATATTCCCACGCTGAAGGGCAAATCTCTTACAGCGAAGGAGCTTTTGTTCTCCGACCTTTATTCCAAATTCAGAATTTCAAGTATTTATTCGCCCATTACAGGTGAGCTTTGCATAAACAGTGACTATCCTGAGGTTGTCGTCCCGATGCAGATTGCCAAGACTATGGCGGTTCAGCGCGGATATACGGATGATGGAGACGCTTCTTTTATTGCGTTTCTCGTATGTACAAAGTACTCTGATGACTATTATATAAACTATTCGGGTTATTTTAATGCATATGTTGAGCTCAGCTCGGTATTCTATAACGAAAACGGAAAGAATCTCCATTTATATATGGCAAATGCTCTTAAAGAAAGTGCAAAGAGAGAGTATGTTCAGCTTGTAAAAAATCTTGATACGCTTTACGGTCTGTCAAGTGACATTGAGTATGTCGCCGCCGGTGAAAAGCTCCAGGCATCTTATTACTGCGATGTTGCAAAGCTTATGCTTGTCAATTTTGAGGACAATGTGGATAACGGAAGCATTGTGATAGACAACAGTGAGCCTAAGAGCTACGGACGTTTCTGTAACTATCTTGTCAATTACTATTTGCTTGACGATGATTTTGACATGGAAGTCGAAGATGTTTATGCTGAATATCATCCCAGCGCAGTGAACTGATATAAATTAAAAACGCGGCGATAAAGCCGCGTTTTTGTTTATGACCACAACATAATCCTTTGCGTCACTAATAGGCTGATTTTGTCACTTTCTCAATTTATAATACAATCTGCTGCCCTTAACGCCAAGTGACAATGGGCTGTCGATTATTGAAATAACTTATCAATTTCTGAATTCGGAGATATGTATTGAAAAGTCAAAAAGATACCAAAAAACAAACCGGCTTAAAAAGCACGAATATAAAAAGTCAAAGTAAAATTGATGTAATTTTAGACAGCGCATATAATAATAAGTGGATGCTTCTTCGTTACTTTCTTGCGGCTTTAATGTGCTCTTTTTTGCGCTATGCATTTGAGGTGGCTTTTTCGGTTATATTTAAACAACCTTTAAAAGACAGTGCACTGCTTTCGTGGTGTGTGTGGGTCTTGATTTTTTATCCGTGTATTAAGTTTTTTGTCCTTCGAGTAAGAAGTGCGCATATTTATTCGCTTTTAAAGCAGATTATAATATATATTCTGTGCTGCGCCGTGCTTTGGGCTACCCGTCAATTGTTCGTGAGCGTACTTTTTGTTTTATCTTCAAATCAAGCGCTTGCTTTAGCTGTCGGCGGGGTTATTAACGAGCTGTTATGTCTATGGCTGATGATAAAAGTCGTTTTCAAGGAAAAATGAAAGAATAGTTATTGTAATTTATATTTTTTTATTATATAATAAGTTAAAATCAAGCTTGAGGAGGCTGAATATGAGAAACAAAAGTAATATTATTGTGATCTGTTCCGTAATTGTCGGAGTATGTGCGGCGGTTGCAACAACCTTTCTGATTTTGAAGCATTTGAAAAAGAAAAGAACTAAGCTTGATTGCAGTACAAGCTATATGTTCGAAAATGATTTTGACGATGAAGATGCAGTTGCGGATACCGCACTGTAATCCGTTATAAACAAAATTTATGCGGGGCGGCATTTGCCGCCCCGCAATTTTTAATTTTAATTATCGTTTACTGACCTTATTTTATATCCATTTTGTTGAGTATATCGCGAAGCGCCGTAAGTTCTTCCGCTGTGAATGAAATACCTTTGTTCATCTTCGAGCTGTCGGGTGACCACTCGCGCAGGTCATATTTAGGCTCTCTGCCCATCCAGCTTACCTTATTAAGCGCTTTTGCCCAGCCGTTTGAATTTTCCGGCAGCTTGCCGAAGGTTTCAGTTATTTCAAATGTAAAGTCTGCCATAATGGCCTCCCGAATAATGAATTTTACAGTCTTTTGCGTTGCTTTATATCAGTATATATTAATAATATATTAATTGTCAATAGAGTAAATTTATTTTTTGAATAAAACACTTGACAAAGTGGAAAAATAGTGCTAAATTATATGCGTTAGCACTCAAAGGACCGGAGTGCTAAAACAGTCGGCAGGTGAAATAAATGAAAGAACGTTTGAACCGTATACTCAGGTCGGTAATAGAATCATATATTGAAAACGGGGAACCGGTATCAAGCAAGGGTGTTTTGGAACGTGAGCCGGATATGAACGTTTCGTCTGCAACAGTACGTAACGACCTCTCCGAGCTGGAGCGTTTGGGTTATCTTGAACAGCCTCATACATCGGCGGGAAGAATTCCTACCGAGGCCGGTTACAGGTACTATGTCGATAATTTGCTGTCTTACCGTGAGCTCGACGATCAGCTGGCGCTCAGCCTTGAAAGCGTGACGCAGAGCGGAGCGATGAGTATAGACGAGTTTTTTAAGACGGCAATAACGGCATTTTCCAAAATTACCGGATATACAAGCGCCGCCGTTATATCACATAATGATGAAGACAGGATAATAAAGATGGAGGTTGTCAAATCTGCCGATGATATGATAAACCTCATTGTTATCACAAAAAGCGGGGTTGTTAAAAACAGCTTTTGCCGTCTTTATTTCCTTGCGACAGATGATGATGTACGCAGACTTAACGAAACGCTGGCAAGCTATATAGGAGATACTAATGTGGGATATCTCGACGACAGTATGTTTGACCGTTTGGAAAAAGAGCTTGCGGGCAGTCAGCAGAACTGGGATTTTATTGCAGGCGTTATTAAAAACATTGTAACCAATATTAAAAAACCTCATGTGTTTATAAGCGGTCAGGAAAAAATGCTCTCCTACCCTGAATTTTATGAAATTCATAAGGCTAAAAACGTCATGTCGTTTTTAAGCGAGGAGGAGCAGGTTTACGGTGTCCTTAATAAGCGTGCCGATGACCGTCTGAATATAATTATCGGCAGCGAAATCGGCGGAGAAAGTCTCAGCGATATGGGTCTTGTAGTGCGCAGATATAACGGTGACAATAATAATTTCACTTTCAGTCTTTTCGGACCGAAGCGTATGGATTACGGCAAGACTGTATCGCAGGTCGAATATTTTATGAAGTGCATAGAGCGCTATCTTAATGACAGGGGGGCAGAATGATGCCGGAAACAAAAAGTGCACAGGCGGAAAACGCCGCGGATAAAGAAAATTCGCAGACAGCGCAGACCGCTGAGAATAATGAAACGGCGCAAAATGAGCAGGCTTGTGAAAAGGACTGTACTCAGAATGAGGCGACTGATAAAAAAGAAAAAAAACAGGGCTCCAAAAAGAAAAAAGATAATGAGCTTGAGGAAAAATTCAAACAGCTGAACGACACATATCTGCGGATGCTTGCGGAGTACGATAATTACAGAAAGCGTACGCAGAAGGAAAAGGAGAGTATGTTCTCCGACGGAATTTCAAAGGTAGTTTCGGCAATCCTGCCTGTTATTGATAACTTTGAGCGCGCGCTGATAAGTGACAGCAGTGACGAAGAGTTCAAAAACGGCGTAGATATGATTTATAAACAGCTTGTTACAACTTTGGAGGGACTCGGTGTCAGGGAGCTTGAATGTCAGGGAAAGGTGTTTGACCCGACAATGCATAACGCCATAATGCACATTGACGATGAGCAGTACGGCGAAAACGAAATAGTGGAAGTATTCCAAAAGGGATATATATATAAAGATGAAACAGTATTACGGCATGCAGTCGTAAAAGTAGCTAATTAATTCGGAGGTTGATAGTATGAGCAAGATTATAGGAATTGACTTGGGAACGACCAATT
>JAGBEI010000030.1 GCA_017937065.1 Clostridia bacterium | reverse complement strand
TCCCGTGAGCACGCGCCCATAGCGATTAAGGAGAGCGGTATTTCTCTTGTTATTGCTAAAAGCTTTGCGCGTATTTTCTATCGCAACTCCATAAATATCGGACTTCCTATACTTGAGTGCCCCGAGGCTGTTGACGCCATTAACGAGGGTGACAAGCTGGAGGCTGACCTTGATAACGGTATAATCTACAACGAAACAAGCGGCAAGGAATATAAAACTCAGCCGTTTCCGCAGTTTCTTCAGAATATTATTCTTGGCGGCGGACTCGTGGAATCCGTTAAAAAGGGTCTTATAAAGTAAAGGAGAAAGTACGATGAATTATAATATAGCTCTTTTAAAGGGTGACGGCATCGGCCCCGAAATCGTGGACAGCGCTGTTGCGGTACTTAAAAAAATCGGTGAGAAATACTCACACACCTTTAATTTCAGCGAATATCTCATGGGCGGCTGCGCTTATGACGCAACGGGCAATCCTCTGCCGGATGAAACGGTAAAGGGCTGTCTTGAAAGCGACAGCGTCATTTTGGGCGCCGTCGGCGGGCCTAAGTGGGATACTCTGCCCGGTCATCTTCGCCCCGAGCATGCGCTTCTCGGTATCCGCGCGGCACTCGGTCTTTACACAAACCTGCGTCCCGCAAAGCTGTATCCTGCTCTTAAAGAGGCGTGCCCGCTGCGCGAGGAGGTTGCGGCAAAGGGCTTTGACCTGCTCATGATTCGCGAGCTGACGGGCGGCATCTATTTCGGCGAGCGCGGCAGACGCGAGGGTAAAAACGGACCTGAGGCATACGATACCGAGTGTTACAGCAAAATGGAAATAGAGCGTATAGCCCGCGTTGCGTTCAACTCCGCAAGACTCAGAAATAAAAATGTGATTTCCATAGATAAGGCAAACGTGCTTGAAAGCTCCAGACTGTGGCGCGAGGTTGTGCATAAGGTCGCAAAGGAATATCCCGACGTCACGTGTACGGATATGCTTGTTGATAACGCCGCGATGCAGCTTATCAAAAATCCGCAGCAGTTTGACGTTGTCGTAACGTCTAATATGTTCGGCGATATTCTGTCAGATGAATCGTCACAGATAACAGGCTCTATCGGAATGCTTGCTTCCGCATCACTGGGCGACGGCAAGCGCGGGCTGTACGAGCCTATTCACGGCTCTGCACCGGATATTGCCGGAAAGGGCATAGCAAACCCGATAGCAACCGTGCTTTCGGCGGCTATGATGCTTCGTTTTTCATTCGGTCTTGAAAAAGAGGCCGACGATATAGAAAATGCAGTGAACAGTGTTCTGAACGACGGTTTCCGCACTGCCGATATTGTCGGTACATCAAAGGTTACGCCGCTGACAACTGCACAGATGACCGAAAAAATCCTTGAAAATATATAAATGAAGGTGAATAAAATGCAGGAAATCAAGGTAACGCTTACTCAGAATAAAAAGCAAAAACCCGATCCGTTATCGCTTGGCTTCGGAAAGTATTTTACGGATCATATGTTTCTTATGGACTATTATGAGGGCAAGGGCTGGGTTGAGCCGCGTATTGTGCCTTACGGCCCGCTGCCTCTTGAGCCTTCTGCCATGTGCCTGCACTACGGTCAGGAGGTATTCGAGGGTATGAAGGCATATCGCCGTGAAAACGGCGGTGCGGTGCTTTTCCGTCCTGATAAAAATATGGCAAGACTGAATGTGTCAAACGAGCGTCTCTGTATACCGCTTATTGATGAGGAGTTTTGTGTTGAGGCTATAAGACGGCTTGTAGAAATTGATAAGGACTGGATTCCGGACGGGGAGAATACGGCGCTTTATATCCGCCCGTTTATTATTGCGGTCGATCCTGCGCTGGGAGTGCATCCCGCCAAGCACCTTATGTTTATAGTAATAATGTCGCCTGTCGGTTCTTACTATAAGGAAGGCATTAATCCCGTTAAAATTTATGTCGAGAAGAAATATGTGCGCGCAGTAAAGGGCGGCATGGGCTTTACAAAAACCGCCGGAAACTATTCCGCGTCGCTTAAAGCGCAGGATGAGGCGGAAAAGAAGGGCTACACCCAGGTGCTGTGGCTTGACGGTGTCGAGCGTAAGTATATTGAAGAGGTCGGCACAATGAACGTCTTTTTCAAGATAAACGGCGAGGTTATAACTCCGTCTCTTGAGGGCTCTATACTCAGCGGTATAACGAGAATGTCATGTATAGACGTACTCCGTTCCAAGGGCTATAAGGTCAGTGAGCGCAGGCTTGCGCTTGAAGAAGTACTGGCAGCTGCGGAAAACGGTACTCTTGAGGAAGCATTCGGCACGGGTACGGCAGCCGTTATTTCACCTATCGGCGAGCTTATTGTAGACGATAAAACAATCACGATAAACGACGGTAAAATCGGCGAGGTTTCGCACCTGCTTTACGATACTATTGTCGGTATTCAAAACGGTAAGGTAGAGGACACCTTCGGCTGGATAATGAACGTATAAAACGTACAGCCGCATTAAAGTCTGTTTCGGGCGGTGGTCATATGATATTACAGGATATTGTTGAACGGCAGGCGATAGCCAAGGGCTGGTCATGCGATGAAAAATTCTATGTAACTGTTAAAGACGGTACAAAATATCTTCTGCGTATTACCCCGCCTGATAAAAGCGGACAGCGAGAGCTGTTGTTTGGTATGCTCAAAAAGGTGGAAAGGCTTGGGATTCCGACATGTCGGCTTGTTGAACACGGTGTATGTGACAGCGGTGTTTATGCGCTGTATACATGGATTGACGGTCATGATGCCGATGAGGTTATCCCTCAGCTTACGCCAATTCAACAGTACAGCACAGGGTTAAAGGCAGGTGAAATTCTGAAGCGCATTCACTTGATACCTGCGCCGAAACAAACAGAGGACTGGCATTTGCGCTTTAACCGCAAGACCGATATAAAGATTTTCAAATATAAGCAGTGCGGCATACGGTTTGAGGGTGACGGCAAGGTGCTTGAATACTTGCAGTGCAGCCGTGATGTGTTTAAAAACCGTCCTCAGACCTTTCAGCACGGCGACTATCATATCGGAAATATGATGATTTCGGATGTTGGGCTTATCATTATCGATTTTGACCGTTTTGATTTCGGCGACCCGTGGGAGGAGTTTAACCGTATTGTATGGTGCGCGCAGTCTGCGCCCGTTTTTGCCGCGGGTATGGTGGACGGCTATTTCGATTTAAAGCCCCCCGAAGAATTTTGGAAATGCCTTGCGTTTTATATCGGGAGCAATACTCTGTCTTCCGTATATTGGGCGATAGATTTCGGTCGGGACGAGCTGGACGTTATGCTGCGTCAGGCTCAGGATGTTTTGTCGTGGTACGACGGATTTAATGCGATTATTCCGTCATGGTATGCAGACGCTCAAAAAATCCGGCGTGTAATTTTGTAATATTTTCGGCAATCTGTAAATAGGGCGAGAGTTATTTATACTTTCGCTCTTTCCTTTTTATGTTATTTAATGATTGAAATTTGACATAAAATGCGGTATAATAATCTTTTGTAAACCAATGCTTGAGGTGCTTTATGGGGGATACTGTTTACTATATCGGTCAAGGCGTCGGCGCAGCGGCGCTTATAATTGCAATGCTGTCCTTTCAGCAGCGAACACAGAAAAAAATAGTATTATATCAGCTTGTCAGCTCGGTGTTGTTCACTGTCCATTTTTTTATGATCGGCGCATATGTCGGCAGTCTTTTGAATTTTATCGGTATTTTTCGTGCCGCCGTCTTTGCAAACAAGGATAAAAAGTGGGCGCAGAATAAGGCATGGCTTTTTGTATTCCTGTTTGCTTTTGCAGCAGCGGGCATACTTACGCTGGACGGTGATATTGATATTACGACATGGAATGTGAGCTTTGCAAGTGTTTCTACATATATTGCAATGCTGCCTGTTTTCGGAATGTCATTTACAACGGTTGCGTTCTGGATAACGGACGCCGCGGCGGTTCGGCGCGTTTCGTTTCCGAGCTCGCCCTGCTGGCTTACCTATAATCTTTATAACCGTTCTTGGGCGGGTGCCGGAACTGAGATTATTCTTATGACGTCTATTATAGTGGCAATGCTTCGCTATGATTTTAAATTTATAAAAAAACAGAATGCAGAGGTAAAAAAGCTATGACAGAACGCTTAAAGCTGAATAAAATACAATATCTTCTGCACTACCCCGATGGGTTTGACAAATCAAAAAAGTATCCTCTTATCCTTTTCCTGCACGGTTCAGGCACGCGCGGCACGGATATATCGGCGCTGGAGCAGGGAAGTGCCTTTGTCAAGCTTTGCGATTATAAAAATCATGACTGTATCGTTGCTGCGCCGCAGTGCAGCGCGGTAAACTGGAATGAGCTGATGTCCGAGCTGATTGCTCTGTCAGAGCATCTTCGCGCGCTTGATTTTGTTGACAAGCACCGTGTGTATCTTACCGGCAACAGTATGGGCGGATACGGTACATGGGAGCTGGCGTCGCTGCGCCCGTGGTTTTTTGCGGCAATAATGCCGCTGTGCGGCGGCGGAATTCCATGGCATGCCTACCGCCTTAAAACCGTTCCCGTCTATGCCTTTCACGGTATACTTGACAATGACGTGCTGCCTGAGGAAAGCCTCAAAATGGTACGCGAGGTAAATCGTGCGGGAGGACATGCAGAGCTAAATCTTTTTCCCGATATAAGGCATAACTGCTGGGACAGGGTGTACGGTGACAGTGAGATGCTGGACAGGCTGTTTTCGCATGTATCAGGCGGAGAAATACCTGATTTCAGTGAGTTTACAAGTGAAAATTACGGTTAAATATATCTGAAGGAGATACCTTGATGGAATACAGAACAGAGCATGACAGTATGGGTGAGGTGCGCGTTGAGAGTGATAAATACTGGGGCGCGCAGACTCAGCGCAGCTTTGAAAACTTTAAAATCGGCAGTGAAAAAATGCCGATGGAGATTATATATGCGCTTACAATGATAAAAAAGGCATGTGCGCTTACAAACAACAGATTGAACCCATCAAAGATGACAGACGAAAAGAAAGCGGCGATTGTGTTAGCGTGCGACGAAATTTTGGCGGGCAGTCTTGACAGGCATTTCCCGCTTTCCGTTTGGCAGACTGGCAGCGGCACACAGACAAACATGAATGTAAATGAGGTTATTGCCAATCGCGGCAATGAGCTTGCAGGTAAAAAAATACTGCATCCCAATGACGATGTAAATATGTCTCAGTCGTCAAACGACGTCTTTCCGTCTGCAATTCATCTGAGCTTTCTTTTGGGTATAGAAAAGAGCCTTCTGCCGTCTCTCAGACGTCTTGCAGACACGTTCTTACGCCTTGAAAAGGAAAATGACGGGATACTCAAAATCGGAAGAACGCATCTTATGGACGCTACGCCCGTGTCCTTTTCGCAGGAGATAAGCGGCTGGCGCGCCATGCTTGATAATTCCTGTAAAATGATATCCTCCGCGATTGAGTATCTTCGTTCGCTGGCGCTTGGCGGTACGGCAACGGGTACGGGTGTGTGCTCTCCCGCAAATTTCGGTGAAAGTGTATGCAGCGTGCTTTCGGATATTGCAAAAACCCGTGTTTGCGAGTCGGACAATAAATTTCACGCGCTTACCTCCAAGGATGCGGTTGCCTTTGTGCACGGTGCGCTCAATGCGCTTGCCGCCGACCTCTGGAAGATTGCAAACGATGTCCGCTTTCTGGCGAGCGGTCCGCGCTGCGGACTGGGGGAGATAATCATTCCCTCAAATGAGCCGGGCAGCTCTATTATGCCGGGGAAGGTCAACCCTACCCAGTGTGAAGCCGTGACGATGGTAGCGCTCCAGGTACAGGCAAATAACCACGCTGTCGCCATGGCGGCGTCTCAGGGCAATTTTGAGCTGAACGTATTCATGCCCGTTATCGCCTATAATTGCCTGCGTTCGGTAAATCTGCTGTCGGAGGTTATGGATTCATTTAATGTAAACTGTGCCGTCGGAATCAAGGCTAACGTAACAAGAATGCGCGAAAACCTTGAAAATTCGCTCATGCTTGTGACGGCTTTGTCGCCGGAAATAGGATATGAAAACGCGGCAAAGGTTGCAAAGCATGCCTTTGAGCACGGACTTACATTAAAGACAGCGTGTCTTGAACTCGGTTTTCTGAGTGCGGCGCGCTTTGACGAGATTGTCCGTCCGGAAAAAATGATACACGGCTATTGATTAACGCTTTTGGCAAATAAAACGCTTAAAATGAAAAAAGGTCTTGAAAGTCAATGGCTTTAATCTTATAATATATTAGTTAAGAGTTTGTATCGGACGTGAGATAACTGCTTGTAAAAATATCAATATATGAGGATTGGGAAAATGACAAAGTTTATTTTTGTGACCGGCGGCGTTGTGTCCGGTCTCGGCAAGGGAATAACGGCGGCGTCTCTGGGCAGACTGCTCAAGGCGCGCGGACTGAAGGTTGCGGCGCAGAAGCTTGACCCGTATATAAATGTTGACCCCGGAACAATGAGCCCCTATCAGCACGGCGAGGTATACGTTACCGAGGACGGCGCGGAGACCGATTTGGATCTGGGTCACTACGAGCGCTTTATCGACGAGGATTTGAATAAATATTCAAACCTCACCACCGGCAAGGTGTACTGGAACGTGCTCAATAAGGAACGCCGCGGCGAATACCTGGGTGAGACGGTACAGGTCATTCCTCATATTACAAGAGAGATAAAGGATTTTATATACAGAGTCGGAAAAATGACGCAGGCTGATGTTGTTATTACCGAAATCGTCGGTACGACGGGTGATATCGAAAGCCAGCCGTTTTTGGAGGCTATTCGTCAGGTAAGCCTTGAAGTGGGCAGGGAAAACAGCCTGTTTATTCATGTCACTCTCGTGCCCTATATCCGCGGCTCTGAGGAGCATAAATCTAAGCCGACCCAGCATTCCGTCAAGGAGCTTCAGGGTATGGGCATTAATCCCAATATAATTGTTTTGCGCTGTGACGAGCCGCTGGAGGAAACTATTTTTAAAAAAATCTCCCTTTTCTGCAACGTAAAGCCGGATTGTGTTATTGAAAACAGAACGCTGCCTGTTTTGTATGAGGCGCCCATTATGCTGGAAAACAGCAATTTTTCCGATATTGTCTGCCGTGAGCTGAATATAGACGCGCCGTCTCCCGACCTTACCGAGTGGAACGAGATGCTAAACCGTATAAAAAACAGAAGCGGCAGTGCTACAATCGGGCTTGTAGGAAAATATGTTCAGCTTCACGACGCATATTTATCTGTTGCGGAGGCAATCCGCCATGCCGGATATGAAAACGGCGCCAAGGTGAAAATAGAGTGGATTGACTCTGAAAGTGTTACTAAGGACAATGTAGATCAGATTATAGGCAGCTGTGACGGAATTATTGTGCCCGGCGGTTTCGGGAACCGCGGAATCGAGGGGAAAATTGAGACGGCACGGTACTGCCGTGAAAATAATATTCCGTTTTTGGGTATCTGTCTTGGTATGCAGATATCGGTTATTGAATTTGCAAGAAATGTCTGCGGCATGACTGATGCAAATTCGGGAGAGTTTGATGAGCTTTCAAAGCATAAGGTTATTGATTTTCTGCCGGATCAGCATGCCGATATTGATAAGGGCGGCACACTGCGACTTGGTGCATACCCATGCAAGATAAAGCCGGGCACTCAGATGTACCGCTGCTACGGCAGTGAGCTTATTTCAGAACGGCATCGTCACAGATATGAATTTAACAATGATTTCAGAACCGAGCTGGAAAACGCGGGGCTTGTGATAAGCGGCACCTCCCCCGATGACTATATTGCAGAGACAGTCGAAATCCCGCAAAACGATTTCTTTGTTGGGGTTCAGTTCCATCCGGAATTCAAGAGCCGCCCCAATAAGGCTCATCCGCTGTTCAGGGAGCTTGTGAAGACGGCGCTTGCTAAAAAGAGTAAATAATTTCAAGGAGGATAATAATATGCTGACAGCTATTGTAGGAATAAACTGGGGTGATGAGGGCAAAGGCCGCATGGTTGACCTATTGTCCGAAAAGTATGATATCGTTTGCCGTTATCAGGGCGGCAACAACGCAGGACATACGGTTGTGAACGAGCGCGGCAGGTTTATATTGAACCTTTTGCCGTCAGGTATTCTCCGTGACAGCACAGTCAATGTAATGGGTCCCGGTATGGTTATTGATGTCGAGCATCTTTTCAACGAGGTTGCACGTCTCCGTGAGGGCGGTATTTCCATTACTCCCGACCACCTTAAAATAAGCCATATGGCAACGATATGTATGCCGTATCATAAGCTGCTTGACTGCCTTGAGGAAGACAGGCTTGCAGATAAGAAATTCGGCTCGACCCGCCGCGGTATCGCTCCCGTATATTCGGACAAATACATGAAAAAGACAATCAGAATGGGCGATCTTCTCCATCCCGAATATATGAAAGAAAAAATTGCCGATATAGTAGAGTGGAAAAATCTCACAGTAGAAGGCGGTTATAAGCACGCGCCGATAAGTGCCGATGAGATGATAAAGTGGCTGGAAACATATGCAATGCCGTTTAAGGATTATGTATGCAACACGACAGAGTTTCTGGGCGATGCTTCAAATGCGGGAAAAAAGATAATGTTTGAAGCTCAGCTCGGTGCTCTGCGCGACATTGATTTCGGTATTTATCCGTATACCTCCTCGTCGTCGGTTATTGCGGCGTATGCGCCTATCGGTGCGGGAATTCCGTACATAAAGCTGGACGAGAGCATCGGTATTATAAAGGCGTACTCAAGCTGTGTCGGTGAAGGACCGTTTACATGCGAGCTGTTCGGTGCCGATGGGGATAAGCTGCGTGAGGCTGGCGGAGAATACGGCGCCGCAACGGGCAGACCGCGCCGTGTAGGCGGCTTTGATGTTGTTGCATCACGCTACGGTACGATGGTGCAGGGTGCAACCTGCCTTGCGCTTACAAAGCTGGATATTCTGTCTTACCTTGAAAAAATCCCGGTATGTGTGGCATACGAGGTGAACGGTGTGCGTACAGACCGCTTCCCGACAGGTAAGGATCTTGATATCGCAACTCCCGTTTATGAGTATTTTGACGGCTGGATGAGCGATGTCTCAGGCTGCCGCAGCTTTGACGAGCTGCCTGAAAATGCTCAAAGATATATTAAATATATCGAGGAGCAGATGAACTGCCCGATTAAGTATATTTCTGTTGGTCCCGAGCGCGAGCAGTATATAGAAATGTGATATTCTTCAGGCGCCGCAGCTCATGCGGCGTCTTTTGTGTATATATAATTGGAGGAGCGAATATTATGTGGCTTGTCTTTGCAATACTTTCATCTGTGTTTGCGGCTGTGACATCTGTTCTTGCAAAAGCCGGAATAAACGGCGTCAACTCCAATCTTGCCACGGCTGTCAGAACTTCGGTTGTTCTTGTGATGGCGTGGGCAATAGTTTTTTTTACAAACAATCAAAACGGCATTTTGAGTATCGGCAAACGCAGCTGGGTGTTTCTCATTCTATCGGGTCTGGCAACCGGCGCATCGTGGATATGTTATTACAGAGCACTTCAGCTGGGCGACGTTTCAAGGGTTGTGCCTATTGATAAGCTCAGTGTTGTGATAACCATTGTCTTGGCGGCTGTTTTTCTGCATGAACAGATTACCTTGAAATCAGCAGCGGGAGCCGCGCTGATAACTGCCGGAACACTTCTTATGGTACTTTGACGGATAAGCGGAGTAAAAATATGAAATTTACAAAGATGCACGGCTGTGCAAACGATTATGTATATATTAACTGCCTTGACGGTTTGCCGCGGGATATTTCTCCGCTTGCCGTAAGGCTGTCAGACCGCCATACCGGCGTCGGCGGCGACGGAATTGTGTTAATCTGCCGTTCTGACACCGCCGATTTCAAAATGCGGATGTTTAATGCCGATGGGTCTGAAGGCAAAATGTGCGGCAATGCTGTTCGCTGTGTGGGCAAGTATGTTTTTGAGCGCGGCTTTACCGATAAGCGTGAGCTTGATATAGAAACATTGTCGGGTATCAGACATCTGTCAATGCAAATTGCCGACGGTAAGGCAGTCTCAGTCACGGTGAGCATGGGTGCGCCTGTAATCAATACGGTTGACGGTGTATTGAGCGCTGCCGGGGATATGTATTCGTATTGCGACATATCTATGGGTAATCCTCATTGCGTGATTTTTACGGACGGCGTCGATACAATGCAGATTGAAGAAATCGGACGTGAAATTGAAAATATGACTTCCGTTTTTCCTCAACGTACCAATGTGGAATTTGTACAGGTAATTGATAAAAACACGGTTCGTATGCGCGTTTGGGAGCGCGGAAGCGGGGAGACCATGGCGTGCGGGACCGGTGCCTGTGCGAGTGCCGTTGCGGCAATCGAGAAGAAGCTCTGTGATGCAAAAAGCCCCGTAACCGTTTTGCTCAACGGCGGGAGCCTTGAAATAGAGTATAAACCGGACAAATCGGACGTTCTGATGACAGGCCCTGCCGAATTTGTTTTTGACGGTGAAATAACACTGTAAATAAAAGCGCCTGTGAAGTATTTATACTTCACAGGCGCTTTTTATCTGTACAGACTTTTAAACTCACGCGGTGTAAGCTTTAAAGTGTCCTTAAACACTTTATTGAAAAACTTGATATTTTCATATCCGCAAAGCGAAGCGATTTCACCGATTTTTCTGTCGCTGTTTTCAAGCATTCTGCAGCTTTGCTCAATGCGGATACGCTGTAAGTATTCGGAAAATCCCATGCCGGTTTCTTCTGAAAATTTGCGCGACATATGGGAGAGTGAATAATTGTACTTATCAGCCATGTCCGACAGACGTATTTTATCCATATAGTGACTTTTGATATATTCTGTTATTTCAATGATGACATCGCTTTTGCCCGTTTCCCGCTCGTTTTTTCCGATTTTGCGCATGGTTGTGATGAGCATTTCCACAAACAAACAGCGGATAAATTCAATATATCCGTATTTTTTTGCAGCGTATTCTTCCGTCAGTTTTGTCACAATCTCCAGTATTTTGCCGTCCCTGTCGTGAAAGGTTTTGCCGGTGGGAGAAAACTTGAGCGTTTTATAGCTGAAACGTACAAGATATGAGTTTACAACATCCTCAAAGCTGCGGTAGCCCGCAAGAGTTCGGTCGATAAATTCAGGATAAAACAGCAGGTTTATAACAACTGTCGGCTCGTCTGAGATTGACTTGTATTCGTGCAGCGTACCGTAATCTACGATAAAATAGTCACCGGCACTTACAATAGATGTTTTTCCGTCGATGTTATGTTCGATTTTTCCGCTTTTTACATATGAAAATTCCAAAAAATCATGCCCGTGCATAGCACAGTCGCCGTTGCAGGCAATAGAAATATGAAATTTGTTTTCAGCCAATTCACGAAAACGGTATGTCATGTCAAAACCACCCCATAAACATGAAAAATAACCTCTTGTTTTATTATAAATCCTAACATATAATAAAGTCAATACCAATGTGGAGGAAAAATCATGCTGTATAAGAAAAACGGGGAAAAGACCCTAACAAAAGAATTGTTTGAAAATCCTACATGTGAGTACCGTGCGGCGCCGTTCTGGTCGTGGAATGCCAAGCTTGACAAGGCTCAGCTTGAACGGCAGATAGGCTATATGAAGCAGATGGGCTTCGGCGGATTTCATATGCATCCGCGCACGGGTCTTGACACCGAGTATCTGAGCAATGAGTTTATGGAAATGATAAAGGCTTGCTGCGACAAGGCGGAAGCCGAGCAGATGCTTGCCTGGCTCTACGACGAGGATCGCTGGTCGTCAGGTCCTGCCGGCGGCAAGGTTACAAAGCATAAAAAATTCCGCAGAAAGCGTCTCATGCTTTTTACAGAGGATAAGGGCTGGAACACCCCCAAGGAGTCAGCGGTTGATAAGGGCGTGCCGTATCTTCTTGCCTGCTATGACGTTGTGCTCGATAAGGACGGTTTTCTTGCAGACTATTCGCGCATAGGCTACGGCGACAGTGCCGGAGGCACTAAATGGTATGCCTATGTTGTCAATGAGAATGAGTCGTCGTGGTTTAATAATCAGACCTATGTTGACGCTATGGATGCAGAGGCAATGCAGGAATTTATTAAGGTTACATATGAGCGTTATAACGAGGTAATAAGTGACCGCTTTGACAAGAGTGTACCGGCGATATTTACCGATGAGCCCAATGCCAACCATGAATACAGCTGTACAATTCCGGCGCCGGAGTATACAGGCAGAATTTCCTACGGCTGGTCCCGCTTCTTCGAGGAGGAATATAAGAAGACCTACGGAAGCGATATACTTGATGTCATGCCTGAGCTTTTTTGGATAAGGAAGGACAGGAGCGATTCGATTGTCAAGTACCGCTATTTTGATTTCGTGGCGAAAATGTTTTCCGAAAACTTCAGCAAGCAGCTCGGTGACTGGTGCAGCGAGCACGGAATTGCATTCACCGGTCATCTTCTGCGCGAGCCGCAGCTTACAAGCCAGTCTGTCACATGCGGCGAGACGATGCGCAATTACGGTAAATTCGGTATCCCCGGTATTGACATACTTTGTGACCAGATAGAGCTTACTACCGCAAAGCAGGCGCAGTCCGCCGTTCATCAGTATGGTAAGGAGGGTATGCTGTCCGAGCTTTACGGCGTCACTAACTGGGATTTTGACTTCCGCGGTCATAAATTCCAGGGCGACTGGCAGGCGGCGCTTGGTGTTACCGTCCGCGTTCCGCACCTTGCATGGCTCTCCATGGCGGGCGAGGCAAAACGCGATTATCCTGCAGCTATCGGTTATCAGTCGCCGTGGTATAAGGAATATCCGCTTATCGAGGATCACTTTGCACGTGTCAACACTGCGCTTACACGCGGTACACCTGTCGTAAGCGTCGGTGTTCTGCATCCTATTGAAAGCTACTGGATATCTGCGGGGCCTAATTCGCAGATGTCAACTCAGGTAGCGTCTTTGGAAGAAAATTTTAAAAACATCACAACATGGCTTTTGGAAAATCATCTTGATTTCGACTATGTCTGTGAGTCGCAGCTGCCCGACCTTTCGGATAAAAATAATCCGCGTGCGGTCGGTAAAATGAGCTATCAAGCAATAGTTGTTCCCGGCTGCCTGACGCTCAGAACGACCACTATTGAGTACCTTGATAAATTTGCAAAGGCAGGCGGCAGGGTAATATTTATCGGCAGCTGTCCTGAGTTTACGGACGGAATTGCGAGTAATAAATGCCTTGAGCTTTATAACAAAAGCGTGGTTGTCAGCAACGATTGCTCGTCGGTTTCCGAAGCTCTGGAGGATTTCCGTACAGTCGGACTTCGTCTTGACAGCGGCGCGCCGGCTGCCAATCTTCTGTATAATTACCGTGCTGACAGTGACGGTAACTGGCTGTTTATTGCCCACAGCAAGCATCCCGTATATGACAATCATTCTTTCGGTGTTTCCCAGTCGGACGTGACAAATCCTCAGAATGTAACTATAACGGTTACCGGAGAATTTACACCGGTTGAGTATAATACGATGACCGGTGAAATTCTGCCCGTATCCTACCGCATAGAGAACGGCAGAACTGTTATCGAGCGGGTTATCCATGCCTATGATAGCCTGCTTTTAAAGCTTACCGTTCCGGCTGAGAAAAGCCTGACAGTCAATAACAAGGAATATGAGGAGCTTGCAAGGTATGATATAAAGCATGCGCTTGATTATAAGCTCAGCGAGCCTAATGTATTGCTCTTCGACCTTGCGGAATACGCCTTTGATGACGGCGAGTATATGGAAAAAGAGGATGTTTTGAGAATAGACAATAAATTCAGAGACTTTTTAGGATATCCTCACCGCGGCGGCAAGCTGGCTCAGCCGTATACGATGCCAAAAGAGCCTGAAACGCATACACTGCATCTGCGCTATACCTTTGAAAGTGAAATAGAGGTTTCCGGCGTTCAGCTTGCGCTGGAGGATGCCGAGAAAGTTACGGTGCACTTTAACGGCGATGCTGTGCCGAGTGCTGTCACCGGCTATTTTACGGATGAATCCATTAAAACTGTTAAACTGCCCGATATTAAAAAAGGCATGAATACACTGGTTCTCGACCTTCCGTTCGGCAAGCGCACAAATGTTGAGTGGTGTTATATCCTCGGCGATTTCGGCGTGCGCGTTTGCGGCTGTGAGAGTATTGTTACAAGCAGGCAGCAAAAGCTCGGCTTCGGTGATATAACTTCTCAGGGTCTGCCGTTTTACGGAGCAAATGTCACCTATGTGACAGAGCTTGATATGCCGCAGGACGGCGCTGTTAAGGTACACGCATCTAATTACCGCGGCTCGCTTATCGGCGTTTCTGTTGACGGCGTGCGCGTCGGCAGTATCGCACTCCCGCCTTATGACTGTATTATAGAAAATGTCGCAAAGGGCAAACATACTTTAGAGCTTACGGTATTCGGAAACCGCCATAACAGCTTCGGTGCACTGCATATTGTAAACGAGGCGGAGAGATGGTTCGGTCCGGGCGTGTGGCGCACATCCGGAGATAACTGGAGCTATGAGTATAAATTAAAGCGTTTCGGAATACTCAAAAGCCCGGTGATAACTCTCATGAAATAAAAGCGCCCGGAAAAACCTTTCATTTTAAGTAAAATATAACGACGGCATGGAATGCTTTCCCTGCCGTCGTTAATTTTTTTGTAAAAGTGTCTTTGCCCCTTATTCTTCACTGCCTATCTTTTTTATGTGCGAACACTTGATTTCAAAGCGAGCCGTGGGCGCTGCCCAGCATATGGCATTTTTGATAACAGTCTGAACATTTTCATTTTTGAATACAGGCACTGTCTCATGACCGGGCTGGAAATAGAATATTTTTCCGTTTCCTCTGTAAAAGCAGCAGCCGGAACGGAAAATCTCACCGCCGCTGTACCATCCGCCGAAAACAAGCTCGTCAGGCTCGGGGATATCAAACGGTTCGGCATATGTTTCCTCGTGCTCTATCTCAAAATATCTGTCAATGCCCTGTGCTATCGGATGAGACGGCTTGATTACCCATATACGTTCCATGTCTCCGTCCTCACGCCAGCTTAGATTGCATGTGGTTCCCATCAGTCTGCGAAACGGCTTTGAATGATGCGCCGAATGAAGAGCGATAAACCCCATGCCTGAAAGCACGGCATTGTGCACAAGCTCTGCCGCTTCGTCTGACACCCTGTCATGTGCGACGTGTCCCCACCACAACAGAACGTCGGTGTTGTCAAGCAGCTCTTTTGTTATGCCGCAGTTTTCACCCTCCAGTGCGGCAGTCTTTACTTCAAACCTTCCGTCTGCGTCCAAAAATTCTTTTATTGCGTTATGTATTCCGTTCGGATAGTGCCGGGCAGGCAGTGGTTTTGTTTTTTCATGTATAAATTCATTCCAGATTGTAACTTTAATCATTGCTGTCACCTCCGCTACGATTATAGCATGTTCGTTTTTAAAAATCTATAATTTTTCGTTTTTTCCTGACAATAATAAATAAAAAGGGTAAAGGAAAGATTTTTTTGAATTTTTATAACGATTTTGAAAGAAATGTCAAGCTGCTTGAAAATGCATTTGACAGAGACGATACTTTTACGATTAAGAATATTAAGAATGAACATAATCCTAAGCTGAAGATAGCTGTTGCCGTAGTAAACTGTATGGTGAGCAACGATGTGGTTGACCGTGACGTTATTGCACCGCTTTCAAAGATGAGACTTTCTGCCGATATAGAGACCGCCGAACGCGAGGGTATCTGCGCGCACAGCACCGAGCTTCAGCCTGATGCAGGCGCGGCAATGATAAGCCTTGCCTCGGGTGACTGTGCGGTTCTGATAGGAAATAACCCTCAGGTAATAATAATTGATACAAAGGGTATGGCTCAGCGCGGCATTGACGCACCCGAGAGCGAAATGACAATTACCGGTCCGTCTGAGGGCTTCAATGAAAATATAATGACAAATCTGTCGCTTGTCAAAAGAAAAATAATGAGCAATAATCTCAAAAACGAGTTTATGCAAAGCGGCAGACAGAGCAATTCTAAATTTTGTGTATGCTATATTGACGGAATTGTCCGCCCTGAGCTTGTCGAGCGGGTAAAATCCCGTCTGAGGGAAATGGATACAGACTATATAGGCGATACCAATTATATAGCTGAAATGATACGTGACAATAAAAGTTCATTTATTAAGACATATGGCAAAACAAACCGACCTGATGTGTTTGCGGCAAAGCTGATGGAGGGCAGAATAGGCATTATTTTAAACGGTTCTCCGACTGCGGTTACGCTTCCGCATCTGTTTATTGAAAATTTCCAAACGCCTGACGATTATTATCTGAACTGCTATTATGCAAACATCGGACGTATTCTGCGTCTGCTCGGATTTTATATTTCCTTTCTGCTGCCTGCGCTGTATATTGCCACAATAATTCATCACCAGGCTCTGCTTCCGCCCGAGTGGCTGTACAGTATAAGTGCTTCACAGAACGGCGTTCCCATAGCGTCGGTTCTTGAGATTGTGCTGTTGTTTGCGGTATTTGAGGTTTTGCGGGAAACGGGTGCGCGTATGCCGTCCAGTATTGGGCTTGCACTGAATATTGTCGGAGCAATAGTTCTCGGACAGTCGGCGGTCGATGCAAAGCTTGTATCCGCGCCTATGGTTATAGTGGTTGCCTTTTCGGGTGTTATGGGGCTTATGGTGTATGACCTCAAGGGAGCTGTTTTCTATGTGCGCGCCGCTCTTATAGCTCTTGGAGCGTGTGCAGGAATTGCGGGCGTGCTTTTGGGATTTTCGCTTTTTATTTTGCTGCTTTATAATATGTCGTCGCTCGGAGTTCCGATAATGTATGTAAGCTCGCCTATCTCTCAGCATGGCAGGAGTGACACGTTTTTCCGTGCTCCGATTTACAAAATGAACTATCGCCAGCATAAGTTTTCAAACAATATCAAAAGGCAGGGGAGAGTATGAGAGTATTAAATACGGCGGCTGCTGCGCTGTACGCCCTGCTTATAATAGTATTCACCTGCCTTGGCAGCTTTTCAGAAATTTCGGATTATGATGTCGTGAGCGGAATCGGGGTGGATTTTGAAAAAAATCAATGGCTTGTAACCTGTGAAATATGTATGCCGTCCGTCGATAATGATTTCGGAAGCAGCAGTATTTATATAGAGGGTAAAGGGGATACACTTGACAGTGCATTCGAGGATGCCGGCAGACGCAGTGCGAATATTTTATATACCGGCGGCAATCAGCTGTACCTTATCGGAGAAAATGCACGCGGCAAAGCGGAGCTTTATGAGTATTTTCTAAAGGACGGCGTAAATTTGCGTGCCGTCGCGGTGTACAGTCAGGGTAGGGCAGCCGATACTCTAAGCGCCGGAAAAGACGATGAAAATTCCCGTGCAAAAAGTCTTGCAATGGCAAAAAAGGTAAGCCGTTTCTGTGCGGAGCAGGGTATGCCGCTTCCAAAGGTTACGGAATACCTCAAGGGCGGTCAGATGATAATTGTTTCCGAGGAGGAAACACCTTCAAAGGCGGTGGCGGATAATGCATAAAATAACGGAGACAGGTCCTGCATTCTGTGTTTGTGCGGGCGGACTGTCGGTTTGTCTTTTGTACAGAGTCAACCTTGCAACAAGCCTTGTGACCTTGGCAGCGGCGGCGTTGTTTATTCTGTACTGTGCGTTTGTGCTTTCAAAAGGCGGTGGAAATTATGCCGGCAGCCGTGTGCTCGGCGTGTCGGTCGGACTGTACTGCGTTATCTGTGCCGCAGTGTCTGTTACTTTGTCAGCGTCACTTATAACGGACGGCGGTGTGATGGATAAATCCTTTTATCCGCTTATAGTACTGCTGACAGGATTATTTGCCGTTTTCTACGGCATGTCAAACCGTGACGGTGCGGTTTCGGTATCATTTATTACGGCTGCAATAGGCTTTGGCGTGCTGCTTGTTCTGATGTTTTTGTGTGTACTGCGCACAGGCTTTGAAATGCCGCATTTTGACGCGCCCGACCGAAAGCTTTTACTGCTGCTGACTGCATTTTCCGTGTTTGATGTTGCGATTGTACTTCCGCTATTGAAGGGAAAGCCGCTGATGATGTTTTGCGGCGGCGCGGCAGCGCACATTTACGGTGCGGTAATGACTGTGCTTGCCGTCTCGGTGCTTACAAACAGGATTTTCAACGACAGCAGCATGCCGTGGATGACTCTGTGGCGGTCTACATTTATAACGTCGTTTTTAAACAGCTTTGAAATACTCGGTATATGTGCGTTTTTTATATTAAACGCAGTAAAAGCGGGTATTGCGGTAAAAACCGCACTCGATATTTTCAATACAAAATACGCGGTGTTTGTGCTGCTCGGTCTTTTTGCTGTTTCTGTGCTTCTTACTCTGTTTTCGGGTATTTTTTATGCCGCCGCCGTGCTTTCGGTGCTGTTCGGGCTTCTGGCTCCCGCACTTTCGCTGTGTGTTAAAAATAAGAAAAATCGTTCTTGACCTTAAAAATCAATGAAATATGCTTTTAAATAACAAAAGAGTCAATCAAAAACAATTTGATTGACTCTTTTTTAAACATTAAAACCATATGCGTGTGAAAATCTGTAATATCCTTTAAGGAACAGATTCTCACGCCTGCTGCGGACAGTTAATGACATTGTCTGATAAAAAAATTTTCACATCTCTTTCTGTCCTTTAAGATATACTGCTTTAATGCGGATATCGGAATCAAAAATCAAAAGATCGGCATCCATACCGGGTGCAATGCGGCCTTTATGTAAATTCAGCAGTGCAGCGGGAGTTGTTGACATCATATATACACTGTCCACAAGGGAAATTCCGGCATTCATACAGTTGCGGACCAACCGATCGGCAGTGGCAATACTGCCTGCAAACGCGGAACGGTCGGGCAGCTTACAGACATTGTCCTCTATAATATAGGGCGTACCGTTCAGTATGCCCGTTTTGTCGGAAGATCCTGTTACGCTCAAGGCATCCGTAATCAGGGCTATGTGCTCTCTGCCCTTGATTTTAAGAGTCATCTGAAGCAGTTGATCCGGCAGATGAGCACCGTCTGCAATCAATTCTACCGAAATATCATCATGTAAAAAGGCGCTTTCAATTATTCCGATTCTGCGGTAACCGTTTAATCGGGTGATGGTGGAAGTGCAGGAATACAGATGGGTAATCAGGCGCAGACCGCAGCGGTAAGCCAGATCTATATCTGAACCGACGGCGTCACTGTGTCCGGCGGATGGTATGATCTCATTGGAAATCAATGCCTTGCAAAAGCTGCCGTCATCCAATTCGGGTGCGTAACTCCAACGGCAAATATGTGCTCCGTACACTTGAAGAAAATCCTGATATTCTTTTGGATTAGGTGCAGTAATAAAGTCAGTATTTTGTGCGCCGCATTGTTTCTTTGAAAAGTATGGTCCCTCCAAATGAACTCCGGGCGTTGTGTCAAGCCACGGACGGAGCCGTTCTATTGATTTTGCCAAAGTCGGCAAAGGCGCTGCCGCTAATGTTGGGAGTAAGGTTGTAGTCCCATGAGAGAGGTGATACGCAGCTGCAAGCTGCGCTTCTTCAGCACTGCAGCTCCCAAAGTCATAGCCTGCACCGCCGTGCACATGCAAATCAATAAAGCCCGGAGAAAGATAGTTTTCTCCGCAGTCGACCTCTGTGTTGTACGGAAGCTCTTCGTTGCCGATAAAGCGAATACGTCCGTTGGAAATGTATACATATCCTGAAGCAACGGTATCGGGCAATATGATTTTTTTACATTTAAACCGAGTAATCACAGAAGCGAAGCACTTTCTTGTTCACAGTAAAGTCTGGCTCCGGTGTGTGTTCGCAATGCGGATGCAGGGAAACGCTCGTCAATATGCTCCGTCGTAAGCAGTTCCCGTACTGCCATTGCTTTTGTGGTATAGGGTACAACACAGAACATGTGTTTTGCCGCCATTAATGCAGGAATGGTAAGGGTCAGCGCATAATGCGGAACCTGTGAGATATCGGTGAAGCAGCCGTCATGTACTTGCTGCATACGACAGATGTCATCCAACAGCACTGCTTTGACTGATACAGGATCGTTAAAATCTGCAACCGGAGGATCATTGAAGGCGAGGTGTCCGTTTTCTCCGATGCCGAGAATTACAATATCGACAGGGTAATCGGTCAATAGCTTACTGTAACGGAGGCACTCGGCGTCTTTATCGTTGGAAAATGCGTCGATATAATGAACGGAGCGAAAGGGAACTTTGGAAAACAGGCGGTCTTTAAGATAACAACGGAAAGCAGCCGGAGATCCGATAGGCAGACCTATGTACTCATCCATATGAAAAGCATTGATGCGTTCCCATGGAATATCCTTGGTTATCAATGCGTCTAAAGTTGTATTTTGTGAGGGGGCAGCAGCAAAAATTATGTTCAGCTCGGAGCGTGCGGAAATCATTTCCTTAATGGTTTGACAAATATCATTTGCGGCGATTTCACCCATTTGAATGTCCGTATCGGCGATGGTGACAAAAAGATTGTCCTTGTAAAATGTTTTCATAGAATTTTCCTTTTTATTTGCATAATTGTGTGACATGTCAATTACATTATCATCGGTCCTGACGTTTGTCAGGACCGATTTTTTTAGGTATTACAGCATTTCCGATTCAAGCAGACCGTAATCGCCGTCTTTACGTTTGTATACAACGCAGACCTTGCCGCTTGCTTCGTCAAGAAACATGAAGAATGTATGTCCGAGCATGTTCATTTCAAGTATAGCCTCTTCGGCGTCCATCGGCTTTAAATAAACCTTTTTGTGCTTGATTATATCATATACGTCTTCATCGACAAATTCGTTGTCAAAATTCATTGAAACGCCCTGATAGAGCCGCTTTTCCAGCCTTGTTTTATTTTTGCGAATCTGCCTTGTAAGCAGGTCTATTATTTCGTCTACACAGGCAGTCACGCTTTTATCCGTGCGCTCTGCGCGAAAATACATGCCCTTTTCCGATACTGTAACTTCTACGTTCATATTTTCTCTGGTCTTAGACACAGTAATTGTCGCAATAGCGTCGGCACTGAAAAATTTGTCGAGCCGCGTCAGCTTTTTGTCGATAATTCCCTTGTCCTGCTCCGATACTTCGACTTTTCTCAGATTGAATACAGTTTTCATAATTTTTTGCCTCCGTTTTAAATTTGATAAGAATAACTTATCTTTGATAATAGTATAGCATATAATCACAAAAAAATAAAGGCGGATTTACCATTTTTTATAAAAATCAAATATATTATTAAAGGTTTTGACATAAATAAAGCCGCGGCTTATCCGCGGCTGCTTATTTTTTTAATCGGTAATACTTTCGTATACCTTTTCGTCCTGGTTTACATACCCCATATCGCGTGCAACTTTTTCTACATATTCCTCGTCGATTTCGGCGTCAAGAATACCTGCCAGACGTTCGTTTTCCGAAGTGATTTCGCCTATTTTTTCGTCGTATTCGTTTATCTGCTGCTTTTTTGCGTTTATTTTTATCTGAAGACCGATAAACACGTAGAGAAGGTACACTATTGCTAAAACGAGAACTATTTTGATTATCAGGCTTGTTTTTTTTGTTCTTGCCACGCTTTGTTATACCTCCTGCCTTTCTCAGCCTTGAAAAGATACCATTCAATAATATAATACAGCGCTTTTTCAAAAAAATAAAGGGTTTTTTGAAAAATAAGCCCGTTTTTCTGAAAAATTTACAAATTAGCCTGAGAATAAATCTGAAAGGAGTGAGGATTATTCTGATAACGACTGTCAGTATTTTAACTATCAGACGTGCTTGGAGCACAATAAGGGCGCCGAGTGTATAGTGACAAAGCGTAAAGCCCAGCGCCATTCCGACCGCGATATACATGCGAAAAACACCGTTATTGAATGTCATAAGAAACATAAGAATAACGGCAAGTGTGCAGAGTGAGAACAATAAGTCCTCCAGAGCTGTGGCGATAACGCCGTGGGGCAGGGCGATACGAAGCACCCTGAACACGTCAAAAATCAGACTGATTAACGCTCCCGCGCATACCGCGAAAAGAAATATTACCGCTTGGTTTTGCAGACTGATACCCACGGCATCATTTAAAGAGACTCTTTATTATTGAGCCGGTCTTTTTATCATGTATATCGGTATATGCAAGCGAGTTTATTTCCCCTTCGATATTTACGTCTCCGCTGTCAACGCTGAGCTTGTTAATGCGAAGGTCGGCACCCTTTACTATGAGAACGCCGAGCTCTGTCAGAACTATAACACCCTGTTCGTTAAAGCTGTCGATATCCAGTACCCCCGTGAGGGACACCCGCTTTCTGTTTTCCATAATGACGTTGTGCGGCTTTGGCGGCCGCGTTTGTTTTTCCTGCTGCTGCATGATAATACCTCCTTTTTTTAAAATATTATGCAGCAGTCTTTCGCGATATACCCCTATACGCGCAAAACCGCACACGCAGTTTTTGCGTGTGCGGCTTTATTCCTAATCTGCTATTACAAGCTCTCCGTTTTTTTCATCGATTACAACCTCAGTGTGCGGCTTTACCGTCTGCGCGATTATTGCGCGGCTGATGACGGTTTCGGCGTGCTTTTGAATAAATCTCCGCAGAGGACGCGCACCGTAAATAGGGTCGTAGCTGTTATCGGCAATAAACTGCTTTGCCCTGTCTGTCAGCGTGCATTTTATATCCTGCTGTGCAAGCCTGCGGTTAAGAGAGTCAATCATAAGGTCTATAATCCTTGAAATGTTGTCCCTGGTCAGCGGCTTGTAGAACACAATTTCGTCCAGCCTGTTAAGAAATTCCGGTCTGAAGGAACGGCGCAGCAGCTCGGACATCTGTGCTTGTGCATCATCTGTAATCTCTCCGTTCTGTCCGATACCGTCCAGCAGTATCTGAGAGCCCAAATTGGAGGTCAAAATTATTATAGTGTTTTTAAAATCAACCATGCGGCCCTGCGAGTCGGTAATGCGCCCGTCGTCAAGTACCTGCAAAAGTATATTGAATACATCCGGGTGTGCCTTTTCCACCTCATCAAACAGCACGACTGAATACGGCTTGCGCCGTACCGCCTCGGTCAGCTGACCGCCCTCCTCGTATCCCACATAACCGGGAGGGGCGCCGATAAGGCGTGAGACTGAAAACTTTTCCATGTATTCCGACATATCAAGACGCACTATATTTTTTTCATCGTCAAAAAGCGCCTGCGCCAGCGCCTTGGCAAGCTCTGTTTTTCCGACACCTGTCGGACCGAGGAACATGAAGGAGCCTATCGGTCTGTTTTTGTCCTGGACTCCGGCGCGGGAGCGAATAATCGCGTCGCAGACCCGCTCAACGGCGTCGTCCTGACCGATGACCCGCTTATGCAGTATATCCGGCAATGTCAGCAGCTTTTCCCGCTCGCTCTGGACAAGCCTTGACACGGGAATTCCCGTCCAGCGCTCTACAATCCGTGCGATTTCTTCGTCTGTAACCTTGTCACGCAGCAGACTGTCCTCGTTTTTGTGATCGGCGGCTTTTGTCTCAAGCTCGCGGAGTCTTGAGGTGAGCTCAGGCAGCTTACCGTATTTGAGCTTTGCGGCGTTCTCAAGGTCATGACGCTGCTCGGCACTTTCAATCTGAGCGTTTAGGTCGTTAATTTGTTTTCTGAGACCCGACAGCTCGCCGATTTCACGCTTTTCATTGTCCCATTTGGCTTTCATTTCCGCAAATCTGTCCTTCAGGTCGGAAAGCTCCTTTTGCAGCTGCAAAAGCCTGTCTGCCGCTTCACTGTCCTTTTTGATTGCCTGCTCCTCAATTTCAAGCTGCATTATTTTGCGCTGTATATCGTCAAGCTCGGTCGGCATGGAATCTATTTCACAGCGTATAAGGGCACACGCCTCGTCTACAAGGTCGATTGCCTTGTCGGGCAGAAATCTGTCTGTTATATATCTGTCTGACAGCGTAGCCGCCGCAATAAGTGCGCCGTCCTGAATTTTTACTCCGTGGAACACCTCGTAGCGCTCTTTGAGTCCGCGCAGAATAGCTATTGTGTCCTCCACTGTCGGTTGGTCGACGATTACAGGCTGAAACCTGCGCTCTAAAGCAGGGTCTTTTTCTATATACATCCGATATTCGTCGAGCGTTGTGGCGCCGATGCAGTGCAGCTCGCCCCGCGCCAGCATCGGCTTTAATATATTGCCCGCATCCATGGCTCCGTCTGTTTTGCCGGCGCCTACAATAGTGTGCAGCTCGTCGATAAACAGTATAATGTTTCCCTCGCTCTTTTTGACCTCCTGCAAAACCGCCTTCAGCCTGTCTTCAAACTCGCCGCGGTATTTTGCACCCGCAATGAGCGCGCCCATATCCAGTGAGAATATGGTTTTGTTTTTAAGCCCTGCGGGCACGTCGTTTCGTACAATGCGCTGTGCCAGTCCTTCTGCTATTGCGGTTTTGCCGACGCCCGGCTCGCCTATCAGCACGGGGTTGTTTTTTGTTTTTCTGGACAGTATGCGTATGACGTTGCGTATTTCGCTGTCCCGCCCGATTACGGGGTCGAGCTTCTGGGCTCTGGCACGCTCGACAAGGTCGGTGCCGTATTTTTTCAGTGCGTCATAGGTATCCTCGGGGTTTGTACCTGTAACGCGCGTATTGCCGCGTATTCCGACAAGCGCTTTCATAACGGCGTTCTTTTCAATTCCGTTTGTCTCAAACAGCTGTTTGAGCTCGCCATTTGGCGAGCTTAATAGAGCAAGAAAGATATGCTCGACGGAGGTGTACTCATCTTTCATGTTCTGCGCTATTTTTTGCGCGCTCTCAAGCGCCGACATGGCGTCACGTGCAGTGTATATTTCCCCGCCGCTCACCTTGGGCAGTCTTGTAACTGCCGCCTCTGCATCGGATTCAACCTTTTGCTCGCTGCACCCGAGCTTTATAATCAGCTGTGTTATCAATCCCTTGGCACGCACGAGCGCGAGCAGGATATGCTGCTGGGTAAGCTCCGGATTACCGTATTCCTGTGCAATATTCTGCGCATCCTGTATGGCTTGAACCGATTTTTCGGTAAATTTATTTAAGTTCATAACCAACACTCCTTTCGGTAAGTTATGACAATAGTGTAAACCAAAAATATTAAAATATTGTGAATAAATTATTTCGTATATATTAAAATTAGCACTCTCAATTAAAGAGTGCTAATTATTTGGTTTAAGCAATAGAGAGGTTAAATTTTTGAAAACTATATTTCAGGCTGTGCGGGTATTCCGTCAAAGCCGTGCTTTAAGTCCTCGTCTGTGGGAATGTAGTCGCTCATCTGACCGTCATGGAATTTTTCGTAGGCAAGCATGTCAAAATATCCTGTTCCCGTAAGACCGAATAAAATTGTTTTCTCCTCGCCTGTCTCTCTGCACTTTATTGCCTGGTCAAGTGCTGCGCGTATGGCATGGCTGCTTTCGGGGGCGGGGAGTATGCCCTCTGTTCTTGCAAAGTATTCCGCCGCTTCAAACACACTTGTCTGTTCAACACTGACAGCTTCCATAAGACCGTCGTGATAAAGCTGGCTGAGAATGCTGCTCATTCCGTGGTATCTGAGACCGCCCGCATGGTTTGCCGACGGAATAAAGCTACTGCCGAGAGTGTACATCTTGGCAAGAGGACAAACCATTCCCGTGTCGCAGAAATCATATGCAAATCTGCCGCGTGTAAAGCTGGGGCAGGAGGCAGGCTCTACCGCGATAAAGCGATAATCGGCTTCGCCGCGCAGCTTTTCACCCATAAACGGAGAAATCAGTCCGCCCAGGTTGCTGCCGCCGCCTGCACAGCCGATAATAATATCCGGCTTTACACCGTATTTGTCGAGCGCCGCTTTGCTTTCAAGACCTATTACGCTTTGATGCAGCAGTACCTGATTTAAAACGCTGCCCAGTACGTAACGGTAGCCGTCGTGCGTTGTTGCGTATTCTACGGCTTCGCTTATTGCACAGCCGAGACTTCCCGATGTGCCCGGATGCTTTTGCAGTATTCGGCGTCCGACTTCTGTTTGTGTGCTGGGGCTTGGTGTGACGGAGGCGCCGTATGTACGCATAACCTCACGCCGAAACGGCTTTTGCTCGTATGACACCTTGACCATGTAAACCTTGCAGTCAAGACCCAGGTATGCAGTTGCCATGCTGAGCGCGGTACCCCATTGTCCGGCGCCGGTCTCGGTGGTAACTCCGCGCAGACCCTGCATTTTGGCATAGTATGCCTGAGCTATTGCGCTGTTGAGCTTGTGGCTGCCGCTTGTGTTGTTGCCCTCGAATTTATAGTAAATTTTAGCGGGAGTTTGGAGCTTTTTCTCAAGACAATATGCGCGGACAAGCGGTGACGGACGGTACATTTTGTAGAAATCAAGTATCTCCTGCGGAATATCAAAATAAGCCGTTTTGTCGTCCAGCTCCTGTTTTACAAGCTCTTTGCAGAATACGGCGCTCAGCTCGTTTTCCGTCATCGGCTGCATGGTAGCGGGATTTAACAGAGGAGCGGGCTTGTTTTTCATGTCCGCCCTTACATTGTACCATTGCTTGGGCATTTCGTCTTCGTTAAGATAAATTTTGTACGGTATTTCCTGCATGGGTATTCTCCTTTCGTATGCGGGGGATCTGCGGAAAATAAAAAGCTCCCGTCCCCCAATAAATAAAATTTATTGCAGGGACAAGAGCTGTAAATATACTCCTGCGGTGCCACCCGGCTTGACGTAGAATACGTCCTCTCAGAGCGTGCCTTCACACGCCGGCTTTTTATAACGGAGAGCCCGGCTCCGGCTTGCGTACTGAAATGTTCGGCTTGCCCTCGAAAACCCATTCGGACACGTTCTCCGCACCGCGTTACACCCACCCGCGGCTCTCTTTGCCGGAAAAGTATATCTTACTTGCTTTTTCTCATCGGTTTAATTTACTTTATCATTTTAAAAGTGTGCTGTCAAGAGTTTTTTATAAAATTAATAATTTTCGGCTTTGATTTCAAAATACGCTTTCGGATGTGCGCAGACAGGGCAGATGTCCGGCGCGTTTTTGCCTATTACGATATGACCGCAGTTGGAGCATACCCAGATAGCGTCGCCGTCCTTAGAGAAGACAAGTCCGTCGTTTACGTTTGCAAGCAGCTTTCTGTACCGTTCCTCATGCTCCTTCTCGATTTTCGCAACCTGCTCGAAAAGGAAAGCAATGTGGTCAAAGCCCTCCTCCTTTGCCTCGGCGGCAAAGTTCTTGTACATGTCTGTCCATTCGTAATTTTCGCCCTCGGCAGCGTCAAGCAGATTGGCTGCCGTATCTGCAATTTCTCCGCCGTGAAGAAGCTTAAACCAAATCTTGGCATGCTCTTTTTCATTGTTGGCGGTTTCCTCAAAAATTTTGGCAATCTGTACGTATCCGTCTTTTTTTGCCTTGCTTGCGTAGTAAGTGTATTTGTTGCGCGCCTGTGATTCGCCCGCAAACGCCGTCATCAGATTTGCTTCGGTTTTAGTGCCTTTAAGTTCTTTCATAATTATTCCTCCGTAAATATATTGTTTTAATATGCTTACCGTTATATTTTACCGCAAAAAGTAAAATATAATCATTTTTCGAAAATTATGTTACCGCTTTTTCTTTCAGCTTTTGCAGTACCTTTTTTTCAAGCCGCGATACGGCAACCTGTGAAAGTCCGAGCTCTTTTGAAATCTCCGCCTGAGTTTTGTCGTTAAAAAAGCGAAGTACAATGAGCCGCCTTTCATTTGCCTGAAGCGTTGAGAGCAGCTGTGCTATCATCACTCTGTCCAGTGTGCGTTCTTCCTCCTGACCGCCGCTGCCGACGGTTACCCCTCCCTCGTCGGGCGGCAGGTCGAGTGAAACGGTGCTCTGTGTTGCATCCAGTGCGTACACAATATCGTCAACGGGTATCTTGCAGCGCTCCGATATCTCGGAAATCCGCGGCTCACGTCCCAGCTCACGCAGCAGCTCCGAGTGTGTGCGCTCAATTCGGAATTTTTGTTCTTTTACGCTTCGCGGTACTTTGATTTCACCGTTGTCCCGAAGATATGTTTTTACCTCACCGATTATTTTCGCAACGGCATAGGTGGAGAATTTCAAGTTTTTGCTCGCGTCAAAGCCGCGTGCCGCTTTGATTAGTCCTACGGCTCCTATCTGAAACAGATCCTCGTAGTCCACTCCGAAACCGAGATACCGCTTGATAGCCATATTGATGAGCCCCATATTTTCGGTGACGAGCTTGTCCTCATCTATTACCGAAGGCATGCTTTTACCTCCGTTTATTCTTTTATGTCAAGCTGTTTTTCCAGCGTGACCTTTGTCCCGCCGCCCACAGTCGAGCGAACCCGTACACGGTCCATGAAGGATTCCATAATAGTAAAGCCCATGCCGCTGCGCTCGTTTTCATTGCCTGTTGTAAAGAGCGGCTCGCGGGCTTTCTCTATATCGGGTATTCCGCAGCCGCGGTCGCGTATTGTAACGGTGAGCTTATTTTTGCGTATTTTAGCGGTTATGTAGATGATGCCTATGCTGTCACGGTAGCCGTGAACAATCGCATTTGTCACCGCCTCGCTGACTGCGGTCTTTATTTCGTTTATCTGTTCAAGCGTGGGGTCGAGCTGCGACGCCAGTGCTGCGATTGCAACACGTGAAAACCCTTCGTTGCAGGATTTGGAGAGAAACTCCATTTTGATACAGTTGTCAGATTTCATTTTCATCCTCCCTAAATTCAATCAGCTTGTCCGCACCCGCCATACGCAGGATTTTCTCCGGGTATCCGCTGATGTTTACTATATATATTTTGCTCCCGATTTTGTCGCATATTCGTTTTCTTCCGACAGCGACCGCAAGCCCCGAGCTGTCCATAAAAGATACGCGTGAAAAGTCGAGAAGTACGACCTGCGGCTTTGCCGAAGCAATTCTGAGGTCTATGCTTTCACACAGCTCTCTTGCCGTATGATGATCTATTTCACCGCATAGCAGCACTCGCAGAGTGCCGTTTTGGCTTTTGAATTCCGCGCTCATATTTTCCTCCGAATAAAAAAAGACTTTCTGTAATATTAACAGAAAGTCTTTGTGTTTTTTGTCGGTTAATGTAACCGATTAATGTTTATTTGTAATACTTTGTTATAAGTTTGTGCACTGGTTTTTCAGCTCTTTTACTGTTTTGCCGATTATGAAAAATGAACCGCATATCAGCAGCGTACCCTCGCCCAGCCCCGACAGTGCGCGCTGAACCGCGTCGCGTATGTCGTCGCAGGCGTAGCAGTCAGAGCAGAAAAGCTCGGCAATCTGCGCCGTTTCAGCGGCGCTCATGGCACGCGGGCTGTCCGGTGTTATGCAAATTATTTTATTTGCCGCCGACGCCACCTCGCGTATTGCAAACGGGTAGTTTTTATCCTTCAGAACGCCGAAAATAACAGTTAGATTTTTTATTTTTTTATCGTTCTTTAGTGACTTTTTAAGGCTTTCTATACCGCCGGGATTGTGTCCGACGTCCAGAATTATCCGCGGCTTTTGGGATATGATTTCATACCTGCCCAAAGCCCGCGCCCTGCCGATGCCGTTTGCGATGAACTGACTGTCAATATTCAGTATTTCCAGTGCGCATATCGCCGTAAGCGCGTTATAAATTTGGTACTTGCCCAACATTGCAGGGCTGTACTTCACGCCTTTGTATTCAAATGTACATTTGTTGTTGAGCGTACTTTTGATATTCAGCTTTGAAATATCCGGTTTGTGAAAGAAAGCGTGTCTTTGCCGGCAGATATCCTTAAAAATATTGGTAACCTGCTCGCTGTTTGCGGGATATACGGCGCAGGGGCAGTCTTTTTTTATTATACCCGCTTTTTCAAACGCGATAGCCTCCTCAGTACTGCCTAAAATCTGAGTATGGTCGAGCGAGATCGAACAGATGACGGACACGAGCGGGTCTCGTATTACATTTGTAGCGTCCAGGCGTCCGCCCAGTCCCGTTTCCAGCACTACATAATCGCAGCCTTGTTCTTTATAATAAAGAAATGCAATCGCCGTTACAATTTCAAACTCTGTCGGCTGTTCTTTCGCCTCAGCGCACGCGGCTGCAACCTTTTCGGTTACCGCGCAAAGCTCGGCTTCCGTTATCATTTTTCCGTTAATCTCTATACGTTCGCGAAACTCATAGATAAACGGCGAGGTGAATTTACCCACCCTGTAACCCGCGTCCTCAAGAGCACATGCAATCATGGTGACGGTTGACCCCTTGCCGTTTGTCCCGGCGACATGTATAAATTTCAGTCCGTCCTGCGGGTTTTCCAGAAGTTTGCACAGCTCACGCATACGCTCTAAACCGGGACTTGCCGAAAAGTTATTCTTTTTGTGGATAAACGCCAGCGCCTCTTGATAATTCATGGCATTTCCTCCGTGTTTACAGGTTTTCAAGCGATTTTGTTATTGTTTCTACCAGTGTTTCGTACTTTGCAAGCTTGCCGCGCTCAGCCTCTATCAGCGCCGCGGGTGCCTTGGAGACAAAACCTTCGTTTGCAAGCTTGCCTTTAACTCGCGCAAGCTCGCTTTTTGCTTTGTCAAGCTCCTTTGTCAGCCGTGCGCGTTCTTCGTCAAGATTTACAAGCTCGGCAAACGGGATATACAGATTTGCCGCGTGAGTTATAATCTCCACCGCGCCGTCCTCCTTGCATTTGCCGAATACGACCTCGCTTGCACCCGCCAGCTTTTCGTAAAATTTTTCGCTGTCCCTGAAGCCGTGCGCGCTGTGCGAGTCGATAAACAGCTTTGCTTTCTTTGACATGGGCACGTTCATCTCTGCACGGCGGTTGCGTATTGCCGTTATTGTTTCCATTATGTCGTTCATCTTTTCGCACTCTGACTCAAAGCTGATACTGCTGTCAAAGGCAGGGTAGGGGGCAATCATAACCGATTCGCCCTCGACCGGCATTGCCTGCCAGATTTCTTCTGTTATAAACGGCATAAAGGGGTGCAGCATGCGAAGCACCGACGAGAATACCGTAACGAGTACCGACAGCGCCTTCTGAGCAGTATCACCGCCTTCGTACAGTCTCGGTTTAACAAGCTCGATATACCAGTCGCAGAAGCTGTCGTAAATAAAATCATACAGCTTTTGCAGTGCCATGCCAATCTCGAACTTGTCGAGATTTTCCGTAACCTCGCGCGCCAGGCGGTTGCAGCCGTGGATAATCCACTTGTCCTCGTCCTCCAACGCCGACATATCGACTTTATAATCGGCGTGGTCTTCACTCTGAGCGTACATAAGAATAAAGCGCGCCGCGTTCCACACCTTGTTTGCAAAGTTGCGGGACGCCTCCACGCGCTCGGTGTGAAAGCGCATGTCATTGCCGGGCGCGTTGCCTGTTGCCAGAGTAAAGCGCAGCGCGTCAGCGCCGTACTTATCTATTATTTCCAGCGGGTCTATACCGTTGCCCAGCGATTTTGACATTTTGCGACCCTGACTGTCTCTTACAAGACCGTGAATAAGCACATGCTTAAACGGTGCATGACCCGTATGCTCAAGTCCCGAAAACATCATTCTGGCAACCCAGAAAAAGATGATGTCATAGCCCGTGACAAGCACGCTTGTGGGATAGAAATATTCAAGCTCCTTTGTTTTTTCCGGCCAGCCCAGTGTTGAGAACGGCCACAGCGCTGAAGAAAACCACGTGTCAAGAACGTCCTCCTCCTGCGTTATATTTTTACTGCCGCATTTCGGGCATGTGTCAACGTCCGTTTTGGAAATTTCCATGTGTGAGCAGTCACCGCAGTAATAGGCAGGAATTCTGTGCCCCCACCAAAGCTGACGGGAAATGCACCAGTCGCGCACATTCTCCATCCAGTTCAGATATATTTTCTGAAATCTGTCCGGGACAAATTCCGTTTCTTTTGTCTTGACAGCCTCTATTGCGCGCTTTGCAAGCGGCTTCATTTTTACAAACCACTGCTTTGACGCAATAGGCTCTACCGTTGTGCCGCAGCGGTAACATTTTCCTACGTTGTGACTGTGCGGGACAACCTTTACAAGATATCCGCCCGCGTCAAGGTCGCGGACAATTTTTTCTCTTGCCTCGTACCTGTCAAGCCCCACGTATTTTCCGCCGTTTTCATTTACTTTCGCATTGTCGTCAAGAACAAGAATTTCTTCGAGATTATGGCGCTTGCCTACCTCAAAGTCGTTTGGGTCGTGGCAGGGCGTTATTTTAACGCAGCCGGTGCCGAAACCCATGTCTACGTAATCGTCGGCAACAACGGGGATTTCTCTGTCAACCAGCGGCAAAATGAGTGTTTTGCCTACAAGGTGAGTGTAGCGCGCATCATTTGGATTAACTGCAACCGCACTGTCACCCAGCATTGTTTCCGGTCGGGTTGTCGCTATCTCGACAAATTCATTTTCACTGTCCTTTACGGGATAGCGAATGTGCCAGAAAAAGCCCTCGTCCTCGGAGTATTCAACCTCCGCGTCGGAAAGGGCGGTCACGCATTTGGGGCACCAGTTTATAATGCGGTTTCCGCGATAAATGAGACCTTTATTGTAAAGGTTGACAAAAACCTCTTTGACAGCCTTTGAGCAGCCCTCGTCCATTGTAAAGCGCTCACGGTCCCAGTCGCAGGAGGAGCCCAGCTTTTTGAGCTGGTTTACTATTCTGTCGCCGTAATGCGTTTTCCAGTCCCATACACGCTCCAAGAACTTCTCGCGTCCCAAATCGTAACGGGAAAGCCCCTCCTCTTCGCGCAGTACCTGCTCAACCTTGATTTGCGTTGCAATCCCCGCGTGATCCGTACCCGGAATCCACAGCGCATTATATCCCTGCATGCGCTTGTAGCGAATGAGAATGTCCTGAAGTGTCTCGTCGAGAGCATGGCCCATGTGAAGCTGACCCGTGACATTAGGGGGAGGTATTACTATTGTAAACGGCTTTTTGCTGCTGTCAGGCTCGGCATGAAAGTATTTTCTGTCAAGCCACATCTGATAAACGTCTTTTTCAAATTCCGACGGCTTGTAAACCTTTGCAAGCTCTTTTGGCATGTTATTCATCTCCTTAAATAAAAAATCGTCTCAAAGCTATGCTTTGAGACGAATAAAATGTATCCGCGGTACCACTCAAATTGCAGAAAAATGCTGATTTCTGCCACTTGGCATGCTTTAACGCAGCAACTGCGGGAGGATTCTACTCGGCGTCAGCCTTTCTTTCCTCCGACTCGGAATTGACAGCACTGCTCCTGTGTTTAGCGGTTTTCAGCCTTTGCCGCCTCTCTGTGAAACGCTGCGGGCAATGCATTTTCGTCACAGTCTTTGTATTTGCTATTATATAACAGCAAAATACTTTTGTCAATAGCTTTTGCACTGCACAAAATAAGACGGCTTAGCTTGCACTTGAAAGATTTGCACTGTATTTCAAAATGTCGTTGACGCATCTGACAGAGACGATATATTTATTACAGGGCTCTTTTTTGGATTATCGGCATAATAAAACAAGCAAGGAACGATTAGTTAATATTTATCCCCCAGCCGTCAATTCCCGCGCGCTGTATTGCGCCGAAGATGCTTTTTTTGATGTTCGGGTGCTCACGGCTCAGCTCCTTTAAAAGCTGTTTTGTGTCCTCTCGCTTTGTTGTGCCGTCAACAGGGCAGGGGCTTTTCATGACCGGTATATTCAGTCTTTTTACGGCTCCCTTTATCTCACGCTCATTCATATATATCATGGGTCTTATAACCGTTACATTCTTGCGTGACAGGTATGTTACCGGCTGAAAGCAGCCGATGCGTCCTTCATACATTAGGTTCATCATGAATGTTTCCACGGCATCGTCCATGTGATGCCCAAGTGCTATTTTACGAGCACCGAGCTCTATTGCGCCGTCATGAATGACGCCGCGGCGCATTTTTGCACATAAAGCACAGGGATTCTGCTCACGGCGGTAGTCGAAAATTATTTTTCCTATCTCCGTGTACTTGATATTAAGCTCTGTCCCTGCATCTTCACAAAGCCGCTTTATACCCTCGATATCTATGTTGCCCAGCCCTAAATCCACAAATACTGCGCAGACCGTAAAATTTTTCGGGTGGAATTCGGACAGTCTTGCCATTGCCTTAAGCATAAGAGCGGAGTCCTTTCCGCCGGAAAGCGCCACTGCGACCCTATCTCCCGTTTCTATCATATTATACTCGTCAATGGCTTTTCTCAGCCTGCTCATTATCTGCTGCACGTTTTGTCTCCTTAATGAATATACTATTATTTTATTTATCCGATACGGTATTGTCAATAAATAAATGTGTATTTTTAAAGTGAGTATTTTAAAGAAAATAAGAGCAAAACGCCGAAAATACGAGTTTGAACGATACAGTTTGAAAAAAACCAAAAAGTGTATTGACAAAATATCATGCGCGTATTATAATAACACGGTAAAATAAAAACGAGAGGAATTCAGATCATGTCTACATTTATGAAAAATCCTCAGGACGTCGAGAGAAAGTGGTACATTGTCGATGCGGCGGATAAGCCGCTTGGTAAAGTTGCCGCTCAGGCTGCCACCATTCTTATGGGCAAGCATCGTCCTGATTATACCCCCCATGTGGATTGCGGCGACTGCGTTATTGTCACAAACGCTTCTAAGGTCGTTCTTACCGGCAAAAAGCTAACCGATAAATTTTACAGACATCATACAGGTCACATCGGCGGACTTAAGGAAGTATCCTATGGCGAGCTGCTTGAGAAAAATCCCGAAAAGCTTTTGAAAATTGCTATTAAGGGTATGCTTCCCAAGAACAAGATTGCCAACGCCGCTATGACAAGAATCAGAGTATCGGCAGGTCAGGAGCATGCACAGCAGGCTCAGAAGCCGGAAATATTTGTAAAGTAAGGAGGTTTTACGAATGTATAATAATGACGCATATTTTTACGGTACAGGCAGAAGAAAGTCGTCTGTTGCAAGAGTAAGACTTCTTCCCGGCAGCGGTTCCATCACCATCAACGGCAGAGATATTGACGATTATTTCGGTCTTGAGACACTCAAGCTTATTGTCCGTCAGCCGCTGGAGCTTACAGAGACGCTCGGTAAATTTGACGTTATCGTCAATGTAAACGGCGGCGGTGTAACAGGTCAGGCAGGCGCAATACGTCACGGTGTTGCCAGAGCTCTTGTCGAGTCCGACGAGACGCTTAAGCCGATTCTCAAAAAGGCCGGCTTTATTACACGTGACCCGAGAATGAAAGAGCGTAAAAAGTACGGTCTCAAAGCCGCACGTCGTGCTCCCCAGTTCTCAAAGAGATAAAAACAGTATTATGTATTTTTCGGCACCCGCATACCCGGCGGGTGCTGTTTTTATGCAAAAAAACTGAATAGAACACACGCGGCAGCTTATATATTATCTTTCTACGTACCCCGATATCGTTATTTCTTTTAAAAATATTGATTTTTAAATAGTTTTCAAATATAATTTTAAAAAAGTTAAGGAGTAAACCGATGAATAGTATTATTGTAGAAGGTCACAGAGGTTGGCGCAGCGATTATCCGGAAAATTCACTTGTTTCTTTTGAAGCAGCTATGGACCTTGGCGTTGACGCCTTTGAATTTGATATACGTATGTCAAAGGACGGAGTACCTGTAATTATGCATGATTCCGATACATGGCGGGTATCGGGGGAACATGCGGTAATTGAGGAAATGACTCTTGCCGAGATAAAAAAGCTGGATATAGGCAGCAAAATTTACGGAGAGAAGTTTGCAGGCACACGTGTGCCGACACTTAAAGAGGTTTTGACGCTTGTTTGTTCCAAAAACCCGCATTTTAAGCTGGGTGTGGAATTCAAGGCATATGATGAGCATTGCGTTGATATTTCCGTTGATATGTTAAAGGCTTTCGGTCTTTTTGAAAACTGTTGGTTTTACTGTTTTAATGCCCGTATAATAAAATATATAAAAACGAAATATAACGGCAGGACGATGGGATATCCCGATTTTCAAATGAAAGAATTTGAAGCAGACTCATATAAGTATTATGATGAGCTGGGTCTCAGCACCGCGTTTTTGAATTCGGAAATATTAAGCGTTTATCTTGATAAAGGACTTCCTATTCATTTTTACTGTGCGGACGATGAAGAAACCGTTCGTCTTGCAATAAGCAAAAACGCCTCTCTTATTACGGCAAATAACCCTGTTCCTCTAATGAAGGTTTTGGGCAGAAAAATAAATTTAAAATAATTTGCATCGCACGGAAACTTCCGTGCGATTTTTACTTTGGCGGATATTAGCGGGTAATATTGTATACATTATTATATATAAAGATATAAATTGATTTTGCAGGGAAAGTTTCAAAAATCTTGTTAAAATTATTATATCAACCGTAAATTATATGCTTAAATGAAATTTTTGATTGACAAACTTTCGTTTTTGGTATATTATTAATAAACAATATTTAAGAGAGTAGGTAAGTTATGGAAAATTATCTCGTTATTTTTACCTTTTTGGGTGCGGTGACGGCACTTGTTTTTGCATTGTTTACGGCAAAAAAGGTGCTTAAATTTTCCGAAGGTACGGAAAAGATGAAAAAAATTTCACAGTCGGTGCGCTCGGGGGCTAATGCGTATCTTAAAAGACAGTATACCGTAGTAGCTGTGTTTTTTGCGGTGATGTTTGTTATTCTCTGTGTTATGGCTGCATGCGGAATGCTGACTTGGTTTGTTCCGTTTGCATTTGTTACCGGCGGTTTTTTCTCCGGTCTTTCCGGCTTTGTGGGAATGAAAATTGCAACGGCATCAAATGCAAGAACCGCAAACGCCTGTCGCGATGGGCTTAACCGCGGACTGCGTATCGCTTTTTCCGCAGGGTCGGTCATGGGATTTACCGTTGTAGGTCTCGGTCTTTTGGATATATCTATCTGGTTTGCGCTCTTAAAATATGTATTCAGGCTTTCGCCTGCCGATATGACGGGAGCTATGCTGACGTTCGGTATGGGTGCGTCATCAATGGCTCTGTTTGCAAGAGTGGGCGGCGGTATCTTCACCAAAGCCGCTGATGTGGGAGCGGATCTTGTCGGTAAGGTTGAAGCCGGAATACCAGAGGATGACCCCAGAAATCCGGCGGTTATTGCGGATAATGTCGGCGACAATGTAGGTGACGTTGCCGGAATGGGTGCCGATTTGTATGAGTCCTATGTCGGCTCGATAATATCTTCGTCCGCACTTGGTGTTGCGGCTTTCGGCACATTAAACGCAATGGCGCTTCCTATGCTGATGGCGGCAATAGGTATCATCTGTTCAATAATAGGCACGATTTTTGTTAAGACTAAGGAAAATGCCGACCAGAAGTCTCTTTTGCGTGCGCTGAGCCGTGGAACAAATTTTTCGGCGGTTGTGATTGCCGTTGCGGCGCTTCCTCTTGTAAATGTGGTTTTAGGTGACGGGATAGGCGATTTTTCACATATCGGTCTTTATTTTTCCATACTTGCGGGGCTTGTTGCAGGCGTGCTTATAGGACAGTCCACTGAGTATTTTACCTCTGATTCATACAAACCTACCAAAAAGCTGGCATCTACCTCCGAGACGGGCTCTGCAACTATTATTATAGGCGGCTTGTCTTTAGGCATGATGTCAACCGTACTTCCCATAATAATTATTTCTGTCTGCGTTTTAGTTTCATATTTTGTGTCCGGCGGCGCATCGGATTCGGGGCTGGGATTGTACGGTATAGCGCTTGCCGCTGTCGGCATGTTATCTACACTCGGCATCACCCTTGCGACCGACGCATACGGTCCTGTGGCGGATAATGCGGGCGGTATTGCCGAAATGGCAGGGCTTGAACCTGAGGTGCGTGAACGCACTGACGCGCTCGATTCGCTCGGAAATACGACCGCTGCTACCGGCAAGGGCTTTGCAATCGGCTCTGCGGCGCTTACGGCTTTGGCACTTATGGCGTCGTATATTGATAAGGTAAAAGCGATAAAGCCTGATTTTGCATTTGACCTGAGTATTATGAATCCCAGCGTGCTTATCGGTCTGTTTATCGGCGCTTGTCTGCCGTTTGTTTTTGCCGCTCTTACAATGGAGTCTGTGGGTAAAGCCGCACAGTCGGTAGTAGTAGAGGTGCGCAGGCAGTTTAAGGAAATCAAAGGTCTTATGGAGGGCAAGGCTGAGGCGGATTATGCCAAATGTGTTGACCTTTGTACAAAGGCAAGTCTTAAAGAGATGGTTCTGCCTACCGTTGTAGCGATTGTCTGCCCGGTAGTCTGCGGTCTTATCCTCGGTGTAAACGGTGTTGTCGGTATGCTGGCAGGCGCTACCGCATCGGGATTTTTGACGGCAATTTTCATGTCAAATTCCGGCGGTGCCTGGGATAATGCCAAAAAATATATTGAAAGCGGCGTTCACGGAGGCAAGGGCAGTGAACAGCATAAAGCGGCTGTTGTCGGCGATACGGTTGGCGATCCGTTTAAGGACACATCCGGTCCGTCAATAAATATTTTAATAAAGCTTTTGTCAATGGTGTCTATTGTTTTTGCAGCGCTTGTGATTAATTTCAGCATACTGTAATTTGATATAATGCAAGCTGTAATGTTCCCGTCGATTTATCGGCGGGAATATTTTTGTGCGTTATCACCAAAAATATTTTGCTGTTGGCGTATATTTAATGCTTTCTTTGTGCACTTAACCAAATATAATATTTTTTACAGAAAATGCAACATTTTTTTATTTTAATTACATATATAAGTAAGTTAAAGACCTTAGTCGGATAAATAATTGTAATTTTTTTAATTTACCATATAGCAGTTTATTAAAAGTATCATATAGGAGTTCGTCATTATTTATATAGGTGGTATTTTCAATTTGACTATAGCATTGCCGATTATGACCGTTCGCGGTTTGGCAGAAAACAATATTAGAATTAGGAGGAAAAGAAAATGAAACGCAAAATAGCATTATTGATAATAGCAGTCATGATGATATCGATGTCATCATGTAAACGCATGCCCCAAGGCGATGTATCGGGTGCGCCCGGCGCCGCGCCGGAAACATCGGAAAATGCAGAAGCAAAAGAAGCTGAAAATAATGCCGATACTGAAAAAGAGAATACAGTAAATGGCGATGACGCGGAAGAAACAGAGACAAAACAGGAAACGCCTGACAATGGTTCTGATGAACAAAATACAGAGCCGGAAAAGAATGATGATACTGAATCTGAGCCTGCTGTTGACGTCAGCACAACGGAACCAAATGAAGTGATAGAATCCAAACCTGCACCCTACCT
>JAGBEI010000029.1 GCA_017937065.1 Clostridia bacterium | reverse complement strand
ATCGAACCACCGACACGGGGATTTTCAGTCCCCTGCTCTACCTACTGAGCTACAGAGGCAAATTGGCGACCCGGATGGGGCTCGAACCCACGACCTCTAGCGTGACAGGCTAGCGTTCTAACCAGCTGAACTACCGGGCCAATTATGATGGCAACGTGATTAGTTTACTATAAAAGCATATCAAAGTCAATAGTTTTTTAAAAATCTATTTATTTATTTTCATGACATAGGTAATTCTTTCTGTATGTTTTGTAACAGCTTTTGACGTATAGTTATCGCAGACTTCCAAAATATCAAAGGAATGTTCCCTTGAAACAGCTTTGATATATTCATTACTGTAAAACCGCTGTTCCTGAAAGCTGTCAAATCGTTCAAATCCGCCGTCCTTATGCTTTTCAAAATAAGTAAGCTCATGAAAGCACTTACCGCTTTTTTGTTCATAATCTGATTGCCAGCAGCAGAAAATGTCATCGAAATCATAAATAAATTTGCCGTCGTTTAACGTGCTCTTAAATTTATATTCTGAATTAATGTCAAAAATGAATAGACCGCCGTAATTCAGATAATTTTTAACGAGATAAAAAAGCCTGCGCAACTCTCTCTTATATATTATATAATTAAGCGTATCCAATGTTGAATAAATTACATCTACGGTGCCGTACAGCTCAAATTCAGTTATATTCTGATTTAAAAGCAACACGCTGTCTAATCCGAGCAAGGATAATTTTTCTCTTGCCTGCATAAGCATATTCTCATTTGCATCAACACCTATCATATCGTATCCGAGCTTTGCAAGCCGAGACGTAATACATCCGGTTCCGCAGCCAAGGTCACAAATCAGCTCCGAATTATTTTTATACTGTTTAATCTTTTTATCAATAAAATCTACAATCAAATCATAATCTGCGCCGACAAATTTATCGTAGTATTTTGCAAATATATCCATTTTAACCTCTATAACCCTTTAAACGTCTGCCAATTATGTCAGATATACCTCCGGTTATCATTCCTGTGATAATTGATATAAAAAGCATTACCGGTAGATATTCAAATATATATATACTGCCGAGCATAACGGCGGCAGCGGCAACTTGACCGATATTATGAAGCGCCGCCCCGCAAACGCTGATTCCGTAAACTGAAAATAATTTTTTGAATTGTAAAAGCAAATACATGCCGCAAAGAGCCAAAAAACCGCCGGAAAGCGAAAATACGAGTGATGAAATACCTGAAAACAGCACTGAAGTAACCGTGCATTTTATTAATAAAACGGACAAAGCACTCAAAAAACCGAATTGTATAAGTACAAATAAAATAACGCAATTTGAAAGTCCGAGCTTAATACCCGGCAACGGCACCACCGCCTGTAAAGGTATAAGCCTTTCCAGAGATGAAATGACTATCGCAATGGCAGCAAAAACACCGCATTTAGCAATTTTTTCCGTCATTTTGATATCACATCCGTTTTAATCTTTATTGACACAACAGTGAGCATCATCTTATTGGGTAAACAGCAAATTGTCTCTCCCGATTTTGAAATTTTTTTGCTGCGGACACATACTTTATCAGGGCAATCCGATTCCGATATAAAAGCATATCCGTTTTCGATAATAAGCTTATTTTCATATGAACCGTGAAATGTATACTCTGTATTTTTATTTAGGTCAAACACGGCAATTTCTTCTCCGTCGCAGGTTAAAATCACTTGCTCCCCATTGCTTTTCTTAGGAATAATCATTAATATTGCCGCTAAAAGTATGACTGCGATTATTATTAAGTCGCCGTATTTCAGTCTCATTACTTCACAAAGTCAAATTCAAAATCGTAAATACTGACTGTATCGCCTTCTTTAATTCCCATTTCCTCAAGTTTGTCAATAATACCGTTTGTGCGCAGAACACGCTGGAAATAATTCATTGACTCATAATCATTGTAATTAATTCCGGACATGAGCTTAGCCAGCCACTGAGCCTCTACATAATAGATACCGTCATGTACATAAACACTGAATTCTCTTGAGGATTTGTTTTGCTCATGAATTGCTTCCGTCTCGATTTCAGGTTCATATACAAGAGTATCGGGTAATGTGTCAAGCTCCTTAACAACCTTGGCAATTACATCGTCAATTCCCTGCCTTGACGCAGCGGAAATCAAATAAAACGAATAGCCTTTTTCTTCAACGTAAGCTTTAAAGCGTGAAACAACCGTTTCATCGCTCACTATATCGGCTTTATTACCGACAACTATTTGCATAAGCCCCGACAAGCGTGCAGAGTGTTTTTGCAACTCTTTATTAATGGCGTCAAAATCCTCCGCCGGGTCTCTGCCCTCACTGCCGGATATGTCAACCATGTGAATGAGAAGTCTGCATCTGTCTACATGCCGCAAAAAAGACGTACCGAGCCCGATTCCGTCGGCAGCACCTTCTATAAGTCCGGGGATATCTGCAAGAACAAAGCTTTTATCTTCAAAAGCTTGGACAACGCCGAGATTTGGAACAAGCGTGGTAAAATGATAATTTGCAATTTTGGGCTTGGCGGAGGATACAACAGATAAAAAGGTTGATTTTCCGACATTCGGAAATCCTACCAATCCAACATCGGCAATCAGTTTGAGTTCGAGCTGAATTTCACGTTCCTCGCCCGGCAAGCCGGGTTTTGCAAAGCGCGGGATCTGGCGTGTAGGAGTAGCAAAATGCTGATTACCCCAGCCACCGCTGCCGCCCTTTGCGGCAACAAACCGTTCTCCGTCAGACATATCCTTTATTATAAGCCCTGTTTCGGCATCCTTTATGAGTGTTCCGAGCGGAACTTTTATTATAAGATCAGGAGCATTTGCACCGGAACAATTATTTTTCCCGCCGTTTTCACCGTTTGCGGCAACATATTTACGCTTGTATCTAAAATCCATAAGCGTATTCATATTACTGTCAGGTACAAAAACAATACTTCCGCCTTTTCCGCCGTCGCCGCCGTCCGGTCCGCCCGCCGCTACATACTTTTCGCGGTGAAAAGCCACTGCACCGTCGCCGCCGTCACCTGCTTTGATATAAATTTTAGCGATATCTATAAACAATTTAATACTCCTATAAAAAAGCCCCGGATATTTCCGGGGCTGATTAATTACTGTTCTACTGAATAAACTGAAACTTTCTTTCTGTCCTTGCCCATACGCTCAAACTTGACTTTGCCGTCAACAAGCGCAAAAAGCGAGTCGTTAGAACCGCGACCTACATTTGTGCCGGGATGTATCTTTGTTCCCCTCTGTGTAACAAGGATATTTCCCGCAAGAACAAACTGACCGTCCGCTCTCTTGACACCAAGACGCTTTGACTCCGAATCTCTTCCGTTTTTGGTAGAGCCCATTCCTTTTTTATGTGCAAAGAACTGAATATTAAATTTAATCATTGTCTACACCTCCGTAAATTCATAATTAAAATAATTCGGGTACTGCTGTGCCATACTTTCGGCAAAACGAGCAAGCACGGCAAGCTGTTTATCCGCATCCTCAAGCGGCACCCGACAGCGCAGAACTATTTCGGCGCCGTTTTCATTGACAACAAGTTCTGTATCCTCACTGCAATAGCTTGTTAGAAATTCAGCGGAAAGCTGAACGGCAGCAGATACTGCAGCACATACAATATCTTCACCGACGTCAGCATAGCCTGCATGACCTTTGCAGCGAAAGCCGAGATAACGCCCGTTGTCTTTGAAAAATGTAAGACGAGTCATATGTCTTATGCGTTGATAGCAGTGATCTGTACCTTAGTATAGGGCTGTCTGTGACCCTGCTTTCTTCTGTAATTCTTTTTAGGCTTCATTTTGTAAACGATGATTTTCTTTGCCTTACCGGTTTTGACAACGTTTGCTTCTACCGTTGCACCGTCTACATAAGGAGCGCCGACTTTGATACCGTCATCGGCACCGACTGCAACGACCTTGTCAAAGACGAATTTGGAATCGTTTTCCGCGTTGATTTTTTCAATAAAAATGACGTCACCGTCTTGCACCTTGTACTGCTTACCGCCTGTTTCTATAATTGCGTACATTACAAAGCACCTCACTTTCTTTAAGAAAACTCGCTACGGCGGGTAAACTTGCGTTTTTAAAACCCGGCATATGCGGTCAAGGATAATTATAGCATACAACTATTATGTAAGTCAATATTTTTTTGCAAAAATACAATTTGCATTTAGGAAATTAATCAGTTTATTATTTTGTGCTTTTTATCAATTCATCAGCCGATTTTAAAAGCTGATCCGTTATATCAATACCGCCCATAATGCGCGCTACCTCTGTCCGTCTCTCTTGCTCAGATAAAAGTCGTATATCGGACCGGGTATTTGATCCCTCTGTTCTCTTCCAAACTTTGTAATGATGGTCTGCCATTGCCGCAATCTGAGCAAGATGCGTTATACAGAACACTTGCTTGTCTTTTGAAAAGTTTTTCAGCTTATATCCTATCTTCTGCGCAGTGCTTCCGGAAACACCGCTGTCGATTTCATCGTATATAACAGTTGAACAGTCCGTTTTTTTACTGTTCAGAGTGCTTTTCAGACACAGCATTATGCGAGATAGCTCTCCGCCGGATGCTATTTTTGAAATGGGTCGGGGCTTTAAGCCTATATTTGCCGCTATTAAAAATTCAACGCTGTCATATCCGTTGACGGTATATTTATTGCCACCCCGCGTATTTCTATTGCGCGTTATGCTTACTTCAAATTTAACATTGGGCATATCCAGCTCTTTAAGCTGCGCACAAATGTTTTCGGAAAGTTTTTTAGCACCGTCTGAACGCAGCCTTGACAGTGTTTGCGCATATTTTTCAAGTTCCGAAAGTGACTGCTTATATTCCGATGCCGCCGCTTCAAGCTCAAATTCATTATCGGCAAGCAAATCAAGCTCAGCCTTATATTTTTTCAGCATGTCAGCAGCATTAGCCTCGCTTGAATACTTTCTCATTATATTTTCAATAGTATATAGCCTGTTTTCTATATATTCAGGTGAATATTCGCTTTCCTCGTGTTCTAAAACAAGTTCACTTACAGCAAGCGCGGCGTCTTCGATTTGTGCCTTTACATTTTTCAAAATTTCAAGAGGCTTTGAAACAGACGGAAAAATGTCCTTTATTCTTTCCAACTCGCCGACAGCCGATGATACACCGTCGGATATACAGTTTTCATCCTGTGTTAAAATACTGTCGGTTAAATACAGAGCTTTGGAGATAACGGCGCTGTTTTGAGCGGATGTGCGAATGCTTTTTAGTTTTTCGTATTCACCTACATTTATATTTGCATTTTCAAGCTCACCTATTTTAAATTTAAGTGCCGCTTCAAGCTCATCTCTCTGATTCTTAATTTCGGTTAAACGATCAAGTCTGTTTCTGAGCTTTTTAACCGACTCATATCTCGAACGGTATTCTTCAAGCTGCGGTTCAATACCGCAGTATTCGTCAAGATAAGATATATGGCTTTGCGGCTCAAGTATCTTTGTTCCGTCATGCTGACCGTGAATGCTTACAAGCAGCACAGCTGCCTCTTTAAGTGCGGTTACGGTGACAGCAGTTCCGTTGATTTTTGTAAGATTTCTCCCGTCACCGGCTATTCTTCGGAATATTATTACATTACCGTCGTCATCGGGAGTTATCCCAAGCTGAGAAAGCCCTTCCTTCTGACCGTCGGTAAGATCCGTAAAGACAGCACTGACAATCGCAGCTGAACCGTAAGACCCGATAAGTTCCTTTGAGCTTTTAACGCCTGTAAGCAAAGCGATAGAATCGATAATTATACTTTTGCCGGCTCCCGTTTCACCGGTCAGCACATTAAACCCGTCGCAAAAGTCTATATCGCTCTTGTCTATTATTGCAATATTTTCGATATGCAGACTTAAAAGCATTACAACCTTCCTTTACTTTATTACAGATAAAGAACTATTTTATGCGTGTTACGAGAATTTCCCTGATATTCTCTGCCGATACATTATCTAATGCCGCGATGAATATAGTGTCGTCACCTGCAAGAGTACCGACAAGTCCGTGAAGCTCAAGACTGTCAATATACACGCAGACGGCATTTGCCATGCCTGCCGCACACCTTATTATCACCAAATTCTGAGCTGTTCTGACAGATAGAACGGAATTTTTCAAAATCAAACTGTGTTCGCCCGTTTCCGTTTCTTTTTTCAGTACATACTTGTTAACACCGTCTTCAAACGATTTGATAAGTCCCAGCTTTTTAATATCTCTTGACACGGTCGCCTGTGTGACATTATAACCGTCTTTATTGAGAATATCAACAAGCATGTCCTGGGTTGTAATATCAAATTCCAATACAAGCTCTTTTATACGTGTCAGTCTTTCCTTTTTCATCTTCGTTTACCTCTGGAGCTGAATTTATTTTTAAGTACCGTGTAAAAATCACAGTCGGACAGCTGAACAAGCCGCAGATATTTATTGTTTTTATGTATGACGACGCGATCGCTGTTCTGAATAAAAAATACATGTCTGCCGTCAACGCTTATAAGCGAATTATTATTCTTTGATGAGCTGACCTTACATTCCAGCTTTTTGTCCGCATTGAAAACGAGTGAATGAGAGGACAGCGTATGCGGAGAAATTGCAGAGACAAGAATTGCTTCCATTGTGGGATCCATTATCGGGCCTCCTACGCTCAATGAATAAGCAGACGACCCTGTCGGTGTCGAAAAAATAAGACCGTCGCAAAAATAATCAGCAATTATTCCGCTCTCCCCGTATAAATCAATACTTACGGGTTTCAAGACGGCACTTCTTGTTACAACAACGTCGTTTAGCGCGCTGTATTCGTATATTTTTTTATTATCTCGGTATACAGAGGCACTGAGCATCATCCGTTTTTGGAATGAAAGATTACTTTTCAGTATTTCCGGTATTCTGTCTATTTCGGTTCTGTCTATCTGTGCCAAATAACCGAGAGTCCCGAGATTTACACCCAAAAGCGCCACATCATACCTCACCGCCAGGTCGGCAACGTTCAAAAAAGTTCCGTCGCCGCCGAGTGCAATGACCATAGAGCATTTTTTAAACATATCCTCAAGCGTTGTTTTTATGTAATCACGTTCGGGGAAAATGCCGCTGTACTCGTTTGACACGAACGGACAGAAGCCGCTGTCCTTTATAATTCTTGCGACATACTTGAAATTTTTGAATTTCGGGTCTTTTTTATTGTTTACTATAATACCGATATTTTTCATTTTACCTCACGTATTCTGCTCTCTATAAACTCGTCTGATATGCTGCTGCCTGAGACTTTTTGCATATACAGCAAATACTCCATATTGCCGCTTTCACCTGCAAGATCTGAAAAGCAGATATCCTTTACACACAATCCCAGTGAACGTGCAAAATCAGATATACCGCACACAGCCTTTACATGCAGTTTTTTATCTCTGACCACACCGTTTTTCCCGACAAAACCGGGGCCAACCTCAAACTGCGGCTTTACAAGACATATAAGCTCTCCGCCCGGACGCAGAATTTCAAACGCAGCCGGAAGAATACATCGCAACGATATAAAAGAAAGGTCACACGTAATAATATCTATTTCCTCGGAAAACTTGGATTTCTTCAGATACCTTGCGTTTGTATTTTCCAAACTGACGATGCGGTTATCTGATTTAAGCGTGTGGTGAAGCTGATTTGTACCTATATCAACAGCATATACCTTTTCAGCACCGTTTTCAAGCATAACCTGACAAAATCCGCCGGTTGACGCACCGAGATCAACCGCTGTTTTACCGGTGAAATCTACTGTAAAACTCTTTATTGCCGTCAGCAGTTTTTTTGCCGAGCGTGCAACATATTGCTTTTCAGCCGAATTTACTGTTATTAAATCATACTGACTTACAGTGTACGACGGCTTTGTAACACAAATACCGTTTACATAAATGCTGCCTGAGCAAATAAGAGCTGCCGATTTATTTCTGCTTTCACAGTACTTTTCTTTAACAAGATAAACATCAAGACGCATTTTAATGTTCCGTAATTTCGGATATAAAACGCCTTAGTGAATTGCTGTCCAATCCGCAGTCTTCTTTCACGGATTTAGGCGCGGCATGTTTTATAAACCGATTTTTAATAGAAATATTGTAAAAATTACCTTTAAAGCCGCAACCGTCAAGCTCAGTCTGCAACAGCATACCCACACCGCCGATATAGTAGCATTCCTCTGCAAAAACTATATTTTTATATTTCAGCAGTGCTGATAAAAGACTTTTTCCAAAAGCATTAATGACATTGAGCTTTATTATATCAACCTTTTCTCCGGATGCCGCTGTCAGCACATCCGTAATTTCGCGCCCGTATGATATTACAACAGTTTCATAACCGTTTGCAAGGATATCCCAGTCCCTCTGTGCATTTTTAAACGGGAGATCTGTATATTCTATACAATTTCCGCGCGGATATCTAATTACGCATGACTTAGTTTCGCTATTCACTGCCCTTTCGAGCATAACAGAAAGCTCAGTACCGGTAGATGGCGAGAAGATAACTATATTCGGTATCGGCAGCAGCATCGGTATATCGAAAAGTCCCTGATGCGTCTCTCCGTCATCGCCTACAATACCGGCTCTGTCCACTGCGAAAATCACTTTCAGATTCTGAAGTGATACGTCATGTATAATTTGGTCATACGCTCTTTGCAAAAACGTAGAATATACCGCAAATACGGGCAGAAATCCGTTTTTTGCAAGACCGCCCGCGAATGTGACGGCATGCTGCTCGGCAATTCCGACATCAAAGTATCGTTTCGGGAATTTAGACTTGAAGCAGGATAGACCGCAGCTTGGTCCCATTGCTGCTGTTATTGCGCATATTCTGTCATTATTCTCCGCAAGAGATACAAGAGCCTTTCCGAATGCGTCGGTAAACGACAGCTGAGCACTTTGATTCGTATTTCCGGTACCTATATCAAATTCGCCCACACCGTGGAATTCGCGCGGCTTGCTTTCAGCAAAGGTGTAGCCTTTTCCCTTTTTTGTATTAACATGAACAAGAACAGGACGCTTCAGGGACTTCGCGCGGGCAAGAACGCGTGTCAAAAGGTCAATATTGTGCCCGTCAATGGGACCTATATATTTAAATCCCATACTTTCAAAAATATTGGAAGAATAAAAGTAAGATTTAATCGCAGACTTTAAGCGGTTAAGCCGCCGGTAAACCGGCTTGCCTATATAGGGAATTTTAACAAGCGTACTGCCGAGTACGTCCTTAAACCGGAAATATCCGCTTTTGCTCCTCAGACGCGTTAAGGTCTTTGAAATGGCGCCGACATTTTTTGAAATGCTCATTTTATTGTCATTTAAGATGACAATAAGATTTTTTTCCGAGCTTCCTGCATTGTTCAGCCCCTCGTAAGCAAGTCCGCCTGTCATTGAGCCGTCGCCGATTACAGCTACAACGGAAGAATTGTCATCACCTAAAAGACTTTTAGCATAAACAAGACCGAGTGCAGATGAAATAGAGGTAGAGCTGTGACCGGTCTTAAATATATCATGCTCGCTTTCCTCCGGATTGGGAAAGCCGGACAGTCCGTCCTTCTGTCTGAGAGTACTGAACCGGCTATAGCGCCCCGTGAGCATTTTGTGTACATAGCACTGATGTCCCACATCAAATATAATTTGATCCGCAGGCGAGGAAAAGACCTTATGTATGGCAATAGTAAGCTCGACGACACCCAGATTACTCGCCAGATGTCCTCCTGTGCTTGAAACATTGAGAATAAGCGCCTCACGCAGCTCGTCCGAAAGAATTTTCAAATTGTCAGAGGACATATTTTTCAAATCATCGGGAGATGTTAAATTTTCCAGTATACGAAATTCCATTTTACTTAATCATTCTTATATAGTTCTGTTTACAAAAAAATCTGTAAGCTCGGCAAAAAACGGGCACTCGACAATAATCGGATTGCTTTTAATATCGCTTGATATGTTTTCAAGCAGCTCGCGTGATTTATCTATACCAAGCAAGCTGACAAAAGTGGATTTCAATGACTTTTCATCGCTTTTTACGGGTTTTCCGATAACACTGCTTTCGGATGTAACATCGAGAATATCGTCTTTTATCTGAAATGCGAGACCGAGACTGCTCATGACTTTTAAAAGCTCTTTTTCGGTTTCGGCTGAAACATCGCCGAGCAAGCAGCCCATTTGAACAGCGGCACAGAACATATATGCCGTTTTTTTGGAATGAAGCTCGCAAAGACTGTCAAAATCAATTTTTTTATTTTCACTCAGTTTGTCGATTGCCTGTCCCGCAAGCATACCGTGCTCGCCGCAGGCATCCGCCAGTATACGGATGCATTCTGACTTTTTTCGTTCGGAAAAGAAGATGTTGGATGCAATCACCGAAAACGCTTTTGTCAAAAGAGCATCACCCGCCAGCAATGCAATATCGGCACCGAATTTGACATGGCATGTTGGTTTTCCGCGCCGAAGCTCGTCATTATCCATTTCGGGAAGGTCATCGTGAATAAGCGAGTATGTATGTACCATTTCCAGAGCACATGCAAAATCCAGCGCCGTATCAGCTTTTGCACCGCCGAGCTTTGCCGTTTCAATCAGAATAAGCCCGCGAAGATGCTTGCCGCCTGCCGTTACCGAATAACGCTCAGCCTCCAAAAGAGTTTCATAACTGCAGCTTTTATAACGCGTAAGCTCCTCAAGCCGTGATGATATGTTTTCTGTTAAACCGATATATTTATTCATTTGCTTTGAAATCTTTGACATCGGGTGTATCGGTTCCGTTTTCCATTAAAATTTCAACCTTTTGCTGTGCATTTTTTAAATACTCAGAGCATATTCCCGACAGCTTTATCCCCTCTTCGAACAGCTTTACCGAATCGTCAAGCGTAACATCTCCGTCCTCAAGCTGACGCACGATTTTTTCGAGCCTTGCAAGGCTCTCTTCAAAAGTAATATTATTTTCCATTATTCTTATCCTCACCTTTTGCTGTTGAGTTTACTGTACATTTCGCTTTACCGTCGCACATTCTGATATATATATCCTGTCCGATATTTACATCCTCGATACTTTTCAGTACACTGCCCGATTCATTCTCTGCAAGCAGATATCCCCTGCTCATTATTTTAAGAGGACTTAGTGCGTCCAGCTTTGCGGCAAGAGTGCTGAATTGTGCGTCCGCCTTATTAATTTTCAGCGACATAGCTGAAAAAAGTCTTTCAAAAGCATGGTCAAGCAGAAGCTGATGTCTTTGGGTGAAAAATTCACAGGCAGTAAAAATCCGTGAATTTTTCAAAGATTCATATTTATGATAAAAAAACTCAAGTCGATGTTCAAGTATAGATATAATGCGCTTATTTACATTTGAGAATTTTTGAAGCATATCAGTGGTGTCAGGTACAGCAAGTTCGGCGGCGGCAGATGGCGTAGGCGCGCGCATATCCGCAACAAAGTCACAGATTGTAAAATCAATTTCATGACCGACAGCCGAGATAACAGGTACCGTCATATTGTAAATCGTTCTTGCAAGCTGCTCGTCATTAAATGCCCACAGATCTTCGATAGATCCGCCTCCGCGACCGATTATAATGACATCGGCACATTTTGTTCTTTCAAAATATAAAAGTGCCCGAATGAGGTCACGCGGTGCGTCCTCACCCTGCACCAACGATGGATACAGCAGTACTCGCGCAAACGGAAAACGTCTGCCTAAAACATTGATTATATCTCTGACAGCGGCGCCCGTAGGAGAAGTAATAACTCCGATAACAGATGGTATTTTAGGAACAGCAAGCTTATGCGAGCCGTCAAAAAGCCCTTCCCTTTGCAGCTTTATCTTAAGCTGTTCAAAAGCTACATATAAATCTCCGACGCCGTCTGCTTTAATTGAACTGACAACAATCTGATATCTGCCTGCCGGCTCAAAAACCGAAATTCTCCCTTTGGCAATAATTTTCATACCGTTTTCCGGCTTAAATGCAAGAGACGCCGCCGAGCTGCGAAACATTACTGCATTAATTACGGCAAGCTCGTCCTTTATTGCAAAGTACAAATGACCCGAACGATGAATTGTCATGTTGGATATTTCTCCGGATACAGTAAAGTTTTGCAAACGGACATCACTTTCCAGCATGCTTTTAATATACTTTGTGAGTCCGCTTACCGTAATTACATTAGAATCTGCCACAAAGCTCTCCTCTCTCCGCCGCGCACAGCATAGCTATTCCCGCTGCATTATCAAGCGAATACTTTGGCTCTGCAAAATAAACGCCACTCAATCTCTGTTTTATTGTATCTGACAACAGTTTATTTGACATAACGCCGCCGGACATAAGCACCGGCAATTCACCGTAAACCTTTCGGAAGCTTGCAATCGAATTTAAAATAAATGACAAGACAACACTTAATATGTAATTACATATTTCGCCCGTACTTTTATTTTCAAAATACATCTTTTCGGCTTTATTCTGAAAGCCCGAAAAATTATAAAAACCGTCATTTATTTTAAACTTGATATTATCCGCAAGACTGCCTTGCGAGCATTTTTCTATATATTTTCCGCACGGAAACGGAAATCCGAGTAAAGTACCCGTTCTGTCAATCAGCTGACCGCAGCTGATGTCTGCACTTCCGCCGATTTTTTTAACACTGAATATTTCTTTATCCGGACTACACAGCATAACATCCGTTGTTCCTCCGGATACATGATAAGCAAGAAACGGATTATTCAGAATATCTTGCGCTCCGCCTGTCACAGCGGCAGCCATAATATGATTTTTTTGATGCGAATAAGAATACATCGGCAATCCGTAAAGCGACGATATTGTTTTTGCATAGGACATACCTACGGTAAAACACGGCATATAAGAGTTTTCACGCTCGGACGGGCATCTGCTTGCACAGATGCAGTTGATATCTGTCTGAAATATATCGTCAAACAGTGATTCAAGGTTTTTGACATGATGAAATACAGCATCACTCTGACGAACACCGCACTTACCGTTTTGTACCGGAATCATTATTCGGTTTTCCCATACAATACCGGCTTGCGTATCATAAACGCAAGCCGAGGTTGTATAATTACTTGTATCAAATGCCAGTATTCTGCTCATATTAACCCTTTGCAATAATTCCCAAATTACCGTGCACAAATGCAGCCAGACTGTCGTCATACTGCTTTGTAAGCTCAATCGCTTCGTTTATTGCAACGGGAACGGGCACCCCGTCATTGTAAAGCATTTCATATACCGCAAGGCGCATTGCGGCAAGACATACATTATCAAGACGTTCAAATCTCCTCGATTTAATGCTGCATTTTATTTTTTCGTCAATTTCGTCAAGATTTTCATATACACCGCGCACTGTACCTACTATGTAATCGGAAAGAGATTCCGACTCATAATAGTCGGAATAACTTTCGATAATTTCATCAATACTTTTATCAATCCTGAAAGGAAAAGTAAAGATAATCTCAAATGCAATTTTTCGCTCCTGCGTTCTGTTCATTGTCTCTCCAATCAGCTGACAGTATATTTTTCAAACAGCGTACCGTTTACAAACAGTGAGACAACAGTTCCCTTTTTGAGCATAACGCTTTCGGAATTGTATACATAATTTGCACCGGCAAGGTTTGCCATAGTTATAGTTTCAACCTTATTCCATGAATTATCATTTGTGGAAATGGTAAGCGAAACGCTCGTCTCAGTTGAAAATTTACTGAGGTCAGCCGTTATTTTAAATGATACCTTATCGCTGTTGTCGGGGTTGACAGGCTCGTTATCCGTCGGAATATCATCAGGATTTTTATCGGGATTATTCACATCGTCGCCTGTATTGTCATCCGGATTCTGATCGGGGGTTTCATCCGGTTTGTTATCCTGATTTCCGTCCGGGTTCGTATCCGGGTTCTGGTCGGGATTATCAGTATTTCCGTCGTCCGGATTTGTGTCGGTATTATCTTCCGGTTTCGGTCCGAGACTTATAGTAATCTCTACAGTTGAGCCTTCGTCCAGCTTTGTTCCGGAGTTCGGATTTTGACTTATAACACAGCCTTTCGGCACGGTTTCGTCATATTCGTACAGCTTATCTGCCTTAAGACTCTCGGCAGCAAGCTTTGTAACCGCGTCGTCTTCCGTTCTCTTCAAAACATCGGGGACTGTAACGGTCTTTATATCCTTGCCGGAGCTGATATATACCGTAATGCTTGTATCGGATTTGATTTCCGTAAACGCCGCAGGATCGGTTCTTACAACATAATTTTCTTTCACTGTATCGCTTGCAATATACTTTGTTTTGTAAAGAATACCAAGGTCATACAGCTCGTCTATTGCAATTTCGTAGTATTTATTCGTAACATCCGGTACCTGAACTGTTTCCACTCCTATGCTGACCTTAAAAGTCACGACAGAGCCTTTATCTACCTCTTCACCTGCAACAGGCTCCTGTGAAATAATCGTACCCTTGGGTTCAGTGCTGAGCATATTTGTTTTTTCAAAAATAAGACCGGTTGCGTTTGCTTTTTCCACCTCGTCATAATTCTGACCTACATAATTGTCTACCGTAACTTTTTCTACAACGCTGTTGCCGCCGAAAACGCTGTTTTTTAACTCCGGAAAATATACGATACCTACGACGACGAGCGCAATAATAAGCAAGGCAGAACCGACGCCGCAGATAATAGGCAGCCAAATTTCCTTGAATTTAGATTCCGTTTCGTCCCCCTCCTGTGCTTCTTCACTCTCGACATCGATAGCGTCGTCGGATACAAATTCACCGATTTCATCAGCTGATTCAATACTGTTAATGTCTACAAATCTTGTCGGAGAATTATCTTCCGACAGCTGATCGTCAGCAACAGCCGGGGCGGCGCTGAGATAGCCGAAAACAGTGTCGGGATTTTCCTCAACGCTGACTATATCGTTAAACATTGCCGATGCCGAAGAATATCTTAAAGCCGGGTCTTTCATCATGGCTTTTATTGTTATCTCTTCAATGCCCTCCGGTATGCTGTCGTTAATCTCTCTCGGCAGCTTCGGCTGTGCCTGTACCTGCATAAGAGCAACAGATACAGCGCTGTCTGCCACAAACGGAAGCGTACCTGTAATCATCTCGTACAGCATAACACCTACGGCGTATATATCAGTTTTTTCATCGGTACGGTCACCGCTTGCCTGCTCAGGACTTATATAATGTACAGAACCTATTGCCTTATCCGTAATGGTCTGCGTTTCAAACTTTGACAGCTTAGCTATTCCAAAGTCCGTAACCTTTATCGTGCCGTCGCGCAGAAGCATGATATTGTGCGGCTTTATATCTCTGTGCACAATTCCGCGCTCATGTGCATGAGACATAGCCTTGAGTATCTGCTTTATATAAAAAGCCGCCTCATGCCAGTCAAGTACCTTTACTTTATCAAGATACTCTTTAAGCGTCACCCCGTCTATGTATTCCATGACAAGGTACATCATATCGCCCTCAAGGCACACATCGTAAACGTCAACGATATTATTCTGAGAGAGCATGGTTATTGCCTTTGACTCGTTAGTAAACCTGCGTCTGAACTGCGCGTCGGACATGAATTCTTCCTTCAAAACCTTGACGGCAACCACTCTGTTAACCACCTTGTCAAACGCCTTATAAACCACCGCCATGCCGCCGACACCGATTATTTCAGTTATAATATATCTGTCGTTTATGGTTTTTCCGATTAATTTATCCATTTATTTCAGCCTCCTAAACTTTCATTATTACAACTGTCGAGTTATCGGCACCGCCGCGTGAATTGGCAAGCTCGATCAGTTTTTGAGGAATAGTCTCTATACTGTTTTTCCGCTTGACTGTCTCAAACGAAATTTCAAGATCGTCGATGTAGTTGGTAATACCGTCAGAACACAGTAAAACCATATCGTCGGGGAAAACTCTTTCCGTAAAGAAATCAAAAGATACGTTTTCTTCAACACCCAGAGCCCTTGTTATTATGTTTTTATTGGGATGATTGCGTGCCTGAGACTCTGTAAGCATACCGTTGTCAACAAGCTGCTGTACCGCAGAATGGTCATGCGAGATGCGGCGTATGCTGTCGTCACGGATAAGATATGCCCTGCTGTCGCCGACATTTACAAAATATCCCGTATCGTTGACGATAACAGATGAAACAAGAGTCGTACCCATTCCGTAAAGCTTATCGTCTCCTAAAGATTTATTATATATTTCTTTATTGGCACAATCAATAGCTTTTTGAAAAGTTTCTTTTATTTTTTCTCCGTTTGAGTCGTAAGAAAGCTCTGTCATAAATTTTGAGAAGCTGTTTACGGCAACACTGCTGGCAATTTTCCCGCCGCTGGGACCGCCCATTCCGTCACAGACAACCGCAAATCCCACATTATTACCGACTGTGTCAAATAAGTATGAATCCTGATTGTCTTTCCTGACCATGCCGATATTACTGGAGCCGAAAATTATCAACGCAATTCCTTCTTTCCCGTTCGTATTTACTTCGAAGCTGACCGCATGAAGCAGATATATCCGCACCGAGAGTTCTTCTGACAGTGCATGATGCGCCCATTGAAATGAGCGTTTCACTGAACTTTTTAATTCTATCCGTATCCGGAGGACAAAATGTTCCGTTTTCTATTTTATTCACCGGAATAAGATTTATATGATACATTATACCCGAAAGTATGTCAAAAAGCCGCTTGGCGTCTGCAGGCGAATTATTTACTCCGTCTATAAGAGAATATTCGAATACAATACGTCTGCCCGTTACAGCTTGATAATAGCGACAAGCTGCAAGCAGTTTATCAATAGAATATTTTTTATTCACAGGCATCATTTTGCTGCGTTTGTCATCAAACGCGGCATGAAGCGAAACCGAAAGAGTAATCGGCAAATCTACCTCTGCCAGCCTCCTGATATTATCGGCAAGACCGCATGTGGAAAGCGAAATATGTCTATAACCTATATTAATTCCGTCGGGATGGTTGACAAGCTCAAGGAATTTGACGGTATTGTCAAAATTGTCAAGAGGCTCGCCTATTCCCATCATAACGATGTTTGAAATGCGGATATTAAGCTCACGCTGTGCGGTCAAAATTTGTCCGAGGATCTCTCCCGGCAAAAGATTGCGCACAAGCCCGCTCTTTGTTGACTGGCAAAAAGCGCATCCCATACGGCAGCCGACCTGTGAAGATACGCAAACAGAATAGCCGTGCTTATATTTCATAACAACTGTTTCAATAAAGTTATTGTCATAGAGCCGAAAAACAAATTTTACCGTTCCGTCGATAACGGAAACAAGTTTTTTATACACGCAGACATCAGCTATATATGCAAATTCCGAAAGCTGTGCGCGCAGTTCCTTAGGCAGATTTGTCATTTCATCAAATGACTGCACACCGCGGTGAAGCCATTCAAATATCTGCTTTGCACGAAATTTCGGAAGTCCGCGCTGTAATATTAAGTTTTCCAGCTCAGCCGGTAAAAGTGACCTTATATCGGTTTTAATGCCCTACACCTCTTTTTTCTTCATAACCGCGATATAAAAACCGTCCGTCCCGTCTGTATAAGGTAAAAACAGTTTTTGACCGTATTCATTATTATATAAATCAACCGTTTTGTCAATTTCAAACTGCGGATTATTTGCAAGGAATTCATACACAACTTCGCTGTTCTCATTATTATTTACAGTACAGGTAGAATAAACAAGCCTGCCTCCGGGTTTCAGATAAAGAGCTCCGTTTTTAAGAATTTGTTTCTGTACGTTTATGAGCGAAAGCTCGTCTGTGTTTTTATACTTAATATCCGGCTTATTATGAAGTATTCCCAGTCCGCTGCAGGGAACGTCGCATAATACACAATCGGCTGTGGAAATCATTTTTTCATTGATTTTTGTACTGTCGAAGGTCACAGCTTTTATATTTGATAATCCGAGTCTGCCGATATCTTTTTTTATAATGTCTGTCTTATGCTTATGTAAATCAAACGCTGTAATCTCTGCTTGTCCGTTTGACATATAGCTTACAGCAAAGGTCTTCCCGCCGGGTGCTGCACACATGTCATAAACAATATCGCTGCCCTTTGCGCCGACGGCTTTTGCGGCAATATACGACGCCTTGCCTATTACATGAAAAAATCCCCGGCGGTAAGCGTCAGTACCTTCTATATCAAATCCGCTCTGAACCCGGTACAATCCTTCAAAATCCGTTTTTAAGGCTGTGATGCCCTCTTCCTGAAGAATTGCAGGTAATTTATCATTGTGCAGCTTTACGGGGTTTGCGGCAATATATATTGCTTTTTCTTCAGCAGCGTCATACTCAAGGTAACGCTTAGCATTCTGTTCGCCCAGCGAATTGACTAAAAGTGATAAAACCGAAGGCGATACAGAATACCTTACCGAAAGGTATTCCGTTCTGTTTTCCGGCAGCGGAATATCGTTATATGACTTAGATAATTTTCTCAATACTGCATTTACAAAGCCGGCGCTTTTAATCTGACCGTTTGTTTTGGCAAGTTCCACAGAACTGCTGCAAGCCGCGCTTTCCGGCGTGGAAAGAAACATAATCTGATACAGCCCCATGCGCAGGACGGTGAGCACAACTGCATTTATCTTGCGCAGCTTTACGCTTGAGACCTTACCGATATAATAATCGAGCGTCAGCTTTTTTTCAATGACGCCGTATACCAAAGCGCTGATAAATCTCCTGTCCCTGTCGCTCTCAATACCTCTCAGGCGTTTTTTTAATTCAAGGTTGGGATAAGCCCCGTCTCTCTCATATGCCGTCAGTACATCAAGTGCCGTTTTTCTGTTTGTATCCATCAATCGCGTCTTCTTGTACGAAGAAAAAACGTAACCATCTGACCGAGCGCCACAAGCATTGCTACTACATATGTCATAGCAGCAGCAGTCAGTACTTTTTTAACTCCGCGAAGGTCATCATCATTATAACCCATATTTCCGATATTTTCAACTGCTCTTGCGCTTGCATTAAATTCGACAGGCAGCGTTATCAACTGAAACAGGAAAATTATAAAAAAGCAAATTACCGCAATATTGCAGATTACGGGAATCTGAGCAATAAAGCTCAGGATAATTAAGATATACAGTATTTTGGAGCTGAAATTGGTAATGCCGATTATTGAAGAACGTATTTTTATCGGAGTGTATTCGGCAGCATACTGAAGCGCATGTCCAGTTTCATGGGCTGCGACGCCTATTGCCGCAATGCTGGTACCGTTATACACCTTTTCCGAAAGTCGTATAACTTTCTTTGTCGGATCAAAATGATCTGATAAATTGCCGCTTATACACTCTACGGTAACGTCGAAAATACCCGCATTTCTTAATATTGTGTGAGCAATGTCACACCCCGTAGTTCCCTTTGAATTCTGTATTTTTGAATACTTGCTGTATGATGAATTAAGCGACGCCTGAACAATAAAAGACAAAACCATCAACGGCAGGAGTATCACAAGAGTGTAATAATCATAAAAAAACATATAAACTTCTCCTTATAAAGAATAAATTGACATGCCCGGTCGGATTTTAGTACCCAAACTGAATGCGTATGCGTCCATTTTCTTTTTGCCGAGCCGCTGTATTTCAGTTACTACAACAGTATTTTTATCTCCGCAAGCAATTTCGATACCGTCCTTGCCCACTGCCACTATGCTGCCCGGTGTACAGTCTGTTTTACTGCCAAGCAACACACGGTGAAGCTTTAATGCGCCGCTGTTTGTTTCAACATATGCTAAGGGCCAAGGATTAAGTCCGTAAACCTTTTGTTTTATATGCTGCGCACTGTCGCCAAAATCAATGCAGCCCATCTTTTTTGTTATCATAGACGCATATGTGCTGTCTTTTTCGTTTTGCGGAGTATAACAAGCAGTGCCGTTTACAATACTGTTTATTGTCTGCATTAAAAGCTGCGCACCGAGTACGCTTAGTCTGTCAAAAAGCTCCCCCGCAGTCTCATATTCACCGATTTCTGTATCGGTCTGTGAGATAATATCTCCGCTGTCCAGCCCTGCTGCCATCTTCATAATCGTAATTCCGGTTTTCTTTTCTCCGTTTAACACTGCATACTGTATAGGAGATGCACCGCGATATTTCGGAAGCAGCGAACCGTGGACATTAATGCAGCCGTACTGAGGGTAATTCAAAACATATTCAGGCATCAGCTTGCCGTATGCAGCGACCACTATAAGCTGAGGGTCGAGCTGTTTAATAAGCTCCTTGCAGCATTCGTTTTTAAAAGTATCGGGCTGATACACGTCAATTCCGTTATTAACGGCAAATTCCTTTACAGGACCGAAAGTTATTTTATTTCCTCTCCCGTTAACCTTATCCGGCTGACAAAACACCGCGCGAATATCATAAGCCTGATGCAGACGTTCAAGAGACGGTATGGCAAAGTCCGGCGTGCCCATAAAAACAATTTTCAGCTTTTGATTCATTATTCAAAAACCTCTTTACCTATCTGCGGTATAGTTATACCGTCCAAATGATCGTTTTCATGCATCAGTGCACGGGCGATAAAATCCTCCGCCTCAAAGACAAACCACTCGCCGGACAGGTTCTGAGCACGTACCGTAACCTTTTCCGGTCGAACTATCTTAAAGCTTCTTCCGGGAAAAGAGAGACAGCCTTCAAGATATTTATCGTTTTTGCCTTTCTTTTTTATTATTTCGGGGTTTATAAACTCTCGGATATCACTTTTGTCTACATTGATATCAACAACAAATATCCTCTTTAAAACTCCTACCTGCGGTGCGGCAAGACCTACCCCGTCCGCCTTAATAAGCGTTTCCTTCATATCGTCTACAAGCTGTTTGATGCGCCCGTCGATTTTTTCCACAGGTCGCGATTTTTTTGAAAGGAACTCATTATTATCCTTAACAATTTCTCTTAAAGCCATTTTCACCTCATACACTGCTCATCGGATTGACGTTTACAGACAAAGCCGACGATATATTTTCCTCAAAATAGTTTGTTAACTTCCAAAGCATTTCATACAGTCTGTTGCAAACTTTGCTTTTTATAACAAGATTATAGCGATATTTATCGTTAAATCTCGGAATCTTAGGCGTTGTAGGATAAAGCATCCGCACCGGAATATCAATAAATTCACCGTTGCTCATGTCATCTATTAGTCTGTACAGCAGCTGCACATTTTTATATGCCGATTCTTCCGTGCGGTCTGAAACACTGAATAAAATCAAATCGCAAAACGGAGGATAATTCATTGCTCTTCTGAAGCTTATTTCAAAATCATAATACTTATCGTAATTTTGTTCTTTTGCAAACCGAATAATTTCATAGTCAGGCGAATAGGTCTGAATAATTGCCCGTCCCTCCTTGCCTGCCCTTCCGGACCGTCCGCATACCTGAGTCAGCAAAGAAAAAGTACGCTCGTTAGCACGAAAATCATCAACATAAAGCGACAGATCGGCATTCAGTATTCCTACAAGCGTCACATTGGGGAAGTCAAGACCTTTGGCAACCATCTGTGTGCCGAGCATTATATTGTATTCACCGTTTTTAAAAGCGTCCAGCTTATTTCCGTAGGTGACATAGGAGCTGACTGTATCATAATCCATACGCAGTATTTTTGCATTCGGGAAAATTTCCTCAAGCTCTGTGTTGACAAGCTGTGTACCTATTCCCAATTTTTTAATATGCTTGCTTTTGCAGGCAGGACATATATCAAACATCTTTATATTATATCCGCAGTAATGGCACATACATCTGCCATTTGCCGAATGATACGTAAGTGCAATGCCGCAGTTTTCGCATTTTGCAACATATCCGCAGCTGCGGCACCCAACCATAGTATGAGCGCCCCGTCTGTTTAAAAACAGGATTGTCTGTTCACCGCGCGACAGGGTTTCATCAATTGCCTGACGAAGCTCTTCGCTTAAAAACGACTGATTGCCTTCTTTAAATGAAGTGCGCATGTCGATAATGCTTGCCTGCGGAAGCGGATTGTTATTAAACCTTTTTTCAAGTCTGTGATATCTGTAAATTCCCTTTTCAGCCGCAAACCGGCTTTCAACCGACGGAGTCGCAGAACCGAGCACAAGGGGAATGCCCGCCCTACGGCAGATAAACTTTGAAACATCGCGAGCATGATAGCGAGGCGAGCTTTCAGATTTATAGCTCGGCTCATGCTCCTCATCTATAATAATAATACCCGGATTATTTACCGGTGCAAAAACCGCACTCCGTGTGCCTACAACCACACTTTTTTCAGAATTCCTGATTTTCTTCCATTCGTCTGCGCGTTCACCGGGAGCAAGCCCGCTGTGAACTACCGATACAAGCTCGCCGTAGCGTGAATAAAACCGCGCAAGAGTCTGCGGTGTCAGTGAAATCTCAGGTATCATAAATATGGCGGATTTGCCGGCTGAAACAACTTTGTCGATAAGCGCCATATACAGCAGTGTTTTCCCGCTGCCCGTAACCCCGTGTATCAAGTGTACGGTAAATGACTTGAGATCTCTGCAAACGGCTTCACAGACATTTTTCTGCTCATCGGTAAGAGTAATAGGCGTACTGTCGACAGAACGCTTCAAATCTTTATACGGGTTACGTTCCAGCGTTTTGTCTACGACCGCTATAATTCCCTTTTTTTCAAGAGTCTTAACAGTACTTATACCGCAGCCGCTGTAATACATGGCGTCTTTTTGGGAGATTTCCGAACAGTCAAGAAAAACCGAAAGCAGATCTCTCTGCTTTTCAAAACGCTTATCCAGCTGTGAAATATACTGCTCAATTTCAGAAAACCCAAGTCTTGAGACAAGATATTTTTCGGTAAGCTCTCCGATGTTTTTCTTGGCTGATACATCCCTCTCTATTATACCCACAGAAAGAAAGGAGTTGAAAGCCGTGCGACTTTCTTTAGGAACGTCATCAATGCTCAGGCGATTGTTTTTATTTTTAAAAGCTGCATATAGCCTATTGTCAAGCTCGGCAAGCTCTGATTTGCATGTATAGTATTCGCTGATTTTAAAGTCCACTCCGCGCGGAACAATAGCCTTCAGCGCATTATAGTATGTAACAAAATATCTGCTTTTAAGCAAACGGATAAGTGACATCTGCATATCGTTTACTATGACTTCTTTATCCAAAACCTTATCAATAAATTTCAAGTGCGAAATGTCGCCAAAATCGTTCAGCTTAATAACAAGCGCCTTTTTTTTGATATTGCTTTTAGAAAACGGAACAATCACCCGCATACCGGCTTTCAGACTACCCTTTAAGCAGTCCGGCACCGCATAATCATATAACTTATCAATTTTATTTACAATATCATCAATTACGACGCTTGCGCACAGTGCCATACAAATCACTCACTTTTTAAAGGCTATTCTTCCGTATTGTCGCTGTCAGATGTTGTTTCTTCAGATTCCTCGCTGATATCATCCGCAGCGCGGCAGGTAACCTTACCTGTTGCAATATCGTTTATTGCCAGTTTTACAGGCTTATCGGTAAGCGGAATCTTATTATTTTCCGATATTTCCAGCAGCTGACGCGCACGCTTTGCAGTAACGGTTACAAGCGCGTATCTGCTGTGAGTCACCTTTTCCAAATCTCCTATCGCAGGATATAGCATCATAATAATACACCTCTGAAATTATTTTTATTATATTTTTTAATGCGTTCCGCACGCAGAACTGCCAATATATCCTCAGCAGCTTTTTCCACCGAGTCATTTATCACAAGATACTCATAATTATCTATACGCGCAAGCTCTTCTTTTGCCTTGATAAAGCGCTTTTCTATAACATCACGGCTTTCGGTTGCGCGTCCCGAAAGACGCAGATAAAGGTGTTCGAGCGACGGAGGCGCAATAAACACGGTTACGGCATCGGGACATTTTGAAATAATATTCAGCGCACCGTTTGTCTCGATTTCCAAAACGACGTCTGTACCCGATTCTCTCAGTTTTTCAACGTACTGCGCATCGGTTCCGTAATAATTATCACAGTATACCGTATATTCGAGCATACGGTTTTGCGCGATATTCTCAAGAAACTCTTTCTCGGTTAAAAATCTGTAATGAACACCGTCCGTCTCTCCTTCGCGAGGCTTACGGGTTGTGCAAGAAACCGAATAAGCCAGATTATTGTCACTTTCAAAAACCTTGGAAAGAACAGTGCCTTTACCGACCCCGGACGGACCGGAAACAACTATGAGCATACCTTTATTCATCTTCTTCATCCTCATCCTCATAGCTGTCATTCAGACGGTTTGCCACCGTCTCGGGCTGCAAAGCCGATAAAATGACATGATCGCTGTCTGTTATAATAACCGCCCTTGTGCGCCTGCCATATGTTGCGTCAACCAGCACACGGTTTTCCCGTGCCTCCTGAATTATTCGCTTGACCGGCGCGCTTTCAGGGCTGATAATTGCTATCATGCGGCTTGCGTTTACCATGTTTCCGAATCCGATATTTATCAGTCTCATAACTACCTCTTATTCGATATTTTGTATCTGCTCACGTATCTTTTCAATTACGGATTTTGTGTCTACTACAAGTTTTGTTATTTCATAGGAGCTGCATTTTGAACCTATTGTATTTATCTCCCTGTTCATTTCCTGAATAATAAAATCAAGCTTTTTACCGACAGGCTCTGTACTGCCCTCGATAAGTGAACGGAATTGGGAAATGTGGCTTTTAAGCCTGACGGTTTCCTCTCCCACATCTATTCTGTCGGCAAATATCGCAGCCTCGGTAATCAGTCGCTGCGGGTCATAATCTTTTCCGTCAAGCGCCTCAATCATTTTTGATTTAATCCGCTGTTCATACGCCTTGACGGAAGCCGGAGCAAGCTTTTCTATTTTTGCAACATTCTCAAGAATAAGTTTAAGATTTTCCAAAATATCGTCTATAAGACGCGCACCTTCGGTCAAACGCATTGTATCATACGATTCCAACGCTTCCTCCAAAACACAAATCACTGCCTTTTCAAGCTCAGCTTCATCAATTTCAGCCTTTCTGACGGTAATAACATCAGGAATTCGGCTTATAAAAGAAGCGGTAACATCGTTTTTAATCTTTAATGTCTTGCTGATTACCTCAAGTGCATCGGCATATCCTCTTGCCAGAGGCTCATTAAGCTCCACTTCATATGCAGACGCCGCATCGCTGTTTATAAACATATAAAAATCAATTTTTCCGCGTGAAACCGATTTTTTTACGGCTGATTTAATTTTCTCCTCTAAAAACAGAAAATCCTTGGATATTTTAGAATTAAAGTCAAAATATCTGTGATTTACCGATTTTATATCAATGGTAATTTCATTTCCGTCTATCAGCCTGCTTGCCCTTCCGTAGCCGGTCATACTTTTTACAGACATGTAGTTACTCCTAATAAATAATAATATATATAATATAACATAAACAGTCGTTTTGTCAATATAAAATACCGCATAGCGGGAGTTATTGCACAAAGCTTACGATTACATACAAAAAAAGAGAGCGGAAAATCCGCTCTCGCCAACATATGCTGATTAATAATTTTCCGCGTGAATTTCAAAATAGCTTTGCGGATGATTGCAGGTCGGGCAAATTTCGGGAGCCTTTGTGCCTACAATAATATGTCCGCAGTTTCTGCACTCCCATACCTTTACATCGCTCTTTTCAAACACTTTTGCGGTCTCGACATTGCTGAGCAGCGCACGGTAGCGCTCCTCATGATGCTTTTCAATGGCTGCAACCAAACGGAATTTTGCGGCAAGCTCCGGGAAACCCTCCTCCTCGGCGGTTTTTGCAAAGCCGTCATACATATCTGTCCACTCGTAATTTTCGCCCTCGGCAGCAGCCTTGAGATTTTCAGCAGTATTTCCGAGTCCGGCAAGCTCCTTAAACCACATTTTAGCATGTTCTTTTTCATTATCGGCCGTTTTTAAGAAGAGCGCGGCAATTTGCTCATAACCCTCTTTTTTTGCAACAGATGCAAAGTAGGAATACTTATTTCTTGCCTGTGACTCTCCGGCAAACGCCGCCTCCAAATTTTTTTCCGTCTGTGTTCCTGCGTACTTGTTCATTTCCTAATCTCCTTTTTGTTTTTTATGTAATCTTTACGACACTCAGAACATATATAATAAATTTGAAGATCATATGACACAATTTGTTCTTTAATCTCAGCTTGAAAATGCGAAGTTAAATCTTCCAAATACATATCAGAAATTTTTCCGCATATTTTGCAAACAAGATGGTCATGACGAACAGTACTGTCATATCTTTCCGCTCCGCCGTTAACTGATGAAATCCTGCGTATCAAGCCTTGATCATACAAATACGATAAATTATTATAAACGGTAGCCGAAGACACCTTATATCCGTGTTCGCGTATGTAAAAATACAGCTGTTCTGCCGTCATATGGTCTTTTGATTTATTGATTATATCAAGTATTAATTTGGAATTACGTGTCATAAAATCCTTTATTAGAAATATTCTAATTATATTTTAATGCATTTTATTACGCTTGTCAACATAATTTTACAATTTTCTATAAATAATGTAAAAATTAAAAGGGCAGTATACGCCCTTTTATCTTCTTCTGTCATCTCTTATAAACGGCTCGCTTATGTGCTCTGAAATAAGCTCACTGTACAAATGCGGGCGTCTGTATGCGTTGCCGTGCACTTCATTCAAACAATATCTTCGCATTTTTTCTATCGGGAATGCGGCGATATATATACCCTCATTTTCTCCTGCCTCAATTATCATTGTATCACGCGATACAGGCAAATCCTCTCTGTATGCAATACCGTCAAAAGCAGAAGAATGACCGTTGCAGTCGGGCTGCGGATATGCGTAATTTGCCGTGGCAATTCCAAGCATATTTTCATACGCTCGCGCTCTTAACTGCGATAACCGATTGATTTCCATAGGACAGGCGTTAGGCACAAGAATAATTTCCGCACCCTTGAGCATCAGAATTCTTGCACTTTCGGGATGTTCCCTGTCATAACAAATCATAGCGCCGATTTTAATATTTCCCGCAGCTGTATCAAGATCCGCCACATAGAAATTATCACCGGGAGTTAAATGCTTTTCGTCTCCGAAATCACAGGTATGTACTTTAGAATAATGCAATATTTTATTACCGTGTCTGTCAAAAAGAATAACGCTGTTTTTAGGTGCCGGCTCGTAACACTCAAGAAAGGTAACGGCAATAGCCATATTAAGCTCCGCAGCAAGAGATTTAAAGGCACCGACAAATTCTCCGTCTGCATCAACAGCCTGAGCTTTAACAAATTCTGCATCGTCTTTCAAATTATATCCGCAGCTCCACATTTCCGGAAACAGAGCAATATCAGCATCCATAGCCTTTGCCCGCCTGCAATACTCTATTCCTTTTAATAAATTTTCTTTTTGTGTTTTACAGGAAGTCATCTGCAATAAGGCAACATTAATCATACTTTTTCCTTTCCTAAATCTTAAATATATGCGTTATCGAATTACCGAGTTGCTTAAAATATAAAATTCCTCCTGAGCGGGCAAGGTTTTCCTTATAAATCTACTGTCATTATCCATATACCGCTGCGCGGTATTTTCATCAAACTCAAAAGCCGAGCTCTGGGAGTATGTCCATTTATGCCCGCTCAGCGCACCGATTTTCAGTTCCTTCACCAGCATAGCGGTAGGAAAAACGCCGTTTTCAACGGATACATTGAATTTCTTACAGCTTTTAAATCCGCGCGCCACATAATTGGCAGGTGAGCCGAATATTACAATCGCTTCATATCCAAGCCCGGCTGCGCGTTCAAATGAATATTCCATAAGTGCCTTGCCGTAGCCGCGGCGCTGATATTCGGGAGCAATACAAACCGGTCCGAATGTTAAAATGTTTTTTATATTGCCCGTCTCGTCTGCAAGCCTTGATTTTGTATACATAATGTTACCTATAATCTTATTATCGGCTTCAATCACAAGGTCAAGTTCAGGCACAAAATCTTCATGTGAGCGTAAAATATGAGCCAGATAATGCTCAGAGCATCCAGGCACATACAAATTCCAAAACGCCTTTTTTATTATCATTTCCGTCGCTTCATAATCTGTATTTTTCTCGTTTCTTATTTTAATTTTTTCCATGATATTTCGCTTTCTGAAATTTCAAACCGTATTATCATATATTTTTTTGTGCCGCAAAAAGCTCAGCCCCGCATGAAGTGTTGCTTTTCACATCGAAACAGTCTTTATTAATGCTCTCATACAGGCGGTAACCACCGGCAAAATTATAACAGTCAAAGCCGTTCTGAGAGAGAATACGGCATGCTATATAACTGCGCAGACCCGACTGGCACATTACATAAACCGATTTAGAGGAGTCAAGCTCACACAGGCGCTCACGCAAATCATCAACGGGAATATTAATATCAAATCCGTCGGCATGTCCTCTTTCATATTCAGCAGACGTTCTTGTATCAAGCAAAATCACATCTTCATTTTCAAGCTCTGACAAATCCTCATAAAAAAACTGCTTGACAGTACCGTCCAAAACATTCTGCGCAATAAAGCCTGCCATGTTTACGGGATCTTTAGCTGAGGAATAGGGCGGCGCATAGGCAAGGTCAAGCTCGGCAAGCTCAGACACCTTCATACCCGCCTGCATCGCAGTGGATATAACATCAATGCGCTTATCAACACCGTCAAATCCTACAATCTGCGCGCCTAAAATACGCTCTGTTTTCCTTTCAAAAATGACCTTGAGCGTCATAACACTTCCTCCGGGATAATATGAAGCGTGTGAAGCGGGAGATAAAATAATTTTTTCATACCCGATACCGGCGGCGGAGCGCTCGTTAAGTCCGACGGCAGCTGCTGTTATATCAAATACTTTAACAACCGATGCGCCCGCCGTACCCTTGTATACGCGGGGAAAACCGCATATATTATCAGCTGCAATCCTGCCCTGTTTGTTTGCGGGCCCCGCAAGCGGCACCGTTGTTTTCTCACCCGTAACTGTGTTTGTAATTTCGACCGCATCACCTACCGCGTAGATGTCTTCATCAGATGTCTGCATATATTCATTGACAGCAATGCTGTTTTTAAAGCCAAGCTTCAGCCCTGCTTTTTCCGCAAGTGCGCTGTCAGGCGTAACGCCGATAGCAAGTATTACCATATCAGTCAGAACAGGCTGCTCGTTTTCAATCAAAACTTTTATTCCGTCTGCACCGCCGATTTTCTCCTCAAAGCCTGAGACTGTCCTTGAACAGAGCAGACGGACTCCCTGACTTTTCATATGCGCATGCACAAAGCTTGCCATATCCGCATCCAGCTGTCCCAGCAGCTGCGGCTGACGCTCGATAAGAGTAACATTTATTCCGCGCCTGCTTAAATTTTCCGCCATTTCAACGCCGACAAAGCCGCCGCCTATCACAACAGCAGAGCGCGGCATTTTACTGCTTATGATTTCATTTATTTTAAAAGTATCCTCAACAGTACGAAGCGTGAAAATACGCTTGCTGTCAACATTGGGTATATCGGGACGGATTGCGCGCGCGCCGGGCGCCAAAATGAGCTTATCATAATCCTCCTCAAAGCTCTCTCCACTCTCAAGATTTATAACAGTAATCGTTTTACGCTCTCGGTTTATCTGCGTAACCTCGTGAAGCACTCTGACGTCGATAGAAAACCGTGAAAAAAAGCTCTGCGGCGTCTGAAGAGTAAGCGCTCTTTTATCCTTTATTGTGCCGCCTATATAATAAGGCAGTCCGCAGTTGGCATATGAAACAAAGCCGGAGCGTTCAAAAATCATAATCTGCGCACGTTCGTCGAGCCGTCTGATTCTTGCCGCCGCGGACGCACCGCCTGCAACACCGCCGACAATAACAATTTTCATATATTTATCTCCTTTTACAGTAAACAACGCCGTATCTTCTGCTTATCAGCCGAGCAGAGCCGCAAGTTCCTCCTTCGGCTTATAGCCGACAGAAGTATTTACAACCTTACCGTCTTTTATTACAACCACCGTCGGTATGCTGGCAACTCTAAATGCCGCGGCAAGCTCCGACTCCTCGTCAACATTTATCTTGCCGACCTTGACCGAGCCTTCATATTCCCTTGCAATATCCTCAACAACAGGTGCCAGCATACGGCAGGGACCGCACCAGTCAGCCCAAAAGTCAAGCATAACGGGAATATCTGACTTCATAACCTCCGCCTCAAAATTGTTCTTTGTAATTTTTATTTCTGCCATCGTAAAAATCTCCTTTATAATATGTTATTGTAAAATATCGTTTATATACCCCTCAAGCCTTTGTTCATCCATGGCTCCGGGATATATACCGTATATATTTCCGCTGTTATCTATAAATACCGTCTGAGGTATCGAATAGACATTGTACGTATAAGCAGCGCTTCCGGAAGTATCAAAATATACCGGAAACGTATACCCGTTTTGTTCAATGAATTTTTGTACACCTGTTACTGTTTCCTTATATCCGTCAGTCAGATTTACCATTAAAAAATCAATCTTATCTTTGTATTTTTTATACATATTATCAAACGCAGGAAGCTCCGACTTACACGGCCCGCACCAAGTCGCCCAAAAATTCACTACCTTAGGCTTACCGTTAAAATCAGACAGGTGAAGCGGCGACCCTTCACTGTCATATACGGTAAAATCGGGAGCGGATACGCTTTCCTTCTGAGAAGAATCGCTTTGTGAGCTATCATCGTACGGAGTATAGTTTTTTACCAAAAAATTATATGCTAATACAGCCGCGGCTATAATCACCGCAAGCGATGACGCCAAAATAATAAGTTTTGTACTCTGTTTCATTTTCTTCATGATACACCTCACGAAAGCACTGACATAACAGCACTCATAAGTCCGAACATCATAAGTATACCGACTGCAATCAGGAATAATCCACAGCAGATATTTATAACTCTGTAATGCTTTTTAATAAATGTAAATGCCGAATTCAGCTTTTCGATCAGCACGGCTGAGATAACAAACGGCACGCCCAGTCCGAGAGAATAGGCTACAAGCAGCATCACTCCGCGCAGTGCCGTGCCCGACACTGATGCCATCATAAGCGCAGAGCCTAAGAACGCACCGATACACGGTGTAAGGCTTACCGAATATACAACTCCGAACAAAAATGCAGAAACAGCGCTGTTTGCCGTTCTGCCGCTTTTCATGCCCTTAAAAAATGGCAGCTTTATTATATCAAGATAAGAAAGACCGAAAACAACAACAATAAGACCGCTTACAATATTTACCGCAGTTCTGTATTTTGCCAGAAACGCCCCCAGTGTACCCGCAAAAAGACCGAGCAGGCTGAAGACAAGTGTAAAACCGGCAATAAAGCTCATTGACCGCAAAAACACACGGTGTTTCTTGTTCGCTCCTCCCGCAAAGTATGATATATACAAGGGCAGCAACGGAAGCATACAGGGAGATATAAAAGAAATCAAACCCTCCAGAAAGGTTATTATAAACTGCAACGGATATTCCTCCTTGATTTATGTATTCATTTTACACAGAAAATCTCTTTGTTTCCGTGACCAAGTCACATTTATCAAAAAAATTAAAAATCCAGTCCGTCTGTATCAAGAAGCTTAACCGACCCGCGCCTGAGCTCAACAAGTCCGTCGGCGGCAAAACGCTTTAGCATGCGTGCAACTACTTCACGTGCCGAATTTATCTGTCGAGCAATTTCTTCATGAGTCATATATATGACACGGCTGCCGGTTCGTTTATATTCCGATAACAAAAAAGCGGAAAGCCGCCTGTCGAGCTTTGAAAACAGGATTTGCTGAATTGAAAACATAACCGCCGAAAAGCGCTTTGCAGCCATTTCATACTGAAAGCATTTGACATATATATTTTCATTTACCATATGTCCAAAGGCTTCAGTACCGATTATAAGCAGGCGGCAGTCTGTTTCTGTTACCATATGTGTTTCAAAGGTTATTTCACTCATAATGCAGGATGCGGAAAGTACACAGCTGTCCCCTTCTTTTAGCCGAAACAGCGTTATTTCCCGACCCTCTTCCGATAACAAATAAGTGCGAACGCCGCCGCTGATAATGTATATCATACCCAGGCACGCATTATCGCCGCCGTAAAGAAAACCACCCTTGTCATAACGGCGCAAAAAAGCGCTGTTTTCAAGATACTTTCTCTGAGTATCCGACAGCCTGCCGTAAAACGGCAGCATTTGCAGATATTTTTGTATATTTTCCATACCTATCTCTCTTTCGGATTAATTACATAGATTGTAGCATATAATTTATAATTTTCAAAGCATAAATCGTAAGTCAAGTTGACTTACATATTAATCTGTTATATACTAATACCCGTAAAAACACATAAAAGGAGAACGCTATGTCTATTCAGTTTTTTCCCGAAACAAAAACCTTCAGACTTGATACGAAGGAAACAAGCTACATAATGAGCGTGAGCCGCCAGGGTCATCTGCTCCATCTTTATTATGGCGGCAAGCTCGGAGACGACGATATTTCCGTTTTGACAGCAGGCGAAATAAGAACGGGCTTTTCACCGCTGCCGTATGAATATGCCGACGGCAGATATTCGCTTGATTGTATGCCGCAGGAATTTTCAACCGACGGTGTCGGCGATTTCAGATACACATCAATAAGCGTTGTAAATTCCGACGGCAGCTACGCCTTTGACGGTAAATACGTAAAACATCGTATTTACAGCGGAAAGTATTCTCTTGACTGTCTTCCCTCTCTGTTTTCAAACCCCGATGAAAAGGCAGATACGCTGGAGGTTGAGCTTGCCGATAAGGCTACAGGCGTCAGAGTAACGCTACTGTACGGTGTATTTGAGGACAAGGACGTAATTACGCGTGCGGTTATTGTCAAAAACGGCGGAAACGATAAGATTAAGCTGCGTCGGATTATGTCCTGTAATCTGGATTTTCGCCGCGTCGGCTTTGACTTCATTCACTTTTACGGTCACGCATATCTTGAGAGACTGACAGAGCGCGAGCATGTGACACACGCTGCATGTGAAATCGGCTCGGTAAAGGGTACACCTGGGCACGAGCATAATCCGTCTGTCGTGCTCTGTGACAGAAATGCTAACGAGGAGTACGGAGAATGCTACGGAGCGGCGCTGCTGTATACAGGTAACTTTATATGCAACGCCAAGGTAGACCAGCTCAATCAAACCAGGTTTGTAATGGGTATACACCCCGAAAAATTCGAGTTTGTATTGAACGCTGATGACACATTTACAGCGCCTGAGGTTGTTCTGACCTATTCCGACAGCGGCTTTGCAAAAATGACCCATCACCTGCACGACGTTTTCAGAGAAAACGCCTGCCGCAGCAAATATATGAAGCAGCGCCGCCCGGTGCTTGTAAACAACTGGGAGGCAACCCGGTTTAGCTTTACAGGCGAAAAAATTGTAAGCATAGCACGCGAGGGCAAAAAGCTGGGCGCAGACCTGTTTGTACTTGACGACGGATGGTTCGGTGCAAGAAACGATGAACACGCAGGGCTCGGCGACTGGACGGTCAACCGCGAAAAAATGGGAGGCGACCTGTCGGATATAATTAAACAGGTAAATGACGCGGGACTGATGTTCGGACTGTGGTTTGAGCCTGAAATGATTAACGAAGACTCCGACCTCTACCGTGCGCATCCCGACTGGGTGCTTAAAATTCCCGGACGTCAGCCTGCAATATGCAGAAACCAGCTTGTACTGGATATTACAAGACAAGACGTACAGGACTATATAATAAAAGCGGTAAACAATATTCTTGACAACAATCATATAGAATATGTAAAATGGGACTTCAACCGCTATCTGACAGATACTTATTCCGCACTTTGCGACAACGAGCATCAGGGTGAAATCTTTCATCGTTTTGTACTTGGATTTTATAAGCTTTTAGACGGTATTATACTCACCCATCCCGATATACTTTTTGAAGGCTGTTCGGGAGGCGGCAGCCGTTTTGACGGAGGTATGCTCTGCTATCAGCCGCAGATTTGGTGCAGTGACGATACAGACGCCGTATGGAGAACAAAAATTCAGTACGGCACCTCATTTGCCTATCCCGTTTCTTCAATGGGCGCGCATGTTTCCGCCTGTCCCAATAAAAAAACGCAAAGAACTGTCAGCTTTAAAACGCGCGCAGCTGTCGCCATGTCCGGCACGTTCGGTTACGAACTGGACACCACCCGCATGACAGATGCGGAAAAAGCCGAATGCGCAGAGTACACAAAACTGTTCAGAAAATACTACGATATTATTACCTACGGCGACTATTACAGACTGACAAATCCGTTTGAAAACACAAGATATGTCGCATGGGAGCATGCTGCAAAGGATAAAAGCGAATGTCTCATTACCGCTGTGACAATGGACGCCTACACGCAGCATCACATAATGTATCTGAAGCCGCGCGGTCTTGACGAAAACGCCATGTATGAAACAGAGCTCGCAGACGGCAAGGTAATAATAATGAGCGGCAAAACACTGATGAAGGTGGGTCTGCCATTTGATTTGTTTGTAAGCCAGTACGAAAGCCGCCAGTTCTATATTAAAAAAGTATGAGAATACTCGTGGATGCCGACGGATGCCCCGTAACGGACATAGCAGAAGACGTGGCGCGCCTGCATAAAACAGCATGTATTATAATTTGTGACAGCGCGCATGTTTTCAAAAGCGATTACAGCAAAATCATAACAACCGATATCGGCACGGACAGTACGGACTTTACGTTGGCTAATATGACAGAAAACGGCGATATTGTTGTAACTCAGGACTACGGTCTGGCAGCGATGTGTCTTGCAAAAGGCGCGCGTGCAATTAATCAAAACGGCATCATTTACAGCGACAGAAATATGGACGCGCTGCTTTTCACCCGCCATGTCGGTAAAAAAGCCCGTCGTGCAGGTTTTCGTACAAAAGGGCCGAAAAAACGGACGGCAGAACAAAATGAAATTTTCAGGAAAGCACTTATCAGCATGCTGTAAAAGACTGTACAAATTCAATAAAAAAATACCGTGGATTAAAATTCCACGGTATTTTTTGTTATTTTACAAGCACATACACACCATACGGCTCTACCTGCATTTTTCCCGCCTCAAAGTGCCTGCCCGAAAGCACGTCTGTCATGGGATACGGCAGCTCAACGGCTGCGTTCTCATATCCGCATTCACACAAAACAAGCCCGCTCATGTCATCGCCGACACGCGGCACAACCGTAAGCATACCCTCTGTTTTATATGCGGTTATCCCCGCTTCCTCAAGTGCCGTATTCACGAGACGAACACAGTCTTTTACATCCAATACGGTACCGCAGAGAATTATTTTACCACTGCCGTAATTAAATTTTGAAATGACGGATTTACCTACAAGCGCGGAATGTCCTTTAGTAACTTCCGCCAAAGTTTCACCGCCAGCAGAGTAACACTCCACCCATTTCTCGTGGCAAAGCTCACTTCCGTCACTCCAATGCGCTTTCAGATAACAACCGTCAGTAGGAATTCCGTACTCCAGCCGCACACCTGTCATTCTCTCCAGTATACCCATCGCGCGGTCAGTATAATGCGCGCCTATTGAATTGCGCTGATCAGTCATAGGTCCCGCAACCCACACTCCGCCGTTTTTCACCCACTGCTCTATACGCTCCGACAAATCGCCGTCCTCAAGGGTGAGCATATACGGAGAAAAAAGCAATTTGTATTTGCAAAGGTCGGCACGCGCACCGATAACGTCGTGACACACGCCTGCCGATACAAGCGCACGTTCGGTACGCATGACAGAGTGAGTATAAGGATTGTCTGCCACCAGCGGCTGAATCTCAAGCATATTATAATTTAATGATGTATAATGCAGTGCAACATTTGTATCAACCATAGTTGACATAATAAAATCAGAAGCTCTTTCAAACTCTTCACAAGTCTGCTGTATTTCACCGAAGGTATGGGTCGGTCTTCCTTCGGGCGACAATACCGAGCCGTGCATGAGCTCATGCCCTGCCCAGTGCTGGCGCCACAGCCAGTACATATTCGCCTCACCGCCCAGCGCCACAGGCAGCCAGCTGTTTACCCGACAAAAGCCTTCAGGTTTCAGATATTGTCCTATTGCTGTGCTTCCGTTCCAGGTGGGTGCCGTTTCCGTATTCCAAAACGGACGGTCACGCAGCGTACGCAGATAATTAAACCAAAAATTCAGCTGATGTAAATTAGACGGTACGTTATAGTGATTAAACATCACAACGTCCAGCTTTTCATTCATTTTTTCGTAATCCACACCGTTTACGGGCATCATATCGGTACCTATCGGAGCCGTAGTATATTGACGCAGGATATCCGCCTGACGGTGAATAAAATCTATATGAGCATCACACTGTGACTTACGCCATTCAAGCAGAATATGCGGATTGTGCCACGCATTCACGGCGGGCGGAATATCCTCAAAGCTGTCATATGCCTGACTGAACAGATTAAGATTCCATTGTCGATTAAGCTCGTCTACTGTTTTATATTTTGCTTTCAGCATATTACGGAATCTGTTGATACAGTACCCGCAGACACAACCCTGAAGATATATCTCGTTATCTATCTGCCAACCGATAATATTTTTATCTTTTCCGAATTCCCTGCCCATGGCATGCACTATACTGTCGCATGCCTCTATATAGCGCGGATTATTTGAACAGCAATGGCGTCTCCCGCCGTGGTTCTTGCGTATTCCCGATTCATTCAGCACAGCGACATCGGGATACTCACGGATAAGCCAAATAGGAGGCGTAGCAGTCGGCGTACCCATAACAACGGATATCCCGGCTTCTCCAAGCCTGTCCACAACATCATGAAGCCACTTAAAATCATACCTGCCGCGCTCAGGCTCCATTTTTCGCCATGCGAACTCACCTATGCGCGCGCAGGTTATGCCCGCCTTTTTCATCATGGAAATGTCGTAGTCGATTTGTTCTTCCGCCCAGTCCTCAGGATAGTAGGCACAGCCCATAAACGGTTTTTTCATAGTATTCTCCTTTCATAAATGCGTTAATACTATTTCAGCGTAATATTACGCAGCTCATTATAATTGCTATCATAGATTGTGCATACAGCAGCTCCGTCATCCCGGCGCAGACCGGCGGCAAACTCACCATCGGCAAGCTCCGCCTTTTCCGTGCCATATGGAATTCCGAATTCATCAATATAATAAATCTGTCCGTCAAGCAGTATAAATTCATTCATGCGAGTATCGTTTACAACAAAAAGCTCAAGACCTGTGTCACTCAGAAATTTCAATAATTTGTCCGAGCTGTCAAGCACATACACACCGGCACGGTCAGCCGCAACGGAAACGGGAATAACAGAGGATATCTTAGCCTGTGCATATCCGCCGCAAAAAGAAACATAAACGCCGTTGGAAAAACCGTAGCTTTTGCCCTCATACACACTCATAGGTTCAAAATCGGCAATCGCAAAGTCGGGATCGTCAAACTGCTTTAAAAATATTTCATCGGCTCCCATTCGTGCATAACAGTCCTTTAAAAGTGTTATACATGTCTCATCCTCCGATGACAGATACTGCAAAGAATAAAGTAAAAACCTTGCTGCTGCCCCGTAATCTGCATTTTCAATATAAGCAGACGCTACCATTTTTACCGCTTCGGCGTCCTTACCGCCGTATTTCATCACACGAATTACGGTGCCTTCGTCCGCAACATCAAGATTTTTTAACGCATTGTCAAGACGCATACCGCGCATCAAAATAAATATACCTGCACAAACAGCAATAAACGCCGTTACAGATACGGAAATAATCACAATCAATTTTGTCTTACTCTTTTGTGCAATCAAACGAAAACACCTCCTTTTTATATATAGATTATTGATATTAAATTTATCACATAATTAGTAATTAGTCAACATAAAGCCTACAAGAAAACCGCTTGACATTTAAAATGCAGTAGGATATACTATATTAGCATATTTGCGGGTGTGGCGGAATTGGCAGACGCGCCAGACTTAGGATCTGGTGGTATCACCGTGGGGGTTCAAGTCCCTTCACCCGCACCAAAGCATTCAAACCCGAACCTTTTACCAATCGGTGAAACGTTCGGGTTTGTTGTTTCTTTGTGTGAAATTAAGTAATTTAAATACTAAAACCGATATCTTTTATACTGCGTAAATAATACTATGTATACCCAAAGCCTAATTCAATCGAAGTATGAATTAGGCTTTGGGTGTTTTGTTATGTATGTTTTTTGTAAGTTATATTAACACTTACTTCTTCTAAATCACCGCAATCCAATGTTCTTTGAACAAATTCACCGTTCATTTTCTCGTTTGTTAAAACTGTCTTTAATGCATTATCAAGTTCGCGTTGAAGATTAGTGTTAACCGCATCAGGAGTAGAGTCAGTTGACAACACGTGATTCATAATTGTAAGCGCATTTTTATACTCTGATTCTACTGAGGTTATTGATTCTCTGTAATTATACTTACTTTTTACCCTAACTACCCCATATTGTTTCATTATTGTATCGATGTGTACAACAATATACTTGCGCCATCCTACAATATTGTCAACAACAGATTTTCTCATGTCAATGGATATGCTTTTTCCGCTATCCGTTTTAGCCAACATTTTATGTTTATGCCAGTCAATATTAATAGTTACGCCAGCAACCTTTTCACCGGAAGAATTAACATACTTTAAATAGATTGTGGAAAGAATTTGATTGTCTAAAACACCTGTCTTTATACTATCTAATGTATCTTCGTCAGCATGGAAACACTGTGCTAACTCATAGACAAAATAATAAAGGGTTTCAATACGAGGCATTACTTTTGTCATTGCCTCGGCATTAGAATGAAGTGTAATTTTATTCATAATTGCCATTCCGCCCCCTCACTTGAGCATGTCTTATTAGAAATCCGTTGTTCAGCGAGCTCAAATAACTTGGACATACTAATCTGCTTTGCTTTTTGAGAATTACGGTTAAGAATAAATGTTCTTATATCCTCATGTTGCAGTTGATTTAGAGAACTCTTTATATGGTTTTTATCAATGTCATTTTTTATTTCTGTAAAAAATGATATAGGTTGATCTTTATATTTATCGACAAAGTGTTCTAATCTAAAGCGATCAAAAAACGAAATATAATCTCTGAAAATGCATTCAACTATTTGCTTTTTCAATTCATAAGAAGCTTCCCAATGAAAAAAGTCCATACGTCCATCTCGTTTCAGAGGATCATATACATCCTTAAATGTATTACCGAGAAGAATTACTGGTATACTTTCTATTTGTTTACTTTTAGATTTATCGCATAAATTCATCAGATAACCAATTAGCAATTGTGAATTTATGGTTGTGCCGACACCATTTTT
>JAGBEI010000028.1 GCA_017937065.1 Clostridia bacterium | reverse complement strand
ATCCATATCATCATAGCTTGTATAAGCATCCAGCAAACTGGTACCGCTGGAAAACATAACTGCGTGCCCTGCCGCAAAAGCGCCGCCACCTACAAGCAGACACGCCGCTCATTTTAAACTCCTTGCCACTATACGGCGTGCCTTTACAAAGCCGCCTTTTAACATTAACTTTATTAACATAAGATATTATACAATATTGAAATGCATTAATCAATCACTTTTTATAAGTTGACGCAAAAGTCGCGCCGAAAACCGCGGCAGCCCCTGCGCTTTTGAGTTGTCCTGCGCATTCGCCGAGTGTGGCGCCCGTTGTTATAACATCATCTATCAGCAGCACGGTCATACCGCGTACATTTTTTACGGCACGGAATTTGCCGCGCACATTTTTAAATCTGTCGGCACTGTTCAGACTTTTCTGAGAGTAGAACCCGAAGCGGCGCTTTAAAAGCGGGCGCATCGGCATGCCGAGATTATCTGCAATTCTTTTTGCAATAAGCTCTGCATGATTAAAACCTCTGCGCATTTCCTTTATTCTTGCCATCGGTACAAATGTTACACAGTCAAATGAAATACCGTCATATTCTCTTTCTATTAACATAGACATTTCATTGGAAATATAAACAGATATCTGCGGTATTTTTCCCATTTTGAAACGCTTGACAGCATCTGCCGCCGCTCCGTCATAACGAAACACGGACACATTGCGCTCGTAAGCGTTGCCGGCACGTTTGCATGTGCAGTATGCCTGTTCACGTCCGCAGTAACGGCAAATATTCCCTTCTATTCTGTAAAGCCTTTTTCTGCACTCATCACACAGCGAAATCTTTTCTACTATTATTTTTCCGCAGCAAACGCACTTGTTCGGAAAGATATACGAAATCATAGTAACCCGTCACCGCCGTCGGAAAACTCAGAAAGCATATGGCGCAAACCGGAATAGCGGTTGGATTTTTTGCTGTTATCAATCATATTATAAAAAACCTTTTCATTTCCCACTATTATAAGCATCTGCCTTGCACGGGTCACCGCGGTATACAAAAGATTTCTGTACTGCAAAAGCGGAGTAATATCTGACAGTACAAGCAGCACAATATCAAATTCAGAGCCCTGACTTTTATGCACCGTCACGGCATACGCCAATTCAAGCTGATCACAATCCGCAAATTCATACGCTGCGATCCGGTCGTCATAGGCAACAGACAAAATTCGCTGCTTTAAGTCAATGCTCTCGATAATACCGATATCACCGTTAAAAACACCCGACTCGTACGTGCCGTTTTTTCGGCGGCAAACGATATCGTAATTATTCTTTATCTGCATTACCTTATCACCCACACGGTAGCTCCTGTTTTTTATTGTAACCTCCGTTTTGGAAGCCGACGGCTTATTTACAAGCTCACGCAGCATGGCGTTCACCGCCTGCGTGCCCACCTGAGTTTTTTTAGTGGGAATTATTACCTGAAGTCCGTTCAAAACATCTTTTCCGTAGCGCATCGGAATACGCTCGGAAACCAGTGCGCACACCGCGTCCGTCACGCTCTCGGCGGACGATTTTTTGACAAAGAAAAAATCCGAAGAATTGGACAAATCGGGATGCTCACCGCGATTTATCATATGCGCGTTTATTATTATTTTGCTCTGAGACGCCTGGCGGAAAACCTTGTTTAAAAACACGGTTTCTATTCTTTCAGAACGGATAATATCGCAAAATACGTTCCCCGGACCGACACTGGGCAGCTGATCCGCATCTCCCACCATAATCAGACGTGCGTAATCCGGCAGAGCATGCAGAAGCGCCTCAAACAAACGGATATCAACCATCGACATTTCATCGATTATAACAGCATCCGTTTTAAGCGGATTGGACTCGTTTTTTACAAAAGTATTATCCCTTGCCATATCCACCTCCAAAAGTCGGTGAATGGTTTTCGCCTCTCTTTTGCAGACGTCGCTCATACGCTTTGCGGCGCGCCCGGTAGGCGCACACAGCGTAACATTAAAGCCGAGATTTTCGTATAGTTTTATAATGCCGTTCAAAGTGGTTGTTTTTCCGGTGCCCGGTCCGCCTGTCAGCACCATAACCTTATTTTCAACGGACATACGTATTGCCGCGCGCTGATTTTCGGCATATGTGATATTAAGCATTTTTTCCAGAGCATCTATATGCTTTTCTATATCGGTAATTTCCTTTTTGACATAATTCGATATATTATAAAGCTTTTTGACCACATACTTCTCGGCAAGATACATTGCCGGAAGATATACTGCGCGCAAATCGCCTATTTCCTGCTCATACAGCCTGCCCTCAGCTGTCATTTTATCAATATAGCCCTCGGCATCAGCTGTTTCTATTCCGATGTTGGCGGCAGATATCTGCGCCAGCTTGTCATACGGCAGAAAGGAATGACCGTTTGTGAGGTTATGAGTCAGCACAAAACGGATAAAATAGCACACCCTCATTTCACAATCAGGCTCAAAACCGTTTTCAAGCGCTATCTTGTCCGCCGCAGCAAAAGTAAAATCCTCTATTTCCTCCCAGAGTCTGTAAGGCTCGCGGTTTATGATATCAATGGAAAAGCCGCCGAAACGCTTATAAATCCTGACAGCCATATTGGGAGAAATACTGTATTCATTGAGCTGCATCATGATATCGCGTATTCCCAGAGTTGTGCGAAACGAATCGGATATAATATGTGCCTTTTCCCGGGAAATGCCCCGAATCTGAGTCAGCCTTTCCGGCTCATTTTCTATAATATAAAAGCTGTCCTCTTTAAAAGTATCAACTATCTTTTGCGCGGTAGCAGGTCCTATGCCCTTGACAGCGCCGCTTGCAAGAAACTTTAGCATTCCCGCAAGCTCAAACGGAAAGGTCTTTTCTATTTCCGTGCAGACAAACTGACGCCCGTAAGCGGAGTGCTCCTTCCACTCCCCCGACGCTGTCACCGCCTCTCCGGCATAGACAGGCGGACAGGTTGCAACGACAGTATGCAGTATGCCGTCACAATTAACGGTAAACACACGATAGCCTGTATCGTCGTTTTCAAATATTATTTCTTCGACAACTCCGTCTATTACATTCTCTTCAAAATCCGACACTTAAATTCTCCGAAAACAAATATTCCCGTGGATTTTCCACGGGAATATTGTATCATATTTGTTTTCACATTTCCACAGTTATATTATCATTTTCCTCGCAAAAACAATGTATCTGCGAATATGTATCCTCGTCAAGCCCGCAGTCACGGATAACAACCCGCGTTACAGCATCGCGGTAGCTGATTCGCTCCGCCTGCAAAAGCAGGGTGTTTAGCAAAAATGTGACGTTTTCCACCGCGCCCGACAGTTCAACCACAAGTGCAATATCCTTGATTTTTTTATAGCGGGAGGTAGACACCGTCTCCAAAAGACTCAGAATACATTCAATAAAGCCTATCACCGCAAAAAACGACAGAATTATGATAACCGCAGTTTTCAGCATTAATTAATCACCTCATAGTATCATATGCGGTAATCATAAAACAGGTCAACTAAATATTGTAATCAATACAGGTGCGTGAAATACGCACGGGACGCATAAAATCACCGACGGCAACATGTTCGGGATGAATCTTATATTTTTCCAAAGCCTCAAGATTCTCAAAATCGGAAATTAAAATAAGATCATAATTATCCGAATTCTGCGCGGCATCGCCTGTAAATGTTGCAGAGGAAATTATATATTCTATTTTTTCGGGCAGACTGTCAAGCATTTTTTTGGTTATATCAACATTTTCCGCCTTGGTACGCCCCTGCGCCTGCTCCTTGAACTTAAACATACATACATGTCTTATCATAATGCACGCTCCTTCGCATAAGCTTTGATTTTCCCGGAAATTTCCGTACTTTCCCACGGGCAGCCGAGCTCCTGCCTGCCCATCTGACCGTAAGCAGACAGCGGCGCATAAATAGGCCTGCGCAAATCAAAAGACGAGATGATAGAACTTGGGCGCAGGTCAAAAAACTCAGTCACAATTTCATCAATAAGAGTCAGCGGCACAGTTTCTGTGCCGAAGGTCTCAACAAAAACCGAAACCGGGTCGGCAACGCCTATGGCATAAGCCAGCTGCACCTCACAGCGCCGCGCAAGACCGGCGGCAACTATATTCTTGCTGACATACCTTGCCGCATATGCGGCGCTCCTGTCCACCTTTGTCGGGTCTTTGCCGGAAAAACAACCGCCGCCGTGTCGACCGACGCCGCCGTATGTATCGACAATGATTTTACGTCCGGTAAGACCGCTGTCCCCTGCCGGACCGCCGACAACAAACCGACCGGTCGGGTTTATATATATTTTTGTGTTATTGTCTATAAGCTCTGAGGGAATAATTACGTCAATTACGTGTTTTCTGATATCGGCTCGAATCTGCTCCAACGATACGTCGGCGCTGTGCTGCGATGAGACAACAACCGCGTCAATGCGCGAAAGCTCGCCGTCAATATATTCAGCTGTCACCTGGGTCTTGCCGTCCGGGCGAAGATAAGGCAGTACACCCTTACGGCGTACATCTGTAAGCTGCTTTGCCAGTTTATGAGCAAGAGACGCCGTAATCGGCATAAGCTCCGGCGTATCGTCACAGGCATAGCCGAACATCATTCCCTGGTCGCCCGCGCCGATTTTTTCGGCGTCCTGCTCGGCATCACTGCGGTCAACGCCCATTGCTATATCAGGCGACTGATTATCAACCGACACAAGCACGGCGCATGTATTGCCGTCAAACCCGAACACAGGGTCATTGTAGCCTATGTCGTTTATAACCTTACGCGCAATTTTTGCATAATCTACGTTTGCCGTTGTCGTTATCTCGCCCATAATATGTACAACACCTGTCGTTACGGTTGTTTCACAGGCAACGCGCGCAAATTTATCCTTTTCAAGTATAGCGTCAAGAATTGAATCAGAAATCCTGTCGCATATTTTATCAGGATGACCCTCAGTCACCGATTCAGAGGTAAAATAATGTTTTCTCGGCATAAATTCCTTTCCGGGCAATAAAAAACCGCCCTAAAACAAGAGCGGTCATCATTTATCTGTCAGGAATTGACACCTTACAAAAATGCAGGTTGTCGGGCTTCACAGGGCCTGTCCCTCCGCCGCTCTCGATAAAATATATAATATTTAATTAACTGTATGATATTATAAGACTAAATACTGCAAATGTCAAGCAAATATTTTAAGAAACGACACAACGCCGTAGCTTGCCGCACACATTATAAGTCCAGCCACCATAACTCCGGCGGCAATCGACAGAAATGCCTTTTTAAAACGCATTTCCATAAGTGCGGCAATAAGGGCGCCTGTCCAGCCGCCGGTGCCCGGCAGGGGCACTGCAACAAACAGAAACAGACCTATAAGAGAATATTTATTAACCTTATCACTGCGCTTCTCAGCCTTTTTCAAAAGAAAATCCGAAATCTTCCTGAAAAAGGCTATCTTTGATACGCTCATATATTCTATTATCTTTTTAATGAATATCAAAATAAACGGAACAGGCAAAATATTGCCGATAACGCTGATAAAATAACATTCATATATATTCATTCCCGTTGCAGCGCCGATAGGTATAGCCGCACGCAGCTCCAAAACAGGCAGCATTGATACGAAGAATACATATACTTCTTTTGAAATGCTTTGCAAAAAATCGAGCATTTAACTTCTCCTGTATTTTAAAATTGAATGTTTTAACAAGTATACCACACTTTTGCAATATTATCAATTACAATTTTTTAATATTATATAACTCCCGTAAAAATTAAAAATAATACAACAAATAAAGCGAGCAACAAAATTGAAATCAGCATAATGCCCGCACGAAACGCATGCTTTTCACCGCCGTTTTCACTTACAGCCGAAGACTCAGGCACAAAACCCGTTTTTCTCAGAGCAGTAACCATAGGTTTATAAAGCACAAGCGTAAGCGCAAGGTTCAAGCCGCTCTTTATAAGATTAAACGGCAAAAATGTCGGGATAAGCATCGCTGCAACCTGACTTCGCTCAACAGACATATACAGAGGTGTGATAAGGTAATTCCAAAGCAGCATAGACGCGGTCATAGTAATCGCACCGACGGTCAGACCGAGCACCGCACCCCTCATAACGCGCATTTTTTTATAAATCAAAGCGGCAGGCACCGTAAAAGCACAGGTGGATATAACATTCATAAAAAACCCGATAGGTCCTGTGCCTGAAATAGTAATCATTTCAATAAACGAAACCAGTACGGAAATTACAACCGATGTCAAGGGGCCGTAGATAAAGCCGGCAACAGCAACTATTGCATCTTTAGGGTCATAGCTCAAGAAACCGGCAACGTCGGGAATGATTTTGCTGACAAGCACCGCTGCAAAGGACAAGGCGCACAGCATTGCCGTAATAGTTATTTTTTTAATTTGTTGTTTACTCATAATAAAGACCTTCCTAAACAGTAATATGGGACGCGGTCTTACACACTTATTGAAAAAGAATGTGGCATAAAAATGACGCCCCTATGAAAAAGCATAGGGGCGCATAAAGCAAAGCCATATCTTTTCTACCATCCGGACTGTACCGTCGGTGCAGGAATTACACCTGCTCGTGCCGTTAAGGCTTGCGGACTGTAACCGCCGGTGAGGAATTACACCTCGCCCCGAAAAGACAATATTGAATTAAACAAATCCGAATTAGCCGTTAATTGCGGTAACAACACCGGAGCCTACTGTTCTGCCGCCCTCACGGATAGCAAAACGAAGACCAACCTCGATAGCGATAGGTGTGATAAGCTCAACATCCATATCTACGTTATCGCCGGGCTTGCACATGTCAGTGCCCTCGGGAAGAGTTACGATACCTGTAACGTCGGTTGTTCTGAAGTAGAACTGCGGACGATAATTGGTAAAGAACGGGCTGTGACGACCGCCCTCTTCCTTAGTCAGAACGTAAACCTGACCCTTGAATTTTGTATGGGGATTGATTGTGCCGGGCTTTGCAAGAACCTGACCTCTTACAACGTCCTGTCTTGTAACACCGCGAAGAAGTACGCCAACGTTGTCGCCTGCCTCTGCAAAGTCAAGAAGCTTTCTGAACATCTCAAGACCTGTTGCAACAGTCTTCTTTGTTTCCTTAATACCGACGATTTCAACTTCCTCGTTGAGCTTAATCATACCGCGCTCAACTCTGCCGGTAGCAACAGTACCACGACCTGTGATGGTGAATACGTCCTCAACAGGCATAAGGAAATCCTGGTCTGCATTTCTGGCAGGTGTGGGGATATAATTATCAACCTCGTTCATAAGCTCAATAATAGGAGCGTATGCAGGGTCGTTGATATCATTTGATGAGCACTCGATAGCAGCAAGAGCCGAGCCCTTAACTATCGGAATGTCGTCACCCGGGAACTCATACTCGTTGAGAAGCTCTCTTACTTCCATCTCAACAAGCTCTAAAAGCTCCTCGTCGTCAACCTGGTCGCACTTGTTCATGAAAACAACGATTGAAGGAACGCCAACCTGGCGTGCAAGAAGAATATGCTCTCTTGTCTGGGGCATAACGCCGTCAGCAGCGGAAACAACAAGGATAGCACCGTCCATCTGAGCAGCACCGGTAATCATGTTCTTAACGTAGTCAGCATGTCCGGGGCAGTCAACATGAGCATAGTGACGTGTATCAGTCTCATACTCAACGTGTGCTGTGTTGATAGTAATACCGCGCGCTCTCTCTTCAGGAGCCTTATCGATATCGGCGTACTCGGAGAAAGCAGCCTGACCCTTGAATGAAAGTACCTTTGTGATTGCAGCTGTAAGTGTTGTCTTACCGTGGTCAACATGGCCGATTGTACCAATGTTAACGTGCGGCTTGGATCTTTCGAATTTAGCTTTTGCCATTGTAATGTCCTCCCTTTAGAAGAAAATTTTATTTATAAGATTATTTTAATTGATAATACCTGACAATGCAAGTCTTTTTTAAAAATAATAAGAATATTCGGCAATTAATCAGCAGATTTCTGATTGTTGCTGATAATTTTCTCTGCCAAAGACTTGGGAACCTCGACATATGAGTGAGGCTCCATGCTGTACTGACCGCGACCCTGTGTCTTTGAACGCAGGTCTGTCGCATAACCGAACATCTCAGCAAGAGGCACAAGCGCCGTAATGCTCTGAGTACCGTTATTTGCCTCCATACCCTGAATAAGTCCGCGGCGCGAGTTAAGGTCACCCATAACGTCGCCCATGTACTCCTCGGGTACGATTGCAACTACCTTCATAACCGGCTCAAGCAGTACGGGGTCAGCCTTTCTGATAGCTTCCTTGATAGCCATTGAACCGGCAATCTTAAACGCCATTTCAGATGAGTCAACCTCATGATACGAACCGTCGTACAGAGTTACCTTGAGGTCAACAACATTATAGCCTGCAAGTACACCGGACTGCATAGCACCCTGGATACCTGCATCAACTGCCGGGATGTATTCCTTGGGAATAGCACCTCCGACAACGGCGTTGACAAACTCGTAGCCCTTACCTGATTCGTTGGGCTCAACCTTGATTTTAACATGACCGTACTGACCCTTACCGCCTGACTGACGCGCATATTTATGGTCGACGTCGGCAGATTTTCTGATTGTTTCTTTATAAGAAACCTGTGGCTTGCCGACATTTGCCTCTACCTTAAATTCACGTGTAAGTCTGTCAACGATAATTTCAAGGTGCAGCTCGCCCATACCTGCGATAATAGTCTGACCTGTCTCTTCATCAGTATAGGTTCTGAAGGTCGGGTCTTCCTCCGCAAGCTTTGCAAGAGCGATGCCCATTTTTTCCTGAGACGCCTTTGATTTGGGCTCTATTGCAACACGGATAACAGGTTCGGGAAATTCCATAGACTCAAGAACAATGGGATTACTCTCAGCGCAAAGCGTGTCGCCCGTCGTTACGTTTTTAAGTCCGACAGCCGCCGCAATATCACCGGCATATACTTCGGTTATATCCTTGCGGTGGTTTGCGTGCATGGCAACAATACGACCGATACGCTCATTGGAATCCTTGTTTGAATTATAGACCGTAGATCCTGCCGTCAGCTTGCCCGAATATACTCTGAAAAAGCAGAGCTTACCGACAAACGGGTCTGTCATAATCTTAAACGCAAGAGCAGAAAACGGCTCATTGTCGTTTGCATGTCTCTCCTGCTCCTCCTCTGTACGCGGAACAGTACCCTTTATAGAAGGAATATCAACGGGAGACGGCATATACTCAACAATGTTGTCCAGCAAAAGCTGAACGCCCTTGTTTTTATAAGAAGTACCGCAGCAAACAGGTACCATCGTGTTTGCAATGGTTGAAACACGGATAGCCGCCCTTATTTCCTCGTTGGTCAGCTCCTCGCCTTCAAGGTACTTCATCATAAGCTCCTCAGAGGTCTCTGCAACATGCTCAACAAGCTCTGAGCGGTATTTTTCCGCAAGCTCCTTCATATCCTCGGGGATTTCCTCAACACGAATATCCTTACCGAGATCATCATAATATACATTCGCTTTCATTTCGATAAGGTCGATAATTCCCTTAAAGGTATCCTCCTTACCGATAGGAAGCTGTACAGGGACAGCATTTGTTTTAAGTCTGTCCTTCATCATTTGGACAACGCGATAGAAATCGGCGCCCATGATATCCATTTTATTGACGTACGCCATGCGCGGAACCTGATATTTATCAGCCTGACGCCAAACGGTCTCAGACTGAGGCTCAACGCCGCCCTTGGCACAGAATACAGTAACAGAACCGTCCAAAACTCTCAGCGAACGCTCAACCTCAACAGTGAAGTCAACGTGTCCGGGAGTGTCGATAATATTGATTCTGTAGCCCTTCCACTGAGCAGTGGTAGCAGCGGAGGTAATTGTTATACCGCGCTCCTGCTCCTGCTCCATCCAGTCCATGGTGGCAGTACCGTCGTGAGTTTCACCGATACGGTGATTAATACCTGTATAGAAAAGAATACGCTCTGTCGTTGTCGTCTTACCGGCATCGATATGCGCCATTATACCTATGTTTCTATACTTTTCAATCGGGTATTCTCTAGGCATGTTTTCTCCTTCCTAAACAAGCTGTTACCATCTGTAATGAGCAAAAGCCTTGTTTGCCTCTGCCATTTTGTGTGTCTCGTCGCGTTTTTTGCAAGCGCCGCCGGTATTGTTTATAGCGTCCATAATCTCTGCTGCAAGACGCTCTGCCATTGTGCGCTCGTTTCTCGTTCTGGAATAAGCGGTGAGCCAGCGCAGACCAAGGGTCTGACGGCGGTCAGCTCTTACCTCCATAGGCACCTGATAGGTAGCACCGCCGACACGGCGGGCTTTTACCTCGAGCTTGGGCATGATATTTTCCATTGCTTCGTTAAAAGCATCAAGAGCATCCTTACCCGTTTTTTCTTTAACGATGTCAAAAGCATCGTAAACAATCTTCTGTGCAACGCCCTTTTTTCCGTCGTACATTATATTGTTGATAAGCTTTGTAACAACAATGCTGTTATACATAGGATCGGGGAGCACTTCTCTTTTAGGGACAAAACCTCTTCTGGGCATGTTCTTCCCTCCTTCATAATTATGATATCATTGGTACTCGGCAGCGGGCAAACCCGCCCCCGGAATGCTTTAAGAGGTTAAGTAAATATATATTAACACTCTAAAGCGAAGAATTTTACATGAAAATTCCGTCTTAGCTCTTCTTGGGCTTTTTAGCGCCGTATTTAGAGCGCGCCTGGTTTCTGTTGGCAACACCCTGTGCATCAAGCGTACCGCGGATAATGTGGTAACGCACACCGGGAAGGTCCCTAACTCTGCCGCCGCGGATAAGAACAACGCTGTGTTCCTGAAGGTTATGACCTATACCGGGGATATAAGATGAGACCTCGACACCGTTGGTAAGACGTACTCTGGCAATCTTTCTGAGAGCGGAGTTCGGCTTTTTCGGAGTTGTCGTTTTAACAGAAGTACATACGCCGCGCTTCTGCGGTGAGCTGACTTTGGTGGGAACGTTTTTAAGTGTGTTCAGACCTCTGTTGAGTGCAGGTGCCGTGGACTTTTTCTCCGACGTTGCTCTGCCCTTACGTACAAGCTGATTAAAAGTAGGCATGATTTTCTCCTTTCCTTTAATTTTATATAGAAAGAGTTACAAAACTCCGTCTAACGATTAAAGTAGCATAGCTATCAGGTGCTGAAATTCAGCACCTAATAGATTATCATAATATACTGTAATTTGTCAAGAAAATTCTTTTTTATTCCTGATCCATGGAAATTCCTACAAGCTCGGGTTCAACATTTCTGTAAATATCCATACCCGTACCGGCAGGAACAAGACGACCGATGATAACGTTTTCCTTGAGACCGACCAGCGGATCGATCTTACCCTTGATAGCGGCATCGGTAAGAACCTTTGTAGTTTCCTGGAAGGACGCGGCAGAGAAGAAAGAATCGGTTGCCAGTGCAGCCTTGGTGATACCGAGCAGTACGGGCGAGCTGACAATTTCCGCTGCGGTAGTATCGCCGGCGGCGATTTTCTCCCGTATTTCCTTGTTTTTCTCCTCAACTGCATATTTATCCGCAAGAGTGCCTACCAGCATATCCTCTGTTCCGTTTTCCTCGATGCGTACTTTTCTTATCATCTGGCGGACAATTACCTCGATATGCTTATCGTTGATGTCAACACCCTGGAGTCTGTAAACATTCTGAACTTCCTTAATGAGGTAATCCTGAACGGCGATTTCACCTTTAAGGCGCAAAACGTCATGCGGATTTATAACACCGTCGGAAATAATCTGTCCCTTTTCTACATGCTGACCCTCAAGCGTATCCTTATACTTAAGACCGAACGGAATAACCATGGCAAGCTCTCCGCCTTCGTCAAGGTCAATAATAACGTGGGTATTATTGTCGTTATCCGGGCGCTCACTCTCATCCAGGCGAATGACACCCGACTCCTCTGCAAGCACAGCGGTCTTTTTCGGTCTGCGGGCTTCAAACAGCTCCTCAACTCTGGGCAGACCCTGAGTAATATCCTCAGCCGACGCAACGCCGCCGGTATGGAATGTACGCATGGTAAGCTGAGTACCCGGCTCGCCGATTGACTGTGCGGCTATAATACCGACTGCCTCACCGACAGGGACGGGATTTCCGTTTGCAAGGTTCGCACCGTAGCATTTGGCACATACACCGTGGTGTGAGCGGCAGGTAAGCGTAGAGCGGATTTCAATTTCCTCTACCCCGTTTGCCTCAAGGATATCCACATCCTTATCGTCCATCATTTTATCCTTGGAAACAAGCACGGCACCTGTCTTTTCATCGGTAAAGTCATTTACAAGATATCTGCCGATAAGTCTGTCGCGCAGCGACTCGATAACCGTCTTTTCCTTTCCGTCACCCTCTACGATATCTGACGCCATAAGACCGTCAGCCGCACCGCAGTCCTCCTCTCGGATAATAACGTCCTGCGAAACGTCGACAAGACGGCGGGTAAGATAACCCGAGTCGGCGGTACGCAGCGCCGTATCCGCAAGACCCTTGCGCGCGCCTCTTGACGAAATGAAATACTCAATTACATTAAGTCCCTCACGGAAGTTTGCACGAATAGGAATTTCAATAGCCTTACCGGACGTATTTGCCATAAGTCCGCGCATACCGGCAAGCTGGCGAATCTGGTTCATGGAGCCGCGGGCACCGGAGTTTGCCATCATATATATAGGATTGAATTTATCAAGATGATTCTGAAGGGCGCTTGTAACCTCTTTTGTCGTTTCATCCCATGTTTTAATAACAAGATTGTACCTGTCATCATTTGAGATAAAGCCCATCTTATAGTTTTGGGTAATCTCATTGATTTTCTTTTCGGCACGGTCTATACACTCCTTTTTCTGAGGAGGAACCGTCATATCCGAGCAGGATACCGTAATAGCGCCGCGCGTAGAGAATTTATAACCCTGTGCCTTGATGTTATCAAGCACCTCGGCGGTAACGGTCGAGCCGTGAGTTTTGATACAGCTGTAAATGATTTTGTCAAGCGTCTTTTTGGTGACAATGAAGTTTACTTCAAGATCAAATATCTTTGCGGGGTCGTTTCTGTCAACAAATCCGAGATCCTGGGGGATGGGATTGTTAAATATTATAAGACCGACCGTACAGTCAATAATACGAGATTCTGTCTTTCCGTCCCATTCGCCTGTAACGCGAACCTTTATGGGAGCGTGGAGACCGACGACTCCGTTTTCATACGCCATGAGCGCCTCATCCTTGTCGCGGAACACCTTGCCCGCGCCCAGTTCATTCTCCTTAACAATGGTAAGATAATATGAACCGAGTACCATATCCTGCGTAGGTACGGTAACGGGGCGACCGTCCTGCGGCTTTAAGAGGTTATTGGCTGAAAGCATGAGAAAGCGCGCTTCCGCCTGAGCCTCTGCGGACAACGGAACGTGAATAGCCATCTGGTCGCCGTCGAAGTCAGCGTTATACGCAGTACAGACAAGAGGATGCAGCTTGAGCGCCCTGCCCTCAACAAGCACCGGCTCAAACGCCTGAATGCCGAGGCGGTGAAGAGTCGGCGCACGGTTGAGCAGCACGGGATGGTCTTTAATGACATCCTCAAGCGCGTCCCATACCTCTTTGCGCATCTTTTCCACCATCTTTTTGGCGGATTTGATATTGGTCGCGTGTCCGTCGGCAACAAGCTTTTTCATAACAAACGGCTTGAACAGCTCAATAGCCATTTCCTTTGGAACACCGCACTGATAAATTTTAAGTTCGGGACCTACAACAATAACGGAACGACCTGAATAGTCAACACGCTTGCCCAGCAGGTTCTGACGGAAACGTCCCTGCTTGCCCTTGAGCATATCCGACAGGGATTTGAGCGGGCGGTTGTTCTGACCGGTTACCGGTCTGCCGCGTCTGCCGTTATCAATAAGCGCGTCAACAGCCTGCTGAAGAATACGTTTCTCATTTCTGACAATAACGTCGGGAGCGCCGAGCTCCAAAAGTCTTTTAAGGCGGTTGTTTCTGTTGATAACACGTCTGTAAAGGTCATTGAGGTCGGAGGTGGCAAATCTGCCGCCGTCCAGCTGAACCATAGGACGAAGCTCGGGCGGAATTACAGGGATAACATCGAGAATCATCCATTCGGGACGGTTTCCGGAGTTTTTAAACGCCTCGACAACCTCCATCTTTTTGATGATTTTCGCACGCTTCTGTCCGGTCGCCTCTGCAAGCGCCTCTTTAAGCTCCTGTGATGTTGCCTCAAGGTCAATCTCACACAACAGCTTTTTAATGTACTCGGCGCCCATGCCGGCCTCAAAATCGTCCTCATAGCGCTCGCGCATTTCGGCATATTCCGCATCGGTCAAAAGCTGCTTTTTGATTAGCGGCGTGTCGCCCGGGTCGGTTACTATATACGAATCAAAATAGAGTACCTTTTCAAGCTCCTTGGGAGACAGGTCAAGCATAAGACCCATTCTTGCGGGAATACCCTTGAAATACCATATATGTGATACGGGGGCGGCAAGCTCGATATGACCCATTCTCTCACGGCGAACCTTTGCCTTTGTAACCTCAACTCCGCACTTATCGCAGATTTTGCCCTTAAATCTTATTCTCTTATATTTTCCGCAGTGACACTCCCAGTCCTTGGTCGGTCCGAAAATCTTTTCACAGAAAAGACCTTCCTTTTCGGGCTTGAGCGTTCTGTAATTTATTGTCTCAGGCTTTTTAACCTCACCGTAAGACCACTCTCTTATTTTTTCAGGAGATGCAAGACCGATTTTTATGGCTTCAAACGCATTGAATTCCATATATATAATTACTCCTTTCAGTTTACAGCGTTATTATTCGTCGGCACCGTCATCGATAACAAGATCGTCGCTGACATCAGTATCGTCTATATCGTCCGCGTCGCTGTCCCAGTTATCGTCAAGGATATCGTCGTCCGGATTTGCGTCTTCTTCGTAATCGTCCTCCAAATCCTCATCCTCGTAATCCTCGTCAGCCTCATCCTCGGCGGCGTTTTCCTCTATCTCGTTAAACACCTCATCGGCACCGACGCCGCTTTCGGCTTTCTTTCTGAACTTATCATCATAGATATCGTCATCATCGTCCTCAAAGGTTTCCTTAAGGTCGATTTCCTCCATATCCTTGGACAGAACCTTAAAGTCAAGACCCAGTGCCTGAAGCTCCTTGACAAGAACCTTAAAGGACTCGGGGATACCGGGTCGGGGCACGTTCTGACCCTTGACAATCGCCTCATAGGTCTTGACTCGTCCCACAACGTCGTCAGACTTCACGGTCAGGATTTCCTGAAGAGTATAAGCCGCGCCGTAAGCCTCGAGCGCCCAAACCTCCATCTCACCGAAGCGCTGACCGCCGAACTGAGCCTTGCCGCCCAGCGGCTGCTGCGTTACAAGCGAGTAGGGGCCGGTTGAGCGTGCATGTATTTTATCGTCAACAAGATGATGAAGTTTCAAAAAGTACATATAACCGACAGTTACGCGGTTATCAAACGGAACACCAGTTCTGCCGTCATAGAGCACGGTCTTACCGTCCGTATCAAGACCTGCCTTTTCAAGACAGGAGTGAATATCCTCCTCAACAGCACCGTCAAAAACAGGCGTCATTATCTTCCAGCCCAGAGCTTTTGCCGCACGACCGAGATGAACCTCAAGTACCTGCCCGATATTCATTCGGGACGGAACACCCAAAGGATTGAGAACAATATCAAGCGGAGTACCGTCGGGAAGATACGGCATATCCTCCTGCGGAAGAATTCTGGACACAACGCCCTTGTTGCCGTGACGACCCGCCATCTTATCGCCGACAGAGATTTTTCTCTTCTGCGCAATATAGCATCTTACGACCTTGTTTACACCGGGAGACAGCTCCTCGGAGTTTTCGGGAGTAAACACTTTAATATCAATAATAGTGCCGTATTCGCCGTGCGGAACACGCAGCGAGGTATCGCGCACCTCTCTTGCCTTTTCGCCGAAAATAGCACGAAGCAGCTTTTCCTCGGCAGTAAGCTCCGTCTCGCCCTTGGGCGTAACGCGACCGACAAGAATATCTCCGCTTGTAACCTCGGCGCCGATACGGATAATACCGCGCGCGTCAAGGTCTTTAAGCGCATCGTCGCCCACATTTGGAATTTCACGGGTTATTTCCTCCGGTCCGAGCTTTGTGCTTCTTGCCTCGATTTCATATTCCTCAATATGAATAGATGTAAAAGTATCTTCCTTTACAAGCTTTTCATTAAGCAGTACGGCGTCCTCATAGTTGTAGCCCTCCCACGTAAGGAAGCCTATAAGCATGTTTTTGCCGAGCGCTATCTCGCCGTTAGCGGTAGAAGGTCCGTCGGCAATAATTTCGTCAGCCTCTATATGCTCGCCGACCTCGACAATAGGCTTCTGATTGATACAAGTGCCCTGGTTTGAACGAAGAAATGTAATAAGGCTGTATTCATCGCGCTCTCCGTCATCGCCTCTTACAACTATTTTGTCGGCGCTGACATATTCCACAACACCGGCGCGGTTGGCAACGATACAGCAGCCGCAGTCGTGTGCCGATTTGTATTCCATACCTGTACCCACAACAGGAGCTTCTGTTTTAAGGAGCGGCACTGCCTGGCGCTGCATGTTCGCACCCATAAGGGCACGGTTGGCGTCGTCGTTTTCAAGGAACGGGATAAACGCGGTCGCAACAGATACCATCATCTTGGGCGACACGTCCATATAGTCGATTTTATCCTTTTCGATTTCGATAATTTCATCGCGGCGGCGGGCGGTTACCATGTCGTTGACAAAGCGTCCGCTTTCATCAAGCGGTTCGTTTGCCTGCGCCACCGTATATTCGTCCTCTATATCAGCGGTCATATAGACTATCTCGTTTGTGACAACGCCGGTTTCCTTATCTATTTTTCTGTACGGAGCTTCGATAAAACCGTACTCATTAATACGTGCAAATGATGCAAGATAGGAAATAAGTCCGATATTAGGCCCTTCAGGAGTCTCAATCGGGCACATTCTGCCGTAATGGGTATAGTGAACGTCGCGAACCTCAAAGCCCGCACGGTCTCTTGACAGACCGCCGGGGCCGAGCGCGGACAGACGGCGCTTATGCGTGAGCTCCGCGAGCGGGTTGTTCTGATCCATGAACTGAGACAGCGGAGAAGATCCGAAAAATTCCTTTATAGCCGCAACAACGGGACGCACATTGATAAGAGCCTGCGGAGTTACAACATCAAGATCCTGAAGCGACATACGCTCCTTGATTGTACGTTCCATTCTGGCAAAGCCGATACGGAACTGATTCTGCAAAAGCTCACCGACACAGCGGATGCGGCGGTTGCCCAGATGGTCGATATCATCGGAATTCCCAACACCGTAAGTCATATTAAACACATAATTTACAGTCGCCATAATATCGTCTATTATAATATGTTTGGGGATAAGCTCGTTATGGCGAAGAGCGCACTGCTCCTTTATCTGCTCGTCATTCTCGCAGGCGTCGAGTATCTCGCGCAAAACATTGAAGCGTACACGCTCGTTAATGCCGCACTCGTGCGGGTCGAAATCAACAAAATGCTTCATTTCGACCATACCGTTGGAAAATACGGGAACGACATTGCCGTTTATGTCCAATTTCACGCTGAATACGCCGGCATTTTCGATTTTAGACGCAAGTTGCCTTGTAATTTTATCTCCTGCCTCGGCTATAATTTCACCGGTCATAGGGTCAGCCACGATATCTGCAAGCACATGACCCGTAATACGCTCGGACAGTGCAAGCTTCAGATTATATTTATATATACCTACGCGCGACTGGTCATATCTCTTGTCGTCAAAGAATAAATTATGAATGTGAGTAAGCGAGCCCTCAACCGTCGCCGGCTCGCCGGGACGGATTTTCTTGTAAACCTCGATAAGAGCGCCCTCGGTATCGACGGCGATGTCCTTTTCAAGAGTGTTTTCAAGATATACGCTGTCGCCGAATATCGCCCTGATGGTTTCGGTATCGGACAGCTTCATTCCGCAGAAAGGGCTGTATTTGTCTTCCTCGTTAAAAGCGCCCAGTGCACGCACAAACGTCGTGATGGGGAGCTTGCGGTTTTTATCTATTCTGACAGAAATCACATTCGATGAGTCTGACTCATACTCAAGCCAGGCGCCGCGGTTAGGGATAACGGTAGTGGCATACACGGGATTGCCGCTTTTATCGAGAGTACGCGAATAATACACGCCGGGCGAACGAACAAGCTGAGAAACAACAACGCGCTCCGCGCCGTTTATAATGAACGTTCCGCTCTCGGTCATAATAGGAAACTCACCCATAAAGATTTCCTGTTCCTTGATTTCGCCGGTCTCTTTATTGGTAAGACGCACCAAAGCCTTTAAAGGCGCAGCGTAGGTCGCATCGCGTTCCTTGCACTCGACAATCGTATATTTCGGTCCCTCATCCATTTTATAGTCGATAAAATCAAGAACTATATTACCAGAGTAGTCGACGACAGACGATACGTCTTCAAAAACTTCTTTCAGGCCTTTTTCCAAAAACCAGTTGTATGAGTCCTTCTGAATTGCAATTAAATTCGGCATTTCCAGAATTTCATCGATTTTAGAAAAACTCATTCTCTCGTTTTTACCCAAAACCTTTAATTTCGGCATAAATACCATCACTCCGTCCCTTTTATTTATAAAATGTTGACTATAACCTCTACACTGATTTCGACACATATCGGCAGTTTAAGACACAATAGTATGCCATAAAAAGGTATAATCAGCCATTATGATACAGTATAATATTGTAGCACAGCATTTACCATGTGTCAAGCAATTTTCACAAATTTGAGACAGTAATTAAAAACGCGGCACCTTTATGATGCCGCGTTTTATAAATATGAAGTAATTACCGCTTAACTCTTGCGTTTCCCTGCCATACGCTCCATATCTGTTCCTCGTCTGCCGGCTGCGCATAATCGGTCAGAAATGTTGCGGCAAGCGCGCCGCTTGCCCAGCCGAATTCAAGACAGCGCTGCGCTTCCCAGCCGCGGATCAAAGCATAAAGCAATCCGCCCACAAAACCGTCTCCGCCGCCTATGCGGTCAAGCACCGAAATTTCACGGGGCATTACCGTGTGCCACTGTCCGTCTGCAAGCATCAGGGCGCCCCATAAATGACATCCGGCATTTTTCACCTCACGCAGAGTCGTGGCAAAAACAGACACATTCGGAAACTGCTTTTGCACCTCACATATCATGCCCTTAAAGCCGTCAATCTTAGCCGATAAGTCCCTGCCCCCTGCCTCGGGGCCGTGAACGCCCAGGCAGAGCTGAAAATCCTCCTCGTTTCCAACAAGAATGTCCGAAACGGAAGCTATCTCCGTAAAAATCGCACGCAGCTCCTTTTCTCTGTTCTCCCAAAAGGACGCGCGGTAGTTCAGGTCAAAGGATATTGCTGTACCGCAGCGCTTTGCGGCGCGCGCAAGCTCCAGGCAAAACCTGCCCGTATCCGGCGACAGTGCGCAGATAAGCCCCGAAAGGTGGAGAACTCCCGCTCCCTCGCTGCGAAAAATACGCTCAATATCAAAGTCCTCAATGCAAAGGGTACGTCCGACCTCACCCGCTCGGTCGTTAAGCACGCGGGGGCCGCGGCCGCCGAAGCCGCTGTCCGCTATATTAAACTGATGACGGTAGCCCCACGGGCCGCCCTGCGGGATTTCCCTGCCCTCAAAATCCATACCGCGTGAGCGAAGATCCGACTTTATAAAATCGGCAATCGGACTGCCCTGCACAAACTTTGTGAGCACCTTAACGGGAAGCCCCAGATACGAACAAATGCTTGCAACATTTGTCTCGGCGCTGGTAGCCTGCATAAAAAACATATTTGACGACTGCACGGGCTGACCGTTTGAAGGAGAAATCCTTACTCCCATACTCGTCGGTACAATCATAGCATATTTGCAATCGGTCTTAATTTTCATTATAAAGTCTCCTGTCAGAAAATAATATCGGTCAAAACCGCACTATACGTTATAATTAGTGGCAGCGGTATCTCCGCCCTGCCCCGTCCAGTTTGTGTGGAAAAACTCGCCGCGCGGACGGTCAACGCGTTCATACGTATGCGCCCCGAAATAGTCACGCTGAGCCTGGAGAAGATTGGCGGGCAGCCGCTCAGTGCGATAGCCGTCATAATATCCGAGAGCGGACGACATTGCCGGCAGGGGTATTCCGTGCAGGGCGGCAGCGGCGCACACTCTGCGCCATCCGTTTTGAGCCGATTTTACGGCGGACGCGAAATACGGGTCAAGCAAAAGATTGGAAAGCGCAGGGTCACTGTCAAACGCATCCTTTATCTTGCCCAAAAATACCGAGCGGATAATACATCCTCCGCGCCACATCAGAGCAATCTTTCCGTAGTCCAAATCCCAGCCGTAAGTTTTTGCAGCAGAACGCATCAGCGTATAGCCCTGTGCATAGGAGACGATTTTCGACGCATACAGCGCGTCCTTTATATCACGGATAAAGCAATCTCTGTCGCCGTCAAACTTTGCCGAAGGGCCTGCAAGTTTTTTCGACGCCGCAGCGCGCTCCTCCTTCATGGACGACAGGCAGCGCGCAAACACCGCCTCGCCGATAAGCGTCAGGGGCACGCCCTCGTCAAGCGCCGCAATACCCGTCCATTTTCCGGTGCCCTTCTGTCCGGCGGTATCAAGTATTTTATCCACAACGGGCTGACCGTTTTCATCCTTATATGCAAGGATATCGCGCGTTATCTCAATAAGATAGCTGTCAAGCTCACCCTCGTTCCACTTTGCAAACACCGCGTGCATCTCATCCGCCGTCATACCGAGACCGTCACGCATCAGCTGATAGGCTTCGCATATAAGCTGCATATCACCGTATTCAATTCCGTTATGAACCATTTTGACAAAATGACCCGCGCCGTTTTCACCGACCCAATCGCAGCAGGGTGTGCCGTCCTCTACCTTTGCGCAGATTGCCTGAAATATCGGCTTCACATGCTTCCAAGCCGCATATGAGCCGCCGGGCATCATGCTAGACCCGTGAAGCGCGCCCTCCTCACCTCCGGACACTCCGGTTCCGATATACAGCATTCCTCGGCTTTCAACATACTCTGTTCTGCGCGCCGTATCGGGAAAGTGCGAATTTCCGCCGTCAATTATGATGTCGCCGCTTTCCAGCAGCGGCAGCAGCGCTTCAATCATGTCGTCAACCGCCTGTCCCGCTTTTATCATAAGCATTACCTTGCGCGGTTTTTCAAGACTGCTCACAAGCTCCTCCAGCGAATATGTACCGACAATATTTTTACCCTTTGCCCTGCCGTTTATAAATCGCGTTACTTTCTGTGCCGTACGGTTGTAAACGGACACGCAAAAGCCGTGGCTTTCCATATTTATAACGAGATTTTCTCCCATTACCGCAAGACCGACAAGACCGATATCAGATTTTTTCATAGTTTAACCCTTTCGCTGTTTATATTACATACGAATTATAGCACACGGGTTTTGTCAATATAATTGCATTTTTATCCTTTTACATTGCAAATATAGCGATAGGGTTTAAACAGTCCAAAGACCGAGCGCAGGATTATCGATATAGTAAACCTGCTCGCCGTTTACATGGTTCATACCGTTTTTCAGGTTTGCATAAAGCTCATATGCCCGCTCGTACTGCATATAGGCATAATTTACCGAAGTGATTTCACGCTCCGACAGATATTTTGCGGCATATGTAATTTTAAACCTTCCGTCCGACGAACCGTGAATAAGGTGCGCCGCAACAGACAGGTTTTGTCTGAGGTCATCATTCTCCTTTACAAGCTCCAGCACACGCTCCCGCCCGGCATATCCGTATTTGCGGATAAGGCGGTCGTTTTCCGCATCTTCACCGAATTTCTTTACTCCGGGTGCCAATATTATAAGCTCGCCCCCGTTTGCAATCGCCATGCGGGTGCGGTATATCGCCTTATTGCCAAGCCACGTGCTTTTAAATTCGCGCGGGTCAAGGTTTACCACGACTTTTTTAAACGGGGCTTCCACCTTGGTAAGATTTACTTTTTGACTCTGCTCCACCGCCATCTCAAAAAGCTCCCGCGAGCGGCCGATGAAAAGCCCGTGTATATTTGTTTTATCAGCTGTATTGGTTGTGACCGTCAAGACGTACATAAGCGGCACATCCTTTAAAAAATGCTGCTCCGCATAATCAAAAACACGGCGCACGGGAGAAAAATCACGTCCCATAACCCGCTCCATACCGTAAAACGCGCCGAGCATATGCGAGCTGTTTATCATACTGCTGCCGCCGCAGCCCACAAATATATTTTTCGAGTAGTTCGCCATGCCCACAACCTCGTGCGGCACGACCTGTCCGATAGATATTACAAGGTCGTAGCTTTTATCGGTAATTCGTCTGTTGACCTCGACATCTATACTGTCTCTCACAAGTCCGTCAGAGACCTTAGACACAAATTCCGACGGCACCTCTCCTATTTTCACGACGTCATTTCGCCAGTTGTGAACAATAATCTTTTCAAACGGAATACTCTCGCCGAAAAACGCCGCGCACTCCTGACGAGTCATCGGCTCATGCGTCCCGAGCGCCGGCATAATATCAACGGTGCAACGGTCTTTAAGGCAGTCATAATACATTTGTGTAAGTATACCCGCTCCCGAATACATCCGAGTATAATCGGGAGGAAGAATAAGAACTTTTTTAAGCTTTTTGTCTTCAAGAGATTTTTCAACCGCTCTGTAAAGACTTTGCATATCTATTCCGCCGTCATTTTTAAGATACATAATTACATTCCCCGAAATCTAATTTGTATGGACATCAAGCTGAGGAAACGGTATTTCTATACCGTTTTCGTCAAATGCTCTCTTAACACTTTTCTGAATATCAAAATTAACCGTCCAGTAGTCGCCCGACATGCACCACATACGCAGAACAAACTCAAGCGCGCTGTCACGCTGAGCGCTCAGCGCCGCAAAAGGTGCAGGGTCTTTCAGCACAAGACTGTGAGCACCCGCAGCCTCCAGCAAAACCGAAACAACCTTATCCGCGTCGCTGTTGTATGCGGCGGTAAAAACAAGATCCACGCGGCGCCTGTCGTTTGCAGAATAGTTAATTATGGCGGCGTTTGTGAGCTGACCGTTTGGCAGTGTAATCTGCTTATTGTCCGGAGTACACAGCATCGTGTAGAAAACAGTTATATCGGTCACGGTACCGCTGCCTGATGCCATCTCGATATAATCGCCTATTTTAAACGGCTTGAAAAGCAAAATCATAACTCCGCCCGCAAGGTTTGACAGCGCACCCTGAAGGGCAAGCCCGATAGCGACGCCCGCGCTGGCAAGCAGCGTTACAAACGACGTCATGGGTATACCCACAACGGATGCTGCCGTTATAAACAGAAGCACATACATAATAATACGGATAAAGCTGACAAGGAACCTGCCGAGGCTCTCGTCAAGGCGACCGTACAGGCGGCTGTTTACAAAGCGGCGCATAAACCATTTAACAAGCCACATTCCGACAGCAAGTATAACCACACACACCAAAAGGCGCATCAGGAACTCAAATGCGCTGTCGCCGAATTTTTTCAGCTGATCAAATAAAAAATCCATATTCTCCACCTCTTTAATATTACCGTTTTACAAATTACGGCATTGGGGCTTTTTGCATTTATTTACATTATAGCGGCGATAAATCAAATGTCAATATCCCCTACACACGCAAGAGCACAAAAAAAGTTAAAAAAAGTGTTGACAAAAGGGCTTAAAACAGATATAATTATTTCCGTTATCCGCTGGTGTGGCTCAATGGCAGAGCAGCTGATTTGTAATCAGCAGGTTGATGGTTCGACTCCGTTCACCAGCTCCATAATGTGGGAGTGTTCCCGAGCGGCCAAAGGGGGCAGACTGTAAATCTGTTGCTTCGGCTACGGTGGTTCGAATCCACCCGCTCCCACCAGAAAAACACTTATTGAAATCCGAGCCTCATTCAGGTTGGAATTCGATAGGTGTTTTTGTTTTGGTTTCGTATCTATGCGGGTTTACGGCTTGTCTCCTGCTGTACTGATAGCAATAACGGAATTGTCTTGCCCATGTGATGTTCAAAATTTTTTATTCCAAGTACAAATTTTTGCAATGAAAATCTTATTCTAAGCACTATATGAGTGAAAGGAGGTTGAAGGATGGGAAATGACGTTGATAAAAACATACTCATACAAAATCTTGTACGCGATTATGCGGAAAAAATTTATTATTTCTGTGTAAAAAAGACCGGCAACAATGATTCGGCGGAGGATTTGACATCGGATATTTTACTCAATATTATCATTATCGCTGCACTAAAAAAAGGTACCGTCACGGAGTATTTTTCTGCATGGGTATAGCGGATTGCACGCAATCGGTTCAGTGTGTGGATCAAAAAAACACGCAGGCAGACCGCATCAGAAGCAGCTGTTGACATCGGAGATATCGAGATCGAGGACAATACTGCCGATCCCAAAGACGCAGTGATCAATCAAGAACAACTGCAGCAGCTTCGCCGGGAATTGTCATTTATTTCATCGGATTACCGCAATATCGTGGTTGCGTATATTTTCAGGGTATAAAAATCAGCGATATTGCCCGCTCTCTCAACCTCCCTGAGGGCACGGTTATGTCCAAGCTGTAACGTGCCAGAAAAAATTGAAAGAAGGTATGAAAATGGCAAGAGAATTCGGAAAAAGAAGTTATCATCCTGAAACAATCTCATTTGCTTCTTCGGGCAACCAACCGTCCGGACTTCCGTAGTCAGCGATCCGAAGAAAAATTCCCGTCAATATCCTTTGCCATGCGCACAACAACTCCTGTACACTGCAAGAACTTGCGCTGGAGCTCGGAATTGCCCTTCCTTATATTGAGGAGGAGACTGAATTACTGCTCAACGCAGAACTTTTGAAAAAAACGGATCACGAAAAATACCTGACAAGCTTTTTTATCCTGCCTCGGGAATGCCGGAATGAGATCAATGAAATGTGTTGTATTTATGCTCAACAGCACGTTGAGGCATTTTGGCAGCTTGCGGAAAAGACCTTGGAGAAAGCGATAAAGCTTGGAGTATCAATCGGCGACTACAGCAAAAATGACGGGCAAATGTTCTTTGCTTTTTATCTGGAGCAGAATATTGAAATTGCCTCTTTTTCAGAAAATATATATTCAAAATTTAAGCGTGCCGACGGCGGGAACTGGGGGATCATAGGTTATGAACACGGAAGTACATGTCGTTTGCCGTCCGCATTTTTTAATAACATGAGCAATGGTTGGAACGGTATTAATTGGGACGGCTATCAAGTCATATCGGGAAATAAAGTATTTAGAAAAGTAAGATATCAAAAAGATGTGCCGAATGAGCATCTAAATATGACGCTCAAAAAGGTCGCGGACAATTCCGATCCCGAAGCTTTTTCTGAAATTGAAAAAGAAAATTTGCAGAAACTCATAAAAGAGGGGTTCTGTATTGTGCGCGACGATGATTCCGTGATTGTAAATGCTATTGTTTTTAGGGATCATATGAAAACACAGCTGCATGAGTATGTCGATACGTTACCTGAGTATATCTGTCTGAAAAAGAATATGCGCCATACTGTCGATGTTGTAAAAGAGATTATCGCTCGGTATTCCAACAAATACTTGCAGGATGATTTTAAATATTATGTTGCAATGGCGATTACAGAATTACGTTCTGTTTTATCGCGTCTTTGGAAGGACGAAGGTTTTTATACAGGCGAGAGCGCGCAATTCTGTGCGCTTGAATGCTGAGGTGCCCATTAAAATCCTCTTACATCTGTCGGTAGGAAAGAATAATAACCGGACGGCATTATTTTTATCAGGAAAGACAAAAATATAATTTCTTGATTTTCAACGCACAATACGGTATAATATTAAACGTAAGTGATTTATGCCATTTCAAAAATCCATTTTTGAGATGGCTGTTTTTGTATTACCGTGTACTAAGGAGAAAAAATGCTTCAGGAAAGCTTCATTCGTTTACAGCTGAGTCTGTTCAAGCCCTTTGTTTCAAATTGCTCACTTAAAACAGCTCGGGACGGTCAGGATAAGCTCGGACTGCTTATGACCTCTATGCAAAAAAAGCAGGTAACAATTAAGGATATAAGCCTTTGCAGCTTTGACGGTGCGATGATTTCACCGAAGCAAGAGCAATCGGGAGGCGTGATTCTCTATCTTCACGGAGGCGGATACACCTGTGGAAATCTGACATATGCCAAGGGGTTCGGCACAACGCTTGCCGCAAATCTTAAAGTTAAGGTTCTCTGCCCCGCTTACCGCCTTGCACCGGAATTCCCGTTTCCTGCGGCATTGGAGGATGCATTTGCAGCATATAAGTACCTGCTGTCAAGCGGTTATCGTGCAGATGAAATAATACTGTGCGGCGAAAGCGCCGGCGGAGGTCTTATATTTTCATTATGCTTTAAGCTGAAGGAAAATAATTACGAAATGCCTGCGGGAATAATTGCCATTTCACCGTGGACAGATCTCACTCTTTCGGGAAAAACATTTGAGACCAACGAAAACGCAGATCCGTCTATGACAAAGCAGCGGCTTAAGTTTTATGCCGACTGCTATGTACACGGAACAACAGACGGAATCAAAGATGAAAAAGCCGATAGAGAAATGAAGGCGCAGCCGCTTATTTCCCCGCTGTTCGGCATTCTTGATTGTATGCCGCCGTCTCTCATATTTGCAGGCGGTGATGAAATTATGCTTGACGACGCCCGTTTGATGCAAAAGGCTCTGCTCGACGCCGGCCGCTCATGTCGGCTTATAGTCCGTGAAGGAATGTGGCACGGCTATGTCCTGTATTCACTCAAGCAAAACAGCGGCGACTTTGACGAAATGGCGCAATTCTTATCTGAGCATATGTCGCAGACAAAAAGACTACGCTACATCAGGCTTGACAATGCAGCAAAGATATATCCCGCAATCAAAACAAAGCGCTGGAATAACTATTTCAGGCTGTCCGCCACGCTGAACGAGCCGGTAGACAGAGAAGTACTTCAGGCGGCGCTTGACGTGACCGTTCACCGCTTTCCTTCAATAGCGGTACGGTTAAAGCGCGGTGTTTTCTGGTACTATCTTGAAGAGGTTCCCAACGCACCTGAAATTTCGGAGGAATACTCTTACCCGCTTATACACACTCCGTTTGACGACGTTCGCAAATGCGCGTTTCGTGTAATCCATTACAAGAACCGCATATCCGCCGAATTTTTTCACGCAATTACCGACGGCAACGGAGGTCTTGTGTTTCTGAAAACCCTGCTTGCCGAATATATCTCAAGAAAATACAGCGTGCAGATTCCGACTGAAGACGGCGTATTAGACCGACTTGAAGCACCGCACGGCGGCGAGCTGGAGGACAGCTTTTTAAAATACGGCGGAGATGTCGGCAAAAGCCTGTGGGATAAAAATGCCTTTCACTTTTCGGGCACACCGGAGCCGGACGGGTTCTGCACCGACACAGCCTTTATTATGGACGCCGACCGCATTGTAAGCGAAGCAAAAAAACGCGGTGTTACGGTCACCGCACTGCTCACTGCTGCGCTTGTAAAGGCTACAATATCGGCACAGGAGCATACCGTTAAAAATCCGAGACGCCGAAAAGACGTCAAGGTGCTGCTTCCGGTAAATCTGAGAAATATATTTCCGAGCCGAACACTGCGCAATTTTGCACTTTACACAATAGCGGGAGTAGACGTAAGGCTGGGCGAGTACTCCTTTGACGAGCTGTGCACAACCATATATCACCAAATGAAGCTGACGATAACGGAAAAACAGCTTCGGCGGCATATCAGCGCAAATATCAGTATTGAAAGAAATGCTCTTGTCAGGGTGATGCCGCTGTTCATAAAAAACATTGCCATGAAAACCGCCTTTAATCTTATAGGCGAGCGCACGTCCAGCTTCAGCTTTTCAAATCTCGGCGTTGTATCATTGCCTGAGCCGATGACACGGTATATTTCACGAATGGATTTTGTTCTCGGCGTACAGCTGCACTCACCCTATAACGTCGGCGCGGTAAGCTATAACAAAACGCTTTATATGAATTTTATACGTAATATAAAAGAGCCGATACTGGAATACCGATTTTGGGAGGTTATGCGCGAAATAGGCATACACGCCAAAGTTGAAAGCAACCAGAGAAACGATACAGGCAAAAAAGAGTAAGGAGGCAACGCTATGTACTGCATAAAATGCGGCGTCGAGCTGGCAGAGCACGAAAAAAAATGCCCGCTGTGCGGCACCGAAATAATCTATCCCGAATTTATAAAAAACGCCCCCGCTCCGTTTCCGGAAAATAAAACGGTATACAGGGAGCTGAACCGAAACGGTTTTTTATCCATTCTTTCATTTTTATTCTTTACCGCCGCGGCACTGACGCTTATATGCGACCTGTCACGCAGCGGAACCGTCGTCTGGTCAGGGTATGCCGCAGGCGGAATCGCACTGGGTTATATCATTATAATTCTGCCGATGTGGTTTAAAAAGCGAGAGCCCGTACTGTTCCTTGCTGTTGATTTTGCATCGGTTCTTCTGTATCTTTATTATATCAATCAAAGCATCCAAGCAAAATGGTTTACCCCCTTTGCCCTGCCCGTCGTGGTATCCTTGGCGGCACTTACCTGCTTGTCTGTATTTCTGTGCAGGTATTTCAGGCAAAAAATACTGTATATACTGGGCGGAGCATTTATAATGTTCGGCGGATTTATCGTTTTCACGGAATTTTTGTTAATTCACACATTCGGACTTGCCCAAAGATTGGTCTGGTCCGTTTACCCGCTCACGGTATTTGCATTGATAGGAGCAGCGCTTTTAACGGTCGCCGCCTGCCCTAAACTGAGAAATTATCTTGAGCGTAAGCTTCTTATGTAGTATAAAATGCGCCCGTTTAATGAGAAGGAGTATATACATATGATAACAGAAACAAAACGACTGTACATGAGAGAGCTGTGCCGGGACGACTTTAACGAGCTGTGCGAAATATTGCAGGATAAGGACGTGATGTACGCATACGAGCACGCCTTTGACGACAAGGAAGTGCAGGAATGGCTGGAAAAACAGCTTAGGCGCTATGACGAGCACGGTTTCGGACTGTGGGCGGTCATTTTAAAGGACAGCGGCGCATTTATCGGTCAGTGCGGGCTCACCGTACAGGACTTCAACGGTACTGACGTTGTCGAAATAGGATATCTGTTTAAAAAAGCATACTGGCATAACGGTTATGCAACAGAGGCGGCAGCCGCATGCAAAAAGTACGCCTTTGAGACGCTTAAAGTCCGCAGGGTATACTCTATAATACGGGACAACAACATCCCGTCACAAATGGTTGCAAAGCGAAACGGCATGACCGCCGTCGGCAGGCTCGATAAATTCTACTATAACATGCATATGCCGCATACTGTCTATTCCATAAATGACAGTGAATACTATGACAGTTTATCCGAAAGCTGATAAAACGGAGAAACGCTTTTTGCAGAGAGAACGATAAATTCAGCTTAAAATCAAGTACAATTTCAAGGATCTTTCACATGAGCTTATAATAAAGAGGAGTGGGTACGTGAATAAAGCAGTAAAAAACAGCAAATCAGCTGTAAAGTTAATTAGCATTATACTTTTTGCAGTCATTGTTCTTGCAGCAATTTACAGATTTTTACCGCTCGGTGAAAAGTATCGTGAACAGCAGCCGCAGGCAACATCCGCAAGCCTATTTGATATACCTGATTTTTCAGGTGAACCGTATGTATTAATTAACAATAACGTGCCTGAATTTTCCGAAAACGAAATAACCGACAAAGCCTATGAGCAATACAGCGATTTGGACGCTCTGGGCAGGTGCGGGACGGCACAGGCATGTATAGGCACGGAGCTTATGCCGACGCAGGAACGCGGCGGCATAGGACAGATAAAACCGAGCGGCTGGCAGACGGTAAAATATGACATTGTGGACGGAAAATATCTTTACAACAGGTGCCATCTTATAGGGTATCAGCTCAGCGGAGAAAACGCAAATGAGAAAAATCTGATTACGGGCACAAGATACATGAACACGGAAGGTATGCTGCCGTTTGAGAATATGGTTGCAGACTACATAAAAGAAACGGAAAATCATGTTATGTATCGTGTAACACCGATTTTCAAAGATGACAATTTAGTGGCAAGCGGCGTACATATACAAGCCCTGTCGGTAGAAGACGGCGGAAGCGGCATAAGCTTTAATGTTTACGTTTACAACTGTCAGCCGCAAATAGACATTGACTATGCCACAGGTAAAAGTCACCTGTCGGAAACGGCTGCAACCCCCGATAATACAGACGGCAGCGGCAAAACATATATTCTCAACACAAACACCAAAAAGTTTCATTTGCCCGAATGCAGTTCAGTCTCACAGACAAAGTCAGAAAACAAAAAAGAATTTACGGGAGACAGACAACAGCTTATAAACGAAAATTATGAGCCCTGCTCTGTCTGCAAGCCGTAAAACCATGAAAATATATTTACATACTTATTAAAATTATCCGTTTTCAGTAAACGGCATAAAAGCAGCCGGCAGCTAATTAGCTGCCGGCTGTTTTTAAATAATATAAAACTGTATTTAATCCATGCTCATAATAACATCATAAAATGATATTACACTATCTTCTTTACCGTTTACCAGTCTTTTATATACCTTATCATTTGGAGTAACAAAGCTACCGTCTGCATTGACTAATAAAGGTATATTTGAAAAATTGTCCGTACCCCATTTATAGCCTTTTTCGGCAAGACCGTTTTTAAGCATTACTTCCCCCAAATAAGAGCCGAAAATGACCGACATACTCCAAATCTGATTTTCGGTTGGTTTGCTTTTGGAAATATCATTTGAATAATAATTTAGAATTTCCTCCAAATCAATTATACTTGTTTTTGAATAGTCGAAATTCTTTTTAAAGCTCTTGGCATAATTTAAAGCGGTATTACTGTTTTTCAGAGCATTATTTACTATAACATCGGTATTTTTTTCTGATTTTCTGAATTTATCAAATATTCCCATATTTTTTCTCTTTCAAATTTTAAATAGTGAGCATCGGATTTATATATACATTGAAATTGCGTCGGAAATAGTCTTTTCGTAAGCCTCCATACCGTACTTATCAACCTCCGACTTATCCTTTGCACCGTGAGTCAGGCAGCCTGCACCGCCGATACAACCGCCTATGCATGCCATACCCTCGATAAAGTTGCCGTCCAGTACACCCTTACTCTTTTTAAGAAGCGCAATTTTGCACGCCTCAATTCCGTCGCACGGAACTGCCTTCAGCTCAAAATCGGAAATGCCATGCTCTTTAAGTCCCTGCGCAACCGCATCCGACAGACCGCCGCTGCGGGCAAAAATACGACCGAAATAAGACGCATTATCCAAAACGTCTTCAGGAAGAGTGGTTATGTCGATATCCTTGCTGTCAAACAGAGCCTGAAGCTCCTCAAAAGTCATTACAACATCAACATACGGCTTTACCGATTCCTTTTGTATCTCTGCCTTTTTAGCCGTGCACGGACCTATAAACACTATCTTTGACGTTTCATCGGTTTCCTTGATATATTTTGCGATAGTTGCCATAGGCGAAAGATTATGAGAGACAAAAGGCACAAGCTCCGGAAAATTCTTATGTACAAAATCCACAAAAGCAGGGCAGCAGGAGCTTGTGAGAAAGCCTTTTTCCGCCAGCTCCTTTGACTCGGCGTGTGCAACCATATCCGCGCCCAGTGCCGCCTCGATTACCGTAAAAAAGCCCAGCTCTTTAAGCCCCGATATAACCTGACCGAGCTTGGCATATGTAAACTGACTGGAAACGGACGGTGCCACAAGCGCATAGACCTTGAATTTTTCGTTCCTGTTGCTCTTTTTGATTACATCTATAACGTCAAGGATATATGACTCATCCATAATAGCTCCGAACGGACACTGATAAACGCAGGCACCGCAGGCGATACATTTATCATTGTCGATTTTAGCCGCCTTATTCTCATTCATTGATATAGCCTTGACCTTGCACGCATTCTGGCACGGACGCTTACGATTCACAATCGCTGTAAAGGGGCAAACCTTTGCACATGCGCCGCAGTCTACGCACTTAGCTTTATCTATATGCGCCACGTGGTTGCTGTCAAAAGTAATTGCTCCGCGTTTGCATACGTCCTCACATCGGTGAGCAAGACAGCCGCGGCAGGCATTTGTGACCTCATATCCGCCCATCGGGCACTCATCGCATGCGGTCTCGATAACCTCTATTACGTTGTGGTTATCCTTGTCGCCGCCCATTGCCAGCTTTACACGATCGGCAAGAATTGCACGTTCCTTATATACACAGCAGCGCATAGTCGGAGTATTGCCCGGAATTATTGTTTTGGGGATATCCAAAACATTGTCAAGCAGCGTATCCCGCCATGCCTGGCGCGCCACCTCACGCAGAACCTTATATTTTAAATGCTGAACCTTTGTATCGAATTTTCTCATTTATTACCTCCGAGATACTAATACTTAAAAGTAGCTCACCTTTATACGTTTACCCATTTTTTTCAGACAGTCTGACAGCTCCTCAACCAAATTCATCTTTATGTTGAAGTTTATAGGAAGGTCAGGGTTCTGATGCGCCGGATTTACAGCCCTGCCGACATAAAAATTAATATCTGTCGCCTCCTCAAAAAGAAGCCGGCATATCATCGAAGCTCCGTCATGCTTAACGCTCCAGTGCTCATACTGCTTGTTTTCCGCAAGCGCGTCCTTTGCAAATTCCAAAACCTTGTTAATTGTGATAACGCCTTCCGTGACAAGGTCAACGCCCTCTATCTCGGCAATCGGCGGCACGTCGCTCATTTCAAAGTTAAGAGTTGCCTTTATCGGTTTTCCCAGGTACTTGGAAGCAATCGACGACGTTGTACCGCCGCAGATAATATGCTTTCCCTCCTTGGAAAAGAACAGTGACATCATGCGGTCGCAGTCGTCGCGGTTTGACGGAGGTCCGAACAGCAAATTCATAGGCTCGCGCTTACGTATTCTTATAACGCATGCCGTGGCGTCATCGCCCGGACGGTTGCCGTAAAGTCTGTTACACTCATCGACCAGCATTGTCGAAAGTGTTTTTGCAGTGTAGCCGACATGCGCGACGGTGGTCATAAAATCTGCAATATCTTCGCGCTTCCACCCAAAGTTAAACGCCGTGCCGATTCCCGCGTGCGGGCAGCCGTCGCTCATTGCAATAAATATATCGTTTTCCCTGAGCTTGATTACCGACTTGTAAATCTTTTTGCCGTCTATATTAAGCTCGCTTTTCGGATACTCAAAATTTTCACAGTCACGAATCATTATGACGTGCGGATTATCATACTGAATAAGCTCGACAGTCTCATTTTCGATAATATGCACAATGGTAAAGGTTGAATACGCAACGCCCCTTACCGAACAGATAGGCAAAGTTGCGGCAATGGTCGAAACACATTCCTCAAGCGACAGCCCCTGTGCCATCATTGTCGATATTATCTTAGATGTCAGAGTGGACAGAATACTTGCCTTGACCCCGCTGCCCAGCCCGTCAGCGAGTACAACAACGGACGACGTTTCGCTCTGCTCGACAATATCGACATGGTCGCCGCAAAGCTGTTCGCCGACATGGTTTATACTTTTATAGCCGATATCGGCGCACAGATTATTCATCGGAAATAGACTCCTTCAGCTTTGAGAGCGCGATTTTTGTTTCTGCGGCAGTCTCGCCTAAAAGCGAGGCAATCTCCTGCACAATCCGCATCTGCTTATCGACTACCTTATCGGCAATCTCCACAGTCTGACGGCTTATGCTCTCCTTTTGTTCACGAACCGTCTCCTCATCGGTGACATCGCGCATGATACATACAAGCAGTCTGTAATCCTTATCATAGACTATTGTCTGTTCCACATACTTTTCATACTCGGCAAGATACATACGCTTATTATGTATATTTCTGCCGCTGCTGAGCACCTGCATGAAATACTTGGGCTCCAGCACGCGCACAACCTGGTCACCCAAAATATCGGAGGCGGAACGCAGATTCATTATTTTCAGCGCCGCCTTATTTATCTGCTGAACCTCCAGCTTTTCATTGAGAACGATAAGACCGTTGGGCGTATTTCTGACTATTGTATCTGAAAAGCTTTCCGCCTTATCCTTAAGATATGGCAGACACATTGATATTTCAGCCTTGCCCTGGTAAATAGCAACAGCCTTTTCGCGGCAGGTATCATAGCCGCAGGAGCCGCAGTTCAGCTCGTCGGACGGTTTGGTTTTGCCCATCTGGCGCAAAATCTCTGTTATTTCCGTTTCGGACGGCGGCTGAAGCTTGCGCTCGATTACCGTAAAGGTCTTTTTGACTGAAAGCGAGTCCGGCTGAGCCACATCAAAGTCGTTTTTGCCCGCAAAGTTTGCCACAGACATATAGTCTCTGACAGGAGAGCGGTGAAACTTTTCCATGACGGGACCGCCGACACAGCTTCCCACACATGCGGACATTTCGATAAAACAGTTATGTATTTTTCCGTTTTCAATGTCGCGCAGCGCCTCGATACAGTTCTGAACTCCGTCAAGCGCCATATATGTATAGGACGGGTTATCTTTCACCATGGTTTTGAGTATTCCTCCCGTTGTCGGGAAAAAGCGCGCCTTTGAATTATCGTCGCTGTCCATTTCCTGTTTAAGCTCGATATTTTCTGATTTAAGCCAGCGGGTTAATTCATCAAATGTAAGCACCGCGTCCACGATTCCCTCATAGTGTGCCGCCTCGTCCTTTTTGGCAACGCAGGGACCGATAAACACGGTTTTGGCATTCGGATGACGCTTTTTTATATCCGTACAGTGCGCCTGCATGGGAGACAGCACGTTTGCAAGATACGGCAGCTCCTTTGGAAAATATTTCTGTATAAGCAGATTTATACTGTGACAGCATGAAGAAATAATTATATCCATGTTGTCCTCGTTGACCATACGGTCATATTCGCGCTTTACAATCGTCGCTCCGACAGCGGTTTCCTCCGCATCCGCAAAGCCCAGCTGCTTTATTGCGTCACGCATGGCACCGATACCGACGCCCTCATAGTTTGCCGCAAACGAAGGCGCAAGACTGACATAAACAGGGTCGCCGCTCTGGAGCAGAACCTTTGCTTTTTCCGTCTCGTCCACTATCTGCTTTGCGTCCTGCGGACAAACGACAAAGCACTGACCGCAGAGAATGCATTCATTTCCTATAATGTACGCCTGATTTCCCGAAAAACGGATTGATTTTACGGGGCAGTGGCGGATACATTTATAACAGTTTTTGCAGTTTGATTTTTTCAGAGTAAGACAATCCATTTACAGCTCCCCTTCCGCTTTCAGACGTCCCAGTATATTCTCTTCAAAAAACGCCGGAAATTTTTCCTCGGTAAGCCCGGTGAAAATTTCATCGTCCACCGTGACGGTGACTCCTTCTCTGTTGCACTTACCGGCACAAAAGCTGCCTGCCAGCGTTATACTGTCACTCAATTTATATTTTTCAATCATTTCCTGAAACAGCTCTACAATACGCTGAGAGCCCTTCAGATGGCACGAGCTGCCGACACAAATCTGAATAATCATATGTACTTACACCTTTTTAAGCACGTTTTCGTTAAAGAATTCATCGACAGTGTCGGGCGACACCGAAAAGAATTTATCCCCTATTGTAACGCAGACGCCCTGCTGACACTTTCCCATACAGAAAGTACCCGCAAGCTCTACTTTATCACCGAGGTTATTTTCGCGGATAAGGTACTGAAGCTGCTCGACGACCTGGCGCGAGCCCTTGATGTGGCATGATGAACCGATACAAACTGTAATTTTCATGTGTTTAATCTCCTTATTCGTAATCTACTACATTTATCCATGAATTTAAAAATTCACGTTCTTTCTCATTGCCCTTGACGGTTTGGGACGCCGCGACAATCGGCATCCATTTCTGCACATACTGTTTTTCCGTACCGCTCTTTTCGCAGAACAGGTCAAGATATTTCTCCGCTGAAGAAATATCGCCCTCAAGCCAAAAAAGAAGGTACGTCCTTGCCGCGTCGGCAGAGGCATTGCCCTGCGTTGCATGAGACCAGTCAATAATATACGCACCGTCGTCCGAAACAATTATATTTGACGGGTTGAAATCGCCGTGGCACAGCTTGTTGTGCTTAGGCATCGCCTCAAGGCGCGTATGCAGGTCATAGCGCACCGTTGCAGTAAGGTCGGTCTGTGCAATTTTTCTGTCCATTTTATCGCGCAGTTTTCCCAAAAGCGGGCAGGTTTTTGAGTGCATTTCAAGCTGAAGCTCAACAAAAAAGTTCATATACTCATCTTTTTTTTCGGGATTTTCCCGCATAAGCTCCGCAAGCGTTTTACCCTTAATATAGTCCGAAACTATCGTCCATTTCCCGTCTGTCTTTGTGACCTCCGAAACTCTGGGAATATTAAGCCCCGTTTCTTCAACGCGCGCCTGATTTAACGCCTCGTTAAGCACGTCCGCCTTGGAAAAGCCCTCGTCAAAGACCTTCAGGCATCTGTCGCCGTCACGATAAATCGTTTTCCTGTTACGGACTGCGATAATTCTGTCCAGTTTCATGCTCTAACCTCCCGAAATTATTATTTTCATTTAAAATATACGTAAACTGTCTACTATAATATTATCATATTATATATAAACGGACAATTACATTTTTTACATATCGGTATTGTCTTTTTCGGCATAACCTCAAAAGGTCTCTCTTTTAAACTCGCAAAGCCGTGAAATAAAGTCGCCCTCAAGCTCGCTCAGGCGATAATCTTTACGGTGAATAAGCAAGTCCTTATACATACCCTCACCGTCCGCAAGCTCCTTTTGCACAAGCCCGAAACGCTTTAAAACAGGGCGCGGACACGGCTCGTCTATCATATACGAGCGCGTATTTTCGCTTAAAACCCAAAAGCGGCAGAAGCGGCTGTCCGAAAAAGCGCGGTGCTGCGGCTGACCGTCCTGCGCGCCCTTAATCTCATGCGAAAAAAGAGGCGCCGGATACGGGTTGAAATCACATATCTCGGTATATTTGCAAAGGTCACGGTAAAAAACACGTTCATTTGACGCAAGCGGATGCCCGCTGCAAATCAGGACACATTTTTCAAACTCACCGAGCAGCTCGTAATCTATGCCCTTTTCATCCATCATGGATTTGTAATACTTATCGTGCTTTTGATTATATCTTACAATTCCGAGTGAACAGTCCCCGCGCATAACGCTTTTTATAACGCCTGACGGGTCGCCTTCCCTGAAAAAATAAAGCTGCGCGCCCGTTTGCGCTTCAAGCTCGGCTGACAGCGACGAAAATGCGCACGTTATATATCCGGAGTCGGGAGCGGCAAGGGAAAAACGCTTTTCATCCTGTTTTTCCCCTTTGAAAATATCTGACAGCATATCTATCTGGTTCAGTATATTTTCGGCGTACTTTATAAAAACCTCACCGTCGGGAGTAAGCTCCATTCCTTTGGCGGAGCGTTCAAACACGCTGACCCCAACCGACGCCTCAAGCTCCTTGACAGCACGGCTGAGGTTAGGCTGCCCGATATACAGTTTTTCAGCCGCCTTATTGATAGACCCCGCTTTGGCAATCTCGACAGCGTACCTCAAATGCGTTAAATTCACGGCAGCCTCCTTTTCTCATCGGGTATTCATATATAATATAATAATACAATTTGCGACATTTATCAATATTATTTTATATAATTTGCATAAAAATAAGTTTGGATTTTTGCACCGTGACTATAATGAGACATATATTGCTTTTAAAAAAGCTATATGGTATAATTTAAAAATAAATACAGGTAAAAAGGATGACCTTATGAACCATATTATAAAAATAGACTCTCTGTACAAATCCTTCGGGGACATAAAGGCTGTGGATAATCTGAGCCTGCGTGTAAACGAAGGCGAGCTTTTTGCTTTTTTGGGAGTAAACGGCGCGGGAAAAAGCACAACAATATCCATTATGTGCTCACAGCTCAAAAAAGACAGCGGATATATTGAAATCTGCGGAAAGCCGACAGACGGAAACGCTTCAAAAATTGCAGAAAGGCTGGGCGTCGTATTTCAAAATTCGGTGCTGGACGGACCGCTGACGGTTTCGGACAACCTGAAAAGCCGCGCCGCGCTTTACGGTATTACCGGAAAAGAATACAGTAAACGGGAGGCGGAGCTTTCACGGCTTCTTGATTTCAAGGAGCTGTTGGGCAGGAGCGTGTCAAAGCTGTCGGGCGGTCAGCGCCGCCGCATAGATATTGCACGCGCGCTCATTCACCGCCCGCAGATTTTAATTTTAGACGAACCCACGACCGGGCTTGACCCGCAGACACGCAAAATGCTGTGGGATACTATATCTGCGCTTCGCCGCGATGAAAAGATGACCGTATTTCTCACAACCCACTACATGGAGGAGGCAGCGGACGCCGACTATGTGGTCATAATCGACAGCGGAAGGGTGGCGGCGGAAGGAACGCCGCATATGCTCAAAAGCCAATACACGGGAGACTTTATAACGCTGTACGGCGCCGAGGAATACCGCATAAAGGAGCTGGGGCTGCCCTTCACGCGGCTGCGCGGAGCTTACCGCCTGTCTGTACCCGACACTAAAAGCGCCACCGAGCTTATAATAAAATATCCCGATTTATTTACCGACTATGAAATAACAAAGGGCAAAATGGACGATGTATTTTTGGCTGTAACGGGCAAGCAGCTGACGGAGGACAACAGATGAACACAATCAGCGCACTGACGCGACGGAATATAAAACTGTTTTTCAAGGACAAGGGCATGTTCTTTTCTTCAATGATTACGCCGATTATACTGCTTGTTTTATACTCGACGTTTCTCTCCAAGGTATACAAGGATATTTTTATATCCATAATCCCGCAATCCCTTAATGTTTCTGACAAAATCATCAACGCGCTTGCAAACGGTCAGCTTGTCTCGTCGCTGCTTGCGGTCTGCTGTATAACGGTGGCTTTCTGCTCCAATCTTATCATGGTACAGGATAAGCATTTGGGAACGCGCAGGGATTTTACCGTTTCGCCCGTAAAGAGCTCAACGCTGTCTCTGAGCTATTATCTTGCAACCGCCGCCAACACGCTGACAGTATGCCTCAGCGCATTCGCTGTATGTCTTATATACACAGCGGCAACAGGCTGGGTAATGGGCTTTACAGATGTGCTGCTGATGCTGGCGGATATCTTTTTGCTTGTAATGTTCGGCACGGCTCTTTCATCAATAATCAATTCATTTCTCTCCACGCAGGGTCAGATGTCGGCTGTCGGCACAATAGTAAGTGCAGGCTACGGTTTTATATGCGGTGCATATATGCCCATATCGCAGTTTGGCGAAGGGCTCAGAAACCTTCTGTCACTCCTGCCGGGAACATACGGTACGGCATTGATTCGCAACCACGCCATGAGCGGTGCGCTAAATGAGCTGTCAAAGCTGGGGCTGCCCGCCGAATTTACAACGCAGATACGCGATTCCATTGACTGCAATCTGTACTTTTTTAATGACAGGGTAAGCATACCCGCAATGTATACCGTTCTGGCAGGCTCATGTGCCGTTCTGATTTCCGTTTATATATTAATGAACTTTATCCGGCAAAAAAAGTCTGCAGCGTAAAAGCAAAAGAGCGATTATACTTGACTTACAAATTTATTAAATATATAATTTATCCGTTATATTCGGAGGTGACATATGTACAAGGCTTTACAATACCCGTTTGACCCGCAGATGATACTGAAAAAACGCAGGTCAATTAAAAAAGAGCTCCTTGCCGGGACAAATAACTTTATTGATAAGAAAATTGCGGTTTTGGGCGGCTCTACCACGCATGATATAATTTCGATTGCCGAGCTGTTTCTTTTAAACTGCGGCATACGTCCGACATTCTATGAATCGGAATTCGGGCAGTGGTGGCAGGACGCGATGTTCTGCCCGCAGGAGCTTTACGAGTTTTCGCCCGATGTAATATTCATTCATACAAGCAGCCGCAACATCACGAAATTTCCTGCGATATCAGACAGTGATGAGCAAACGGACAAGCTGCTTAATGAGGAATTTGTACGGTTTGAAAGCGCATGGCAGGCGCTGAAAAACAAATTCGGCTCGGTCATAATAATACAAAATAATTTTGAGCTGCCCTACTTTCGTCTGCTCGGCAACAGCGACGCCTCAAACAGGCGCGGGCACACGAATTTTATAAACAGACTGAACATGAAATTTGCCGATTATGCGGCGGCAAACAGCGGTTTTTATATAAACGACATAAACTATCTGTCAGCGGATTACGGGCTTTCGCGTTGGTCAGCGCCGTTTTACTGGCATATGTACAAATACTGCCTTGCGCTTGACGCGATACCCGAATTTTCATTCAATCTTGCGTCTATTATAAAATCGGTTTACGGGAAAAACAAAAAAGCGCTTGCGCTTGATCTGGACAATACGCTCTGGGGCGGCGTTGTCGGCGACGACGGCGTAGAGGGAATCGAGATAGGACACGAGACCTCCATGGGACAGGTTTACAGCGAATTTCAGAAATACCTGAAGGATATTTCCTCCATAGGAATAACGCTCAATGTAAATTCCAAAAACGAGCATGAAAATGCAATAGCAGGTCTTAACCACCCGGAGGGCACACTGAAGCCGGAGGATTTTATTGTAATAAAAGCAAACTGGGAGTCAAAGGACAGAAATCTGTCTGCAATCGCCGGGGAGCTGAACATCGGCACGGACAGCATTGTATTCGTGGACGATAATCCCGCCGAGCGGGCTATGGTAACGGCAAGTCACCCCGAGACGGAGGCACCCGATATCGGCTCTCCGGAAGATTATATCGGAATACTCGACCGCTCACGCTTTTTTGAGGTAACCGAGCTGACGGGCGACGACGTCAAGAGAAACGAAATGTACCGTCAAAACGCCGCAAGAGCAGCCGAGCAGACTCAGTTTGCCGACTACGGGGAATACCTGCTCTCACTTGATATGAAAGCGGTAATACGGGATTTTGAGCCGGTATATATTCCCCGCATAGCCCAGCTCACGAATAAATCGAACCAGTTCAATCTGACAACCCTGCGTATATCCGAAAGCGAGATGGAGAATATCTCAAAAGACGATAAATACATTCGTCTTTACGGCAAGCTTTCGGACAAATACGGTGACAACGGAGTTATAACCGTTGTCATAGGCGAAAAAGAAAACGATAAGCTCCATATAAGGCTGTGGCTGATGAGCTGCCGAGTGCTTAAACGCGATATGGAGCTTGCCATGCTCGACAGTCTTGTTGGCGCGGCAAAGGCACAGGGTATAAAAAAGCTGTACGGCTACTATTACAAAACAGCGAAAAATGCGATGGTAAAGGATTTTTACGGCACGCTCGGATTTAAAAAGCTGTCCGAAACAGAAAGCAGCAGCGAATGGGAGCTTGATATAAGCGGCTATCAAAATAAAAATAAAGTAATTGAGGTGGAAAACTAATGGACAGAAACGAAATTTTTGAAAGACTTAACGATGTTTTCGCGGACGTATTCGATGACGATACAATAACCGTATCAGAGGACACAACGGCAGCCGACATTGACGGCTGGGATTCACTCATGCATATAACCCTCATTTCCGCGGTAGAGGATGAATTTGATATAAAATTCGATATGAAAAGCGTTGTGGCAATGAAAAACGTCGGAGATATGGCAGACGTTATCGAGCAGGAAGCCTAAATGGTTTTTACTTCACTGAAATTTATATTGTTTATCACCGCAACGGTTATTATATATTTTCTTTTTCCCAAAAAGTACCGTTGGGTTTGGCTTTTGCTTTCAAGCTATTTTTTCTATCTTTCGGCGAGCATAAAGTACGGTGTTTTTCTTGTATTTTCAACCGCAGTTACATTTTCAGCCGCGGTTTTGATGGAAAAATTAACAGAAAAAGCCGACATTTCATCGCTTTCAAAGGAAGAACGCAAGCAAGCAAAAAAACGGCTGCAAAAGAGAAAAAAGCTGATTGTCGCCTTTGCGGTCATTCTGAATTTTGCGGTTCTGTTTTTAATTAAGTATTATAATTTTACGGTGCTTAATATCTCTGCGCTTGCAGGCGTGTTCGGAATTGAGTTTTCGCCTGTCCTGTCAAGTCTGCTGCTGCCCGTAGGAATTTCATTTTATACCTTTCAGGTTACGGGATACGTTATCGACGTATACCGCGGTATCAGCGGCGCGGAGCGCAACTTTTTCAAATACGCGCTGTTTGTAAGCTATTTCCCTCAGATTATGCAGGGACCTATCGGAAGGTTTTCTCAGCTTTCGGAAACGCTGTATTACGGACACGCATTTGAATACGAAAGAATGACGCGCGGTATTCAAAGAATGATGTTCGGCTTTTTTGAAAAGCTCGTAATTGCGGACAGGCTCGCCATTGCGGTCGATACCGTATGGGCGCAATACTCGTCATACGGCAGAATAGAGCTGATACTCGCCTGTATTTTTTACGCGATACAGATTTATGCCGACTTTGCCGGTTATATGGATATAGCACTCGGAGCTTCGGAAATTATGGGTATCCGCTTATCGGAAAACTTCAAAGCGCCGTATTTCTCCGCGTCCGTTCCGGAGTTTTGGCGGAGGTGGCACATTACCCTCGGGTCGTGGTTTCGGGATTATCTCTTCTACCCTGTCATGCGCTCCGGCTGGTGTTCAAAGCTCGGAAAATTTATTAAGGAGAAGTTCGGCAAAAAGCTGTCCGGCAAAGTAACAACGGTTATTGCGCTTATGTGTGTATGGTTTTTTACGGGCATGTGGCACGGAGCAAGCTGGCACTACATTATCTGGGGCGTATATTACGGTATACTGATAATTCTGTCTACGCTGCTTGCGCCTGTTTTTGACGGATTTGTGCAGAAGCATTCAATAGACAGAAGCAAGCCGCTTTACAAGTCGGTGCAGATACTCAAAACCTTTGCGCTTGTGTGTCTCGGATATATATTCTTCAGAAGCACCGGCATGACGCAGGCTTTTGGCATAATAGGGCGGATTTTTTCAGTCTCGGCGCCTCTTAACTCTCCGGCAGGCATTGGGCTTGACAAAGCGGATCTGCTTGTTGCGCTGATAGCTGTCGCAGTGCTTATTATTACGGACATATACCGTGCAAAAGAGGTTGACATACGTGAAGCTGTTGCGGCAAAGCCGCTCGTACTGCGATGGGCGGTATATTTTATATTGTTGTTTTCGGTTATAATATTCGGAGTATACGGTCCCGGATATTCCTCCTCATCATTTATTTACTTTCAGTTTTAAGGAGGACAATCATGAATATAAAATTGCAAAGAATTATAAAGGCAGCCGCCTTTATGCTCATATTCTGCCTTCTGTTCTCAGGGGCAACGTATATACTTCGGAACAAAAACGAAGCAAACATTGTCCTGCCGTTTTATGACGAGCCGAAAAATACACTTGACGTCATTTTTATCGGCTCCAGCCACGTTATGTGCTCCGTCTATCCGATGGAGCTGTACGACCGATACGGTATTGCCTCGTACGTATTTGCAAGCTCCGCGCAGCTTCTGCCGCAATCCTACTATCAGCTTAAGGAAGCGCTGCGCTACCAGACCCCGAAAATGATAGTGCTCGATGTATCGGGCGTTATATACGACACAAAAATTTCTACTGCCGAGTACGCACACGTTCAAATTGACAACATGTCATTCTCACCCGTAAAGTACCAGGCGATTTGGGATTTATTTGACAGCGGTTCGCGAACGGAGTATATATTCAATATTGTCAGATTTCACTCTCGCTGGAAAGAGCTTGGCAAGAATGACTTTTTACCGATAAAATCAATAACCAAAGGCTCATATGTCAGTACGGACTGCACGCCCTGCTCTCCCAACAGGGAAATTTCAACAGACGATAAAACCGCAATGTATCCGACTGCCGAAAAGTATCTTCGCATGATGATTGAGCTTTGCAGGGAAAAAGGAATAGAAGTAATGCTGTTCAACGCGCCTGCGGTGGAGGAGCATGAAAGCCTGCCGCGGTGCAACGCGGTAAACGACATTGCACAAGAATACTCAATTAATTATATCGATTTGAACATGCGGTACCGTGAAATAAATTTCGACCCTGCCACCGATTACAGAGACCCATGGCACTGTAACGCAAAAGGGGCGCTGAAGGTCACAGCATTTCTCGGATATTTTATAAAAGCAAATTACAGCATTCCCGACAGACGCGGAGATGATAAATACAGCTTTTGGGACAGTCAGCTGAAGGAATACCGCAGTCAATACGAATACTGAAAAAACACACCGGCATAATGGTGTCCTTAATAAAACAGTAATAATGTTTTCGTTGAAACGGCATAGGTTTTCTATGCCGTTTCTTCGTGCTTAAATAATGATAATGGCAGTATTCCGACTATATCATATACAATTTCAATTTCCTGTGTTCGTTTTCCGTCAATAGTTTGTGGTGCGTGAACATAAACACGCTTTACCAAATCATTTAATATTGACGGAGTTAATTCCTGTAAATCAAAATATTTATGTACCTTTGAAATAAATCTTTCAACATTGTCAGCTTGTTCTTCCGTTTCGGATATTTCAGCAGACAATTTTTTGATAGTTTGCTTTAATTCTGCCTGTTCACTTTCGTAATTTGCAGACAGCATTTCAAACCTTTCGTCCGAGATTTTTCCGCTTACATTGTCCTCGTAAATACGCTGAAAAAGTAAATCCAATTCTTTCATTCTGCTTTCACTTTTTGAGAGTAGTTTTTTCTTTGCGTTCAGTTCCTTTTTAACCTCTGCCTTTTGCTTTGTACCTAACACCTTACGGAATTGATTTTCGTAATTCTCAACAACGCTTATTACATATTTCAGATGTGCCAAAACACCCTGTTCAAGAATAGTTGCACGAATAAAATGTGTTGAGCATTCTTCCTTGCCTTTTCGTGAGGTTGAACATACAAAATGGTCTTGTCTGCTTTCAAAATATTTGCTTGTGCAGTAGTAAAGTTTTTGTCCGCAATCAGCACAGTATGCTATACCGGAAAACATATTGCTTTTGCCTGTTCTTGTCGGTCTGCGTTTATTCTTTCTTAATTCCTGAACACGATTCCAAGTATCAATATCAATAATTGCTTCGTGGGTGTTTTCAAATACAAGTTGCTTTTCTTCGGGGTTATGTAATTTCTTTTTGCTTTTGTAGGATTGCTTGTAGGTTTTGAAATTTACAGTATGCCCTAAATACTCTTTCTTTTCAAGCATAGTTGATATTGTATCTGCTACCCAGCGATATGGATTTTCGGGAGTGGGTAAATTTGTTGTCCGCCCTATACTCTGCCAATAAGCAGCAGGAGTTAAAATCTTTTCGTTATTCAGTATCTTTGCTATCTGTGAAGGTCCGTAACCATTCATACAAAGATTAAAAATTTTCTTTACTGTTTCAGCCGCAGGCTCGTCCACAATCCATTTTGTCTTATCATCAGGACTTTTCATATATCCAAACGGCGGAATTGTGGTTAAGGTTTTACCCGATTCGCCTTTTGCTTTCATAACAGCTTTAATCTTTTTGCTTGTGTCTTTTGCATACCATTCATTTATGATATTCAAAAATGGAGTAAAATCACTGTCAGCTTGATTTGCACTATCTATACCATTGTTTATTGCAATAAAGCGAATATTCTTTTCAACAAACATTACCTCAGTATAAAATCCTACTTTAAGATAATCACGCCCAAGCCTTGACATATCCTTTACTATGATTGCACCGACCTTGTTATCCTCAATCAAGCCTAAAAGCTCATTCCACCCGGGACGGTTAAAATTTGTTCCTGAAAAACCGTCGTCAACTATGAATTGAATGTTTTTGAAGCCGTTTTCCTTTGCGTATTTACTTAAAATATTCTTTTGATTTACAATACTGTTGCTGTCACCCTGTAATTCATCATCACGGCTCAGACGACAATATAAAGCCGTTATTTTATCAGACTGTCTCATAAAATTCTGTTCCTCCTTTTCAATCGGACAGTCTGTCAAAACAGGATTGCTTAAATTCATTATATCGCTCATTTTATTATTTGTCAGCCCCTTTCGTATCGTTTTCGTCATTTTCCATAAGCCTTAATAATTTTGCAGACACAGCTCTGCTCCCGTAATACACACCATTGAATGTGTATATTGCATTCTTTTCTTCCAATATTACCTTGACATCGGGTAAGTCATTTGCAAATAAATTTGTTGCTGAAATGCGTATTTTCTTCTTATCCATTCCTATCCAATCCTTTCCTTGAAATTCATTAAAAACTTTGGTAGCAAGCACAGTAAGTGTAGCCACACTTACGGAAAATCAAATTTTGCATACTTGCTGAAATAAAGTTGTAGCAAGCATAGCCAATGAGTACCCATTGACTGCAAAATATCAATTTCGGTGCTCGCTCACTTTTTCAAAAGAGCAAGCACAGTAAGTGAGTACCCACTTACGAAATTTCAAATTTTGTAATGCTCGCTATTTTAGTTAATAGCAAGCATAGCCTGTGTAGCCACACGCCCAAAATTTGATTTTGTTTTTTGGGATTTCCCAACCCCTTTTTGAAATATTTTTGCGTTCATATAATAAACAAAAAAATAGTCAAATTTACAACCAAATATTGAAAAAATTTCAAAAAATTTTTTCCTCTATATAGGTAATACTTAAAATTGAATTTTTACACATATTGAAACAAAAAAATAACAGACTGTCATTTTAACAATCTGTCATTTATGAGTTTTTAATTTATCAGTCCGAAATACTTTTCAAAAAATGCTTTCAGCTTTTCAATTACCGTCTGTTTCTTTTCCTCTCGGTTGCTTCCTCCGAAACGGGACATAGGCGGCAGTATGCCGTCAATATCCGTACCGATTGTTTTCAGCTCGCCGTCACGGAAAGAATTATCAATAAAGGTCTTTGTTTCATCAGCCTTTAATCGCTCGGCAGTAATAATCTCGTCAAGGTCGTTATCCTTTTGCTTATGTATAAATTTCCGCCATTCATCACTGACATTGCCGGAGGCATTGACAGTTTTGATAAACTGCTCAATAAGCTGTTTTTTACTGCGTAATTGGATTGACGAGCCTATTGCCTTATCTATCGTTACAAGTATTTCCTTATCCGTACAATTCGATTCGTGATATTTCTCTACAAGCATAAGGATATAATCAATATTGATTTCAACCTGCTTTATAAGCTCAATTTCAAAAACAATGTCCTCGTTGATATTTTCCTTATCAGCCTTATTCGGCGGCGCTATTTCGTGCCAGAGGTCAATATAAATGCTCTGATAATCTTGCCACACTCTCGGCGGTAAAATCTCCTGCCCCTCGAAATGATCGAAAGAGGAAAGAATATTTTTCAGCCTTAAAATCGCTCCGAACAGCTTTATAAACTCCTTTTGCGCCTGTTCGCCTATAATCTGTTCGGACAGTGGAAATTCGTTTAAGAGCCTGTCAATAAGATCAGTATAACCGTCAATATGCTTTCCGTTTTCCTCATATCCGTTATAGTAATCGTCATAGCTTTTAAGCGTTACTATTCCGCTTGCCTCCTTATCTCCGAAAAGGGCGATAGCGTCCTCAACCTCCTGCTGTAAATCACGGAAGCAGACAATGTTACCGAAGGTCTTTACGGAATTAAGGATACGGTTTGTCCTTGAAAATGCCTGAATAAGACCGTGCATTTTCAAATTCTTATCAACCCAAAGAGTGTTGAGGGTAGTTGCGTCAAAGCCTGTCAGAAACATATTGACAACGATTAAAATATCAATTTCACGGCTTTTCATTCTCTGTGACAAATCTTTATAGTAGTTTTGAAACTTGTCGCTTGAGGTGTCGAAATTCACATTAAAGGTTTTGTTGTAATCCTGTATGGCACATTCAAGAAACTCTCTTGAGGTTTTGTCAAGATTATCCGTATCAAAATTCTCGTCTGCAAGAACATCCTCCGGATCGGCTTCGTTTGCCCCGAAGCTGTATATGGTGGCAACCGTCAGTTTTTTCTTCTTCTCGGCAAGCTGTCTGTTAAATTCGGCATAGTATTTCATAGCCGCCGGAATAGAGCTTACCGCAAAGATAGAATTAAAGCCCGATACCCGTTGACCTTTCAGTGAATAAAAGCTGTTTCGCTTTGTCTTTTGATCGAAATGCTCGATAATGTAGCTGACAATATCCGAAATTCTTTCGGGTGCGTTCATCGCCCTTTCAATGTCGATTGCCGATACATCTTTATCGCTGATATTATCTTTCTTTTTGATTGTATCAAGATAATCAATTCTGAACGGCAGAACATTCCCGTCATTGATGGCGTCAACAATCGTGTAGGTGTGCAGCCTATCGCCAAACGCCTGCGGTGTTGTTTTAAGACGGGGATTACCGCCGCTTGAAGCATTTACGGCAAAAATCGGTGTGCCTGTAAACCCAAAGATATGATAATTCCTGAACTGCCTTGTGATTTTAAGGTGCATATCCCCGAACTGTGAACGGTGGCATTCGTCAAAAATAATGACAATGTGTTTGTTATAAATATCGTGGCTTTTGTTCTTGGTGACAAACACATCCAATTTCTGAATGGTAGTTATAATGATGTTGTATTTGTGGGGATTGCCCTTTGCGTCCCTGTCCTCAAGCTGTCTTTGCAGAACAGCCGTGGAGGAATTGCCGTCTGCCGCTCCCTTTTCAAAGCGGTCATATTCCTTCATTGTCTGGTAATCAAGGTCTTTTCTGTCAACAACAAATAAAACCTTGTCAACACCGTCAATTTTAGTGGCAAGCTGGGCGGTTTTGAACGAGGTCAGCGTTTTACCGCTGCCTGTGGTGTGCCAGATATAGCCGCCTGCATCTACCGTTCCCGTCTTTTTGTAGTTAGAGGATATTTCAATACGGTTTAATATCCGTTCGGTAGCAGCTATCTGATAAGGACGCATTACGAGCAAAAGCTCCTCCGAGGTGAATACGCAATACTTGGTTAGGATATTGAGTATCGTATGCTTTGAAAAGAATGTTTTTGTAAAGTCAATAAGATCGGCAATAACCTTGTTATTGCCATCCGCCCAATAGGAAGTAAACTCAAAGCTGTTGCTTGTCTTTTTGCTCTTGGTGTTACCGTTTGCTTCTTTGATATGGCTGTTTCGTGTGGTGTTGGAATAATACTTCGTATTCGTTCCGTTGGAGATGACGAAGATCTGCACATACTCATAAAGACCCGATTTTGCCCAAAAGCTGTCCCGTTGATACCGCTTAATTTGATTGAACGCTTCACGGATTGCAACGCCACGGCGTTTAAGCTCAATATGAACAAGGGGCAGACCGTTAATCAAAATCGTTACATCGTAACGATTTTTTAATTTGGAATTTGTAATGCGTAATTCGGAATTATCGTTTTTATCCATTCCGCATTCTGCATTTCGCATTCCGCATTGATTTTCGTACTGATTGATAACCTGCAAAAAGTTGTTATGTATTTTCTTTTTATCAAGCAAATAAATGTTTTTCAGCGTGCCGTCATCGCAGGTCAGCACACCGATATGGTCTTCCTGTATTCTGCGCGTCTTTTCCACAATACCGTCGTTATCGGCGGCAATAAAGGTACTGAAAAAACGATCCCATTCGCTATCAGAAAAGGTGTAATTGTTTAATTTTTCAAGCTGTTTACGCAGATTTGAAATAAGCGCTTCCTCGCTGTGAATAGTGATATATTCGTACCCCTGTTCAGCAAGCATACGGATAAACTCTTTTTCAAGAGCCGCCTCGCTTTGATATGCGTCCGATTTCTTCTGTTCGGGAGTATATTCAGCGACAACCGTGCTTTCATTCGCCGCCATAATGATATTATATTCAGCCAATTTTATACCCCCTTATAAAAAATAGATACAACAGCAATAATTATTGAAACGATTGATGTTATGGATGCAAATACACCGAATAAAAAGTTTTTATCGTCTATTCGGTCAATTTCAATACTTGCTATACGGAAAAATCTTGATAGCATAAATAACATAAACGCAAAACAAAACACAAATATATTTTTGGAAATACTTAATGGAGTTAGGCTTTGGATAAAATACTGCAACGGTATAAAAGCAATCAGGCAGATAGAGCAAAGTGTTAGGATAATCTTTGCCATATCGAAAATAGCACATAAAAAGAATTTTAATAATCCTATGGTTGCCCTGTCACCCTTAATTTGACTTTTGGGTAAAAAAGATAATTTGAAAAAGGCATAAATGGTATTGCACATTTGCTTGATTTTGCGAAAACGGATTTTCTTATCGGCAGAATAGTCCTTTATTCCAAGACTTTTTCTCCACTCTTTCAAATCATTTTCATTTTCCGTATTAGCCAACTCTGCTTTACGCTGTTCTACTTCAAGCATTGCTTCTACAAGAATATTTTTCATTTCCTCGGCAGAGAGTGATTCGGGCAGAACTATATTCACATTGTTTGCAGTATTTTTGTTTTTCTTGCTCTTTTTTGCCATTAGGCTTTAATCTCCTTAAAAGTCAGTAGTTTATCCCGATAGTACGCATATTGCTTTTGTCTTGCTTCGATTTCTGCCGGTAGTCCCTCTGAAATATTTGCACACAATGCATCAAATTTATCAAGTATTTCCACAATTTGATTTTGTTTCTCTATGGGCGGCAATGGTATTGGATAGGACTTAACAATTCCAGCATTTATATTTGATTGTGAGCCTTGTCCTAATGCTTTTAGATTTTCATACTCACTACAAAGCCAATGAAAAACATATCTGTAATTTGCCTTTGTATTGTCAATTTCAAGATTACAACACGCTTGATTTGTCGTTAGCGGAATTTTATTTATTGCAACTTTAGCTGCTGTTGCTCCGTACATAGCAACAATAACGCAATTTGTTGGAATCCATTTTGCAGACGAGTTTACAATGCCTTCTTCTGTGATTTTAACATCTGTGTCATAAATATCTATCCAATCAACTTCCTGCGTCCTTAACCAAGGAATGTTGCCACTATAATACTCTGAATGAGATGTTAAAGGTGTTCCGCCGGACGAAACATTTTTGCACACATCATTTATTGATACTACGGGTATAGTTTCATCAAATGAAAGTAATTTTTTTCTATAATACTCATACTGCTGTTTCCTTGCTGTAAGCTCTGCTGTAAGCTCTGCTGTAAGCTCTGCTGTAAGCTCCGTGAAATTGTCAAGTATTCTGACAATTTCACTCTGTACCTCTATCGGAGGTACAGGGATTGTAACCACATTTAAGACCTTTTGCGTTAAACTTGGAACACCTCCGGCGGTGTTTAATTTTTCTAAATGTTTACCCTCTAACACATAAAACAAAAATTTAGGTATAATTCTCTCCGTATCTATTATCGTATAGAAAATTGTATCAACAGTCCAAAACGGTGTATCGACATAATATAATTTATCAATAGACCCCTTTCTAGGTATCAAGACAGAAGGCTTATCATAAACATAGGTATCTATATAAGTCATAATTCCGCCCGAACCATAAACAGGGACATTTCCCTCTGAAAAGCTTTTATAATCACTACCATTTTTGATAGTCAAAATTTCTTCCGTTTTTACATATTCCACACCGTCAGGGCAGAGCTTTTCTATTAAATCATTTAATTTGCTCATATTTTTCACCATCTTTCTTTTCTTCGGGCGACCACACAGGGTCGCCCCTACGATTTCGCCGTATTTTTTCTTCTGGCGGATAATATCCGCCCCTACAAACGTGGTTATTTCCATTTTGGAAACAACCACGTTTTCAACCGATTCGCCATTGCTAAACTTATTCTTCGTATATATGTTCCAATTCCCATTTCAACGGATTGTTCAAAATATATTCTGTCTTTGTTATATAATCATTTTCATCACGGATAATATGTTCGTAACAATTGCGTTGCCATATCTTTTTATCAAATTGTGGAAATATATTATTTTTTACATTTGCAATATATTCGTTTGTTGTCATTGTTTTAAACCAACCCACAATATCCCGTAGGGGCGACCCTGTGTGGTCGCCCGTTTTTGATATTATAAAATGTAAATGATCGGGCATTATAATGTATTCACAAATTTTCACATCATCAAATTTATTTTCTAATTTCAACAACCATTTTTCAATCATTTTGTCGGGATTATTCGGGCGACCACGCAGGGTCGCCCCTACGATTTCGCCGAATAAATTTTGTCTGTTATGCGTACATACCGTTATAAAATAATATCCGTTTTGGGTATAATCGTATTCTTTTAACCGAATTTGTTTCCGTTTGGGTAATTCGTTCATATATTTCCTCGCAGGCAACTATTCGGAAATTCCGAATAGTTCAGTTTTATTATCATCGGCAGTTATCCGAATTTTTGGGATAACTGCTCTTATATTAAATTGGGGAAACGGTGTTTCCTTAATTTACAAGCATTCTCAACTTGTGCAAATTTTGCACAAGTTGAATTTCTAAATAGTTCAGTTGTTTCCAAAATGGAAACAACCACTTTACTGCACCTCGATTTCTGCAATTATTTTGCTAATTTCATCACGCAAAAGGCTTTCCCTTGCCACGATTTCATCAATGCGTTTGTTAAGCTCTGTAATATCTATCTTTTCTCTTGTGTCCTCCTGCTCAACATAGCTTGATACAGAGAGGTTATAGTCCTGTGCTTCGATTTCGTCATTTGCCACACATTTTGAAACATATTCCTTATCTGTTCTTTCGGTGTAGGTGTTTATAATGTTGTCAATGTTTTCAGCCGTCATTTTGTTATTGTTTGTAACCTTAACACATTCCTTGCTTGCGTCAATGAAAAGAACGGAATTATCTGTTTTCGATTTCTTCAAAACCATAATACAGGTTGCAATGCTTGTACCATAGAAAAGATTGCTGGGAAGCTGAATAATGCAGTCTATAAAGTTATTGTCAATTAAATATTTTCTTATCTTCTGTTCTGCACCGCCGCGATACATAATGCCGGGAAAACAAACTATTGCCGCCGTACCGTTTGTTGCAAGCCAAGATAAAGAGTGCATAATAAAAGCAAAATCGGCTTTTGATTTCGGAGCAAGCACGCCTGCCGGCGAGAAACGGGGATCGTTAATTAAAACAGGGTTATCGTCACCTTGCCATCTAATAGCATAAGGTGGATTTGAAACAATTGCTTCAAAAGGCTCGTCGTCCCAATGCTGCGGCTCTGTCAATGTATCTTCGTGTGCGATATTGAATTTGTTATAATCAATATCGTGCAGAAACATATTGATTCTGCAAAGGTTGTATGTAGTAATATTGATTTCCTGTCCGAAAAAGCCCTGTCTTACCTTATCCTTGCCAAGCACCTTTGCAAATTTAAGAAGCAGAGAGCCGGAGCCGCACGCCGGATCGTAAACCTTGTTTACCTCTGTCTTGCCGATAATGGTTAATTTTGTGAGCAGTTCGGAAACCTCCTGCGGTGTGTAATATTCGCCGCCGGATTTACCTGCGTTGGAGGCATACATACTCATTAAGTATTCGTATGCGTCACCAAATGCGTCAATGGTGTTGTTCTGCAAATCTCCGAGCTTCATTTCACCGATTCCGTCAAGGAGCTTTACAAGTCTTTCGTTTCTCTTTGCAACGCTACCACCTAATTTATTGCTATTTACATCTATATCGTCAAACAGACCTTTGAAATCGTCCTCACTGACTGTACCCTGTGCGGAGCTTTCAATATTTTTGAAAACCTTTGAAAGCGTTTCGTTAAGGTTTTCGTCCTTTGCCGCATTTGCTCTGACATTGCAAAACAATTCGCTCGGTAATATGAAAAAGCCTTTTGTAGTTACCATATCAGCTCTTACGCACTCGGCTTCTTCATCGGTGAGCTTTGAATAATCAAAATCGGGCGTACCGGCTTCAATTTCGCCCTTGTTTATGTATGCGGTCAAATTCTCGGATATATAGCGATAAAAGAGGAAGCCAAGCACATATTGTTTGAAGTCCCAGCCGTCAACACTGCCCCTTAAATCGTTTGCAATATTCCATATCGTGCGGTGAAGCTCCGCACGCTCCTGTTCTTTTCTGTTATCAATCATTATAGAAAACTCCTTATCTGTATATTCTTTCTCTAATTTTAACATTTTGACTGTCCCTAAAAACGGACTATTCGTGTATAACCTCAACTATGTCGCCTATATCACACTTGAAAGCGTCGCATATCTTCAAGAGGATAGAAAAAGAAATAACCTCGTTCTTGTTCATTTTGGTTAGTATGCCCGGTGTAATACCTACGGTCTTTCGCAGTTCTGCCTTTGACATACCTTTTTCGGCAAGCATAACCCATAATTTTTTATATGATATTGACATTGTAATTCCTCCAAGTCATTAAAATACAATTATACACAATAATTATATCACGGAAATGTGTTTTTTTCAAGAATTTCTATCGTTTTTACAACATTTTCTGACTTTTGCACAAAAGCAAGCAGTTGTTTTTATAGCATAAAGAAACAGACTTGTCAAGGGTAAATACACGAGCTACGCTCGCCCTATGACAAGTCTGTTCTTTTATGCACAATATCAGTTAAGGGCAGTAAGCCGAAAAATGGCTTGCTGCCCTGTTTCAAAAAGTGACGATTTTCAAATTTTGTCACGCAATAGAAGCTTATTTTTGAGGGCTTGAATATAGCTAAATCAAAATATGACATTTTGATTTTTACGCAAGTTTTGCTTGCGTAAACGCTGAATGACGGAGCAAAGCTCCTTATTGAAAACCATTGCGTTGTCGATTTTGCACTTTGAACCCCTTGAAAAGAGGGACTTTTTAATGCCCTATTGCGTGACAAAAGACACGATTTTTCTGTTAGCATTTTTAATGTTGTTTTAGAGGAATTTAATATAAACATATTCCTACAATGAATTTTCAAAAATCAAGGCTTGAATTTGCAAGCTTTTCACACCATAAAATGCTAACGAAAAGTGGAACGATAGAACGCAATTTTGAGGAGTTTTAATATTTTACCATTACTTTGTTTTGTCTGTAAAAAGCCTTGAAAATACAACAATTTTATATGCCTATCATTCCACCATTTACTCGTAAATGAGAAAAAGCATACCACACTTAAATGTGATATGCTTAACTCTCTGCAACTCTTTGACAGACCGTCAATATCTATACTGCTTTATTGAGGACTGCCACGTCGGTGTGTTTTTATATGATTTTAAAATTTACGCCTTTATTTTCTTAATTACTCCGTCTTTTGCAACCACGGTATAGCTTTCCGCAAGACTGTCCACATGCGCCTCACAGTCCTCTGAGTTTTTATTAACTCTCGCTATGCTCTTCCAAGCGGTCTCGCCCTCACCGCAGTAATAGATTATATGCACGCTTGTATCGGTGGAAACAATATCGACGTCTCCCGCTTTTCTTGCGTCGTCATAACACCAGTTGACAAAGCTCTCAGGGTAGGACTGAGTATCATTTGTAATGTTCTCATAAAGACCGCCGTTTTCATCAACGGTTGAGTCCTCGCTGTATTTCTTTGCAAGCTCGGCAAAAGCATCCTCAGTTTTCTCGCCGCTGTTATACTCCGCAACAACCTCTTTGGCTTTTTCGGTAGCTTTCTCCACTGTCTCATAAGTTTCGGTCGTAAACAGAATATGACGTGCGTTTACCGTATTATAATCATCGGAATAAGCCGTTTTGGTAACGATATATACCACATAATTAAAGGTTGTGGCATCCGCATCAGGCTCTGTAATATAGGTGTCGCCAACCTTTCTGCCGTCCTCAAACAGCCATTTTGCAACTTCATCCTCGCTGTCCTGCGCAGGATAGCTCATCGTACTCTTTGCACTCTCAACGGCATCGGCAACCGCCTCCTCGACAGTAGGCGTACTGTCCTCGCTGTCACTGCTTTCCTCTTGCTCAGTCTCCGCAGCCTCGCTTTCCGCCCTGGATTTTTCCTCCTGCTCGGTAAGGTATCCTGTTATAGTTTCCGTAAAAGCCTCTACCGAAGCACTTTCCGACAGACTGACAGCCTTTGCCTTTGCATCATCCTTTGCCTGCTGCTTTGCGGTATCATCCGCATCGGACGCAACGTCTGCGGTAAAGGTGTACTTCATATAGTCCGCCTTGACATAGTCAGGCTTATTTTCATCAAAATATTTCTGCAGATCCTCATCGCTGTACTCAAGAGAATCGCTATAAGTATTATAGTATTTGGACGCGAGTGCGGAAAGCTCCAAAGCTCGGCGGACATCATCTTCTTTAATACCCTTGTCAAAAACCGTACTGAGATAGTTTTCATAGGTAATTTCGTTTTCCTCTGCATACGACTTCATCGACTCAATGGAATCATCTATTTCCTTTTTGTCGTCCTCATTCAGCTCATAGCCTTCGGCACGTGCCTTTTCGGCACAGAGCAGAATATCATTTACCTGTGTTTTTGCCTGACCCATAAAATAGTCAAACCATGTTGAGTCACCGTAGCTCTGGTTTTTCAGACTTTTTGAAGTATCAAGCCCGTACATCGAAAGATAATTGGAATACTGATTTGTGAATGTATAGTACTCGTTTTTAAGGTAATAAGTCATCATTGCGTTGTCTACCGTATAGTTATCAGACGACATCGCGACAGTATTTCTGAGAAAATACCCGGTAGCCGCAACAGCGTTGTATGCTATACCGAAAGCAATGGCAAGCACCGCAACAATCCCTACGCAGATACCGATAATCTTATTTATTTTTTTGCGGCGTTTGAGCTTTGCCGCTCTGATTTTCATTTCTTCTCTTTTGCCAGCACGCTCATTGCGTGCGCGTTGTCCTTTTCCCATCGGGAAGTACCTCCGTTGCGTTTTTGTTATTATATTATAAAATGTGATACATTGTATAAATCGTAAATTAACAAACTGTAAATTCTGTAAAAATTCAACATGTATCAGCAGTATTTTAACACAATAAGTGTGCTCGGTCAATATCTACATGCACATTTCACACAGTTTTAAAGCTCTTTTACACGCCAGCTCATAAAATTTTGCGGCGCCGACACCCAAATAGTCGTCCTTAAGCTCAAGGGTCAGCGGCCCCGTATAACCGCACGATTTGATTTTGCCTGCATACCACTCCCAATTCAAAGCTCCGTCAAACGGCATAAGATGAAGGTCATCGGTATAGTGAATTATTCCGGGACGTGTCACGCCTTTATTGTCATCAACATGGGTACAGATAAGTTTTTTCCCGTAAAGTGACATAATATCCGTCATAGGAGTATAGCAAAGATTATGCCCGCAGTCCCAGCAAAAGCCGTGGAAGTCACCTGTAAGCTCCATAAGACGGCTCAGGTGCTCCTCCGATTCCAGATTTTCCACTGCCATGCGCACGCCGCATTTTTTGGCATAGGAAAAAAGACGGCTAAAACGCTCAAGCCCGATTTCACTTACGGGCGGCGGGTTTTCCGTCACGGCATTATGTATAACGCATTTTTCAATACCGTTTTGCGCACAGGCGTCAACACATTCGAGCAGCAGCTTGAGATATTGCTCACCGCAGCCGTTTTCCCGCCACATTGAGTTCAGGTTTTCCTCAAGTCCGCACGCGGTAAACGGAGCGTGCAGCGTTTCGTATTCAAGATTAAGCTTTTTTGCGGCACTAACCGCGCTTTTCAGCGGAAAGCTGCGTGTAAACGAGGAGAATACGCAGTCAAAACCGGCTGCTTTTATCAGCCGCAGATTTTCTTCTATTGAAATACCGAATTTATCATGCAGAGTGTTTACTCCGACTGCTCTCATTTTTGTTTTCCCCTTTCATATTCAAAATAAATCTTTAAAAGTTTTGCCGTATTATCGGCAGCCGCCTGCGAAAACCGTGCGTAGTCCATCGGAGAGCTGCCGTCTGCGCTGTCGGAAACAGAACGCACTGCAATAAAAGGAACGCCGTTTATATAGCAGGTATGTCCGACCGCGCCGGACTCCATATCGCAAGCTATGCCGCCGAACCAGCGGTGCAGAAACTCCTTTTCGGACGCGCTGCTTATAAATCTGTCGCCGCTGACGATGACTCCCCCGACGCATTTTATACCGAGCGCTTTTTCAGCCGTATCGCGCAGGCTTTCAAGCTCGGACAGCATTTTTTTATCACATTCAAAATTTATCTTGTTAATTCCCGACACGAGAGCGCGCGGGTCACCGAGCGCCGTTGTATCGACATCATGCTGTACAACGCTTGTTGCGACCGCTATGTCACAGCAGTTGAGCGAGCCTGTAAGCGAACCGGCAACGCCCGTATTTATAATCACGTCCGGAGCAAAGCGCAAAATCATTGTTTGAGTACAGACTGCGGCAAACACCTTTCCCACGCCGCAGACCGCAACGACCGCTTCACAGCCGTAAAGCGTGCCGCATACAAAATCAATGCCGGAAATCCGCTCGCTTGTTGTATCACGCATTTCATTCAGAAGCATACGCGCCTCCAAATCCATCGCACATATTATTCCTGTCATACTACTGCCTTTCGTTTTGATTGAATTTGAATATCCTATATATTATATATTAACGGCGGGATATTTCAAGGGTTTTGTTATATGCATATTGACTAAACTCGGATTTTTTTGCTATAATAGCATGGAATTTGTAAAAAGAGGGAAAACATGAAAAAACAGCACAAGTCGCTTTTGATTTTATTGCTTACCGCCATGATATGGGGATTTGCTTTTGTCGCCCAGCTTGTAGGCGCAAATTCTGTGGGAACTTTTACCTTCAACGCAGTGCGCTTTATGCTGGGAGGTGTGTCGCTTATCCCGGTAATTTTGATTTTCGAAAGACAGAAAACCGAAAAAAGCAGACTGCGTACAACGATATTTGCGGCAGTTGCGGCAGGCGTTATTTTGTTCGGGGCATCTACTCTTCAGCAGCTGGGCATCACATATACCGGCAGTGCGGGAAAAGCGGGATTTCTGACGGGAATTTATACCGTCATTGTTCCGATAATAGGTATATTTTTAAAGCGCAAAACAAGCATCAACACATGGATAGGCGCCGTTCTCACCGTCATCGGACTGTATTTTGTCAGCTTTTGCGACGGCTTTTCCTCTGTCGGAGCAGGTGACATTGTTTTGATTATCGGCGCGTTTATGTGGGCGCTGCACATAATCGTAATAGACACATTCTCAAACAGAATATATTCGCTGCGCTTTGCCGCAATACAGTTTATTACCTGCGCGATGTTAAGCACAATATGCGCCCTGATGTTTGAAGATATATCCCTTGCCGCTGTAATGGAGGCAAAGCTTCCTATACTTTACGCGGGAATTATGTCTGTCGGCGTGGCTTATACCTGCCAGATAATCGGGCAAAAGCACGCCGACCCGACTGCGGCATCGATAATTCTTTCCACCGAGTCGATTTTCAGCGCGCTGGGCGAAGCAATAATGCTGGGGCTGATACTGCCCGGCTGGGATTATACCCCGCTGTCGCCTTTAAACTATCTGGGGTGCGGTATTATTTTCTGCGCCGTTATAATCTCGCAGCTGAATTTTAAAAAACAAAAGAATACATAATAAAAACCGTCCCGAAGCATCGGGACGGTTTTTCTATCTGCCCAGTTTTTTAATCCTGTAACGCTCGGTTCTGCCGTGAAGAGCCGAGAGCGCCTGCGCCGCACCGTTTTCACCGCAGATATAATCGCGCATCAGTCTTCCCTCCTCAAAGCACAGGCTGTCATGAAACGGAAAATAGTTTTCGAGCAAAAACCTTGCATATTTTACAAGTCTGAACTGACCGTACACCCGCGCGCTTTCATTAGGCATGTTATCAACGGCAACGCTGTACGATTCCCTTACGGCATTGCAAACAGAAGCACTGTCAAGAGCTTTTGCAAACACTATCGTTTTACTTTGTCCGAAATATCGGGCAGGGTCGGTGCCGTGCGAGTCAGACGAGCCGACAACGGGGATTTTCCGGCCTTTTTGAAGCTGATCCATATAATAAGCAATCTGAAGATTGTTTTCATGCACCGTCTGTCCGCCTATAAGCTCAAATGCATCGTAAATACCCGTTTCAAAAACATAGTCAAGCATTTTCGAGCGCATATTGAACTGATACGGTCCGTGAATCCAAAACGGATGCGGAACAATACAAAGTCCGCCGCTTTTTCGTATCTGCATACACGCCCATCTGCGGTATACATACTCCAGAGCATTGACGCCGCGCGGTGTCTTTTCCGTCCCTGCCTCCTTCTCAAGCATGGCGTGTATTTTATCCTCATTTTCATAAAACAGCTCGTTGACACTGTAATCGCTTGCAAAATTAACAAGGTGCATATATCCGCCTTTTAAATGCACCTCCTCACCGTGGCACAGCAGCAGGTCGATGGGGACATCCGCGAACTTTTCAATAGCCTCCGCCGACGGGCGCCATTTTCCGTGGTCGGTCAGCCCCATAAAATCAAAGCCCGCCCTGCGATAGTTGGCGGCAACGACAGCAGGCTCCTCCCTGCCGTCCGAACGGCAGGAATGTGCATGCAGATCCCCCATAAACGGATGCCGTTCATACAAATCATCAAAAACGGAATATACAAAAAAGCGCACAGCACTGCCCTCATCTGCGCCAGGATAAATGTCAAGCGCCCACTGCTGTTCATCTTCAAATATATATTCAAAGGAAATAACTCCGTGTTTCGGCACTGCGGTAATTTTGTCATAGCAGCCGCGCGAATCGGAAATATTGCCGTTTGGAATATATGTAATTTCCGAGTGCTCCGCCGGCAGCACCGATACCGTATACCGCACTCCGTCTTCAAAGGCGGCGCACTCACCGCACGGACTGACGGTGACTTTTGTCTTTTCCCCGCTCCTTACAACACAGGGAAAAACATCATAATTAGAAGCTCCTATTTTCATTGCCGTATACCTCCTGCAAAGATGATTTTCTAAATCATACCTCAAAACTCCACACAAGTCAACATAAATTCAATATTTTTTATTGATTTATTTGGAGTTATATGATATAATCTTTGCCGTACGGAGGGAAAGAAATGCTGACAGACCAAAGACGAAACGAAATCACCAGAATAATATACAGAGAAGGCAGAGCATACATTTCAGAGCTTGCGCTGAGATTTGATGTATCGGGAGAGACCATACGAAGAGATTTAAACGAAATTTCAAAAAACGAAAACATCAAAAAGGTTTACGGCGGCGCAATATGCGTAAAAAAGCCGCTGCGCGAAGACAGCTATGAGGTGCGCAGACTCAAAAATCCCGAACAGAAGCTCGCCATCGCCAAATTTGCCGCACGTCTTGTGCAAAACAACGATATAATCGCCGTGGATACCGGCACCGTTACGGAGTGCTTTGTAAATGAGATAAACGGCGTGCAGGGTCTGAAGGTAATTACAAATTCACTTAAAATAGCGCAGATTTTAACGGATAAGCGGCAAAGAGGTGACTTTGCGGGAAATATAATAATGCTGGGCGGAGACATTGATTCCGAAACGGGATGTGCGTACAGTCCGCTGACAAATGAAATGCTGTCGCATTTTGTAGCGGATAAGGCATTTATCGGTGCAACCGCAGTAAACACGGACGGAGCTATGACATGGGAAACAAGCCACGGAATTTTTACCGGTGAGCTGTGCCGAATGGCTGAAAGGTGCTTTCTGCTTGCCGACAGCTGCAAATTTGAAAAGCACAGCTTTTACAGAAGCTGCTCGATAAATGAAATCGACACGATAATTACAGACGATAAAAACACGATATCAGACAGCTTCAAGGAAACCTGCAAAGCAAACGGCTGTAAACTGAAAATTGTAAATATTAACGGAGAGATATGTAAATGAATATTGCGGCAAAAAACAAAAACGCCGTATGGATAGGAACGGCATGCTGCGTCGCATATGCCGGATGCTATGCGGGGAGAAACATATTAAGCGCCGTAATGCCGCAGATGACCGAGCTTGAAATTTTTAGTGAAAGCGCGCTGGGGCTAATGGGCAGCGCACTGCTGCTGTGCTACGGTGTCGGTCAGCTTATCAACGGATTTCTCGGCAACAGAATAGACGCAAAATACATGGTATCCGTCGGGCTTGCCGTCACGGGACTCATGATAATTATGTTCCCGTTCTGTACCTCTCAAGCCGCTGGTATTTTAATGTGGGGTGCATGCGGATTTTTCTGCTCGATGCTTTGGGGACCGATGTCTAAAATAATAGGCGAAAATACCCAACGGACTGCGGGAAGAATAATTATAACGCTGATGACCGCGGCGTCTGTGACAGGCACGCTATTAACCTACATACTCGCAATATACGGCTCTGCAAGCGGCAGCTACAGAGCGCCGTTTATCATTTCGGGCATTGTTCTGTTAATTATCGCGGCGGCATATTACGTTTGCAGCATTCACATGGAAAGACACGGCATAATCCGGACATACGCAACGGAAAACACACAAAAATCACAGACGGACTTTAAAAAGCTGTTTTTAAATACCGGCTTTATATCAATGGTCATAGTGACGCTGCTTTACGGCGTTATCAGAAACGCCGTATCATTCTGGATACCGACGTTTATTGCACAGAACTTTTCTATAAGCAGTAAAACGGCGGCGGCAATATCCACCATACTGCCGCTGACAAACATAATCGGTACGTTTGTTACAATGTTCATTGCAAAGCTGCTGAAATACAGGGAAAAGCTGATGTGCATGATATTGTTTTCATTTTCGGTACTGATGTTTACTGTCGTTTTCGTGTGCAAAAGCAGCTTTGCACCTGTTTCCGTTTCGGCACTGTTTCTGGCAAGCGCCGCAATGACAGGTGCATGCAACATGATATTCAGTATTTATGTTTTACATTTCGCAAGCACGGGACTTATTTCGGGCATAACGGGATTTTTTGATTTTGCCTCCTACATATCAGCCTCGGGAGCTAACTTTTTGTTCCCCGTAATACTGAACACGGGAGGCTGGAGCGCGGTGGTCGCAGTGTGGACGGCGGTTACCGCCGCCGGTACGGTTTTTTCTCTGATTGCAATGAAAACGGACAAGGCACATCTGCTGAGTTAAATAAAAAACGGCTGATAATCAGCCGTTTTTTTAAATGTATTTAACGATATCCGTCTGCCTGCCGTTTTTAAAATAAATACGCGGCACCCGCAGCGCAAGTCCGCAGACTATTTCATAATTTATCGTTTTGTCGATATCCGCAATTTCATCCGCCGTAACGGCATTTTCACCCTCTCTGCCTATAACGGTAACAGTGTCTCCGACAGAGCAGTCTATTCCGGTTATGTCTATCATAGTCTGATCCATGCACACGCGGCCTATAATCGGCGCGTACCGCCCGTTTACAAGCACCCTGCCCTGCCCTGAGAGAGAACGCGGATATCCGTCGCCGTAGCCGATGCTGATAACCGCCGTCCTGCGGGGGCATTTTGCCGTGTATGTCCTGCCGTAGCTTACAGACGTACCCGCGTCAATATCCCTTATCTGCGTTATAACGGTTTTAAGCTCCAGCACCGGCTTGTATACGCCTTTTACATCTGAGCCTGCGCCGTTATACAGACCGTAAAGCAAAATGCCTGCCCTCACCATATCCATATACGCCTCCGGATTATTTACGATGGCACCCGAATTTGCGCAATGCCACAAGCCGGCATATACTCCGCGACTGTCAAGTATCCGGCGCACTAAACTGAGATTATCAAGCTGAAACTTTGTATATTCCGCACCGTCACACTCATCGCTGACCGAAAAGTGCGTAAACACGCCGCACACCGAAAGCCCGTTCATTTTAACTATTTCTTCTATCATGTCCGCAGCAGCTGCCGCCTGTCCTTCGTTCAGGCAGTCAAATCCGACGCGGGACATACCGGTATTAAGCTTTATATGCACCTTGGCGTGTTTGCCGACCGATACGGCATACGCCGACAGGCGGCGTGCAAAATCAATATCGCAGACAGAAAGCGTTATATCATACTCCACCGCATACTGAAAACAGTCATCCAGGCATGCGCCGAGTATAATAATTTCCGCCTTTGAGCCGAGCGCACGAAGGTGAGCCGCCTCATCAGCCGACGCGACCGCAAAATAGCGTACACCCGCCTTTTCAGCCTCACGTACAACTATTTTATCACCGTGTCCGTATGCGTTTGCCTTTACAACGCACATAATCTCGGTATCAGTGCCGACCGTATTCTTAATTTCTTCAAGATTGAACAGCAGATTATCAAGCGATATTTCCGCCCAGCAGCGTTTTATAAAATTCATATTATCACCTATCTTAAAAGCATCGGAAGCATTTTTATAACATCCTCCGGCAGCGTGCAGTAGCCGCCCAGCTTATCGCACGCGGCATGGGCACAGGCATTATGAAGCGAAACCGCGATTACCGCTGCCGCCGCGGGATTATATCCCTGCGCAAGAAACGAGCACACCATACCTGCCAGCACGTCGCCGCTACCTCCCTTTGACAGCGCGCTTGTAGGATTGGACAGGATAAAAGCGCGGTTGTCGGGCATGGCGACAACGGTTACACTGTCCTTAAGAATAAGAACACATTTATACTCTGCTGCAAACTGCAGCGAAAGCGTTATCCGATGCTTACGGATTTCATCAATGCTTTTGCCGCAAAGACGTGCAAACTCACCCATATGCGGCGTCAAAACTGTCTCTCCCTCACGCCTGAGCAGATTAAGGTCACGTGAAATAACCGTCAGAGCGTCTCCGTCAAACACCGCAGGCAGCTGAGTTTTCGCCGCGTCGCGCACCGCCGACGCGGCGCCGTCGGAAAGTCCCAGTCCGCTGCCGCAGAGCAGCGCGGTGCAGCCGTCAAGACGCGATAACAGCGTTTTGTCGTCAATTCCACCGCCCTTACTTTTTAAAGGGTATACAACGGCGCTCAAGCAGTCGGACTCAAACGCACCATAGATTGTATCGGGTATATATGCGCGGACAATACCCGCGCCGCATCTGAGCGCCGCTTTAACCGCCAAAACTGCCGCGCCCCGGTAGGACAAAGAGCCTACGACAAGCCCCGCACAGCCGAAATCACCTTTATGACAAAAATCATTCCGCTTTTGAAGAAGAGTTTTAAAATCATGACTTTTCAGCTCAAAAAGATACGGATTGATACGGTTTAATATATCGCCGCCAAAGCCCATATCCGCAGTATATGTAACACCGCAGTTCTGTCTTGCGGGATAAATCAGATGACAGGGCTTTTTGGCGCAAAGAGCTATTGTAATGTCCGCCTTAAACGCTCCGTCTGCAACTGCGGCACTGTCCGCGAAAACCCCGCTGGGCACATCAAGCGACACCTTTTGAGCGGAGATTTTTGCGACGGCGGCAAATGCAAGCTTTGCCGCACTGTCCAGCTCTCCGCGAAAGCCTATGCCGAACACTGCGTCGATAATCACATCGTACTTTAACTCGTTTTCCGAAACTGCTACCAAAGCTCCAATATCTGCGATACCCGCCGCGTTACACTCATCGGCAAAACTGCGCGTTGTCGGGCTGATATTATCATTATACAAAGCACATGTAAAAACACTCGCGCCGTTTTGCTTAAAAAGCAGCGAAAGCGCATAGCCGTCCGCACCGTTAAGACCACGTCCGCACAAAACAAGCACACGCTTGCCGGACGGTGAACCCTCATGCTTTTCATAAGCCGAGTACGCGGCGACTGCCGCTTTCAGAACAAGCTCGCGCTCCGAGATGCCGTTCTCATTCATGTACAAGCCGTCCGCCGCCTTTATCTGAACAGATGTAAGTATCATACAGTAAGTTTCCCTTCAGCAGAATATCAACCGAAAAACCGACTGCGGACAGTCAGCTTCAGCGCTTCCAGCATACGCTCGTCAGGCTCAAATACAACGCAGATACGCTCGCCCTTGGAGCTGAGTCCTGCAACAAACCAGCAGTCATCTGTGGTATTGGATTTGAAATTATAGTGTTTATAATCACGGTGCGTTAAAAGCCTGTTATGCGCGCCGTCATTAACCCTCGCTACCGCCTCAGCCTTGGACAGATTTACGGTTACAAGCTCCTTCCTGCGGCTTTTATTGATTATTTTTGAAAAACGTATCTCGTCGTCTACAAAAATATACTCCCAATCAATATTAAAGCTGCAAAAAATTTTATAGGACGCAAAAAGTGCAACAGCACAGATAATCACGGCAAGCGCAATGAAAGACGAAAATTTAAGCGACACTACAAGCACGAGTATATAACAGCTTATCAGCATCGGCAGCAGCGACGCTGCAAGGCTTAGCAAACGGTCGGCAAAAGTCATTTTTTTTGCAAGCGACATCTCGATATGTTTTTCCACAATCAACACTCCTAACAAATAATAAAGATATGATATCACAGCGGTCAATTATTTTCAAGAAAAACTCTTGCATTTAAAAAACAAATATGCTAACATATATTAAATGCAAAGAAAGTGTTTAAAGCACGGCTTTGCCGCAGCAGAGAGCCGCGCCCATCGGCTGAAAGGCGCGACCGTAAGCGGGTCGTGTTATCTTCGCACCGGAGCAGCCATGCGCCGTGCCGCGCGTTAAGCGGATAATGAGCGCCCGTTTATACGGGAACTTGGGTGGTAACACGGTTTATTTTTTCTCCGTCCCTTGATTTGGGGACGGATTTTTATTTTAAAGGAGAGGTTAATATGAAAGACACGCTTGAACGCATACGTACTTGTGCAAAAGAACTTGCCGACAGCTGTTCAGAGCTTAAAACGCTTGATGATATACGCGTAAGGTTTTTAGGCAAGAAGGGTGAGCTCACATCCGTTTTGCGCGGCATGGGAGCACTGTCCGCCGACGAAAGACCGATAATCGGCGCGCTTGCAAACGAGGTGCGGGCAGATATCGAAAACGCTATCAGCACTAAAAAGAAAATGCTGAGCGACGCTGCGGCGCAGATTAAGCTCAAGGCAGAGAAAATCGACGTCACAATGCCGGGAAAAGCCAAAAAGCTCGGTAAAAAGCATCCGCTGACACAGGTGCTCGATGAAATAAAGGACATTTTCATCGGCATGGGCTTTCAAATCGCGTCAGGGCCTGAGGTGGAATATGACAGCTATAACTTCGAAAAGCTCAATATGCCAAAGGACCATCCCGCGCGCGACACGCAGGACACATTTTATATCACGGAAAACATTCTGCTGAGAACGCAGACCTCACCCGTTCAGGTGCGCGTTATGGAAAACAGCACGCTGCCTATAAAAATCATAGCGCCGGGGCGCGTTTACCGTTCAGATGAGGTAGACGCGACCCACTCCCCGCTCTTTCATCAGATTGAGGGACTTGTAATTGACAGGAACATACGTATGAGTGACCTTAAGGGTACTCTTGACCTGTTTGCAAAACGTCTCTACGGAAAGGATACCGTCACGCGCTTTCGCCCACATCACTTCTCGTTTACCGAGCCGTCCGCCGAAATGGATATCTGCTGTTTCTCCTGCGGCGGCAAAGGCTGCCGTCTCTGCAAGGGCGAGGGATGGATTGAAATTCTGGGCGCGGGCATGGTTCACCCCAAGGTGCTGCGAAACTGCAATATAGACCCTGACGTTTACAGCGGCTTTGCCTTCGGCATGGGTCTGGAGCGCATTGTCATGAGACGCTACAACATAAACGACCTGCGTCTTCTTTTTGAAAACGACCAGCGTTTTCTCAACCAGTTCTAAGGAGGAAAAAATAATGAACTTATCTGTAAACTGGCTTAACGACTTTGTCGACATAAAAACAGACCCCAAGGATTTTGCAGACAGAATGACAATGTCCGGGTCTAAGGTGGAGATGTTTGACAATATCAAAAACCACATTTCGGGCGTAGTCGTCGGAAAAATCACAAAAATAGAACGTCATCCGAATGCGGAAAAGCTTGTGATATGTCAGGTTGATGTCGGCAGCGAAAGCAAGCAAATTATAACGGGAGCGGACAACGTATTTGAAGGCGCCGTTGTTCCCGTGTGCCTTGACGGAGCGGTGCTGCCCGACGGAAAGACTATCAAAAAGGGCAAGTTGCGCGGAGAGCTGTCCGAGGGGATGCTCTGCTCGCTGGGTGAGCTGGGACTTACCGCGCACAACTTTCCCAATGCCGTTGAAGACGGAATATTCATCATTGATTTTCCCGTTGAAATCGGGCAGAATATTACAGACGCTCTTCAGCTTAACGATGATGTTTTTGAGTTTGAAATAACACCCAACCGCCCCGACTGTCTGTCCGTTATCGGACTTGCAAGAGAGGTTGCCGCGACATATCGTCTGCCGTTTAAAAACCGCACTCCGAAATTCAGCAGCGACAAAGGCGACAGCATTGAAAACTATCTCAGCGTGGAAATAAAAAACGCCGAGCTCTGCCCGCGCTACACGGCGCGCGTCGCCAAAAACATCAAAATAGAGGCCTCTCCGCTGTGGCTCAGAAACAGACTGCACGCGTGCGGAGTGCGTCCGATTAACAATATAGTCGATATCACAAACTACGTGATGCTGGAATACGGTCAGCCGATGCACGCATTTGATTATACCTGCCTTGACGGCAAAGCCATTGTCGTGCGCAACGCCGACGACAATGAAATTTTCATGACGCTGGATAATCAGCAAAGAAAGCTGGACAGCTCTATGCTCGTGATTGCGGACGCACACAAAAGCGTCGGTATAGCGGGCGTCATGGGCGGCGCAAACAGCGAAATTACCGAGAATACCGAAACGGTAGTATTTGAATCGGCAAACTTCAACGGCGCTAACGTGCGCCGCACTTCAAAGAAACTGGGAATGAGAACAGATGCCTCCTCAAAATTCGAGAAGGGACTCGATCCGTGCATGACAATGTCGGCGCTTGACAGAGCGTGCGAGCTTGTTGAGCTTTTGGGTGCCGGCGAGATTGCCGACGGAGTTATCGATATAAACATGGATAACCGCACCCGCCGCACAATAAAGCTGGAGCCTGACTGGGTAAATAAATTTTTAGGCACCGACATATCGGCTGAATTTATGGTCAGCGCGCTGCGCAGTCTGCAATTTGAGGTGGACAATGAGCTTAATGTCACAGTACCGAGCTTCAGAGACGACGCCTCGGAAAAGGCAGACCTTGCAGAAGAAATCGTGCGTCTGTACGGCTACAATGAAATCCCCTCCACGCTTGTCAACATGGAGACAACACAGGGCATGCTGACCAAAGAACAGTCGCTTATGAAAAACATAAGTCAGTCGCTTATTGCCCAGGGTGCATCTGAGATATGCACCTACTCGTTTGTAAGTCCGAAAATATACGATAAGCTACACTATCCCGAAAACGACATACGCCGCGACAGCGTTGTAATCTCCAATCCTCTCGGAGAGGACACAAGCATTATGCGCACAACCTCCATGGCGTCTATGCTGTCGGCGCTTGCACTGAATTACAACAACAGAAACGAAGCGGTATGTATGTTTGAGCCCGCAACCGTATATATTAAGAGAGAGGGCACTGATGTTCTGCCGGAAGAAAAGGTGGAATTCTGCATCGGCGCTTACGGCGGCGGACAGGACTTTTTCACAATAAAGGGTATAGTTCAGCAGACACTGGAGCTTGCAGGGGTTTACGGCTGCAAGTATATTCCGCAGACCGACAACCCGACCTTCCACCCCGGACGTACCGCGGACATTGTAAAAGATGACAGCGTAATAGGCATTGTCGGCGAAATACACCCGAATGTCTGCTCCGAGTTCGGAATCGGGGAAAAGACATATGTCGCTGTGCTCGATTTCAATGTAATTTGTGCAAACTCGGTAACGGAAAAAAGCTACAAGCCGCTGCCTAAGTTTCCCGCTACAACGCGCGACATTGCCGTTGTCTGCAAAAAAGATATAAGCGTTGCGCAAATCGAAGATATAATAACCGAAAATTCGGGCAATATACTTGAGAGCGTAAAGCTGTTTGATGTTTACAGCGGCGAACAAATTCCGAGCGACTGTGTAAGCCTTGCTTTTGCACTGGCTTATCGCGCCGACGACAGAACGCTCAGCGATGAAGAGATAGACGCCAAAATGAAAAAAATAATAAAAGCCCTCACGAAAATAGGCGCGTCGATAAGAAGCTGAGAACAAAATAACGCGATTTTATCTAAGTTATTAAAATATTTACAAACAGGCTATTGATATTATTATAAATTTGATTTAAAATATAGGTATCAATTTGAAAGGCGGAAGTGGTAAAGATGGATAAGAATAACACCATTCAATACAGCGTCAGAAGAGAAAACGAGCTTCAGACAAAAGAAATTCTTACAGCCGTCTATGACGCACTGAAAGAAAAAGGCTACAATCCGCTGAATCAGATTGTGGGTTATATTTTGTCTGAAGACCCGACCTATATTACAAATCACAATAATGCAAGGGCGCTTATCCGTAAATTAGACCGCGATGAGCTGCTCAGAATAATAGTCAAATTCTATCTTGACAGCTGATTTTAAAACAAGTCCCCCGTTTCCGAATTTTCGGAAACGGGGGATATTTTTATTTTGTAATCTTTATATCGGTAAAGTGCGCATTGCCGTCCTGAACGATAACACCGAGCTGATAGTCGCATTCTCTGTAAATGCGATAGGTAAATGCAATTTTTTCATCGACAAATACCTCTATCATATCACGGTCAATCAGAATTTTAACGCCGATTGTATCACCGCTTTTGAATGTCATCGGGTGTTCTGCAACCCGCACGCCGTCGGGGCCGGGATCGGTCGGCTTCGGTATTGCCTGGCACGATTGCTGCCAAAACGGATCTACCGCCATCGGCAGGCTGCTGAGCGAGACGCGCTGCGCCGCCGTATCAAACTGCAAAACACAGCAGGTTTCGGCGTCTTTATCCGACTTTATCAACAGTCCGAAATAGTCTCGGCAGTCATCGGGCGTAATATTACAGCTGAATATAAACGACGGTTCATTAATATCAAAAAAGCCGTAGGCATTTGTTGCAACCGAGTTTACCGTAATTTTCCCGTCTTTCTCAGAAATGTCTCCGCTTACAGGCTCAAACCTCCATGCGACAGGCGCGTTTGCCGCCTGCTCGTACTCCAGCGGCAGCTTTACGGCAAGCTCGCCGTCTGCGACAGCGACAACCTCATGCGGAACGCAGAATGCACCGCCCCAGTACCACTGACCGTAATCGCTCCTGTCCGCCCTGTCATGAGCCCAGCCGAAATAAAAGCGTCTGCCGTCATTATTGACCATTGATTTGGCGGCATAAAAGCGCCTGCCTCCGATGCCGTCGTTTTTGGGCGTCCGCCACGGACCGAAGGGGGATTTTGAAACGCGGTATATGGTATTTACATATTCCGAAAAACGCGAATAGGACAGATACCACGTATCCCCTATTTTATACATTTCGGGGCACTCCGGACAGTTGGTGTGTCCGGGTGAATAAATCGGGCCGTAATACTCCCAATTTTTAAGGTCATGCGAGCGGTAAAGCACTACACTGCCGCGTCTGTTGGGCGCACCCTGCGTCTTTCGCGCGGAAATCAATATCCAGTAGCATTTATCATCCTCATTATAGAATACGTACGGGTCACGCCAGTCAAGCGGCTCATACTCATCTGTTTTGGGAATAATAACGGGGTTATTTATGTCTTTTTGCCACTTGACGCCGTCGTCGCTGTATGCATGGCAGATTGTTTGCTGATACTTGACCTTTAAGCTGTAACCGGTATAAAAGGCATGATATCCGCCTTCACCGTAAATGACAGAGCCTGTCCATATTCCCGAAGCGTCGGGTGCGCTTTCGTCATCGGACGGGTACAGAGCGGTGGGGAGCTGCTTCCAGTTAATCAGGTCGTCAGACACCGCATGCTCCCACGTGGTGCGAAGCCTTGCGGGATAAACCGTTGTACCCTTGGGCGGAGTAAGCGTGAACAGGTGATATTGTCCGTCATGATAAAACGGAACAGCGTCTCCCGTCGAATCTGCAAAATCCGGTTTGCGATAAATTTTCATTTTACAGTCCTCCTACAACAGGTAATTACGCGGCGTTCTTTTTGCCGCACAGTCTTTTTACAGAACCGAGAAGTTTTTTAAGCGCGCTGTCGCTGCTCTTCTGAGTATCGATAAGAACGGCTATAAGTATGATAATTCCCTTTACGATAAGCTGCCAGAATGAGTTGACGTCCAAGAGATTAAGCCAGTTTGAAATAATTCCGATTACCATGGCACCCAGCACCGTTCCTGAAATACGGCCCTTGCCGCCGGACATCGAAACGCCGCCGAGCACGCACGCCGCGATAGCGTCCAGCTCAAAGCCCTCACCGACAGACGGCTGAGCAGAATACATGCGTGATGCAAGAACAACACCTGCAAACGCCGCAAGCAGACCTGCTATTGTATAAACGGCAATTTCAACCTTTTTAATCGGAACACCGGAAAGTCTGGCAGACTCGCGGTTGCCGCCGATAGCGTAAATATAAGTTCCAAATTTTGTTTTATTAAGCACAAACGACATAACCGCAATTAAAATCACCATGTAAATAATCGGAAGCGGAATGCCGAAAAGCTTGCCCATGCCTATTGTCTCAAAGACCTTATCGGTAATACGCATGCTGCGGGCTCCGCTGTATACATTTGCAGCGCCCCTGGCTATATTCATCATCGCCATTGTTACGATAAACGCCGGAACCTTAAACTGCGCTATAATCGTACCGCTGCAAAAGCCGCAGAGTGCGCCCAGCAGTATGCCTATTATAATTGCAAGCCAGATAGGATAACCGCTGAGAGTGATAAGCCCTACCGTAATTGTTCCGGAAAGGCATACGACCGAGCCGACCGACAGGTCAATACCGCTGATTATAATTACAAGCGTCATGCCCAAGGCTATGTACATATTGTTGGATATCTGTCTGAGTACCGATAAAATGTTACTTGACGACAGAAAGCTTTTGGGCTCGGCAATGGCAAGTGCCGCGCATATAATCAAAAGAACTGAAAGTATGCCTATATTGCTGAAAAGCATACCGATAACGGGCAGCTCTTTCAGCTTTGCAAAAGTATTTTTCTTACTCATTGTTCGTTACCTCCGGTTGCATAATTCATAATCCGCTCCTGCGTCAGTTCCTCGCGCGGGAGCTTTGCGACAATTCTGCCGCTGCGTACAACGCACACGCTGTCACACATATTGATAATCTCAGGCAGGTCGGACGACACCATTATAATAGCCATGCCGTTTGCCGCAAGGTCGTTTATAATCGAGTAAATCTCCTGCTTTGCACCGACATCAACGCCGCGGGTCGGCTCATCCAGAATGAGAACGTCAGGACGTGCCGCAAGCCATTTTGCCAGCACAACCTTTTGCTGATTTCCGCCGCTGAGCGAGGAGACCTCAATTTCGGGCGACGCCGCCTTTATGCGAAGTCTCTGCATATAGTCGCTTACCAGCGCAGATATTTTTTTGCGGCTTTCCGCAATTCCGTTCATAACAAAATGAAGAGATGCAAGCTTTATATTGTAGCTGACACTGTTCATTAATACAAGACCCTCGTTTTTTCGGTCTTCGGGTACAAGGGATATTCCCGCTTTTATCGCCTGCTTGGGGTTTTTAAACTTAACGGTGTTTCCGTTGAGAACAATCTCACCGCGATCCGACGGCAATGCGCCGAAAACCGACTGCATTATCTCGCTGCGCCCTGCACCGACAAGTCCGGAAAAGCCGAGAATTTCGCCCTTATGGACATCAAAGCTCACATCCTCAAACTCACCCTTACGGCTCAAATTCCGAACCGAAAGAACCGTTTCGGAAATTTCATTATAAGTTCTGACATAAAAGCTCTTTAGCGTTCTGCCGACCATCATCGACACAAGCTCGGAGGCATTTGTTTCACTTGTATTTTTAGTACCTACATAGGTACCGTCGCGAATAACGGTTATCCTGTCCGAAATGCGAAACAGCTCCTCCATTCTGTGAGATATATAAATTATACTGACGTTTTGTTTTTTCAGTTTTTCGATAGTTTCAAACAGCTTTTCAACCTCCTCGTCGGATAACGAGGAAGTCGGCTCGTCCATAACGAGTATTTTTACATTGAATGAGCTTGCCTTTACAATTTCAACCATCTGCTGCTGTGCTATCGTCAGTCTTTCAAGGGGCGTTGTAACGTCAATATCAAGTCCGAGCCTTGCCACCATTTCCTGTGCGTCGGCATTAATCGTCTTGCTGTCAACAACGCCCGCGCGCACCGGTTCATGACCTAAAAATATATTCTGTGCAACGGTCAGAAACGGAACAAGCACAATTTCCTGATGTATAATACCGATACCGTATTTACGCGCTTCATTAATACCGCGTATATTTACCTTTTCATCGTTTATGAATATGCTGCCCGAATCGGGCTGATGGATTCCTCCGAGAACTTTGATAAGCGTCGACTTCCCCGCGCCGTTCTCTCCGAGAAGCGCGTGCACCTCACCGAGCTTCAGCTCAAAATTAATATTTTTCAGTGCGTGAGTGCCGGAAAACGACTTATCAATGCCCTCCATACGTAATACTGTATGACTCAAAGCGATCCGCTCCCTTATTTTAAAAATTTCCGGGAACTTACGGTGTTTTCCTTAAGTCCCCGGACCTTTATCGGCTTTAACAGCCGTCTAACATTTTACTGCCAGCTGTCCTTTGTCTCTTTCGCCATTTCAAGCGTTATGAGCATGGAAGCAAGGTAATATTCATCTTCTATTGTACCGCCGGACAGGTAAGTCTCGGCAAGCTCAAACGCCTTTTCGGCAATCTGCACGGGCACCTGAGCGGCAACCGCCGTAAACTCGCCGTCGATAAGCGCCTGCTTTCCGTCGGGAGAAGCGTCAATACTGTAAACGCCGATTTCACCTGTTTTGCCTGCGCCCTTTATAGCAGCTGCGGCACCGAGTGAGGACGGGTCATTAATGCAGAAGAATGCGTCAAGCTCGGGGTTCTTCTGAAGGATATCCTCTGCGATAGAAAGTGAATCCTCAAGTGCAGCCTTACCGTCCTGTTGTGCAACTATCTCAAACTTATCCTTGTTTTCGCCGAGTCCCTTAAGAAAGCCCTCTACACGGTCAAGGCAGCTCTCGTTTGACGGAAAATCGAGAATTGCAATCTTAGCGCCGTCGGGATAATCCTCAGCCATCTGTTTTCCGACAAGCTCTCCTGCCATTACGCAGTCCGTCGCAACAAGCGTCTCAACAAGGTCACGATCCTCATCGCTGACAGCCGTATCAACATTAAACACAGGAATGCCGGCGTCCTTGAAAGCCTGAAGTCCCTGACGAATACCCTGTGAATCAACGGGAATTACAAAAACCGCATCATAGTCCTTGTTTGCCGCGTCGGACATCTGACCGAGCTGTTTATTAAGGTCGTAATCAGGGTCAAGACATGTGTAGCTGTAACCTTTTTCATCACACAGCTTTTTAAGCGTATCGTTCATCGCAATCTGAAAAGTGTTGTTCTGCGTGTTGGGCAGAAAAGCAAATTTGTAGGTTTCGCCGTTATCGTTTCCATTGTTCTCAGCCGGCTGGCTGCTGCACCCCGAAAGTAAAACTACTCCGAGAATAAGCGAAAGTGAAAGTGCGATAATTCTTCTGAACTTCATGTTTTTTTCCTCCGTTTATAAATTTTGTTTTCTTAAATATTGCGTAAATATAATTTTTTATATTTGATTTACGCAATATTTAAGCCGTAAAGATTATGAAGCTTAGCTCGTTTCTCGCTTCGTTACGCAAATTATATATCGAAATATGTCGAATGTCAATATAACATTTCCATATTCTACTTTTTGCTTAAATCAAAGCGTTATTTTTATTGCAATCATACATTATTAAAGCACGATTTTACGTAAAAACAACAAAACAACAGCCGAACTGAATGTTCGGCTGTTGTTTACGCAAACCCGGTATTATATAATAAGTGCTATTCGGCAAGGCAGCGCTCAATTTCCGAAGGCAGCGGCTCCGACATAATTTCCTTCCACGCGCGCGGCAAAAGCGATGCTGTGATTCTGTACGGCGCAACTCCGATATATTTGTGCTGCTCGCCTATACTGCCGCTTGCAAGTGCCTTTGCAACAGCGACCGCAACCGCCTCACCCTGCTTATACGGCTGCTGTGAGCTTATACCCCGTACATATTCCCCTTTTGCCATGTACAGTGCTACATTATAATCAAGGTCGCAGGTAAATATGGAAATATCTTTTCTGCCCATCTCATTTAGTGCTCGGATAACCTCCAGCGCCGGCCGCTCCCATGAAACATACAGTGCATTTATCTCGGGATGTGCCCTGAGCATATCCTTGCATATAAAATACGCATCGGCAATATCGTTAAATTTTGCAATATCCGTCACCTCAATCTCAGGATACTGCTCCCGTACAGTCTGCTCCGCCACCATATCGCGAAGATGAGTGCCGTAAAACGCAATTCCGTGCTGAATGAAGCCGGCATGTATACGCTCACTGCCTTTAAAATACTCACCCATCATAAAGCCTGCATTGTAACCGTTTTCCCGCTCGTTTACCGAAATGCAAGCAACATAATCATCACGTGAAAATCCGAAAGGAATGTTGCTCATAAAAACAAGCTTGGTTTTTTTTGAAAGCTCTCTGAATTTTTGTGCGGTAGCATTGTCATTTGTAGGTATGGCAACAATCAGATCGGGCTGCTGCATACTGATAGCCTCCAGCTGAGTAACCTGCAGCGCCGGGTCGAAGCCCGCGTCCATAACCGATATGACGGAAATGCCAAAATTTTCCAGGGTGTCGCGAATAGCCTTTTCATGAAGGCGTGTCCACGCGGTGCCGCCGTAATGAAAAGAGATACCGACCTTGAAATTACCCTTTCTGAGTTTTTGACGCTCATCGTTTGTAAGAGTTATTTCATGCGGGTCTGTCGCACGTTCACCGAACGGTCCCAAGCCTATCATCTGAGTGGATTTCCTTACAACAAGCTCCACAGGCACGCGGATATGCTGTTTTTCACCGCCGTCTCCCTTCATTATCTCCAAAAGGCGCTGCGCTGCCAGATGCGCCATTTTCTCGGTATCCTGTTCAAGAGACGTAAGCGGAGGCGAAACAATTTCGCACCAGCCCTCATCGCCGAAACCGACGATAGACACATCTTCGGGGTAGTCTATGCCGCTGTCACCCAGCGTCTGAAGCAAAAGGTGCGTCAGCTTATTGCCCGCCGCAATAAATGCGCTCGGACGGCGCTCCTCATAGGCACGGTAGATAATACGCTTGCCTGCATTTCCGATATCCTTATTGTCAATACGTATAATCAGCTTGGGGTCTGAACGCACACCGCGCTCTGCAAGCGCCTCCTTGTAGCCCTCAAGCCGCTCTTCCATTCCCGACTGCGAGCCGTCCTCCACAAGCAGTGCAATATCGGTGTGTCCCTGTTTTAAAAGATGCATGGTACCCCTGTATGCCGCCTGCCTGTTTTCAGCAGTTACGCTGTCCGTCTGTGCGCCCACAAAGGTTCTGCCGAGACAGACAAATGGTATCCGTGAGCGCATAAGCTTTGAGTAATTTGATGCCTGCTCGGCAGACGGAGCAAGTATTATTCCTCCGATACGCTTGTTTGACATAAGGCTTGAAAGTATATGCTGTTCAAGAGTTTTATCCTCACCCGTAATATACGTAGCGAGCATATAGCCTCTTGCCGCAAGATAATCGTTAAGATGCGCCGCCAAAAACGCATAAACCGATGAGCTGACATTCGGAACAACAAATGCAACAACCGAGCTGTTGCCCATCATCATTTTATTCTGTTTTTCAGCCACCTTTTTATTATAGCCCGTCTGCTCCATAGCATCAAGCACTCGTTTTTCCAGTTCCGGACTCACATACCTCGTTTTATTTATAACATGAGAAACGGTAGCCCCTGACGTACCCGCCAGTCTTGCAATATCATTTATAGTTACCGGCACGTAAAAACCTCCAAAAAGACAGTAATCGTATTAATGTATGCCGCCTCGATTGTTCATTACACCTTACTGCCGACAAGCTTTATGACCTCCCCGACATCCGGCATAGACGCAATCGCTCCGCGTTTTGTTGTTGCAAGGCTTGCCGCAGCGCTTGCAAATTTCAGTATATATTTACAGTCATCTGCACCCAAGCTGTCAAAATCCAGCCCTTTATCCAGCATGCAGCTGAGAGCCGAGCCGCAGAAGCAGTCGCCCGCACCGGTTGTATCAATCGTTTTAACATCATAGCAGGGATGATGCAGAAAAATATCGTCCTTCAGAAGATATGCGCCGTCCCTGCCGCAGGTGACAAACAGAATTTTCGGCTTGTACTCATTCCAAAGCGTAAGCGCCGCCTGCTTAATATCCTTTTTACCGTAAAGAAATTCAAGCTCATAATCCGATATCTTTATTATATCTGCATATCCGAGAACAAGCTTCATCGCCCGCCTTGCATCATCAAGGCTCTTCCACAGCGGTTCCCTGAGATTCGGGTCAACGGAAATCAAAACACCGTTTTTCCCGGCAATATCAAGCGCCCGCAGCGTCGCCTCCCTTGAAGGACTGTCCGTCAGCGACAGTGTGCCGCAATGAAAAATTTTGGACTTCTTTATTAACTCCGGGTCAATCTCCTCAGGCTCAAGCATAACGTCAGCACTTCCATTACGGTTAAATGAGAATTCCCTGTTGCCCGTATCATCTATTGTTACAAATGCAAGCGTAGTAAAGCTGTCACCGGAAAAATACAGAGAATCCGTATTAATATTCAGGCGTTTAAGCGTACTACAAAGGAAATGACCAAACGTATCGTCACCCACCTTGCCGATAAACGCGGCGGATTTGCCGAGCTTTGTCACAGCTGCCAGCACATTGCACGGCGCACCTCCGGAATTTGCCTCAAAAACATAGCTGCCCTGCTCGCTGAGTCCGCGCGGTGTAAAATCAATCAGAAGCTCTCCGAGAGAAACCACGTCAAACATAATAAAAAAACTCCTTTCCTGTTCTGTGAGTTTGCGTACCCAAACAAAGACCATGCATATGCACGACCGTCAACAAGAAACGAGCTATCTTTATTTCAAGTATATTATAAACATACCGCTTTGTCAAGTGGCGAAAATTAATATTTTGCAAAAAGCACTGCCGTTTCTAAGCAAAAAACGGCAGTGCGGTTAAAAGCTGTTATTCACCGATGTAGTCGCTGTGAAAAATGCCGAGTATTTTTGACGCCTCGGCGCGCGTCGCGCTGTTTCGGGGATTGAACAGTGTTCCCGCGCTTGTCTCGGTGCCCCCGACAATACCCGCTGCGCGGCACGCATATACCGCATCTCTTGCATAGTCGTGCATCATACCGTCATCGTCAAAGGGCTGTGCTTTCCCGTCATTTTTCAGCACAATACCCGCAAAGCCGGCGTAACGGACAAGAACAGCGCACAGCTGTTCGCGGGTAATATCGCTCAAAGGCTCGAAGGTATTTTCCGAAATTCCGTTTACAATACCGTTTTGTGCCGCCCAGGCAACAGCGGCAGTATAATAACGCCTTGCTTCAACATCAACAAACGGAGAAGTCTGCGCATATGAATCTGTATCAACGCCTGCCATTCTTGCAATAACCGTAACAAACATCGCCCGTGTCAGTGTGGTTGACGGTTCAAACTCAGTATCCGTCATTCCTCTGAGCAAGCCGTAAGAATACGCATAATCAATATACGGCTTATACCAAGCATCGGGTTTTATATCGGTAAACACTTCAAGGGTATCCTGAATTTCAACAGACGGCAGCTTTGTACCTTCTGCAGCAACAGTGTCAACATAGCCGCACAGACTGCAGACAGCGCTCTTTGTACCGTCAGACTGAACGGTTGCATCGTTATTGTAAACGTATTCGCCGAAGGTGTGCCTTCCGTGCGCCTTATGCTGCGGGTCGGCAACCGTTTCCGTCTTTGTACACAGACTGCAGGTGCGGGTCATGGTACCGTCATTCACACACGTTGCATCATTGTTATAAACATAGTCGGTAAAGGAATGCTTTGACGAATCGGCAGTGTTCTTGATTTTACGGACGCTTACATAATCGCAGTCGCGGCATTCGGCGCTCTCGGTAGCGTCGCTCACACAAGTGGCATTATCGTCAAAAACATACTCGCCCAAATCATGATAATTCGCATCAAGCCACAGAATTCGGTTTTCAAACCATTCCGACAAGTGAGCAAAATTTGCTTCAAAGGTTTTCAGCGCAGATACTTGGGGTGTTATACGCCAGTAATCATTTTCAAGACTGTTCCAAACCTCATCGTTTACATTGAAATCAAACGAATTTTCCGGATAAAAGCTCACGGTATAATAATCTATTATCTTTTTTATGTTATCTATATGTTCACCGTAGCATTCGCGCGCAAGCTCCATAAAGCGATCCCATGCGACAAAAGACTCAAACCAGGGATTCTGAGAGCCGTAATACCATTTTGAATAACCGTTTGTACATTGCGTAGACGCAGCTGAGCTTTGGTCAAAATCCCAAACGGGACCGGCATAAACCTTGCCGCCGTTTTCCTTTTTATAAAAATATATCTGAAAACCGCCGTCGCCGTTATTCATGACAGTATTTACAATAAAGAACTTAACAAACGAATCGATATCGCAAAGACTGTCAAAGGTTTCCCAGTCATGAGTGAGTATAGCCTTATTAAAGCTGTTGCAGTACTGTGAAATAAAATCTATCTGTGATTGCGTGCAAAATTCCTTTTCGGGAGTTTTAATTATAAACTTCATCACATTCTTGCGCCAGTTTAACGTAACACCTTCGGGAAAAAGGGACGGATCAACGTCAACAACGTCAAAATAGGCATCCTCATTTGTATCACCGTTGCCTACAAACTCGATGAGATATCCCGTATCTACCTTTCCGGTTTCGTCCTCCTCGATATCGACACGGGTTTCACCCGTCTGCGTCTGTTCGCACAGAAGATACAAGCCAAGGTTTTCTCCGTTTAAAAACACATTTACAAACCTGTATTCCGACGTGTATTCCAGACCGAGCTCATGTGCAATTTCAAAAGCGAGCGCGTTTCGCACCATCGTTTTATCAAACGCATTTGCAAGCAGAACCCAGCTTTTTGCCTTGCCCATACCGAAAAGGTTCTGCTTTTTGTCAAATTTTATTCTGTACGCCTTCTTCTCGGCATTTTGCAGCGTCGAATTACCGCGATAGCGTATTCCGCCGACTGTATCGTCAAGAAGATACTGCGAGGAAGTATTGTCAATACTGACTTTACAGCCGACATAGTTTGTCTTGTCGACAATCGGTGCGCCGTTGTCCGTATCAATGGATATCACCGGAAAATTATACCGTGTATCGGTCGTCCCGGTTTCAGACGCGCCGTTTGCAAGCACACCGGCAGGAAACGCGGACAAGCAGGACAGCAGAATTAAAACAACGAGCATTGCAGAAATCGGTTTTACAGATGTAAACGTTCTTTTCATTGTTACCCTCCGTTAATTATTATAGCACGCCGAACTAATCGGACGTGAATTACCGAACACGGCTTTATTTTCTTTCAGTATGCCTTTTTATTGCATCGAATGATTCTTCGCTGATTACATGTTCTATTTTACAGGCGTCATCCGCGGCTGTCGCCTCATCAACGCCAAGTGCCCTGAGCACATCGGTCAGCACCGTATGCCGCTCGTAAATCTTACCTGCAAGAGCCGCGCCCTCCCGGGTTAAATTAATAAACCCGTCCTTATCAACGGTTATAAGCCCCCGCTTTTTCAGCAGACCTACACCGCGGCTGATACTCGGCTTTGTATAATTCATATATTCCGCAATATCGACTGAGCGCACCGACGGCTTGGACTTGCATAAAATATATATAGTTTCAAGATACATTTCACCAGATTCATTTATAGACATCCTTCAAATCTCCCTGTGATTATATATTTAGTACAAGCATTTCTTAAATATGATAACACATTTTATTAAAAAAATCAATATTTGCAAAAATTGAAAAAATTATCAAAAAGCCTTGACAAATCATTCCGCGACAATTATAATTATCATCAGTTAGCAGTTGCTAACTAATTTTTACGGATATCAGTTAGCAACCGCTAATCTGTATCTGAATATTTAAAACAGCGGTGATTAACATGACATTAAAAAAAGCTGTCGCAGGCAAAGAATACATAATCCGTGAAATCGAAACCGAAGATGAAGAATTAAATGCCTTTTTGTTCTCCCTGGGGTGTTATTCAGGCGAGACAATTACAGTAATTGCGCATTTGCAGGGCGGATGTGTCGTTTCCATCAAAGACGGCAGATATAACATAGACAATCAGCTGGCAGAAGCTATCATTGTGTAAATCGGCAGATTATCCGCAAAACAAGCAGCTATCTGTAAATTCGAGTTAGCAAAGGCTAACTCATGACGATGTAAATTTATCCGAAAGGATTAATATAAAGGAGGAAATATCAATGAGAATTGCCCTGACAGGCAACCCGAATTCCGGTAAGACCACCATGTACAACGCCCTTACGGGCAGAAACGAAAAGGTCGGCAACTGGGCAGGCGTTACCGTGGACAAAAAAGAGCACCCCATAAAGAAAGCGTATTATGAGGGCGACAAACAGCTGATTGCCGTGGATTTGCCCGGCGCCTATTCGATGTCACCGTTTACCAGCGAGGAGAGCATTACAAGCTCATACGTTAAAAAGGAAAACCCCGACGTCATTATAAATATAGTAGACGCCACAAATCTCAGCCGCAGCCTGTTCTTCACAACGCAGCTTTTAGAGCTGGGGATACCGGTGGTCGTAGCGCTTAACAAAAGCGATATAAACGAGAAAAAGCAAACGGTGATTGATACCGAGCATCTGTCAGAAAGGCTCGGATGTCCCGTTATAACCACAGTTTCCACATCGTCAAAGGGCCTTACGGCGGTTATAGAAGCTGCCGCGGCATTAAAGGGCACTGTGCAGACAGCGCCTTACATGCAGGGAGAAATTGACCTTACAGACAAAAAAGAGGTTGAAGCGGCAGACCGCAGACGCTTTGAATTTGTAAATTCAATCGTACGGGAGGTCGAAACCCGCAAGATAATGACAAAAGAAAGAAATACCGGTGATAAAATCGACGCCGTCTTGACAAATAAATGGCTGGGAATTCCGATTTTTGCCGTTGTTATGTTTCTTGTTTTCCAGATTTCTCAGGTTTGGGTAGGCACACCGATAGCCGATCTGCTTGTCGGCTGGCTGGAAGCATTTCAGGGCTGGGTCGGCGGACTGCTGGAAAACGCCAACCCGCTGCTCCAGGCTTTGCTGATTGACGGTATAATCGGCGGCGTATCCGCGGTTGTCGGATTTCTGCCGCTTGTCATGGTCATGTATTTCCTGATAGCCCTGCTTGAGGACTGCGGCTACATGTCGCGTGTTGCGGTTGTTCTTGACCCCATATTTAAAAAAGTTGGTCTCTCGGGCAAATCGGTCATACCTTTTGTCATCGGAATAGGCTGTGCCGTGCCGGGAGTTATGGCAAGCCGAACAATACGCAACGAGCGCGAGCGCAGAGCTACTGCCATGCTCACACCGTTTATGCCCTGCGGCGCCAAAATCCCGGTAATATCGCTTTTTGCGGGTGCGTTTTTTGACAATTCCGGCTGGGTGAGCGCCGTGATGTACTTTACCGGAATAGTTCTCATATTTTTATGCGCGCTGCTTGTAAACAAGATTGCGGGATATAAGTCAAGAAAGTCATTCTTTATTATCGAGCTGCCCGACTACAAGACGCCCTCTCTCTGGGGAGCCTTCAAATCAATGTGCTCACGCGGAAAGGCATACATAGTAAAAGCTGCCACCATTATACTGCTGTGCAACACAGCGGTTCAGATTATGCAGACGTTCACCTGGAAATTTCAGGTTGCACAGACAGCAGACGCTTCGATTTTAGCGTCAATCGCAACACCGTTTGCCTACCTGCTCGTGCCGATTGTCGGTGTGCTCAGCTGGCAGCTGGCGGCTGCGGCAGTCACCGGATTTATAGCAAAGGAAAATGTTGTCGGCACACTTGCCGTATGCTTTGTCGGGCTGGAAAATCTTATTGACACCGAGGAGCTTGCACTTATGGAGGGTGCCGGAGCAGAAGTTGCGGGAATAATCGCCATAACAAAGGTCGCGGCTCTGGCATATCTTATGTTTAACCTTTACACACCGCCCTGCTTTGCGGCAATCGGCGCCATGAATTCCGAGATGAAAAGCGCAAAATGGCTTTGGGGCGGCATAGGATTGCAGCTGTCGGTAGGATATACAATCGGTTATCTTGTATATACCGTCGGTACGCTTATAACCAACCCCGCAGCATTGAATACAGGCGCTGCCCTCGGAGGACTTGCAGCTGTTGCGGCAATGGTTTTGGTTATTATTCTGCTTATAAGAAACACCAACAAAAAGCTCAAAACGGAATACTCTTTAGGCAAGACCGAGCAGAAGGATTTCGCCATGAGCAAATAATCACTATATAAAGCTATGGAAAACATTATAATTATTGCAGTTCTATTGTGTATCACGGGCAGTATCATTTGGTATCTTTACAGATCAAAAAAACGCGGTGCTGTCTGTATCGGTTGTCCTTATTCAAAGCAGTGCAAAGGTCACTGCGGCTGCTCCGACACTAAGACGGAAAATAAAAACAGCCGAGAATAAAGCACACAAAAAGGGGATGCTCAGCCGCACGGCGAGCATCCCCTTAATAATACGGAGGTTTACGATGAATGACAAGACCTTTTTGACAGCTTCACACATACGGTATCTGATAGCTTTAAAAAAGCTTGACAGAAAGGACGGAATAAAAAGCTGCGACGTGGCAAGGGAATTATCACTGACAAAAGCAAGCGTACACAATATGATGGACACTTTCTTAGATATGAGATATATCAAAAAGGAGCCGGGCGGCCGTGTTTTTCTTACAAGGCACGGTCTTGAAAAAGCTCTGCTTTTTGAAAATTACTGTATAAAAATAAAACAAAGCCTGTTTTGCACCGTATCGGACGATAACGGCGCAGACACGGCTGTATACGCATTTCTGGCAAATCTTCCCGAAAAATATTTTTCCGCACTGTCAGACAAACCCCAAAACATCAAATAAATCCCGCAAATAATAAAAACCTGCTCCGCTATGAGTAGGTTTTTATTATTTCCTCAGCAACATCGCGCTTTGAAATACAGCGATCCATCGCCTGTTTTTCTATGTACCGGTGAGCCTGCGGCTCATCCATTTTGATTTCACTGATAAGCAGCCATTTTGCGCGGTTGACAATACGGATTTCCTCCATCTTCTCTTCAATGGACAGCGTTTTTCTTTCTGTCCTGCGCAAACGCTCTCTTGCACCGGACATCCAGTCGAGAGCGATTGCCAGCATCGGCTTTGACGTAGGCTTAGGCAGTGTAAACACGCCGTATTCGGCAACCTTATCATATATCTGCGCGTACAGTTCACTTCGTACCAAAAGCAAGACTACCGTTGACCTTGCATTGCATGCATCGATTGCAAAATGCGTACCGATATCGTCAGGCAGCGGAGAATTGATAATTACATAATCATAAGCCCGCTCGACAAAAGCCCTTTTGGCAGCGCTGACGTCCGAAACAACGGTAACCGGAGCGTATCGTGATTCGGGAAGCAGGTCAAAAAGTGCAGAATTAAAATTTTTTGCAGCAGAAACTATAAGAACGCTGTAAACACGTTCCCTAAGACTCATCCTGCACCCCTCCCCTGTTTCAAGTCAGTCTTATTTATTGCAATAGATATCCAAAACAGACGCCGGAACATGCTCCCTGATAAATTCGCTTTCCGACGCAATTTTGCATGCCGTTTTCAAATCAGCCGGGAGCTTTCTGAAGCCTGCCAGCGTCCGTGCGTCCGCCTTGTACAAATTAATATTTGCCGGCTTTGGCAATGCAAGCTTGTTGCCAATACCGTGAAGTCCCGCATAAATCATCAGAGTAAACGCAAGATATGGGTTTGCAGTAGGATCGGGTGAGCGCAGCTCCGCACGGCGGTACTCCCCCACCGCCGCCGGAATACGCACAAGCTGTGAGCGGTTTTCATCCGACCAGGATACGTAGCCCGGTGCTTTGCATTTTCCGAAGCGCTTGTATGAATTTTCGGTAGGATTTAGAAAAGCGGTCATTTCCTCAGCCTTATCCAAAATACCTGCAATCATATAGCAGAGATTCTCAGAGCCGTCCGCCGCCTTTACCGACATGTTGATATGAAAGCCGTTTCCCGGTGCGTTTTCAAGAGGCTTGGCGCTGAAATCCGCATACAGTCCGTTGCGGCGGGCAACGGTTTTAACAGTTGTCTGAAAAGTCATCGCATTATCGGCGGCGGTAAGCGCGTCCGAATAACGGAAATCAATTTCATTCTGTCCCGGTCCTTCCTCATGGTGCGAGCTTTCGGGACGAATGCCCATCTGCTCAAAGGTCAGGCATATTTCACGCCGTATATTCTCGCCCCTATCCTCCGGAGCAATATCCATATAACCCGCTTCATCATAGGGGATTTTCGTCGGCTTTCCGTTTTCGTCAAGGTTGAACAGGTAAAACTCCTGCTCGGCGCCGAATGCAAAAGCAAAACCGGCTTTCTTCGCATCGTCCGCGGCTTTTTTAAGAAGGCTTCTCGTATCACACTCAAACGGTGTCCCGTCGGGGTAGGTGATATGCGTAAACATACGCACGACCTTACCGTGCTCCGGTCTCCACGGAAGCAGCGCCAAGGTCTCGGCGTCGGGATGAAGCAGAAGGTCACAGCGGTTTTCATCGCCGAAGCCCGCTATTGCCGAAGCATCGAAAGCAATGCCGTATTCAAAGGCGCGGGGAAGCTCCTGCGGCATTATCGATATATTTTTTTGCCTGCCGAATACATCGCAAAATGCAAGGCGGATGAATTTTACATCTTCCTCCCTGACATACTGCATTACCTCATCCTTTGAGTACTTCATAACACAATTACCTGCTTTCTTTCAGTTTGCGACATACATCTGTTTATACGGATTTTTGCTGTCCGGCGTAACCACTGTAAACGGCGCGGACATAATCCTGTCAATATCGTATCCGAACAGCTCGCAGTATTCAGATACATATGCCTTCAGCTCCTCCATATCACCGGCGCCTGCCCGACGTGCTGTAACCTGGCTCGGAAATTTTATATCCGCGCACTCCGAGCGAAGAAACATTTTTCCCCCGTGCATACCGGTACAGGGAAAATTACCGACAATTTTTTTGTTTTCGGCTTCAAGACCGAGCACGACTATTACTCCGCCCGCCTGATATTCACCGAGAAAGCTGCCCGCAGTACCGCCTATCACCATAACGGGGATTTTGTTTTCATACGCCTTCATATGAATTCCCGCGCGGTACCCCGCATTGCCCCTGACAAAAATCCTGCCGCCGCGCATAGCATATCCTGCGGCATCTCCGATATCGCCGTGAACGATTATTTTCCCGTCGTTCATAGTATCGCCGACAGCGTCCTGTGCATTGGATTTAACTGTTACGCACGCCCCGTTGAGGTACGCGCCCAGGGCATTGCCCGGAATACCCTTTAGGGTTATATTTTTATCCGACATACCGGCGGCAATGAAACGCTGTCCGCAGCAGCCGGTCAGCTTTATCTCACCAGAGCAATTCCGTAAAATGTCGTTAACTTCTTTATAATTTATACCGAAAATGTTTTTCTCCGTCATATTATACCACACCTCCAAATTTTTTTCTACGATTTTCTTTAGAATATGCAGCAGTGCTTGAAACTTTTTGCAACATTTCAAAATTTAATGATGAAAGAGGAGTTTTCTCTCTTATAATCGAGGTGTATATTCCGGCGCGATCGGTATCACGCACAAGAATAAATCCGGTCAGCAGTCCGTCTTTGGTATAAAACCGTTTCACCTTATCTTTGTTTTTTTCCTGATATACTGTGCCTCCGTTATCCGAATCGAAATAGCTTCCCGCCGTCATTACATGCAGTCCGAAAAATCCGATAGAATTCATAGGTATTGCTTTATCGAATATTTCCGGTTTTCCGCCCATGTTCATGCCGGCACACTTACCCTGCATATAAGCATTAGGCATGAGTGCCATTACACGTTTTATACCGCCGGAAATATCTTCGCTTTCTGTACAGTCACCGACCGCATAAATATCCTTTAAATCGGTTCTCATTGAATTATCAACTACAATTCCGCGATTGACTTTTCCGCCTATATCCTTAATTAAATAAGAATTCGGTTTTACTCCCACTGCCAAGACAAGAACATCAAACTCTATTTTAACACCGCTTTTCATAACGGCAATATTTTTATTAAACTCAACTACACTGTCGTTTAATTTGAATTTAATTCCGTTTTCCTCCAAATGAGACTGAACAATAGCGGCGCATTCTCTGTCAAGTATACTCGAAAGTATTCTGTCCGCAAGGTCACAAACGATAATTTCAGCCGTTCTGTCATGCAAGCCTTCGGCACATTTAAGTCCGATAAGGCCTGCACCTACTATCAGTACACGCGAATTTTTGTTTATCGCTTTTTCCAATGACAGAGCATCATTAAGCGTTAAAAAAGAAAACTTCTTTTCGACTGTTTCCAAACCTTTAAAAGGTGGTATAAAAGGTGAAGAGCCGGTTGCAACACAAAGCTTATCATAACTGACTGTTTTGCCGTTGCTGAGAATGACTGTTTTGGCTTCCTTATCGATTTTTTCGGCTTTTACGTTGTATAAAACCTCACATTTCATATCCTGATAAAAACTATCGTCTCTGTATTTCATTCGTTCAAGATCTGTTTTTCCTTCAAGATAATAAGATATAAGCGGTCTGCAATAAACAGGTGTGTTTTCCTCTGAAATCACCGTGATTTTACCTTTGGTATCAGCAGCTCGGATTCCCTCTATGCAGCCTGCTGCCGCAACTCCGTTTCCTATTATCACATAATTGGTCATTCATATCACCTTTCTTCAAAAACAATGGCTCTGTTCGGACATCCCTTGACGCATGCCGGCTCTCCGAATGAGTTCTGCGTACATAATTCACATTTTTGCATTGTTCCGTTTTCCCCCGGTGCCAATGATCCGTAAGGACACACCAATACACAGGTAAGACAGCCTACACATTTATTTTCGTCAATTTTGACAATGCCGTCTTTTACGGAAATCGCTCCTGCAATACAGCTTTTAACACAAATAGGATCTACGCAGTGACGGCAGGAAACAGCGTAAGTTATTCTGTCATCACCTTCAACATGAATTCTGGGATATATCGGTTTTCCCTTCAGAGCTTTTGCCATATCTTTCGCTCCCGAATTTGCAAACGCACAGTTATATTCGCAAAGATGGCAGCCGATACACCAATCCTCATTAACATATACTCTTTTCATTTTGTCACCGCCTTTATTCACCTGCGTGAGAGATACCGAGAATATCCATTTCTTTTTCGGTAAGTCCTATTCCGCGCAGCATAAGCCTATTTCCTTTAAGGGACTCTATGGAGTTTATGCCCATGCCGCCCATAAGCTCTTTTATTTCATGACGCCATGCGTTCATTAAATTTACAAGCCGCTCACTTCCGATATCGGGATTAAGTCTTTTTACAAGTTCAGGGCGCTGAGTTGCAATGCCCCAGTTGCATTTGCCGCTTTGACAGGTACGGCAAAGATGACAGCCCAATGCCAAAAGCGCTGCGGTTGCAATATAGCAGGCATCTGCACCCAAGGCTATTGCTTTTACGACATCCGCCGCAGAACGAATACTGCCGCCTACCACAAGCGAAACATTATTTCTTATTCCATCATCGCGAAGCCTTTGGTCTACTGCAGCCAGTGCCAATTCTACCGGGATTCCCACATTGTCCCGTATTCTTGTCGGAGCAGCTCCCGTGCCGCCGCGAAATCCATCAATAGCTATAATATCGGCGCCGCTGCGCGCAATTCCGCTTGCTATTGCGGCAATGTTATGTACTGCGGCGACCTTAACTATTACAGGCTTTTTGTATTCGGTAGCCTCTTTAAGAGAAAATACCAACTGCCGCAGATCCTCAATAGAATAAATATCGTGATGCGGAGCGGGAGAAATGGCGTCCGAGCCTTCCGGTATCATTCTTGTCCTTGAAACATCCCCTACAATTTTAGAGCCGGGCAAATGTCCCCCTATCCCGGGTTTTGCACCTTGCCCCATTTTTATTTCTACCGCCGCACCTGCTTCAAGATAATCCTTGTAAACGCCGAAACGTCCCGATGCAACCTGAACAATTGTATTTTTTCCATAACAATAGAAATCTTCGTGCAAGCCTCCCTCTCCGGTATTGTAAAGAATTCCCAGTTCAGTTGCGGCACGTGCCAAAGAAGCATGAGCATTATAGCTTATCGACCCGTAGCTCATTGCCGAAAACATTATCGGCATCGAAAGCTCAAGCTGCGGCGTAAGGGAACACTTAATATTTCCGTTTTCATCGCGTTTTACAGTATCGGGCTTTTTTCCGAGAAAAACGCGTGTTTCCATAGGCTCGCGCAGAGGATCAATCGGCGGGTTTGTAACCTGGGAGGCATTGATAAGTATTTTATCCCAATAAACGGGCAGGGGCTTTGGATTTCCCATTGAGGAGAGTAAAACTCCGCCGCTGTTTGCCTGCTTGTATATTTCCTTTATCGTATCGTTTTGCCAGTTGGCATTCTCTCTTAACTCACAACCGCTCTTCACTATCTTCAATGCTCTGGTAGGACAAAGCGACACACAACGCTGACAGTTCACACATTTTGTCTCATCGCTCATCATAAGCCCGCTGTCGGCATCTAAATAATGCACCTCATTTGCGCACTGCCTTTCACATACGCGACAAGCTATGCATCGGTTGTCATTCCTTATAACCTCAAACTCCGGATATATAAATTCTATACTCAAAACTCATCACCATCCTTAGTTCTGATTATTACAGGCTCTCCACCGGTGGGAGCGTATATATTTTCCGCATCGGGCTCTATCATACGAATTGCGGATTCTTCACTTGCTATAAATACCCTGTCATCCTTTTCGCCTACGACCATCGAACGCAGCTTCAGTCTGTCATTAAGCGCCATAAGCCCGCCGGAAAATCCCAGTATAATAGAAAACGGACCTGTTATAAGCATACTTGAGAAGGCAGTTCTGAGAAATGTAAGCTTATCACGTTCCTTTTTGTCTTCCATAGATTCTATAGTAGACCAAAACGGGGCTGCCACCACATTTGCCGCTTCTTCCAATTTGAGACCCTTTACGCGGAGAAGATAATCGAATATATAAGTGATAACTTCGGTATCGGTTTGGAGATTGCATTTATATCCGAACATTTCGATAAAGCGGCGGTTAGCATCATAAGAAGAAATCTCACCATTATGTACGACAGAGTAATCCAGTAAAGTAAAGGGATGCGCGCCTCCCCACCAGCCGGGAGTATTTGTCGGATACCTGCCGTGCGCCGTCCAGGAATATCCCTCATACTGCTCCAGCTTATAAAATACACCGACATCCTCCGGAAAGCCGACCGCCTTGAACGTCCCCATGTTTTTTCCGCTGGAAAAGACGTACGCTCCGTCCATTTCGGTATTGATTTTCATAACGGTTTTGGCTACAAATTCCTTTTCATCAAGCTGTAAAGCTAAAAGAACGGAATTAAGGGGCGCGACAAAATACCGCCAGATTATCGGCTCGTCGGTAATCTGCGGAATTTTGCGCGTAGGGATTATTTCAGATTTAACTATTTCAAAACGTTCTTTCAGAAAAGCCTCACAGTTCTTTCTCGTAGCGCGCTCATTAAAAAACATATGAAGCGCATAAAAATCCTTATATTCGGGATAAATGCCGTATCCGGCAAAGCCGCCGCCCAGTCCGTTGGAACGGTCGTGCATCGGCTTCATAGCGTTGTATATTCCCTCGCCTGACATTCTCCTGCCGTCTTTGGAAATGACAGCGGCAATCGCACAGCCCGACGGAATTCGTACCTGACCCTCGATTTTCATATCGGTTTGTTTCCTTTCCGAAAAATACAAAAAATAAAAAGCGCTCATTTGGGCACAGAAAAAATCCTGACCAAATGAACGCCTTTGCTCATTTTTGAGATATTATACGCCTGTCGTCGCAAATTGTCAAGTACAAAAATCAAAAAAAGTTGTAAAAAAGGGGTTGACAAATGATTTCCGGAGTTGTATAATGCAAACCATAAAGGCAAAGGCGTCTTTGAGTGCAGGTACTCAAAGACGTTATTTTTTTAACATCAATATATAAAAGGCAATGGCGTCTTTAATGTATTTTAGCATTAAAGGCGCCTTTATCTTTATTAAGCCGACAATATTAATTGAAAAGGAGCTGTTATCATGGAAACAGTAAAGGATTATTTCGGCAGTTTGGTTTTTGACGACAGAGTGATGAAAGCGACCTTGTCCGCAAAGGTATACGCCTCACTCAAAAAAACCATAGACGAGGGAACAGAACTCGATATCGGAGTTGCCAATGCAGTGGCGGCGGCGATAAAAGACTGGGCGGTAGCCAAGGGCGCGACACATTACACGCACTGGTTCCAGCCGCTCACCGGCATAACCGCCGAAAAGCACGACAGCTTTATATCCCCCTCTCCCGACGGCGGCGTTATTATGGAGTTTTCCGGAAAGGAGCTTATAAAGGGCGAGCCGGATGCCTCCTCCTTCCCCAGCGGAGGTCTGAGAGCCACCTTTGAAGCAAGAGGATATACCGCGTGGGATCCTACTTCGTATGCTTTTATAAAGGGAAAGACGCTGTGCATTCCCACTGCGTTCTGCTCTTACGGCGGTCATGCCCTGGACAAAAAGACACCGCTTCTGCGCTCTATGGAAGCACTTAACAAACAGGCGCTGCGCATACTCAGACTGTTCGGAAACAACAGCGCAAAATGCGTCCGCTCCTCCGTCGGTCCCGAACAGGAATACTTCCTGATACCCGAAGAAATGTATGAACAGCGCCCGGATCTCAGGTTTACGGGACGCACTCTGTTCGGCGCAAAGCCGCCCAAGGGTCAGGAGATGGACGACCACTATTTCGGTGTTATAAAACCAAGAGTGGCAGCATTTATGGAAGAACTGAACAATGAGCTTTGGAAGCTGGGAATTCTGGCAAAGACGGAGCACAACGAAGTCGCGCCCGCACAGCACGAGCTTGCTCCCATATACACCACAACGAATATTGCCACCGACCACAATCAGCTGACAATGGAGATAATGCAGAAGGTCGCCGCCAAGCACGGACTTGTCTGTCTGCTGCATGAAAAGCCCTTTGCCGGAGTAAACGGCAGCGGCAAGCACAACAACTGGTCTATTGCAACAGACAGCGGACAGAACCTGCTGTCGCCGGGCGAAACACCTTATGAAAATGCGCAGTTTCTGCTGTTTTTGTGCGCGGTAATCAAGGCGGTAGACGACTATCAGGATTTACTCAGAATATCTGTTGCAACAGCCGGCAACGACCACCGTCTGGGTGCAAACGAGGCGCCGCCCGCCGTTGTCTCGGTTTTCTTAGGCGACGAGCTGAACGCAGTTTTAGAGGCAATCGAAACCGACACACCGTACAAGGGCATTGAGAAGACGCAAATGAAGCTGGGCGTTGACGTTTTGCCAAAATTCAACCGCGACACTACCGACCGCAACAGAACCTCTCCCTTTGCCTTTACCGGTAACAAATTTGAATTCCGCATGTTAGGCTCTTCAAACAGCATAGCCTGCGCAAACATTATGCTCAACACGGCGGTTGCCGAAAGCCTGAAAATTTATGCAGACCGCTTAGAGGGTGCAGAAAACTTTGAAAAGACGCTTCACGAGATGATAAGAAAAACCATCAGGGATCACAAGCACATCATCTTTAACGGCAACGGATATGACGACAGCTGGATCAAGGAGGCAACGGAAAAGCGCGGGCTTATGAATCTGCGCACCACGCCCGACGCCATTCCACACATACTCGACAAAAAGAACGTGGATATGCTGACCTCACACGGGGTATTTTCCGAGGCGGAAATCAGGTCGCGTTACGAGATCACACTGGAAAACTACTGCAAGACAGTCATCATAGAAGCCAATACGATGACTTCAATGGCAAAAACTCAGATTATCCCCGCTGTTGAAGCGTATGCCGCAAGCGTTGCCAAATCCGCCTTTGCCAAAAAGGAGCTGGACGACACTCTTGCATGCAGCTTTGAAAAAGGTCTTGTCAGAAAGCTTTCTGCATTAACAGACAGGATAGCAGCAAAAGCCGAAGAGCTTGAAAACGCCCTCATTGTACTTCACAACGCCAAGGATATCGGCGAAGAGTCAGAGATGATCCGCGATACCGTCCTTGAAAAAATGAGTGAGCTGAGAATTCCCTGCGATGAAGCTGAGACACTGACCGCAAAAAGCTATTGGCCGTTTCCTACCTACGGCGACCTTTTATTCGGTGTAAAATAAGAGAAAGAAGATGAATTAAAATGACTTACAGTTCCGTCAACACAATTTGGGTGCTTATAGGCGCCGCACTCGTATTTTTCATGCAGGCGGGCTTCTCACTATGTGAAGCCGGCTTTACAAGAGCTAAAAATACCGGTAATATACTTATGAAAAACCTTATGGATTTCTGCATAGGCACGCCTGCATTCTGGCTTGTAGGCTTCGGTCTCATGTTCGGAAGCGGCACCGCACTGTTCGGCGCCATAGACCCGTTCATAATGGGTGATTACAGTCATATCCTGCCTGACGGAGTTCCGCTCTGGGCGTTTGCGATTTTCCAGACTGTTTTCTGCGCGACCTCCGCTACAATAGTTTCGGGTGCGATGGCAGAAAGAACAAAATTCAGCGCTTACTGCATTTACTCTCTTGCAATTTCACTTGTAATCTATCCGGTTTCCGGGCATTGGATTTGGGGAGGCGGCTGGCTCAGTCAGCTCGGCTTCCATGATTTTGCGGGTTCGACCGCAGTACATATGGTAGGCGGAATATGCGCGATGATAGGCGCTGCAATACTCGGTCCGCGTATCGGAAAGTACGATAAAAACGGCAAGCCGCGCGCAATTTTGGGGCACAACATAACCTTTGCCGCTCTCGGCGTATTCATACTTTGGTTCTGCTGGTTCGGCTTCAACGGCGCATCTACCGTCGGAATGGACAGCGACGAGCTGATGCAGACAGCAGGCAGAGTTTTCTTTAATACAAATCTTTCGGCGGCGCTTGCCTGCTGCACTACGCTGATAGTAACATGGATTCGCTACAAAAAGCCGGATGTCTCCATGACATACAACGCAGCGCTTGCGGGACTTGTCGGAATTACCGCAGGCTGCGATGCGGTAAATCCGATGGGTGCAGCAGCAATAGGAATCATTTGCGGTATCGTTATTGTATTTGCAGTCGAGTTTTTTGATAAAGTCGCAAAAATAGACGACCCTGTCGGTGCGATTTCCGTCCACGGCGTATGTGGTGCTCTCGGCACCGTACTTACGGGCGTTTTTGCAACAGGCGTCACAACGGAAAAAGGACTTCTTTACGGCGGCGGTCTACACTTCCTCGGCGTACAGTGTCTCGGCGTTTTATCCGTTGCAGTCTATGTTGCAGCAATAATTACCGTTGTGTTCCTTATTTTAAAGCACACAATAGGTCTGCGTGCAGATAAGGAAGATGAGCTTGCAGGACTTGATGTTTCCGAGCACGGTCTGCTCACCTCTTATGCGGGCTTTGCAATGCTGCCGGATACCATAGCCCAGGATGATTATAAACCCGTTAATGTTTCGGGAGATGTCCCTGTTGCCGAAGCGGTTCCCGTAAAGAAGATGCCGACCTTCGACAGTAATACTCCCAAACTTACCAAAGTAGAAATTATTTGCAAGGAATCTCGCTTTGAGACTCTGAAAGCCGCTATGATGCATATCGGAATTACCGGTATGACGGTTTCACACGTTCTCGGCTGCGGAATGCAGAAGGGCAAGCCGGAATACTACCGCGGCGTTCAGGTTGAGGCAAATCTGCTGCCTAAAGTTCAAGTGGAAATCGTTGTCAGCAAGGTTCCCGTCAGTGACGTTATAGAAACGGCAAAGCGTGTCCTTTACACAGGTCATATCGGCGACGGCAAGATTTTTGTCTACGACGTTGAAAACGTCGTCAAAATCCGTACCGGCGAAGAGGGCTATGATGCCCTGCAGGACGTCGAATAAGAGATAAAACTGACATATAACGGAGGTATTTACTATGTGTTCTGTAATGGGGTGCTGCGGCAGCGGCACTGATTTGGAAGATTTTAAGACAGGCTTTGACCGCACAATTTCACGCGGACCTGATGACAGCAGGATTATAGACACCGGCAAAGGTCTGCTCGGCTTTCATCGGCTTTCTATCATGGGTCTCACGTCCGACGGAATGCAGCCGTTTGAGCTTGACGGCAGCTATGCTGTCTGCAACGGCGAAATATACGGGTTCAAAAAGTACAAAGACATGCTGATACAAAAGGGCTACGTTTTTAAAAGCGACAGTGACTGTGAAATACTGCTGCCCATGTACCGCGAATATAATACGGATATGTTTGCTATGCTGGATGCGGAATTTGCCTGTATAATCTACGACGGCAGGACACACGAATACATTGCGGCAAGAGACCCTATCGGTATCCGTCCGTTGTATTACGGCTATAACGACAGGGGCACGGTTTTATTTGCCAGCGAGCCTAAAAACCTTGTCGGGTTAACAGAAAAAATAATGCCTTTCCCTCCGGGGCATTATTACAGGGACGGCAAATTTATCTGCTACTGCGACATTGCAAAAGTTGACAGCATTTGCTGCGACGATGTGGAAACCGCCTGCCGCAATATTCATGACAAGCTGATAGCCGGTGTTGAAAAACGTCTCATTGCCGACGCAAAGGTCGGATTTCTCCTGTCCGGAGGGCTTGATTCGTCACTTGTATGCGCCATTGCCGCAAGAAAGTCGGATAAGCCCATAAAAACCTTTGCCATCGGCATGAGCGGCGACGCCATTGACCTTAAATACGCAAGGCAGGCTGCGGATTACATAGGCAGCGACCACACTGAAGTATACATGACGCCTAAGGAAGTTATATCAAGTCTTGACGAGCTTATCCGTCTGCTCGGCACCTTTGACATCACAACAGTTCGCGCGAGCATGGGCATGTATCTTGTATGCAAGGCAATACACGAAAAAACAGATATCCGCGTGATTTTAACGGGCGAGATTTCAGACGAGCTTTTCGGATACAAATATACTGACTTTGCCCCGTCAGCCGAGGAGTTTCAGAAGGAAGCGCAAAAGCGTATAAGCGAGCTGCACATGTACGACGTGCTCCGTGCCGACAGATGCATATCGGTAAACTCTCTTGAGGCACGGGTGCCGTTCGGCGATATTGACTTTGTAAAGTATGTTATGTCGCTCGACCCGGAAATAAAAATGAACAAATACGGCAAGGGAAAGTATTTGCTGCGCCGCGCATTCCGGGATAAAGGTTATCTCCCCGACGAAATACTTTTTCGGGAAAAAGCCGCCTTTTCGGACGCGGTAGGGCACTCCATGGTAGACTATCTTAAGGAGTATGCTCAAAATCAATATTCAGACCAAGAATTTGAAGAAAAATGCAAAAAATACACTCATGCACAACCGTTCACAAAGGAATCGCTGCTCTACCGCGAAATTTTTGAAAAGTATTATCCCGGTCAGGGTGAAATGATAGTTGATTTCTGGATGCCAAACCGCACATGGAAGGGCTGCAATGTAAACGACCCGTCCGCGCGCGTGCTTGCAAACTACGGAGACAGCGGCAAATAAAAGCTGTATTTTCTCATAAAATATAATCGGTTATTCAGACATTATCAAAAAAAGAGGTAAACAAGGTGGATAAAATACTGATTTTGGATTTCGGCGGGCAATACAGCATGCTTATCGCAAGAAGAGTGCGTGCAGAGCAGGTATACGCAGAAATCAAAGCATACAGCAAAATTACGCCGCTTGAAATTAAAGAGAACGGCTACAAAGGCATTATTTTCACGGGAGGGCCGAACAGCGTTTACGACACGGCGTCACCGCACTATGACCCTGCAATACTCGATGCCGGGATACCGATACTCGGTATTTGCTACGGCGCGCAGCTCATGGCGTATATGGCAGGGGGAACAATAGGCTCTGCCGAAGACGGCAGCGAATACGGAAAGACTACCGTATTTACGCAGGATAATATTCTGTTTAAGGAAGTTGCGCGCGAAAGCATTTGCTGGATGAGTCATACCGACCTCGTGGAAATACCGCCCGACGGGTTTTCCGTCATTGCACACACGGAAAAATGCCCGTGTGCGGCAATCTGCGACAACGACCGGAAGCTTTACGGAGTTCAGTTTCATCCGGAGGTCACACACACGGACTACGGAAGGCAGATACTGTGTAACTTTATTTTTTCAATCTGCGGCTGCAAGGCAGACTGGAAAACGGAAAATTTCATCGAAAATTCAATAAAAAAGTACAGAGAAAAGCTCGCGGGCAAAAAGGTTCTGCTGGCGCTCTCCGGCGGTGTAGATTCCTCTGTTGCGGCTGTTCTGCTGCACAGGGCAATCGGTAAAAATCTGATTTGCGTGTTTGTAGACCACGGTCTTTTGAGAAAAGGCGAAGGCGATTTTGTACAGGAAACTCTCGGCACACAGCTGGGTATAAATCTGATAAGAGTAAACGCGCAGGACAGATTTCTGAATAAGCTTGCAGGGATTACAGACCCTGAGCAAAAACGCAAAATAATCGGCGAAGAATTTGTGAGAGTGTTCGAGGACGAGGCGCAAAAACTCGGAAAAATAGATGTACTGGCGCAGGGGACAATTTATCCTGACGTTATCGAAAGCGGAAAAGGCGATTCCGCAGTTATCAAAAGCCACCATAATGTAGGCGGACTTCCGAGCAATATTCGCTTTGAGGAAATTGTCGAGCCGCTTGCCGATCTCTTTAAAGATGAGGTAAGGAATACCGGAATAAAGCTAAAAATTCCGCATGAGCTGATCTGGCGTCAGCCATTCCCGGGGCCAGGGCTTGCAGTACGCATAATCGGACAAATCACAAAGGAGAAATTAGAGCTGCTGCGTGATGCCGACGCTGTTTTCCGTCAGGAAATCGAAAAAGCCGAATTAAACAAAAGCATAAATCAGTATTTTGCGGTTTTAACAGACCTGAGAAGCGTCGGAGTTATGGGGGATTTCAGAACCTACGGCTACACAGTTGTGCTCAGGGCAGTTACAACAGATGATTTTATGACTGCCGAATGGGCAAAAATTCCGTATGATGTACTTGAAAAAGCAGGCAGCCGAATTACAAACGAAATCAAGGGCATAGGTAGAGTCGTATACGACATCACCTCCAAACCGCCAGCCACAGTGGAGTGGGAATAAAAGATAAAAGCCTTAGCAAATGCTAAGGCTTTTAAAGATTTGGTCGGAGTGAAGTGACTTGAACACTCGGCCTCTTGGTCCCGAACCAAGCGCTCTACCAAACTGAGCTACACCCCGAAACACACAAACCGCATACGGTTTTTGTAATCGACAGAAAATATCGACAACGTTAATATTATAACATAAAATCTTTATTTGGCAAGAGCTTTTTCAAAATTTATTCTGTTTTTGACGACAAAAGACCTTGACTGTTTAAGAATTCATAAAGCCTGTTGTCTGAACGCGGGTCATTTCCCGTGGCATACTTTCCATCAAATGTTATTTGAAAGCTGTAACGACCGCTGTCCTCAACGCTGGGCTGAAGCGGAACATCCGGATTCTTAACGCCGCTTTTAAACCCTCCGTAATACAGCATATTACCGTCAAGAAGCAGTACAAACGCATAGGTATCATCCGACTTGAAAACAGCGCTTCCGCCGCTCTCAGGTGTGACTATGCCTACGGACGGGACGGCTTCCTCCTTTAAAAACACGGTATGAGTCTGCCAGTTATAGCCCTCAATATCATCACCGTCAAAAGCCAGCCTTCCGTTTTCACGTACAAACTTTGCTGTCTCCGACGCACTCATGGAAGCACTCAGCTGAGAGCGGCTGACAACGTAAAACCGAAGACTGTCCTTTTTCTGTACGGAGCATGAAACACAAAGCAACAGCGCAGATGTTAATGCGCACAAAAATATCCGCGAAATTCTTTTCATCAATTTAATGTAACGGCAGTGACCTTGCCGTCCGCTCCTTTTATCGAAAGTGAAGTCAACCTGTTATGAGCCGAGCCGAAGCTGAGGTACGCATATTCACCGCCCGGCAGTGCAAAAACATCGCTGTAACTGCCGCGGGTGCCCTCATACCAAGCCGGCTCGCCGAGCGATTTATAAACCTGTGCGGGCGTCATATTCTTTTTAAGCCTGCCCAGCTTATTCTTGTCAACCGTATTGCGCGTAAAGCCGGCGGGCTTTACCTGCTCTGTCCACTGCGCATTAAGTACGGAGGTATAGCTTCCGTTTTTATATATAGCGGCACTGCGCAGATTATCTCTTGCATAGCCGTAATCAAGATACAGCTTGCTTCCGTCGTTTAAGTTATAGCAGTCAATAATATAAGAATCGTTTGCGAAGCTGTGTGAAAAGAAATAGCTTGGTTTTCCGACAGCGGAAAGAATACTGCTGCGCGGCACACCGAGACCCAAAACAGGCTCTATCAAAATATAATTATACGAGCCCGACGCAAACTGGTCGCCCTGAACTGCATTATGACCGCCGCCGGGCGTTTGCGAATTATCGGGTTTATCAGTATTGTCCGGCGTCTGCGTGTTATCAGGCGTATCAACAGACGGTTTATTATCCTCTCCGCCGGGAATTTCTACGGTAGTCCCGCCGCCGCTTTCACTTACCGATGATTTTAAAATGCCCAATTCGACAAGAATATCAAAAAAATTCTGCTTGTCGCCGTCCGCATACACGTATTCGGCATTAGTCACCGCATTTTTATCCTTATCAAACGAAAATTCTATGCTGTCTCCGTTATTCAAATCATATACAGAATAAAACGCATTGCCCTCCTCTGTGTAGTGAGGCATACCGAGAGTAAGCTCAACCGCGCTTTTCTGAGTACCGACCGTTATAAAATAAAAGTCCTCTATATACAGCGAGCTTTTAATACCGGCTCCGTAGCCCGTACCGCCGGCATTCTCCTTAAGATAGGAACTGCCGGGAGACGCTTTTTTACAGGAGCAAACAGACAGCAGCATAACAAGCGCCGTCAATATCATAAAAATTCGTTTTTGCTTTATCATTCTTTTTCTCCGTCAAAATAGGCTTTTGCCGCGGCAATATCCGCAGCAATCTGTGAAAACAAAAGCTCACGGCTTTCAAATTTGCGCTCCGAACGCAGCATTTTTATAAATTCCACCCGTATTTGACTGCCGTAAATTTCAGCATCAAAATCAAACAAATTGGTTTCAATATTCGCAATATCGGTATCCTCCACACTGGGACGAACACCGACATTTGTAATTCCGTTGTATTTTTTACCGTCCAAAACCGTTTGTGTAATGTATACACCGTATTTGGGAACAATACGTCCGGCATCTATTTTTATGTTCACCGTAGGCGTATTATGACGGCTTCCAAGCCTCTTGCCGTGACTGACCGTACCCGTAACAAAAAAGCGTGAGCCCAGTGCCGCCGCTGCCTTTTCCATCTCGCCGTTTCGAATCATAAGCCTGATATCCGACGAGCTGAGTTTTCCGTGTTGTCCTGCAAGACAGTCCACCGTTAAGAGAAAAACGCCCGCACTGCGGCAAAGCTCAGTCAATAGTCCGATATCCCCGGCAGCATTCCTGCCGAATCTAAAGTCCATGCCGCAGACAACCGCGCCGGCGTTCAGCCGTTTGAACAGCACATTTTCAGCAAACTCCTGAGGAGAAAGGCGGCGCACCTTTTCAAAATCATCAAAAATTATACGTTTTACTCCAAGCTCTGTCAGCCGCGCCCGCTTTTCCGTGCCGGTCATTATCACCTTTGCGCCCTTGCAGTTACCGTTGAATGTATACACGGCGGGAATAAATCCATACGGATTATTCACCGTAACATCAAGCAGCCGCCTATGACCGAGGTGTACCCCGTCAAAATCTCCCAAAGCTACGCAAAGCTTATTTTCCATATGTTTTTTCCGTTTACTTGTTTTAAAATATCAGTTATAAATGAGTCAGCAGCTTAAATACCATGCCTTGGTCAGTCTTTAGCGTATTGCCAAGCCCCAGCAGTCTGTCCGAATATACTCGGCACAGTCCGTCCGGCAAGCCCTTCAGCTTGCCGGCGCTTACCGCGCATCCGTTTGACAGAAGTCTTGCAAAAAACGGTTCGGGGTAGAATTCGGGAAACGCCGAAAGCGCGTCATCCATGGAGATAATATGCCGCTCCAGCTCATCGCTCTCAGGTGAAACCGCATCCTCTACGGTCCACCCGCAGGTTTTTGTGCGCACAAGCGCGCTCATTGTTCCGACGGTTCCCAGAGCACGCGCTATATCCCTGCAAAGCGAGCGGATATATGTACCCTTTGAACACTCTATATCCATTATAAGCTCTTTGCCCGAAAAGTCAACAGTTTCAATAGAATATACAGTTATTTCCCGTTCGGGAATTTCCGCACATTTGCCCTCCCGCGCAAGCTTATACAGTGCCCTGCCGCCCACCTTAATGGCAGAGTATGCAGGCGGAACCTGCCTGATTTTTCCGATAAACCGAGGCAGTATCTCCCGTATCTGCTCAAGCGTAACGGCTTTTTCGCATGTCTTTGTGACATTGCCGGTAATATCGTGCGTATCAGTTTCAATTCCGAAACGCAAAGCGGCGCGATACGCCTTGTCCCCGTCTGTAAGATAACTGCAAAGCTTTGTCGCTTTACCGCACATAACGGGTAAAAGTCCCGTTGCAATCGGGTCAAGCGTGCCGCTGTGACCGCATTTGACATTAAGCGCACGCCTAACTTTCGCAACTGCCGAAAAGGAAGTTATCCCCTGCGGCTTATTTATCAGAATTATTCCGTCTTTCATTTGCCTATGCCTTCATGCAGTTTAGCTGCCATGATTTTCTTTATGCTGTCATAATCGCCTGTCATGGTACAGCCCGCCGCCATTTTGTGTCCCCCGCCGCCGAACAGCTTGCACACGGCGGACGCGTCCACCTCACCGTTTGTGCGCACCGACAGCTTGTAGGTATCGGCGCTGACCTGACGAAAGGTGGCAGACGCCTTTACGCCCTCAATGCGCGCGGGAATAGACGATATTCCCTCCATATCGTCCTCATTTGCAGAGAGCTCATCTATCCATTCAAGCGTGATTTTCATACATGTGACGGTGTTATCGTAAAAGTATTCAAGCGATTCAAACGCACGCCTTTCAATTTCAAATGCAGCGTGTGATTTTGTTCTGAAAAGCAGCTTATTGAGTCTGCCCGCGTCCGCGCCCGCACGTATAAGCTCTGCCGCCGCCTCATGTGTTTGGGACGTTGTGTTTGAATATACAAAACAGCCTGTATCCGTCGACACCGCAGTGTAAAGACAGTCGGCAACGGTTCGGTCAAGCCCGCCCATACGGCGGACAAGCCTTAAAACAATCTCCCCGCATGCCGCCGCGTCGGGCTCAATCAGATTGCATTTGCCGTAGCCGCTGTTTGAAAGATGATGGTCGATTACAACATCGGCATTTTCAGCCGCTGTGCGGTACCGCTCACCCGCCATGGACGGGGACGCCACATCAACGCAGACGATTCCGCCGCGGCAAGGTCCGTCAATTCTGCTTTTTCCGCCCGTTAAAAAGCGGTAGCGCGGTGAAATTTCACTTTCACACACAACCTCTACCCTGTCTTTTCCCGACTTTTTCAGCGCATGCATGAGCGCAAATGCGCTGCCCAGCGTGTCGCCGTCCGGACGGATATGACAAATAATTGTTATTTCCGAAAGCCCTTGCAGCGCCTCAAGCGTTTCATCAATAGAGCCAAAGTTCAGATTGCCGCTCATGCTACTCACCGTCATCACTCTCCGAAAGCCCCAGCTCCGCCAGCTTCTCGTTGATAAACATACCGTATTTTACAGAGCTGTCCACCGCAAATACAAGCTCCGGAGTATAACGGATTTTCATTGCCTTTGACAGAAGTCCGCGCGCAAAGCCGGCAGATGACTGGAGCCCGGCAAGCACCTGCTGCTCATCGTCGCTCATTGATGAAAAATACACCTTTGCAGTCTTGAGGTCAGGCGATGTGCGCACCTCCGTTATCGTCACAAATTCGGGTATTCGCGGGTCTTTGAGCTTGGGGATTATATAAGACAGCTCCTTTTTAATTTCCTCATTTACCTTGTCAATTCTATGACCTGACATTACTGTTTAATCTCCTGCATTTCGTAAGCCTCTATGATATCGCCCTCTTTGATATCATTGTAATTTTCTATCGTGATACCGCATTCGAAGTTTTCAAGCACTTCCTTGGCGTCATCTTTAAACCGCTTAAGTGAAGAAAGATTTCCGGTGAATATAACCGTATTGTCACGCAGCAGCCGCACGCTTGCATTTCTCACGATTTTGCCCTCTTTGACGTAAGAACCGGCAATCGTACCGACGCCGGACGCCTTAAATACCTGACGCACCTCCGCATAACCGAGAACGACCTCCTTGAATTTGGGCGCAAGCATACCCTTCATCGCCGCCTCAATTTCCTCAATGCAGTCATAGATGATGCTGTAAAGTCTGATATCAACCTCACTCTTTTCGGCAGAAGCGCGGGCAGCGGTTTCGGGACGGACATTAAAGCCGACAATAATCGCATTTGATGCATTGGCAAGCATAACGTCGCTTTCATTTATGGCGCCGACAGCGCTGTGTATAACGCGGACACGCACCTCTTCATTGGAAATCTTTTCAAGAGAGGATTTTACCGCCTCTGCGGAGCCCTGAACATCAGCCTTAACGATAATATTGAGTTCTTTCATATTGCCCTCCTGAATACGGGAGAACAAATCGTCAAGCGATACCGTGTACTGACTTTGCTGCTTGAGCTTATCCTCGGCACGGCGCTGCTCGGCAAGCTCTTTTGCAAGCCGCTCGTCTTCAACAACAAAGAACGGATCGCCCGCCTGCGGAACCTCCGAAAGACCGATTATCTCCACCGGCATTGAAGGGCCTGCCTCGTTAATACGCACATGCTTGTCATTTGTCATTGCTCTTATTTTTCCGACGGCGGAGCCTGCGATAATTATATCACCGCTTTTAAGCGTACCGTTCTGAACAAGCAGCGTCGAAACGGGGCCGCGGCCCTTATCAAGATACGCCTCTATTACAGTACCCTTTGCAAGTCGGTTGGGGTTTGCCTTATACTGATTGACCTCAGCCACAAGCAGAACCATCTCAAGCAGCGTGTCAATACCGTCGCCTTTAAGCGCGGATATGGGTACGCAAATGGTCTCGCCGCCCCATTCCTCTGGAACAAGCTCATATTCCGTAAGCTCCTGCTTTACTCGGTCGGGGTCTGCGTTTTCCTTATCCATTTTGTTGATTGCAACAATAATCGGAATATTTGCGGCTTTGGCATGGTTTATTGCCTCTACCGTCTGAGGCATAATACCGTCGTCCGCCGCAACAACAAGGATGGCAATATCAGTTACCGCGGCGCCCCTGGCGCGCATCTGCGTAAATGCGGCGTGTCCCGGTGTGTCAAGGAAGGTTATCTCCTGCTCGCCGACCTTGACCTTATACGCACCGATATGCTGAGTTATTCCGCCTGCCTCGCCGGCAACAACACTTGTATTGCGGATAGCGTCAAGCAGTGACGTCTTGCCGTGATCGACATGCCCCATAACGACAACAACGGGGTCACGCGGCTGAAGATCTGCCTCAGCGTCAACGGTATCGTCTATAAGTCTGTCCTCAATAGTGAGTATAACCTCACGCTCTACCTTTACACTGAATTCTTCTCCGATAAGATATGCAGTATCAAAGTCGATATTCTGCGACGCGGACGCCATAACGCCCATTCCCATCAGCTTGGCAACAACCTGCGCTACATTTACCTTCATTCGGTGAGCCAGCTCGCCGACGGAAATCTCATCAGGCACCAAAATTTTAAGCTGTGCTTTTTTACGCTGCTGTTCGATTCTTTTAAGTCTCTCTGCCTCGCTCTCGCGCGCCTTTTTCCTGCCGTATCTGTCCTGATAGTTGTTTTTCTTGACTATCTTCTGTTTGGACTGAGTCGAGGCAGTTTTGCGCGTCTCATGCGAGCTTGCAAGCTCGTCAAGCTTCTCGTCGTATTTTCCGAGATTTACATCGGTTGTTCTTGTATCTACGACACGCACCTTCTTTTCAAAGGTGATATCCGCAGGATTGACGGAGCGCTTTTCCTTTTTGGGTTTTTCCTTAAGCTGTTTTACGGGCTGCAAAACGCGCTTGGGAGGTTTCTGCTCCTTCTTTTCCTGTTTTAGCTCTTTGGCAGCGGGCTTTGCATCGGCGCTGTCTTTTTTCGTGCTCTTTTGCGGCTTTTCTTTCTTATCATCGGGGTTTTGCGTATTAAGGACGGGTTTTTCAGTCTGCGCCCTTGTCGCTGCGGGCTTGCTCTCCGGCGCTTTCTTTTCTTTGACCGGCTTCGGCGTTTCTTCCGCTTCCTTTACGCTTTTCAGTTTAGCCTCCGCCGCCTTTTTACCGTCGTCTAAAAATTTATCAAAAGAATCAACGGCATTTTGTTTTGTATAATAGTTGAGAAGATAGTCCACCTCCTCAACGTCCAGAATCGCCATATGCGTGCGTTCCTTCTGCTTCAGCTTGTTCAGAAGCTCTATAATTTCAGTGCTCTTCAGTCCCGTATCCTTGGCAAAGTCATGCACTTTATATTTGATAGTCATACTCATTCCGTAACCTCCCTGTTCAGTTTGCCAATAAGCAGTTTTGCAAAGCCAGCATCCGTCACTCCGATTATTCCGACCGGCTTTGCCCCTATCGCGTACCCAAGCTCGGACATACCGTAGCCGACCGCGATCAGTTTTACATTTTCTTCATCAAACGCATAAGTCAGATTTTTCAGTGTCTTGGCGGAAAGGTCACTCGACAGAAATACCGCCGAAAGCCCGAACCGCTGCGCGACAACGCTGTCATAGCCAAAGCACAGACGACCCGCGCGCCTTGCAAGTCCCAGTGACTGCAAAAAAGCGTCATTTTTCATTCGCTGTCAGCGCCCTTTCTATATCGTCATAAATTGCCGCGTCCGCTTTGCATCCGAAATTCCTCTCGATACCATGCACTTTTTTCAGCTTTGCGACACACTCGGCGCTGTTACATATATACGCGCCGCGGCCTGCGAGCTTGCCTGTCATATCAACAGAAATTTCGCCGTTCTTATTCATAACTATGCGAATCAGCTCACGCTTGGGTTTCATTTCGCGGCAGCTAAGACACATACGCATAGGTACTTTTTTCATTTTTGCCAATTATATCACCCTTATCCGATTTTTGAAAGCGGCTTGATATCGATTTTATTATATCCCGTAAGCTTTGCCGCAAGACGTGCGTTCTGACCCTCCTTACCGATAGCAAGAGACAGCTGGTCGTCCGAGACAACAACCGTACAGCTTTTTTCGGTATCGTCGGCTATCACACTGATAACCGTTGCCGGTGCAAGCGCCTGAGTAATATATTCCTCCGGATTATCCGAATACTTTATAACATCTATCTTTTCACCGTGAAGCTCGTCGCAGATATTTGCAATACGCATACCCTTAGCACCGATACACGCGCCGACGGGATCAACCTCCTCATTTGAAGACCAAACCGCGATTTTTGTTCTGCTGCCTGCCTCGCGCGCGATTGATTTTATCTCAACCGTACCGTCGAAAATTTCGGGTACCTCCAGCTCGAACAGGCGTTTCACAAGACCGGGGTGAGTGCGGGAAATAAGCACCTGCGGTCCGCGCTGCGTCTTTCTGACTTCAACTACGTAAATTTTTATTCTGTCGCCCTCGCTTAATGTCTCGCCGGGTATCTGCTCGTTTTTCACAAGCAGCGCCTCGCTTTTGCCTATTGTAAGGGTGGCGTTGCCGGTCGGTTCGACACGGCTGACGACAGTGGAAATTATTTCAGATTCCTTGCCGTCAAACTCCTGATACAAAAGTCCGCGTTCAGCGTCGCGTATGCCCTGAATTATAACCTGCTTTGCTGCCTGTGCGGCTATCCTGCCGAATTCCTTGGTCTTGACCTCACGCTTTATCTGACCGCCCAGCTTTGCGCGCTTAGAGCCCTTTTCCAAAAGCTCGCCAAGGCTGATTTCGGTAGCTTCATTCTCTACTGTTTCAACGATAGTTTTAACCTGATAAAGCTTAATATCCTTTTTTTCCTTGTTTATTACAACCATCGCATTATCCGAGGTGCCGAATGCTTTTTTTGCGGCACTCAGCAGCGCAGCTTCGACCTTTTCAAGCATGTAATCGGCGGGAATTCCCTTTTCCGCCTCAATTAGGTCGATTGCCTTGAAAAATTCCGAATTCATTTTTTGTCCTTCTCCTTTATATACTGAGTTTTATTATGAAAATTCATTAAAGTCAACATAGGGTCTTACAAGGCTTGCGTCCCTGATATTAACAATTTTACGGGTACCGTCGATACACTGCACGGTAAACATACCGTCGGTATACGCGCAAAGCTCTCCCGAAAACTCTTTTACACCGTCCTGAGCTTTATACAAACGCACCTCAATCATTGTGTTCATAAAGCGCAGAAAATCCTTTTCGGTTTTCAGCGGACGGTCAAGACCGACAGATGAAACCTCAAGATAATAGCTGTCCGGAACGGGGTCGTACTCGTCAAGCACGGGGTCAATGGCACGGGACATGCGCTCGCAGTCGTCCGAGCTTACAGCACCGCCCGGCTTATCTATATAAATGCGCAGAAAATAATCCGCACCCTCCTTGACGTATTCCACGTCGTAAAGCTCAAAGCCCAGCTGTTTTGCATACGGCAAAACAAGCTCGGAAACTGTTTCGGCAACGCTCTTTTTCATTCAAGCCCTCCTATGCAATATTTAAGAGGACTGCGTTCACAGTCCTCTTATCATTTACTTTGTTATTATTATAGCACTTATATATCGGAAAATCAAGAGATTTTCACAATTCTTTATAGACTTCGCTCAATTTTATAACCGCATTTGCACCCATCAGATGATTTGTTGTTATATTTTGAACAGACAGGGCATTGCCAATTACCGAATTCATCACGCACAATCTACGCCTTTAAAAATTCATCACCTATAATGTCATCAAATTCGTTTTCAGACTTGCTGTCATTTGGCAAATTTTCACTATCGTCCGATTCATATACATATCCGTTTTCAGCATATTTTTCTGTCAGCCGTTTTATATTAATCTCCGTTTTGCAAACAGACTCTATGAGAACGCCGTATCCCGCCAATAATATATTAGCAAGCCACGAAATCAATGTTCCTAAAACAATCACTGCTATGCCTGTCAAAAGCATTAAACCTCCGTCACCGTCAAAATCATCGCTTACTGCAATTATCATCATTGACATACCAAATACAGCGAAAAAAGAGCGCCTATAGAAAACTCAAGCTCCGATAGTCACTAAACATCTCAAACAAACAAGAAATTTCTTCTGTGTCATTCGGACGAAATTTAAATTTTTATAAATTCATTTCCGAGCGATACAAAAGAATATAATAATCCCTTATAAACGAAGACAATTCTTTATTAAATTGGTTTAAAATGTTAGCATAATTATTATATGCTTATGTTAAATCAAAACACAAAAACTATATTTTATTTCTATTTTTATTAAAGAACACTTTATTAAATATTCTTGCAGCAGAAGTCGAAACAATAACACCCAATGATAGGGCAGAAGCTAATTGCATAGTGTAAATTGCTTTAGGTAAAAATGTATTTAAATCCCCCTGAAAAGCATAAACCATTGTATAATAAAGTGAGCCTCCTGGTATAAGAGGTACTAGTGAGGTAGTAACAAAAGCAGAGGTAGGTGTTTTTAAGACTCTTGCCATTATTTCTGCGTATGTAGAAATAACACAGGCTATAATAAAATACACAACCGGTTCGCCTTTAATATATTTAATTAGCACAACGAATAATAACCATGAAAACAAACCTCCTATTGCTGTTGCAATTAAACGTTTACCACGAATATTAAACAGTATTGCGAAGCCTATTGACCCCACAAAACCGGCTAAAATTTGAATTATTTCAGTTTGTGTCATAAGAAAACTCCTCCTAAAACAGTAACTAAGAAATAACCCGCTGCAATTGCAAGAGCTGTGAGTACCGCCTCAATAGAACGCAAAAGTCCCGCAATGCTGTCACCGGTGAATAAATCACGTATGGCATTGGTTAAACCAATGCCGGGTATAAGCGTCATTATATTAGCTATAATTACTTTATCTACACTTATTATCCATCCGAGTTCAACCGTCAAAAAAGCCAATAATGTGATTATGACGGTGGCAGTAAATTTATCAAAAAATTTATTAGAAATTATTTTCCCAGAAAAAAACAAACTTAATCTGACTACTGCCCCAACAAATAAAGAAATAAAAGATTCTATAATATTCCCGCCGAAAAACAGTGTAAATGCACCTGCTATTACTGCATAACATATAAACTCGAACCAAACCGGAATTTTTTTACAATTGTTTGCCGCCCTTAATTTCTTCTCAATTTCTTGCTCTGTAAGTCCCTTTTCGCAAATTTCTCTTGATAAATTATTTAAATGATGAAGTTTTTCAAAATCAAAATTTTTTGTGGATGTTACTCTTCGCGTTTGGGTATATGTATTTCCATCCTTTGTATAAACGGTCACAACCATACTGCTTGTAATGATGAAAACATCAACTCTAATTGCTCCTAACGCATAACACATACGGTTTATACTTTCTTCAACTCTATGTACTTCAGCACCAGAAATAAGCATTTGCTCACCAATGTCCATAGCATAGCCAAATGACTTTATCATTAAAATGCCCCTTTAAACAAATTTTAACTGTTTATAAAATTATTATACCATAAATTTGCTTTTTTCAACAGCTTTCACGAAAAAAGAACAAGTTGAAATGCCGCAAAGAAATTCAACTTGTCCCTATTGTATCACAAATACCACGTTTTTGCAAAAAGCAACACAATTATATATTCAAACAAAAAGCGCACAGGATAATCCTGTGCGCTTTTATTACGGCTGCTGCAAAACGATATTTCTTACAGAGTGCCGAAACGGCTTCTCTTTACATAAGTCGTGTGGAACGCCTTATGCGCCTTATGGCTGCCGGGCTTTCCGAAATACTCGGCATAAGCCTCCTTCAGAACAGGGTTGTCGTGAGACTTTCTGAGCGGCATGTTCTTATCAATATTATAAAGAACCGCCGCGCGCTTGCCGCGGACATCATCAAAGTTTCTGACAGAGGCAGGCTGAATGGGCTGACCGCCGCCGTTTACACAGCCGCCGGGACATGCCATAATCTCAATAAATTGATAGTCAGCCTCGCCCTTTTGAACCTTTTTCATAAGCTCCTTGGCGTTTGCAAGACCGGACGCAACCGCAACCTTAACATTAAGACCGCCTACCTCATATGAAGCCTCCTTAATACCCTCCATGCCGCGCACTTCGGTAAATTCAAAGTTTCCGAGCTCTTTTCCTGTTATAGTCTCGACAGCGGTTCTGAGAGCCGCCTCCATAACTCCGCCTGTAGCACCGAATATAACACCGGCGCCGGTGGACGAGCCGAGAGGCATGTCAAACTCCTCATCTGCAAGACCGTTAAAGTTGATACCTGCGCGCTTTATCATTCTTGCAAGCTCGCGCGTTGTGATAACGGCGTCAACGTCGGGAACACCGGCAGCGTCCTCATCCTCGCGGCCTATTTCAAATTTCTTTGCGGTACAGGGCATTACCGATACGACATAAATATCCTTCGGGTCAATTCCCATTTTATCTGCATACCATGTTTTTGCAAGCGCGCCGAACATCTGCTGAGGCGACTTGCAGGTCGAAAGATTGTCAAGAAGATCGGGGAAGTTATACTCGCAGAATTTAATCCAGCCGGGTGAGCAGGAGGTAATCATCGGCAGCTTGCCGCCGTTTTGAATTCTCTCAACAAGCTCGTTTGCTTCCTCGATAATAGTAAGGTCAGCTGCAATATCTGTATCATACACACCGTCAAAGCCGAGTCTGCGGAGAGCCGCAACCATTTTCCCCTCTCCGTCGGTGCCTATCGGATTACCGAACTCCTCCGCGATAGCGGCGCGCACGGCAGGAGCCGTCTGCACGATAACATGCTTGCTGTCGTCGGAAAGCGCCTCCCAAACCTTAGCCGTGCTGTCCTTTTCGGAAAGTGCGCCTGTCGGACAGTTCACAATGCACTGACCGCAGGAAACGCATGACGTTTCATCAAGCAGCGCTTCAAAAGGTGAACCGACATGGGTGGCAAAGCCGCGCTCGTTTGCACCGATAACCGAAACAGCCTGATTCTTCTCGCAGACCGCGACACAGCGGCGGCAGAGAATACATTTTGAGTTGTCGCGGTACATATGTGCGGCAGAATCGTCAATCTCCGACTCTGTCTTTGCACCGTCATACTTACCGTCATTATCGACACCGTACTCATTGCACAGCGCCTGAAGCTCACAGCTGCCGCTTCTTATACAGGAAAGACACTTGCGGTTATGATTTGACAAAAGCAGCTCAAGCGTCATGCGTCTTGCCTTTAAAACTCTGGGCGTAGAGGTGAAAACCTCCATTCCCTCGTTTACGGGATATACGCACGATGCCACAAGAGAGCGGGCACCCTTTACCTCAACTACGCATATACGGCAGGCGCCTATCTCGTTTATTTCCTTCATATAGCAAAGAGTAGGGATTTCAATATTTGCCGACTTTGCAGCCTGAAGAATGGTTGAACCCGCAGGAACGGATACATCGATATTATTAATTTTAAGATTTACCATATTCATTAGTCTTTACCTCCTTACTCTTTGATTATCGCATTAAACTTACAGTTAGACATACAAACGCCGCACTTGATACACTTTGCGGGGTCAATGACGTGTTTTTCCTTAACCGCACCCGAAATAGCATTAACGGGACACTTTCTGGCACAGAGCGTACAGCCCTTACAAGCGTCGGTAATCTTATACTGAAGAAGAGACTTACATACGCCCGCCGGGCATTTTTTATCGACGATATGTGCTACATACTCATCTCTGAAATATTTGAGCGTTGAAAGGATGGGGTTAGGCGCCGTCTGACCGAGACCGCAGAGCGCATTATCCTTTATATAGTAGCAAAGCTCCTCAAGATCGTCCAAATCCTGCATTGTTGCTTTGCCGCTTGTAATTTTATCAAGATACTCCAAAAGACGCTTTGTACCCACACGGCAGGGAGTACATTTTCCGCAGGACTCGTCAACGGTAAATTCAAGGAAGAACTTGGCTATATCAACCATACAGTTATCCTCGTCCATTACGATAAGACCGCCTGAACCCATCATCGAGCCTATCGCGGCAAGTGAATCGTAATCAATATGAGTATCTATAAGAGACGCAGGAATACAGCCGCCTGACGGACCGCCCGTCTGAGCAGCCTTGAACTTTTTGCCGTTAGGTATCCCGCCGCCTATATCCTCTATAATTTCACGCAGCGTCGTACCCATCGGTATTTCCACAAGACCCGTATTTACAATTTTGCCGCCCAGCGCGAATACCTTTGTGCCCTTTGAATTCTCCGTGCCCATGCCTGCAAACCAGTCAGCGCCCTTAAGAATAATCTGCGGGATATTGGCATACGTCTCAACGTTATTATTCATCGTAGGTATGCTGAATATACCTTTATCGGACGGAAACGGAGGACGGGGGCGCGGCTCGCCGCGGTTGCCCTCGATTGAGGTCATAAGCGCTGTTTCCTCGCCGCAGACAAACGCACCGGCGCCGAGACGAATTTCAATATCAAAGCAAAAATCAGTGCCGAAAATATTATCGCCCAACAGTCCGTATTCCTTCGCCTGATTAATGGCAATCTGAAGTCTGTGAACGGCAATGGGATACTCGGCTCTGATATAAACAAAGCCCCTGCAAGCACCGACAGCATATGCCGCAATGGACATCGCCTCGATAATCGCGTGAGGATCGCCCTCAAGAACGGAACGGTCCATAAACGCGCCGGGGTCGCCCTCGTCTGCGTTACAGCACACATATTTTATTTTGGATTTATTCCTTGAGGCAAAATCCCATTTAAGCCCGGTCGGAAAGCCCGCGCCGCCGCGGCCGCGGAGTCCGCTGTCTTTTATACACTGTATTACCTCGGCGGGAGTCATTGTTGTCAGCACTTTGCCAAGCGCCTCATAACCGTCGTAAGCTATGTACTCATCGATATTTTCCGGATTGATAACACCGCAGTTGCGAAGAGCAACGCGCTTTTGCTTTTTATAAAACGCCGTATCGTTGAGCGAATCATGCTCAACTCCGTTTTCATCGGTTGACTCGGTATAAAGATATTTTTTGACAACACGACCCTTTATGATATGCTCCGAAACGATTTCGGGAATCATAGAAGGCTCGACACGGCTGTAAAACGCGCCTTCGGGATAAACTATCATAATGGGACCGAGAGCACAGAGACCGAAGCAGCCGGTCATAACGACCTTTACCTCGTCCTGAAGATTGTTTTCGGCAAGCTCGCTGTTCAAAGCGTCAATTACTTTCTGACTGCCGGAGGAAGTACAGCCCGTACCGCCGCAAACAAGTATATGGCTTCTTATCATTTTATTCTCCATTCTGCCGCCGCGCCGCGGCAAGTATTTTTATTGTCTTACCCTGTTCCGCGCTGTATGAACAGAGAAAATATTTCTTAAAATACGCTTATTTATCCGCGTTTGCGATGGTGTACTCCTCAACAACCCTGTTATTTACAAGATGCTCATGAACAATTTTCGAAACCTTGTCCGCGTCCATCTTAACATATGTTGTCTTCTCGCCCGTAGGCGTTATTATTTCGACGATAGGCTCAAGACGGCATACGCCTATGCAGCCGGTCTGCGTTACCAGCACGTTTTTAAGGCCTCTGTTCTGAACCTCTTCAATAAACTTATTGAGTACGGGACGCGCACCCGCCGCGATACCGCAGGTTGCCATACCTACGACTACTCTTACGACACTGTCCGCGTCGTCAACGCCGCGCAGCTGGACGTTGTTTTGCATTTTTGCCTTTATTGCTCTGAGTTCTTCCAAGCTTTTCATTATATTTTGCCTCCCTCTATGCTTTGTAAATTTTCGTTAATGTATTCTGTGAGCCAAATCAGGATTTCAGGCTCGTTAAGCGGAATGTCGCCCAGCTGCTCCTTAACCTCATCCGTATCAAGCGTAAAGCTGCCGAAATCGGTAAGATGCGTATATACATAACGTATGGACGGATTTGCCGATATAAGAGACACAACCGTTGAGGCGATGTCTCCGACAGGCGGACGGTCAAGATGTGAAAGCTTAAAATCCGCATACACCTCAGTGCCGCGCCCCGGTTGGGAGCTTATATCAAAATGCCCATCGGTGTCAAGTGCCTGCTGACGCAGAAGCGGAATTCCCAGCCCGACCTTTCTTGTTGTGCGTGTAGTCACAAACGGGTCTGTCACAGCCGACAGAAAATCCTTATCCATACCGCAGCCGTTGTCCTTAATATCAATAGCCACAATATTGCGCTTAAGGCTTTCCTCAACCGAAATAATGATTTCGGACGCCTTAGCCTTTACGGAATTATGCGCTATATCAAGAATGTTAAGCGACAGTTCCTTCATATCAATTATCAGTTCATGTATTTTGCGAGTATGTCCGGAATTTCACCGACAGTGAGACGACCGAACACCTCGTCGTTTATAGTCATAACAGGCGCAAGACCGCAGGCACCTATACATCTTGTCGCGTCAAGAGAAAACTTACCGTCCGGCGAGCACTCGCCCACATCAACACCGATAATTTCCTTGATTTTGTCGAGAATTTCACCTGAGCCCTTAACATAGCACGCCGTACCCAGGCAAACCGCAATCTGATACTCTCCCTTGGGTGCGAGCGAAAACTGAGCATAGAAGGTTACTACGCCGTAAATGTGTTCGAGTGAAATGTCCAGCTCCTCGGAGATTATTTTCTGTACCTCTATCGGCAGATAGCCGTAGATTTCCTGAGCACCCTGAAGCACCGGCATCAGAGGTCCGTCGATATTTCTGTATTTCTCGATGACCTCATAGAGCTTTGCCTCCTGCTCTTTTGTTCCCCTGAAAGGAACCGCGCTTTTTTTACTCATTTTTTTCCTCCTTAAATATGGTTCAAAATTAAAAACACATTATTATAAGATATATCACAGGATATATACGCGATATGCCAAAATATATGTTAGCACAAAAAATCCGCGATTTCTACACTTTTCTAAAAATTTTTCAAGTTTTTCATGTCAAGTTCTGTTAAATGCTCTTTTTTATGTAAAAACCCGTCCCGATAACGATTATATGCGATGAAAAACGCATGTAGGACAGGTTTTGACTGTTGCTTTTTAAAACCGCTGCGCGGCGGCAGGACAATCCGCAAAAACGGTCCGCACAAAAGCGGACCTCAATAATTATTTTTAATAAATCCGATAACATCTTCGGCGCGCGGGTGCGGGCAATCCAGTTCAAAAAAATTTTTCCCGCCGCGCTCGGCAATATCTGCAAGATAGTGAGCGTCACTGTTATAAAGATACCGATATCCCATGCCCTTCAGTGAAAAATGTGTTTCAGAGAAATTATCCGGCGCGTTTGGAGACAGCTCAAAGACATTATAACCCATGCTCCTGTCAGCCATGCCCAGCACCGAGAGCAGGCTTTTTGTCTGCTTGTCGATATGCGCGGGAACTGCCGCTGCGCCGTAACGCGCCGCAAGAACACCGACGCTGTCTATTGTCAGTGAGGTGGCATTTATAAGATATCTTCCGTCCGTGCCCGTTTCATTATCGTTTTCGTCCAAAATCTGCTGCCGCCCGAAAATGCTCTCGTTATTGGCAATATCGGGCAGTGCGGGACTGACTATTTCCCGTTCAAACAGCTCCGCGGCGTCAACACTCGGAAAAAGGCAAAGCACATGTATTTCTTCAGCCGTTTCCAGCTCCATTGCCGGTATAAACAAGATACCAGCACGACGTGCAACCTCTGACACGGCGCGGACGTTTTTGCAGGTATTATGGTCGGACAGTGCAATGATATCCAAGCCGTTCAGCAGTGACATATTGACAATGTTATTCGGCGTCATGTCCTCATCACCGCAGGGCGACAGCGCAGAATGTATGTGAAGGTCGTAGTAATACTTCATAAATCAATCGGCGCAGTTTAGTATACGGTTAAGCTCAACGCAGGTTTCAAATGTCGGTTTATCGCTTGACAGCACGGCGACGCCGTTTTGCTGCGCTTTCAAAAGCGCTGCGTTGTCAAGGCGCACGCCCTCGCTAAGCACAACACAGGACAAGTCCGCCATAACGGCAACTGCAATGACGTTTACATTAGTCATTACAGTAACAAGCGCGGCGTTTTCCGCAGCCCGCCCGATAACCCACGACAAAAGGTCACAGGCATATACGCCGCCCACCTCACGGTCTGCGGCGTCCTCCGTAACAGGTGTAAAGCCCGCAGCTTTACATAGCTCACTCACTTTCATTTTTTCAATCCGCGAGAATGTCCCGCAGCTCCTTTTTCATTATTATCATACAATCTGACATTTTGGACTTGCCCAAAGCCACATCCTGAGCAAAACAGGCGCAGCTCGGAGAACCGCAGGCGGCGCAGTCTATGCCGGGCAGCTTCTCCTCAATCTGCGCTATGCGCATCATTATTTCCATTGCCTTTTTGGGGTCGTCGGCAAGCTCGAGCGCCGGATTATACTCCACCTCGCCCTTAGACATAAACTGTTCCCTTGAAATCTCCGGAAAGTCGGACAGCCTGCTTGCCGCAACCGGCTGGTATTTGCGCAGGTTTCTCACCTTTGTTTTGGCAATGTACGGATTTTCAATATTAAGACAGCCGCCAACGCAGCCGGAAAAGCAGGCGTCAAGCTCAACAAAGTCAATATCGTTCAATTTTTCATTTTCTATTTCATCTAAAATTTTAATGGCGTTTTCTATTCCGTCCGCCGCAAGATAGCGCGGCAGCAAAAGTGCCGTTGCCTCACCGCCGGTATAGGACCACGAAATCCCGGTAATGCCGGAAATCTGTTCACTCTGCGGCTTTTCAATTTCCTTCATTGCAGGCAGCAGCGCCATATAGACCTCGCTTGCGGACAAAACTCCGTCCACCGCCTTTTCGTCGTCGACAGGATGATGAAGCGCCGTCACCTTTGCCGGACAGGGCGATATAAAAAATATGCCTATTTTATCGGGCGGCAGTCCGGTCTCCCGCTCGGCGCGCGCCCGCGCCAGCTTTGCCGCAACCTCGACAGGCGGCAAAACATTATGTAAGTGCGGCAGAAGCTTGGGAAAGCGCACCTTGACAAGCTTTACAATCGCGGGGCACGCGTTGGAAATCAGCGGGCGCGGAAAATCGCCGCTTTTCATCATATCCCGCGTCATTTCACTTACAAGCTCGGCTGCGCCCGCAACCTCGAAAACATCGTCAAAGCCTATCTTTTTCAGCCCGTCCAGCACATAATCTATGCTTTCAAGATTGTTAAACTGAGCATAAAGCGACGGTGCCGGCAGCGCAACACGGTATTCAAACCTGTCAAGCTCCGACATTTTATCATAAACCGCTTTTTTGGCGTGATGAGGACAAATCCGTATGCATTCCCCGCAGTCTATACATCTGTCCGAAATAATAAAAGCCTTTCCGTTTTTAACGCGTATAGCCTCCGTCGGGCAGCGTTTGACGCAGTTTATACATCCGCGGCATTTATCGCTGTCAAGCGTCACGGAATGAAATTCAGGCATTGTTTATCATCCTCACTGTAAGTTGATTATAAGTGTGACGGTGGTTCCCTTGCCCACCTCTGTATCTATGTACATCTCATCTGAGTATTTTTTTATGTTGGGAAGCCCCATGCCCGCGCCGAAGCCGAGACTGCGCACAGCATCGGGAGCCGTCGAATAGCCCTCGCGCATGGCAAGCTCAACATCCGGAATTCCCTTGCCGTGGTCAATCAGCCGAATGGTTATTTTATCGCTTTCAAGAGACACGTCCGCAACGCCGCCGCCCGCATGAATAACCATATTTATTTCAGCCTCATACATTGCAATGGCAACCTTACGCACGATATCGGGCGCAATACCCAGCTTTTTAAGCTTCATTTTGACGGCTGTGGACGCCTCGCCTGCTGTCGTGAAATCGCTGCCGTCAACAATATAGTGCATATTAAGAGCGTCGCTCACACCTTATCGCTCCCGTCCGTATAAAGCCCCGCAGTGTACAGCAGGCCGCAGGCGGTATACATTCTGTAATCGGTTGTAAGCAAAACGATGCCGCTTTCCTCCGCAAGCGATATCACGGCAGCGTCCGGCTTTTTACCGCGGACAAACACTATTCCTTTCATATCCATCATCACGGCTGTGCGCACGGTCTGAGGATTGACAAGACCTGTGAGAAGTATCCCGTGATCCTTGACAAACGCAAGCACATCGCTCATCATGTCCGAGCCGCAGGCGGAATATACCTGCGTATCGGCAAGCTCTTTGCAGCAAAGCGTGTCTGCATCGAGAATCTGACAAATCTGACTGATTTTCATTTTAGGTTCTCCATTAATTTTTAATTAAAGGTTTTATCCTCTTTACTAAAATAATAACATATATCGCACAAATATGCAATTAAATTTAAGTTGTTTTTAGTAAAAAATGCACATTAAATTTTTTTGTGTTGCAATAAGCGTAAATATAAAATATAATTATAACAATATATGCTTGTAGAAAAGAGGCTGTAAAATGAACATTTTAACATTAAACAAGATTTCAACCGTCGGTACAAAAGAGTTCGGCAGCGGCTACAACGTCAGCGACAGCTGTGAAGCTCCCGACGCCGTAATGGTAAGAAGTGCGTCAATGCACGAGATGGAAATGCCCGAAAGCCTGCTTGCCATCGCAAGAGCGGGCGCCGGCGTCAACAATATCCCCGTTGCGGCATGTGCCGAAAAGGGAATTGTTGTATTCAATACCCCCGGCGCCAACGCAAACGCCGTTAAGGAGCTTGCAGTCGCATCGCTGATGCTCGCCTCCAGAGATATCGTAGGCGGTATCGAATGGGCGAGAACATTAACGGGTGACGATGTTGCAAAGCAGGTCGAAAAAGGCAAGAGCAATTTTGCAGGCCATGAGATTTCGGGCAAAACGCTCGGCGTTGTAGGGCTGGGCGCAATCGGCGTAAACGTCGCAAACGCAGCTTACGCGCTGGGTATGAAAGTACTTGGCTACGACCCCTACATCTCACTCAAATCCGCATGGAATCTTTCCAGCCACATCGCCAAGGCGGCAACTCTTGACGAGATTTACGAAAAGTGCGATATAATCTGTCTGCATGTGCCGCTTACAGACGAGACAAAGAAATTCATAAATGCTGACAGCATTTCAAAAATGAAGGACGGCGTTATCGTCATAAATCTTTCACGCGCCGATCTTGTTGATGACGCAGACATGAAAAACGCTCTTGAAAGCGGAAAAGCGGCAAAATACATAACCGACTTTCCGAACGCCGATACAATCAAGATGAAAAACTGCATAAGCATTCCTCATCTGGGCGCATCGACAGAGGAGAGCGAGGACAACTGCGCGTATATGGCGGCTCACGAGCTTATAGACTATCTGGAAAACGGAAACATCGTCAATTCGGTTAATTTCCCGAATGTGGAGATGCCCAAAGCAAGCGCTGTCAGAATATGCGTATTTCATCATAATGTTCCCGCTGTGCTGTCGAAAATATCCTCCGTTATTTCATCGCAGAATATTAACATTGCCAACATGATAAATAAATCAAAGGGCGATTTTGCATATACAATGATTGACTGTGACGAGAATATCACAGACGAAACGGTTTCGCTTTTGAATAACATTGAAGGCGTTATCCGCATTCGTGTGATAAAATAAATTTAACGGGAGAAAGAAAATGAAAAAAACCAGAATTTTATTGCCGGCGCTGGTGTTAGTACTCATGCTTACCATGCTTTGCGGATGCGCAAAGGATAAAGCATCGAACGGTAATGAAATAGCCTTTACTCTGACTGTAATCCACTCAGACAAGTCTCAAAAGGAATTTGAAATTACAACGACCGAGACTAATCTGCGGCGTGCGCTTGAGCAAGAAAATCTCATTTCGGGTCAGGAATCGGAGTACGGGCTGTTTGTCACCACAGTGGACGGCGAAACAGCTGATTACAGCAAGGACGAAGGATGGTGGTGCCTCACAAAAGACGGTGAGCAGACAGCTGAGGGAGTAGACAGCTGCACTGTTGCCGACGGTGACAAATACGGGTTTACTTATACAATCGGTTACTGATAAAAAATGAATGCCTCATATAAAACCGTAAAGCAACAGGTTTTATACGGGGTGCAAAAAGCGGTATATCCCAAATTTTCGGGATATACCGCTTTTCTGTATACTTTTTTCGAAATCGATTTTCTGATTTATGATTTAAACAGCCGCTCATCCGATTAATGCGGAATTTATATTTCCGTTTTCAACAAGGCATACATCTTCATATCAAGTATTTTACCGTTCTTTACCGCATTGCTTCTCAACACGCCCTCGTACCGAAAGCCCGCTTTTTCAAGCACACGGCACGAAGCGGCGTTATAGGCAAACGGCTCGGCATAAATGCGTATAATATCACTGTTTGCAAAAACATATTTGCAGATTTGTTTTACGGCATTTGTCATAATTCCGTTTCCCCAATATTTCTCTGCAATATAGTATCCCAGCTCACCGGTTCGGCGGTGAATGTTTCCCTGCCTGGAAACACTGGCGCTGCCGATTACTTTATCGTCTGCTGTAACTGCAAACGAAAAAATACTGTTTTCGTCCGCCGAAAGCATGGCACAAATATATTCTTCACCGTCTTTTTCGGTGTAGGGATAGGGCAAGCCGTCACGAAGATTATTCAGTATATTCTTATTGCTCAGTGCCGCCGCCAAATCAGCCGCATCGGACAGCCTCCATTTTCTTATGCCGCTGTTCATGTCTGTTCTCTCCTTTTGAGTTGCGCTGCGGACAGCCTTAATTTATCTGATACAGGCAATTACATAGCTTACAGGCACATCCATGCGCTCGGCAGCCTGCTCCAAAGTCATACCACTGTCCAAAAAGCGTTTACAGACCGCTTTCATATTTTCACCGACCTCAATTATATGCTTGTCCGGGTCATAAAAACGAATAACTCTCTGTCCCCAACGATGCTCAAACAATTCGTGAACATAACATATATCAAAGGCTTTCAGATGAATACAGAAAGCGTCTATATCATCCTCTTCAAAATAAAGCTCTCCCGCATTGTTGGGCAAAGTGACGTCATCGGTTCCGATAAACGTCTTCCACGTTTCAAGTGTCTGTAATGCAACTGAGCCCTCCAATGTGACATTTGCGCCAAAGTCGGCTTCAACGTTCAGCCCCAGCACCTCATGATAGAAACGCTTACTTTTTTCTATGTCTTTTACTGCAATTAACGTACTTGTATATTTCATAAAGTCTTAGTTTTTACCAGGCTGTGAACAAGCGAGCGCTCTTACAGTCTGATTTTACCCGCTTTTGCAACGATTTCCACCGTATCGCGGGCGATTACCAGTTCTTCGTTGGTCGGGATTATAAACGCTGCGACCTTTGAGTCATCTGTCGTTATTTTTGTGTTCTCCTTGCAGTGCTCGATACTGTTCGCCTCAACATCAAGCTTTAATCCCAGATATGTGAGATTTTCAAGCACGCGTCGGCGCAGCAGCGGGTCGTTTTCGCCGATGCCGGCGGTAAAAACGATAGCGTCAACACCGTTCATTGCCGCGGCATAGGAACCGATATATTTAAGTATCTGATAATGCTGCATCTCAATGGCAAGCACAGAGCGCTCCACACCGGCTGCCGCCTCCTCGTTTACCGTGCGGCTGTCGTTTGATGTGCCGGAAATGCCCAGAAGCCCTGATTCCTTATTGCACATTACATCTATATCATGAGCAGACATATTTTCCTTTTCGGCAATATATGTCAGCACCGATGGGTCCATGCTTCCGCAGCGGGTACCCATCAGAAAACCGTCTACCGGAGTCAGTCCCATCGACGTATCGACACACCTTCCGCCTTCAACCGCAGAAATGGACGCGCCGTTTCCTATATGGCAGGTAATAATTTTAAGCTCGCTTATATCACGCCCCATAAGATGCGCGCATTCAGCGGATACGTATCTGTGCGATGTACCGTGCGCACCATAGCGGCGGATATGATACTTTTCATAATACTTATACGGCAGGGCAAACATATACGCCTTGGGCGGCATTGTCTGGTGAAAGGACGTGTCAAAAACCGCAACCTGCGGTACCCGCGTACCCAACACCTCGATACACGCGCGTATTCCCGTGACATGCGCCTTGTTATGCAAAGGCGCAAGAACCGCAAGCTCGCTTATCTTGTTTATAACATTTTCGTCTATAAGAACAGATTTGGAAAAAACATCTCCGCCCTGAACAACCCTGTGACCTACGGCGTTTATTTCATCCAGAGAATTCACCACACGGTCAGAGCCGTAAACCAGCGCGTCAATAACCATCTTGAACGCCGCCTTATGGTCGGGAATTGCTATTTCCTTTTTAAATACCTGACGTTCCTGCTCGCCCACCTTATAGCCGAAAATTCCCGTTTCCTCTCCGATTTTTTCGCAGTTACCCTTAGCGATAAGCTGCTCACCGTCCATATCTATAAGCTGAAACTTGAGCGAAGAGCTGCCCGCATTGATGACAAGTACTTTCATTTTTTCCTCCGTATTTTTAAAATCCCCGTCCCTTCGCACACACGGTGCGAAAGCACAGCTTATTATTATATTATAGTGAAATAAATTTTATAATTCAACAGTTTTCACTTAAAATAGTCAATTAATGACAAAACAATATTATTGCAAAGCTTTTGTTTATACTCATCGGTCATCAGCATTTCATATTCCGTCGGATTGCAGACAAACCCGCACTCAATAAGTATACAGGGATAGCGGTAATCCCGACAGACGTTAAGGCTCTGTGCCTTATACCCGTTGTTTGTTATATCAATACCGTCTGTTATCCTATCCGACACCGCTTTGGAAAGAGGCAGCGCGGTCTCTCTTGAATACAGAACCACGACACCGCTTGCCTTGTTAAAATCCGAGCCGCGGGAAACAGAATTGTGATGCACCGAAATGCTGACATCGGGCGTATAAGAACGGATAAGCCCTGCACGCTGGGCAAGCGGCAGCGTGCTTGCATCCTCACGTGTAAGAATTACATTTGCACCCGCTTCCTTAAGCTTTTGCGCAAGTATGTACGACACGCTGAGGTTCAGGTCGTCCTCGCATATTCCGTCGCCGCCCGCAGGTCCTGCCGCACCCCTGTCCTCGCCGCCGTGTCCGGGGTCTATCGCTATCGTTTTACCCGAAAGTCCGCCCCCGCGGTTGGTATAAATCCATACGGACAGTGTCTTATCATCGGTCTTGCGCACAAAAAAACCGTCCACGCTGCCGCTTTCGACCGTAAGCACTGCGTCTGCCTCAGAGCCGCGGCGGACAAGCTTTGCACTGACACGCGCGCTTTGCGGTTCAATTTCGGGCTCCCCGTTTATTCCGTAAAGTCCGATTACAAGCGCTCCTCCCTGTGTAACCCGGCTTTGAAATTCAGGTACCGTTTCAAACACAAGATCCACTCTTGTGTATTTACCTTCGTCAATATCAAGCGGCAAGGCATCGGGTGCGGTATCGGCAACATTGTCCTTATTCACCCACTTGCCGCTCATCAGACGGTAAAGTCCGTTCACAAGCGCTGTCGCGCTCACCTCGGCTCCCGCGGGAAGCTGATAGTTATCCATCATCGAGCCGTCGCCCGTATCATTATAAACATAACACTCATTCTGAGTATAAAGCTTTATCGGCGCGCTGATTATTTCGGTTTTGCCGGCGTTTCCGTAGCTCACGTTACCGCCGTCCGTCTTGGCATAAAACTCAGTCACGCCGCCGTCGGCAATGCCCGTTACTATATTGGGCACGGTAACTTTTGCACTGTAACAAACAAAACCGCCCGATGCCTCACCGCTCGGAGAAAGCTTAACCTCACTGCCCAAAAAGCGAGCATAAATGTCCGCGTTTTCAACGGCATAAACCGACAGCTGCGCACATTCCCCGGCATAATAAATACTGTTGCCCGACGGACAGACACTGTCCTTCATAAATATTCCGTTTACCGTCTCGCGGGTATTCTCGGCAGTGACGCGGTTACAGGTTATGCTCTCGGTATCATCGCCGTTTTTGAAGGTAAATGTATTTTCACCCTGCTCAAGCGCAAGGTATGCGCAAAAATACCCGTGCTCCGTTACAGACACGGCGTTCCCGTTTACCGTGAGGGGCTTTTGCGGGTCGGCAACACCTGTTACTGAAACATTTGCATCCGTCGTACGGTATCCGTCTGCCGGTGCCGTAATTTTAAGGCTTTCGGCGCCGGCATGTGCGGTGCCTACATATTTTTGGGCTTTCTGCTCAAATTTTATATCCGATGCGCTGCCCGGCTCGGAAGACGCTTCGGTTTTTCCGTCCGTCGGACTCTTATAAGACTTTATCATATCCAAACATCCCGATACATTTGACTTTAACGTACCGTATCTGAAAAACACGCTTCCGCTGACTTCGCTCTGAGCGCACAAATCAAGCTGGCGCGTAATCTGGGATACAGACTCAAAGCCCTTTTCGCCTGTGCCCAGCTTATACAGTGCGTGCCCTACATACAGGTCGACGTCAGACGACTGACAGAGACTGCTCCACCAATCAACAAGGTTATCAAACGGCGCCGCCTCCGTCTCAAACGCCCAGTAAAGCTGTGGACAGATGTAGTCAACCCAGCCGTTTTGCACCCATGCCCTGGAATCGGCAAATATATCACTGTAAGAGGACATTCCGCGGGTATCAGACCCGTCGGGGTTGTCGCGCTGATTATCCCATATGCCGAACGGGCTGACGCCGAACCTTACCTTAGGATTAATTTTATGTACCGCCTCACAGGTGCCGCGTATCAGCAAATTGACATTATTACGTCTGAAATCCGCAATATCCGAAAAGCCCTCACCGTATTTTGCATACTGCTCGGCGTCGGGATAATCGGTCACACCGTAAGGGTAAAAATAATCGTCAAAATGAATCCCGTCCACGTCATAGCCGCGCACAATTTCCTCAACGCCCGAAATTATCAGTTCCCGAACCTCCTCAACGGCAGGATTGAAATAAACGCCGCCGTCAGAGCAGGTCACATAATAATCCGGATGCTGCTTTGCGGGACTGAATTCCGAAAGCGCGGATATTACCGCCTCGGCGCCGCCGTCTTCTTTACCGACGCGATACGGGTTTACCCACGCGTGAACCTCTATATTCTCCGCATGTGCTTTTTCGACAAGATACTCAAGAGGGTCAAAGTCTCCGTCCGGCGCTATGCCCTGTGTGCCCGACAAAACTGCACTCCACGGGAAAATATCCGACTTATACAGCGCGTCGGCACAGGGACGCACCTGAAAAAACACGGCGTTTATACCAGCGCTCTTGCAGGTTGAAACAACGTCGTCAAGCTCTTTCTCCAGCTGCTCCCGCGGCAGACCGGGCTTTGACGGAAAGTCAAGATTTTTCACAGAGGACAGCCAGACGCCGCGCAGGTATTGCTCTTGTCGCGCACCTGCGCCAAAAACCGATATAAAAGACAACATATTGACAATCACCGCCGTTACAATTATAAAAGACAGCTTTCTCATGACATTCCCCTTTAAAAAAACGAGCGCAAAAGCGCTCGCGTCAGCTAATCGTTTTTCACATCAGATCAAGCTCAGCAGCCTTTTCTTCATAATTCAGCAGGTTATATTTTTCCTTTACCTGCTCCTTTTGAGACGGATTTGCATAAACAAATGCCGCAGTATCGTAGACTATGTAGTCATCCAAGAAAATAAGTCTGTGCTCCTTTACGCCCTTGAGCACAATAACGTACTCAACACGCTCAACCGGCACCTCGATTGCACTCTGCTTTTCAAGCCTTAGGGACTGTGTCCAATTTATCAGCGCATCCAAATCCTCCCGCTCAGTCACCGTTTTTGAGACATATTCGCGGTAATCCGGCTCGTCCTCCTTATAGCAGGTTTTTTTAAATTCTATCGACGTAACGCTTTCTTTTTTAATATCCAGCGCCGGCCGAGTTTTCTCTGCGCATCCGAAAAGCATGACGGCGCAAAGCAACACAGACACCGCCGGAAAAAACAGTTTTTTCATTTTACAGCTCCTCCACCGATTTATTTATAACCTCTCCCGACATAACGTCCACAACGCTGTGATAAACACAGTTGTTGACAAGCGAGATATGGTTTATTTCGTAAAGCGGCATACCGTCCTTGTAGCAAAGGGTCAGTTCAACGTAATTATACACAAACCCGCTGCCCTGATGCGCAAGGGCTGCATTTTTGACAGCGGTATCGGAATCCGCCTCAAAAGTATTAGGCTCAAGCGGCATTGCATTGCTTATCAGCTCATACGGCATCGCTCCGTAATCGGCATAGTCGGGCGCGGAGCACTTTTCAATACGTCCCGTGCGGTTATTAACCTCAACAATGAGGATATCGGAATATTTCATATCATCGGGACGCTTATCGGTGTATACATAAGTGTAGCTGCCGACATTCTCGCTGTTTACAAGCAGCTTTGCGCCGTAAAGCAAATAGCCCTCCTTGCCGCGCTCGGCAAGGTTTTCCTTCAGTGCGGCATATACGCTTATAATCGTATTGTCGGTCTTTCCGATATTGTTTTTACCGCCCGACAATATATCACAGCCTGTAAGACAAACGGAAATCATCAGTATTGTCAGCGCCGCCGATATAATTCTTTTCACGTTTTTTTCCTCACAACGTCTTTAAATAATTAACTTCCTTTTCAGTCAGCTTTCTGTACTGACCTGAATTAAGCGTACCTATGGAAAGTCTGCCTATCCGCTCGCGCTTAAGGCGAAGCACCTCTAAGCCGAGCGCTTCGCACATACGGCGAATCTGACGGTTTTTGCCCTCATAGATTGTAATAAGCAAAACCGTTCTGTCCTCCTTCTGCTCGTGCAGCTCAACGTCTGCCGGAGCGGTTGTATAATCAAGCTCTGCAAGATAAACGCCGCCGCTGAGAGCGCCGAGCGCGTCACCGCTCACCTTTCCCCTGACTATCGCACGATAGGTTTTGGGAATGTGATTTTTGGGGTGCATAAGCTTATTGGCAAGCTCTCCGTCGTTGGTCATTATAAGCAGACCCTCGCTGTCACGGTCCAGTCTGCCGACAGGATAAAGACGGGCACGTTCTTTTTTTACAAGGTCTGTTACGCACTTGCGTCCCAGCTCGTCTTTTGCGGTGGTAACATAACCGCGCGGCTTATACAGCATTATATAAGAATTTTCTTTTCTTCGTGGAAATATCTGCTGTCCGTCAACCCGAACACCCGTAGTATCCGGCGACACCTTGTCACCGATAGCCGCGCGTTTGCCGCCGACTGTTACACGTCCCTCTTCTATCAGCTTTTCGGCAAAACGGCGCGAGCAGACTCCGCTGTCTGCAAGAAATTTCTGCAGTCGTATTAACTCTGTCATTTTATTGTCCTTTATTTATTTTTAAAATAATCCTTTGAAAAAATTCTTTACGGCATTAATTATTCTCGTAAAAAGCAGCTCTTTTCTCTGCGGCGGCGCCTCTATCGCTTCGGTAATACACAGCTCATCCTGTCCCACCTGCTGACCGTTGACAAAAAAGCTGACGCTGCCCACAACGTCTCCTGCAGCTTTAGGTGAATAGACAAATTTTTCCGCCTTTATCACGCTTGAAACGGAGCTTTCCTCAAACACAACCGTACTGATGTCGTTTTTGTTTACTGCGGTAACGGTTTTGCCGTCAGGGGTCTGAAGCTCAACCGCGACTTCGCCTGCACCGGCAAGGCTAAGTCTTTGCGCCTTTGAGAAACCGTAATCAAACGCCGTCATATGGTCGTTCCAGTCGTCACCGTCGTTAAGCGTAACACAGATAAGCGTAACACCGTCTCGCTGCGCCGCGCTGACAAGGCATCTGCCCGCCTTTTTGGTAAAACCCGTTTTAACTCCTATTGCGCTGTCATACATATAAAGCAGCTTGTTATGATTTTTCAGAGTACGTCCGTTAGGATTGTTGTTATACGGCACCTTTGCCGATTCCGAAGACACGATTTCCCTGAATGTATCATTTTCAAGAGCATGCGCCGTGATTATCGCAAGCTCCCGCGCCGTTGTATGATGACTGTCGTCGGGGAGCCCAGAGGGATTTGCAAAGTTTGTATCACGCAGACCCAGCGACGCCGCGCGCTCATTCATCATTTCCACAAAACGCTGTTCACTGCCGCCCACATGAATTGCCAGCGCCACCGCAGCATCGTTGCCCGAGGTGAGCATCAAGCCGTAAAGCAGATCGCGCACAGACAGCGTTTCGCCTGCAATAAGATACATCGATGAGCCCTCTACACCGCATGCCTGCGCCGGAATGACGACGTTTGCATTAAGGTCGGCATTTTCCAGAACAACAAGCGCCGTCATGATTTTTGTAGTGCTTGCCATCGGAAGAACCTTATTGCAGTTGATATCAACAAGTATTGTCTCAGTCGACTCCTCCATCAGAATCATGGAACGGGCGCTGTACGCACCGGCGCTGAAAGGAATGCCCAGAGATATCGCCGCAACTGACAAAAAAATAACCGTATATCTTACACAACGTATAAATATGTATTTTATCACCGTAAACCACCTGTCAATTTATTGTATTGGCAGGTGGCTCAAGTTATTCATAATTATCTATAATTGAGCGCTGTCGTTTTTTTCCTCTTTTTTCTTTGATATAAGCGCGCTAATCTGATCGATAAGCTCGGGAATTTTAGTAAATATTTTATCGGTCTGGTCGGGAGTATCGGTGACGTTTACAAGACGCACGTTTCCGTCTGTTATAACAAGAAATGCGACGGGGGAAATCTTAATTCCTCCGCCGGCACCGCCGCCGAAGTTATCCGACACCGGAGCTTTGCCGAAGCTTGAGCCGCCCGAAACAAAGCCCATCGACACCTTTGACACGGGAATTACGGTTGTACTGTCCGAAATATTTATCGGATTGCCGACAACGCTGTCAACATCTATCATTTTTTTCAGACCGTCAATCGCATTATTCAAAACCTGCTCTACATGCTCTGCCATTTTAATTCTCCTTTTATTCCTTTGATTTTATTGTACCATCTATTGCAAATAATATCAAGCCGATAAGCAATTTATACAAAAACGTCCTGAATATGACGTCAACATAAACCTCTGTTTTATCCGAGCCGTAATCCGCGCTGATATTGATATCCCGTTTATCAACCGTAATCAGAGCGTCCACCACCGAAACGATAATATGTGCCGCGGCGTTTACACCGCCGAAAAGCAGCGCGGTCGCGCACGGGTCATCGGACGCCACGGTAATATCAGCCTTAAAGCGCTTTATGCGAAACGCTTTCAGAATATGTGTTCTTGCCGATATCAGCATATCCTTAAAATTATTAAGCTGAGTCAAAAAACCGCCGCCGTCTGTTTTAATTTTACGGTTTTTTTGCTTTTTTTCGGATTTAGAGGTCTTTTTTGATTTACGTGATTTTTTATCCGATTTTGACTTATTGAGCGGTATACGAAATTTCACAAATAAAAACCTGACGGCAATGCGAAACTCACCGTCGTAATAGCCGTACAGATAGACAGGACAAAAAAGCAGCAGTACTATAAACGCGGGCAAAAGCCACCACCACATCATATGGGAAGCACCTGCTGCGCATCGTCCGGCACTGCCGCAGACGCCTGCTCACCCTCCGGCAGTTCTATTCCGGAAAGCCGGGGCAAATCATCTAAAGACTCCAACCCGAAGCAGCGCAGGAAATCAGCCGTTGTGCCGTACAGATGAGGACGTCCCGGCGCGTCCAGTCTGCCGCGTTCCTCAACAAGTCCCTTTTCAATCAGCGAATTTATACCGTAAAAGCAGTCCACGCCGCGAATCTGCTCAATATATCCCTTTGTGACAGGCTGATTATATGCTATAACCGCAAGAATTTCCATCGCGGCGTTTGACAGCGGAGTATTGCGCCGATGATCCAGTGCCCGCCGTGTAATTTCTCCGTAAAATGCGCGGGTTGTCATTTGAAAGCATGTGTCCAGCTTTAAAATCTCAAAGCCGCGCTGATTATCGGAATAATACTCGTTCAGCCCGTCAACGGCGGCGTCAAGCGTACGCACGTCTGTCTCAAGCGTCTGTGCGAGCTTTTCCCGCTCGATAGGCTCACCGCTTGCAAACAGTATCGCCTCCAGAGCGCCCGTCATATAATTAAATTCCATCTGTGTTTTTCCTCTCGCTAACATCAATATAAATTTCACTGCCGCTGTCATTTACGGTAATGCGCTCGTTTTTTGTAAGCTCCAGCACCGCAAGAAAGGTCGCAACAATATCCGAGCGCGATTTTGAAGCTGTAAACAGCGACTTAAAACTCACATGTCTGCCGCGCGTCAGCATACGCAGCACAGTAAATATCTTAGTCTTGACAGAGGCTATCTGTCTGCCGACAATACCCTTGAAATTTTTTATCGGCGACGTATTAATATATTCAAAACGCCGCGAGGCATTCAGATACGCCTCCTCCAGCTTGGATATATCATACACCCTTGTATGCTTTTTATCAAATTCCACCGTCATCATGCGGCGGGTGTATTTAACTCCGGCAGCTTCGTCAAGCGCACGCAGCTTCGGCAGAACCTCTTTATAGCGCTTATACTCGGCAAGCGAGCGCGCAAGCTGCTCGCGCGGGTCTTCCTCTTCCTCGGGCGGCTTTGGCAGCAGCATCTTTGATTTTATATACATAAGATTTGCAGCCATTTCGATAAACTCGCTGGAAACCTCAAGATCCATTTTTTTCAGGTCGTCGATATACTCCATATACTGCTCTAAAATAAGCGAAATGGGAATGTCGTAAATCGACACTTTATTTTTGGATATCAGATGCAGCAAAAGGTCAAGCGGACCGTCAAAAACCTCAAGCTTGAATACGGGACGTTCCATAACAAACCGTTATCCCCCCTATGAAAAAAGCAGTCTTGCCAAAAACCTTGCAGGTACATTCCAGACAATGGTAAGACCCTCAAACAAAGTGCCCTGTACTGTGCCGACAGCCCGGGAAATAAAGTCGGTTGTTATTATCAGCACAAAAAAGGCAATATAAAAATACTGTCCGTAGCGGCGGATAAAATCATTAAATTTATCAGGCATAAAAAAGCCTAAAATCCGCGAGCCGTCCAAAGGATACACAGGTATAAGATTAAATACGGCAAGACCGAGATTGATTATCGTCATATAGTAAAAGAATATCGCCGCGACAAGCAAAACATTGGACAAAATCTCATTAAAATAAGAGTAGTTATAAGCATAGTTAAAAAATACCGCAAAAAACGAGCTTGCTACCGCCAAGATAAGATTGGAAACAGGTCCGGCGGCGGCAGTCACCATCATGCCCTTTTTCGGTTCCTTGAAATACAACGGATTTACGGGGACAGGCTTTGCCCAGCCGAAATGAATAATTATCATCATAAGCAGTCCCAAAGGGTCGATATGCTTGAGAGGATTGAGCGTCAGCCTGCCCGCCTCCTTTGCGGTGGGGTCTCCCAGCTTATAAGCCGCATATCCGTGCGCACATTCATGAAAGGTAAGAGAGATAAAAACGACAGGCACAATATAAAGCGCATCCTTCAGATATGCAAGTAACGTATGTCCTAAATTTGTAAATATATCCATGTTTAATCCTTATTACGGTGTTTTAATTATCGACTGTATTTAATGACTGTAAACCCGAAAACGAATTCAAGAAAGCGCCGCTTCTATATGCGACAGTATTTCCTCTCTTCCCTGACCGGTCTGTGATGAAAACGCAATAACAACCGCGTTTTCAAAATCGTACACCCGACGCAGCTGTTCAAGATTTTTCTGTACGGCGGTTTTTGAAAGCTTGTCCGCCTTTGTCGCGGCAACGACAAACGGTATGCCGGCGTCATAGAGATATCTGCCCATATCTATATCAAGGTCAGATACGTCGTGACGCAGATCGACAACCGAGACTGCAAGCCGCTTGTCACAGTTAAAACGGAAATAGTCCTCCATAAAAATCGACCATCTGCGTTTTTCCTCGTAAGATACCTTGGCATACCCGTAGCCGGGAAGATCAACAAAGTACGCCTTCCCGTCAATATCGTAAAAATTTATTGTAGCCGTCTTTCCCGGCTTTGCAGATGTGCGTGCAAGCGATTTTCTGTTAAGCAGGCGGTTAATCATAGAGCTCTTGCCGACATTTGAGCGGCCGCAGAAAACAATCTGCGGAAGGTCGCTTAAAAACTGCGATTTTTTAACGGCGGAGATTTTCAAAGACACATTATTCAAGTTAAGCTCCATAAGCACCTCTTTCAGTTAAGCACCGCCGCGGGCTTGGTCTTTGCGCCGACCGTGCTTTCGGTAACAGGAAGGCTCCCGCGGGAGGACTTGGCAACGGTTTCAAGAGCCGTGCGGAAGACCTCATCCACTTTTTTGACCGCAACAAAGTTTATATTTTCATAAACCGTTTTATCTATTTCTTTAAGGTCGGGCAGGTTACCGTGAGGAATAATCACGGTTGTCACGCCGTTTTTATACGCCGCCATAGTCTTTTCCTTCAAGCCTCCTATCGGAAGCACTCTGCCCGTAAGCGTAATTTCACCCGTCATTGCAACGGTATTTTTCACAGGAGTGAGACTGAGCGCCGACGCTAAAGCCGTTGCAATGGCAATACCTGCGGAAGGTCCGTCCTTTGGCACGGCACCCTCCGGAAAATGCACGTGTATATCGCGGTTTTTATAAAAATCCGCGTCAATATCATAGATAGATGCGACCGAGCGGATATAGGACACCGCCGCGCGCACACTCTCCTTCATCACGTCTCCCAAGCTGCCGGTGCAGTCGATTTTTCCGCTGCCCTCCAGCACCGAAACCTCAACATTTAAAAGCTCGCCGCCGACACTTGTCCAGGCAAGCCCGTTTACAACACCTATCATTCCGTCCTCGTAAAGCGGTTCATCGCGGAATTTGCGCGTACCGAGAAATTTTTCTATATTTTTAGCGCTGATACGCACCGATTTACTCTCTCCCGATACGATTATGCGCGCGGCGCGGCGCATAATTTCAGAGATTTTACGCTCAAGCTCGCGCACGCCCGATTCTCTTGTATAGCACGAAATTATCTCCGGCACCGCAGTCTTGTCAAAGCGAACCTGTGACGCCTTAAGTCCCGCCGCCTTAAGCTGCTTCGGTATAAGAAACTTTTCGGCAATGCTTGTTTTCTCGGTGTCGAGATAGCTTGAAATCTCAACAATATCCATACGGTCCAAAAGCGGGCGCGGAATGGTATCGAGAGTATTTGCCGTCGCTATAAAAAATACGTCGGACAAATCAAGCGGTATATCAAGATAATGGTCTTCAAAGTTTACGTTCTGCTCGCCGTCAAGCACCTCCAGCAGCGCACTGGCAGGGTCGCCGTGAAAGTCGGAGCAAAGCTTGTCTATTTCGTCAAGAAGCAGCAGCGGATTCATGCTTCCCGCCTTACGCACTGCAGCGGCAATTCTTCCCGGCATAGAGCCTATATATGTGCGTCGGTGACCGCGTATTTCCGCCTCGTCGCGCACGCCGCCCAATGCGATGCGGGCATAAGCTCTGTTCATAGCCTTTGCAATGCTCCTTGCGACGGATGTTTTACCCACTCCTGGCGGGCCGACAAGGCACAGAATCTGTCCTCTGTCCCCGCTCAGAGCGCGCACCGCAAGATGCTCCAGCACAAGGCGCTTGACCTTTTCCATGCCGTAATGGTCTTTATTCAACACCTTTTCGGCAAGCGCCAAATCGGTATTAAGCTGAGTCTTTACGCCAAACGGCATATCCAGCACAGTGTCAAGATATGCCTCAATAACCGAGCCCTCGTGCGACATCGGCGGCATTTTGCTCAGCCGTTCCAGCTCCTTATAAAGCTTTTCCTTTATTTCCTCAGAGGCGTTCAGCGCTTCTATTTTATTGCTGTAATCGCCGAGGGAATCGTCATACTGCTCATCCTCACCCAGCTCGCTGCGAATCGCCTTTAACTGCTCCTTGAGATAATACTCACGCTGATTACTGTCAATCTGTTCTTTTACGCGAAGGGCAATCTCACGCTCCATTTTAAGGACTTCGATTTCCGACTGCAAGCTGTCGATGAGAAATGCCGCGCGCTCATACGGGTTTATCATTTCCAGCAGCTTTTGCTTTATATCATAGCCCATATACGTATTGCCGGCTATGATATCCGACAGCACGCCGAGGTCATTTTCCGCAACAACGGAAGCGAACACGTCCTCTCCGGGCTTCGGAATATACTCGCTGTACTCCTCAAAAAGCTCCTTGAGCATACGCAGCGACGCTTTCTGCTCTACACTGACAACCGTACCGGGAAGTTCGTCAAGGCGCATGGCATATGTATTGAGATGACCTCTGTCACTGTAAATCTGCGTCAGCTGAACACGGGCTACACCCTTTACAAGAACACGCAGACTGTCCTCGTTTACTTTTACCACCTGTTTAACCTTGACAAGAGTACCTATGTCAAACACATTATCCGACGCAGGCTCATCCTCCGAAATATCCTTCTGAGAGGACAGGACAAGCATACGGCCGTTGTGCATAGCGGTCTCAATCGCTTTTATCGAGCTTTTTCTGCCGACGTCAAAGCTGACCTTAATGTCCGGCATAACTACAAGTCCGCGTGTGGCAAGCAGCGGGTACAGTCTGAGCGGATTTTTGGTTTCGTATATATCAATTTTTTCTGACATTATAATTCCTCATTTGCAAAAGTGTATAATTATAAAGTATATTATAATATATACTCAAATATAAATCAATGAATTTTTTGTAAAAGGATACGCGACAATAAATCCCGCAGCCTGTCGGCTGCGGGATTTATTATTTGTCGGTAAGCTTGAAAAACAGGTCGCTCATCAGTTTATCACGGTTTACAGAGGTGACATAACGCATCTTCTTTTCCAAATGTTTCGCCTCATATTTGAAATCATAGCCGGGCAGAAAAGTATCGGTTACCTCGGAGCGCATAAATCTGTCATTATCATTCAAGAGCCATGCGACCGCAGTGACGTCCCAGATAACGCGCGTCCATGCCATGCCCGCTTTATACCGCTCCGCTTCACGCACGGTGTTTTCACACAGATAGTCGGCAAGCGGATTCTTGCCTGAAAGCCAATATCTGAGTTCGGGAGCCGAGGTTGAAAACTCACTCACCACGCCGCAGCACGGAAGCTGAACAAACGGCGCGGCGCTGTTCATGACAACACGCGCGGCAGCAATATCCTGCCTCATGTTAAACTCCTTTGTGTCACACCAGTGTCTGGCATGACCGCCCAGCCAAACAATAACAATATTCTCTGCAATATCAGGATTAATCAGCAGTGCGGACGCTATGTTTGTAGCGGCACCGATTGCCACGACATACAGCGGATTTTCGGGGCTGTAAGACAATGCAAGACGCACAAGATCATCCGCTGCGGGAGAGGCAACAGGCATCTTTTCGTCCCGCAGGTACCCGCGTGAGCCGTGCAGCACACTTTTGCAAAGCTCATTTTCGCCGGCAAGCTCCAGCAGACGCACAATCTCATCATAGCTTTTCAGCATGCCGTCCTCCGGCCCGCTCGAACGGCTGTTATAAAACGGCGCGGCGTAAATTTTCTTTACGTTCAGTTTATTCTTATACTTCAGCATATACGCGACAGCAAACTGATCATCGATTTCATTGTATGCGTCCGTATCGAGCACAACGTCGATTTTTCCCGTCGGAGCCTCAAGATTTTTCAAATACTGTTCATTTGTCATATTTTTCGCCCTGCTTTCTTTTTCTGTATTCAAGCGGTGTACAGCCGTATTCTCTGTAAAACGCTTTTCTTATAAAGCTTTCATTATTGTATCCTGTGCGTGCTATCAGCTCCGAAACGCAAAGCTCCGTATCCTCCAGCTCAGCGGCAAGCATACGGCAGCGTGCACTGAGCAGCAGCTCCGAAAAAGACGCGCCGATATTGTTTTTCAGCCATCGTCCGGTATAGGACGGACAGTATCCAAGCTGTGCGGCAAGTCCGCCGAGTGAAGCATCACTCAGATGATTTTCAAAATACGCCTTAACCGTTCGCTTTTTCTGTTCCGTACCGGAGCACTCATAAGGGAGCATTGTTTCAAGGCGCTTTTCCACCTCATTAATTGACGGCACAGACGGGGCAGCGCCTTTTTTCGACACTGCTATTGCCGCAGCGCAGGAAGCAAGACAAAGCGACCTTTCCACTGATTTGCCGCCGGTAATGCCCGCCGCAAAATAACCCGTGAACGTATCCCCCGCCGCAGTGGTATCCACCGCCTTGACGCAAAACGCGCTCTGTTCAATACGGGCATTACCGTCAAAATAAATACTGCCGTTTTTCCCCAGGGTAAGAATTACCCGAAGGTTCGGATAATTCAGGCGCGACCAAATCACAAATTCCTCCGGCGCGGAAAGTCCCGAAAAGCCCGCCGCCTCTATCTCGTTTAAAATCAGATACGATATTTTATTCAGGTCAATATCTCCGAGAGACTGCTGAAACGGAGAGGGATTGAATATAACCCGCATTCCCGCAGCATATGCTTTTTCTATAAGATACGGAAGCTGACTGATTTCATTTTGAATCAGCAAAAAATCACCCGCCGAAAAATCAGCAAGAACCTCATCGATATAATCACGTGTAACGGCAAAATTTGCGCCGCCGTACAGCAATATACTGTTTTCACCGTGTGAATCCACCTGAATAACCGCCTGACCCGTATTGCGGTCAACGGTTTTCAGATATTTGAGATTTACACCGCTGTCCTGCAGAAGCTTACGCAGCATTTGCCCGTCACTGCCGATACAGCCAGCGTGAAAGACCTGCGCGCCTGCCCTTGCAAGCGCTATCGACTGATTGAGACCCTTGCCTCCCGCAAAATGCTCCAGCCCGAAGGCAGGCACAGTCTCACCCGGACGTACAATATTCTCGACCGAATAAACACAATCGATATTGCAGGAACCGAAATTAAGAATTTTCATATAAAAACCGCCTATACCGTTATAATCTGGATTATAATATAAACGGCAATACAAATCAAGACCGTATCACAGCCAAAAACAGACCGTTTTTGCACACATAAACATACCGGCACTTGTCAAAAAAGCCGTTTTATAGTAAAATACAGTAAACATTGAGCATTTCGGAGGATTTATGGACATCAGAATATCTGACATACTGCCGCAGGACGCCAAGGATATACGTATTGCAGTTTTTGTCGACGAGCAAGGCTTTTACGATGAGTTTGACAAAGACGACGATGCTTCGGTACACCTTGTAGCATACATTGAAAACAAAGCCGCGGCAACCGCAAGAGTATTTTTCGACAAGGTACAAAACAGATACATTATAGGCAGAATAGCCGTGGTAAAGGAACAGAGAAAAAACGGACTGGGCGCCGAAATTGTGCGCGCGGCGGAAAATGTAATTAAAGAAAGAGGCGGCGGCACGGCATATATACATGCACAGCAGCGCGCTGTTGGCTTTTATCGGAAAATCGGATATACCGCTTTCGGGGAAACAGAGCTTGAGCAGGGTTATCCTCACACCTGGATGAAAAAAGCACTGAAGCCATAACATACGCAAGTTTATAAGATATAAAAATCCCCGGCTGTTTTGCAGCCGGGGATTTTTATCGGAATAAGTAAATTTAAAGTCCGAAGCTCACGGAAATTGCCTTATTGACCATATCCATTGTTTGATTATCTATATGTCCCATTTTTTCTCTGAGCCGCGCCTTGTCAATCGTGCGCACCTGTTCAAGCAAAATCACGGATTCCTTCGACAGACCGTAGCGCTCATTCAGCTCTATATGGGTTGGAAGCTTTGATTTGTTCACCTGACTGGTGATAGCGGCGGCAATAACCGTCGGGCTGTATCGGTTGCCGACATCGTTCTGAACAATCAAAACGGGGCGCAGTCCACCCTGTTCGCTGCCCACAACAGGCGACAGATCGGCATAGTAAATATCGCCTCTTTTTATCATTTTGTATTTTCACACTCCGTAAAAAATATTTAAAACATGTTTTACAATAGTTATTATTTCCAACAATTACTTTGTTTAATCACTATCATTCTATATTCAAAATATTTTTTCGGTCACAAATCGGCAAAAACGTCCTAAAACAAAAACGGACAACCTTAAGTTGTCCGCTTTTGTTTTAGTGGGATAATAATAACCAGCGTGGCTTATTAGCCTCGCCTGTTGGAGCGGGTGACGAGGCTCGAACTCGCTACCTCAACCTTGGCAAGGTTGCGCTCTACCAGATGAGCTACACCCGCATGTCCGTTTTGTGAATGCCTAAATATAATAACAAAGCGGCAAACATTTGTCAATACTTTTTTAAAAAGTTTTTTCACAAAATCGAGCCGGGGGATTAAATCCCCCAGCTCTTTGCACAACGGCACAATTACATTTAACGTATTATTTATCTGCACCCTAAGCGCGTTTGATTTCTATTGCCGGTATTACGGACAGCTCACTTTCATTATAGCGAACCGTGACGTTATCGCCCGCATTATAGGTCACAATCTCGCTGTTTGAGGAAACGCTTGCCGTAAAATATTTGTCAGAGCCCGCAAGCCTGAAATAATAATAGGAGTTGCCGTCAATAACCGCCGTTCTTATATCCTCTATGACTGCGGTCAGCTCTTTTGCCTCGGAGGTATCCTCTGTCGTTATACCCTCACTGCGGATAAGCTTTATATAATTTTCCTCGCACTCGCGCAGCGTCTGTCCTGTCGCAACGATCTGGTACTGACGGACATTCACCATAGCGTACATCTTTACAAGACCCGCATCATCCTTCAGTGCGACAAAATACGTCGGCTCGTTTCCGACATTGAGCAGCAGCGGGAAAGTGGATTCATAGCGCAGGTTCTGAACCTCGCCCTCTGCCGAGCGCATTGCCGAGAATTCATCGGCGCCGGCTATCTCATAAAATTTTGTCTCCTTTGTCCGCTGATTTGTCAGCACAAAACCGATATTCGACTGGTCGGCGGCAACTGAGGTTACGCCTGTATACATATATACATCGTCATCCAGCGCCACATAGTTATATCCGTCAGTCGTCTCGCGGCAGTCCTTCTGTCCGAAAACGGAGTTCCAAAAGCCGTGGCGCAGGGTTCCGTAATAGTCAAACTGTTCTATAATCAGGTCGGCGTTGTATACTCGGTCAATCCATGTGGGTATCTCACTCACAGGATAATACTCGCTGGAGCCGTCTATTGCATTGACAAGCACAATGCCGCCGATATCACGGCCGCCGTAAAGACCGATCTTATACTCTATGCGCGGACATACCCAGTAGGGAATTCCGTTGTCGTCCACCTCAAAGGTAGGCTCCTCAAAGATATATGTCGGATAATTAAAGCGCAAATGCCTGTAAAGATTGCGCTGAAAATGCTCCGCCGTTGAATATTTCATATTTGCACAGCCGATATCGGAGAAGCGGACAAGCGACACGTCCTGGCTCACCATGTTAATCATAATATAGCCCGGAATGCCGTCCTTTACATTATTGAACCACTTGAATACGTCAACATATTCAAGCGGAGTAACACGCACCGGCGTGCCGTTATAGTTTATCTGGGTATAGTAATATTCCATAACGGAAAACTGACTTACCATATCAGACAGCTCACCCAGCTTTTTATCGCCCAGGCGAATAGCGCTGGCACTGTCAAGCGTGGGAATCTGATTATAGGATATAGCGTCAACATCCTCCTGAAAGTCACCCGATTCCACAGTCAGAAGCTCCCTGTACCTGCCCGCGTTGAATATAACGGCGCCTGTGAGAGAGCCGATAATGTATACAGCAGCGGCGCACGCGGCGACAATAACGGGAATTCTCAGCATTTTCAGCATGGGCTTTACCTCATGCGGCATAATGACTCCGCTGCCGCGCTTTGACGATATCAAAAATACGACATAATATATCGCCACCAGCACCACAATATCCAAGAGCAGCGCGGGATTATGAACAGATATAGCCGGAAGCGTGAAATAAAAACCGACCGCAGCGACAACAAGCGTGACAAGCGCCGCTGTCAAATGGCTTTTTACTTTACTTTTCATGTTTTACTCCTTTAATCTATTTTTACAACGGTCATCCTGCTGACCGCATTTTCGACAAGTACGGGTATATCAAGCTTATTTTCCTCTTCAAGTATCTCGGACAGCACGGGTCTTGTTTTGGGGTGGCGGGGAGTAAATACCGTGCAGCAGTCCTCATACGGCAGAATGGAAGTTTCAAACGTGTCGATTTTACGCGACACGGCGACAATTTCGTCCTTATCCATACCGATAAGCGGCCGAAGCACTATGTGCCGTGAAAGCTCATCCGTGATGCTTAAAGCTCTTAGCGTCTGGCTTGCAACCTGTCCGAGACTCTCACCCGTAATAAGGGCGCCCGCACCCGACTTATCGGCAGCGGCGTCCGCAAGCCGTATCATAAACCTGCGCATTATAACGGTAAACAAATCCTCGCGGCAGTTTTTCTTAATCTGCTCCTGAATTTCGGTAAAGTGAACAAGGTACAGCTCCATATCGGGACAATAGCAGGATAGCTGAGAGGCAAGATCAAAAACCTTCTGCTTTGCAAGCTCGCCCGTATACGGCGGGCTGAAAAAGTGAACGGCTGACAGCTTAAGTCCGCGTTTTGCCATCATATATCCCGCGACCGGGCTGTCAATTCCGCCGGACAGCAAAAGGCACGCCTTTCCGCTGCTGCCGTAGGGCATACCGCCCGCACCGGGTACGTTTTCGCAGTGGACATATGCCGCAAGGTCGCGCACCTCAACCGTCACCACGACATCGGGATTATGCACATCCACCGAAATCCCGTCGATATTTTTGAGAAGATACGCACCCACGTCGGCGCAAATCTGCGGCGAGCTGAAGGCAAACCGCTTGTCTGAGCGCTTTGACTCGACCTTAAAGGTACGTTTTTTCTGCAGAGCGTTTTTTGAGTATTCAAGCGCCGTTTTTTTAATATCCTCCATGTCCTTTCGGCACACGGCGGCACGGCAGAGCGCCGCGATTCCGAACACACGGCGAACATATGAAAACGCAGCGGCTGTATCATCTATACCGCCATCTTTATCAATATATATTGTCGACTGCATAATCGAAACGTCAAACTCACCCAGCGGCTGCAAAGCGCGCTTTATATTCCTGATAAGAGTTTTTTCAAAGCTGCTTCTGTTAAGCCCCTTGAGAACAAGCTCTCCGCATTTTGCCAGAATTATTTCTTTCATAGTATATCCTTTATTTTTATTATGTATGCTATTGTATCACACAAGTGATACAATGTCAACTATTTATAGAAGCGTATCAGCCTTTGCGGTATCTGCGCACAGGCGGTGAAAAATTCGTCTATTTCCGCCTCGGTATTGTCAAAATCAAAGCTTAAGCGCAGCGAGCAGTCGGCGGTGCGCCTGTCAGCGCCCAGCGCCTCCAAAGTACGCGATTTTGTCTTTGAGTGAGAGGAACAGGCGGAGCCCTGTGAGGTGAATATACCGAACTGCTCAAGATAGTGAAGCACGTTTTCGCCCAAGTAGCCGTCAAATGTTATATTGATAATATGAGGCGCGTGCTCACCGAAGGTATTAACGCGGATGAAATCAAACTCGCGGGCACGGGTCGTAAAGTGACAGTAAAGCCGCTCTATATGCGCCGTATCCTTATCCGACAGCTCACGCAGGGCGGCGGCAAAGCCGGCACAGGCGGGTGAATTGTACGTACCCGGCACAAGCGAATTTTCCTGCTCGCCGCCGTAGGTGAGCGGACTTATACGCACGCCGCGGCGTACATACAGCGCAGCGATGCCCTTAGGTCCGTTGATTTTATGCGCGGAAACTGTCAGCATATCACAGCCAAGGCGGCTGACGTCAACGGGCAGCTTGCCCAATGCCTGCACAGCGTCAATATGCAAAAGCGCAGGTGCGCCGGCTTGTTCGATAATACCCGCCAGCTTTTCAACCGGCAGGATAAGGCCCGTTTCGTTATTTACATACATACAGGAGACAAGGATTGTTTTGTCATTGATATATTTTTCAAAATCACCGTTTAACGGATTGCAGGGCACAACCTCAAAGCCCGCGCTTTCATACGCCTTTACGCACTCCGAAACGCTGGGGTGCTCAACCGAGGATATGACGATACGGCTGCCGCGCCGCCTTTGCATCTCCACCGCGGTTTTTACGGCAAGATTGTTGCTAAACGTGCCGCCCGGCGTTAAAAGAATTTCCGACGCGCCGCAGCCGAGCTGTAAAGAAAGCGCCTTGCGGCAGCTGTCAATGTCGCTCTTTGCCAAAACGCCTTCACGGTGAAGCGAAGAGGCATTGGCAAACCGCCGTTCCATCGCTTCGGTGACTGCGGCAATACATCCGCGGCTCGGTTTTGTTGTAGCGCTGTTGTCAAAATATATCATTTTATATCACCTTGATTTTTAGTTTGAAAATACTATCTTTTTATGACATAATGAGTGTCATGGGATAAATAATATGTTATTGTATTATATAGCATTATTCCCAAATATTCAAGGAGGAAATGAAATGGCAAAGGCAGCTGTATTCGGGGTTGTGGAAAACGGAGTTTCAAATATAAACAAAAGATATTTTGAGCATATTCATCAAAGCGGGGTCGATACCTTTGTGCCCTATCCCGAAAACGCGGACAAAACATCAAGGTACTGCGACTGTCTTGTTGTCTGCGGCGGCGGTGACATGAACCCGGCATTTTACGGGCAAAAGCCGTGGAAGGATAATTTAAAATTCAATACAGAGCTTGATAAGTACGAGCTGGAGCTTATTAAAGCATTTATAAAGAGAAAAAAACCCGTTCTCGGTATCTGCAAGGGTATGCAGAGCATAAATACAGCGCTGGGCGGCACGCTTATACAGGATATTCCGTCCATGCTTAATCTGTGTCACTCCAACTGCGGCGCAACCGAATGTATGCACGAGATAAAAATATCTGCGCGCTCAAAGCTGAAAGAGGCTCTGGGACTGCGCGCGATAGTTAATTCATATCATCATCAATGCGTCCACCTGACAGGGAGCGGACTTACCGTTGCCGCTGCATCGCACGACGGCGTTATCGAGGCAATAGAGGGCACAGAGCTGCCGCTGCTGGGCACGCAATGGCATCCGGAGCGCATGGCGGGAAACGCTGTGTTTGACCACTTTTTCGGCACATATCTGTAAGAATATAAAAGTAAATATCCGGCTTGGGTTTGCCAAGCCGGATATTTTATTCTATCGTTTTAATTACGGAACGGGCAGTGTATACCGCGGCGTTCTTGGCTTCCTCCAAAGTATTTGCCGCGCTGCCCACCTCCATAAGCACAGTATAGTCCGTGACATGCGTGTTAAACCTGTCGCCCCGAAGATTTACAGGACGCGACAGCGCGCCGTAGCACTCGCCCATCGTACGTGAAATATCGAGTGCAAACTTGAAGTTTTCACGCCAGTTCGGGTGCTTTAAGCCCTTGGAGTCGGTACCGCACACAAGCATAACCTGCGCCGTGTTCTTATTGTCTATCTGAGTCAGGGGTCTGTATGTATCGCCGCTCTGCGTAGTTATCGCATCGCGGTGAACGTCAAAGCAAAGCTTTATAGACGGATATTTTTCAAGCATTTCCTCCACTCCCTTTATAGAGCGTGAATAAGCGCCGCTGAACTGCTCCTTATCGTACACCTCCGTCAGATGTATTGTTTTATATCCGAGTCTTTCAAACTCCTCCTGCATCGCGTTTCCGACATCCACGACACTCCCGCCGCCGTAATACTCTTCCGATGTGTGAGTATGATAGATAAGAATATACGGCTCCTCTTTATTGAGCTTAGGCGGAGTATAATCGGCATATAAAAGCCCTGTCACATCATAATCCGTGTTATTTATAACTGATGTGCCTCCGTAGTTTTTATATTTTCCCGAAAGCGCGGAAAGGTTTACAACCACGGCGTCGGGGTTATCGGTAACTGCGGGAGACTCGCTGTTCTGAGCATTGCTGTTTGCAAGCTGAGAAGCCTGCGGCTGCTGCTCCCCGTCCTCACTGTCGGTAAAGGCATTGCTGGCGTACATGATAAAATCATCAGTACCGACCGCTGACACCCCGCTTTCCGATTTACCCGTAATGCCGTACTCAAGGCTGAGCAAATCGGTTTCAAATTCACCGAATGTATAATCATAAGCGCTGTTTGCAATCTGCTTTCCGAAAAGCCGCAGCACACCGACTGACACAACAACGCACAGCGCAATGCAAAAAACGGATTTTACTGCTGCCTTTATCTGTCTGAGCTTTACTCTGTTCAATACTCTCACATCCTTTATGAAAGCATATGCCGTACAAAGTCAATTTAACACAGTTTTTAATACTGCTTCAATATAAAAACCTCAGAATATCCTCTGTCGTCATATCGCGGTGAAGCGCCTTGTTTACAGCAAAGGCAATAAGCTTTGCCGCTATATCGGTTGCACTGTCAATGCGCGTCGGCATAGCTATCATGGAATCCCCGAACTGTCCGAGGAGCTCACGCGCTTTATCCTCGGTGCAGCCCGCATTTGACAAAATCGTACCGACATCCATAACAGTCGGCATACCGACCGATAAAACGGGAATACCGAGATTGTCGGGCGATATTTTCCCGCGTGCGTTGTCAACGCCGCCGCCGGGGGTCAGGGAGGTATCCGAAAGCTGAATGGTTTTGCAAAGGCGATTGACCGAGGTCGAGGCAAGAGCGTCAATAACTATAATAAGCGACGGCTCAAGCATTTTTGCAATTCCGCCGATAAGCTCGGCGCTTTCAATCCCCGTCACTCCGAAGACATTGGAGCAAATGGCACTGACGCTGGCATAGGTTCCGTCATTTATAAGCTCCGGCATAACCTTTTCAAACCCGCGTGTCACAATAATTCTGTCCACGCATTTCGGGCCGAGACTGTCCGCTGTTATCGCGCGGTTACCGATGCCGGCAATTAAAATCCTGCCCGCAGTCTTAGGCATAAGCGATCGCATTATATCGGCAAGTACGGTAACGATTGATTCAAAGTCATTGTCGGTAATGCGATAAACCCTGTCCGTTTCAACCGTGACATATGTTCCCTTTTCACGCTCAAAAAGCCTTGCATCGTCGTCGTTTTCGACTTTTACGGTGGTGACGGTGCATGCGCCGTGCCGTACCGTCGCCGCACGGGCGGCATGAGTCACCCCGGCGGCACTTGCCGCTTCCATCGTTTCTATTATAAGACCCGTTCTTGTCTTTTTCATAAAGTCACCGATTCCTTTATAATTTAATGTAAATATAAACACATATCAAATTAAAAATCACTTGCTTTTATCATTATTTACAAAATATCGCATTTTAATTGAAATAAATGTTTTTTTTGATTATAATATCAGCAAAATATTTTTACGGAGGAAAATATGGAAAAGAAAAATTTTTCGGTAAGCTTGAAAAAAGTTCTTGAGCACATATTCATCGACGGACTTTCCGGCATGGCGATAGGTCTTTTTTCAACTCTTATCATCGGCACCATCACAGAGCAGATAGGTGTGCTGCTCGGCGGATACATAGGCAATATGATTGTGCTTGTGTCAAAGGTCGCAAAGGCGATGATGGGAATCGGCATAGGCGTGGGAGTTGCAAGCAAGTTCAAATGCTCGCCGCTGCTCACCGTCTCGGCAGGCGTCTGCGGCATGGTAGGCGGCTTTGCCTCTAAAATAATTGACGGAACGGTTCTTGACGGCACTGTTTTAACGCTCGCCGGCGTCGGAGAGCCGCTCGGCGCATTTATCGCGGCGCTTGTCGGCATAGAAGTTGGACGGCTTGTTGCGGGCAAAACCAAAATGGACATTATTCTCACGCCGCTTGTCACCATTATCAGCGGCTCGGTTATCGGTCTGCTTATGGGGCCGCCCATTTCACAATTTATGAACTTTATCGGCTCGATGATTAATTTCAACGTCGATAAATATCCGATTATCGGCGGAATAATAGTTTCCATGCTGATGGGAATCGCACTGACACTGCCCATCTCCTCTGCCGCTATCGGCGTTACGCTGGGGCTTACAGGTCTTGCGGCAGGTGCCGCAACTGTCGGCTGCTGTGCGCAGATGATAGGCTTTGCGGTTGCAAGCTACCGCGAAAACAAGCTCGGCGGACTTATAGCTCAGGGTATCGGTACATCCATGATACAGATGCCCAATATAGTGCGGAATGTGAAAATATGGATTCCGGCAACCCTTACTTCCGTTATTCTCGGGCCGATTTCGTCGGCAGTGCTCAAAATGACAAGCAACGCAGTAGGCTCCGGCATGGGTACGTCGGGGCTTGTCGGGCCTATATCCGCATTTCAGGTTATGACAGGAGCGGGAACCTCATCCGTTATCGTACTTATTGAAATTATTGTTATGTATTTTCTGGCACCCGCCGCACTCTCACTGCTGTTTTCCGAAATTCTGCGCAAAATCGGCTGGATTAAAAACGGCGACATGAAGCTAAATGTGTAAAATTTTTTTGAATGGGCTTTTATTTTCACCGGCATTGTGTTATACTTATATCAGAAAAGAGCGGAGGAACTTTGAATGGCAAACGAATACGGAAACGATATAATCACGCTTACCGACGAGAGCGGCACGGAGCTTCAGTTTGAGCATTTCGGTTCGGTTGAAATGGACGGCACAATTTATGTCGGACTCATCGAACTTTTTGACGACCCGAAAAAGCAGCTTGAAAGCGACGGCACGCTGTTCATTCTCAAGACCATTGAAGATGACGCGGGTGAGGAAATACTTGTCACTATCGACGATGACGATGAGCTGGCACGTGTTTCGCGGGTATTTGAAGAGACATTTGAAGACCTGATACTTGATTGAAAACACACTGCCTGCGGTGTGCGTTGACTGTTTATTTTAAGCCTACATTAATTATACGGGAATGATGCTCGAAGCCCTGTGAGCAAGCCGTACCGGCTTTTGCCTGATACGGAAGCCTGTGAAGGGTGACGGCGAACTCCCACCTGTGACATTTCGCAGGGATTAAAGTATGCGGTTGACGGCATACGCGGGTTGAGAACACATGCTTACGGCTGCCCAAATACGGCAGCCGTAATTTATAATATAAAACAATGGAAATATTTACACGTACAAAAGCGCTCATCGGAGAGCGCGGATTAAAAAGACTTGAAAGCTCGCATATACTGCTGTGCGGCTGCGGCGGCGTCGGTTCATACGCGCTTGAGGCGCTGGTGCGTGCAGGCATCGGCAAAATCACGGTAATTGACGCCGACAAAGTGGCAAAAAGCAATTTAAACCGCCAGTTAATAGCGACAGCGGATACTGTCGGCATGCTGAAAACAGACGCTGCCGAAATACGCGCCAAATCAATAAACCACGACATTGATTTTACGGGAATTGCAAAATTTATAGACAGAAATAATACGTATGAGCTGCTTGACCGCAATGCAGATTACATAATTGACGCAATAGATTTTGTCCCTGCAAAAACGGCGCTTGCCGAATACTCATACAGGACGGGTACGCCGATAATATCCTGTCTGGGCACAGGAAACAGGCTGGACGCAACGCAGTTTGAAATCTGCGATATTTTTAAAACAAGCGGCTGTCCGCTGGCGCGGAAAATGAGATGCGAGCTGAAAAAGGCGGGAGTTATAAGGCTTGAGGTATTATACTCAAAAGCACCTGTCATACAGCCTGAAAATGAAATTTACGACGGCGGCAAACGCACTGTCGGTTCTATATCATACGTTCCGTCAACCGCCGGTCTTTTGCTTGCACAGCACGTTATTACACGCCTTTTGGAGGAGAACCGAAATTGAGACTGAGAAGAAAGAAGAACAGAGATACAAGGTTTGAGCGCTGCGCCGGGCTTGCACTCACGCCGGAGCCGTCGCTCAAGGACGGCTTTTATGATATTTTCGGCAGAGATAAAAAGCTGGAAATGGAAATAGGCTCAGGCAAGGGCGGGTTCATAACACAGTGTGCCGCTCAAAATCAAAGCCGCAGCTTTATATCCGTAGAACGGGTTAAGGACTGCATACTAATGGGCATGGAAAAGGCTCATGCCGCAGGGCTTGACAACATCAGATTTATCTGCGCCGACGCCGAGATACTGCCGTCGGTTATGCCCGAAAAGTGCGCGGATGTTATTTACATAAATTTCTGCGACCCATGGCCCAAATCCGCTCATGCCAAGCGCAGACTGACTCACAGAAAAATGATAAAATACTACCTGCCGCTTCTGAAAGACGGCGGAGAAATACGCTTTAAAACAGACAATGACGGACTGTTTGAATTTACGCTTGAAGAGCTCACGGAGCTTGGCTTCGATTTATCGGAGGTAACACGTGATCTCCACTCGACAGACACACCCAATATCATGACCGAATATGAAAAACGGTTTTCCGATATGGGTGTCAAAATCAAGCGGCTTGTTGCAAAGCCCACCGAAGCGACCTATAAAATTTTATCGGAGCTTTAAATCCGTACCGGCTGATTATTCAGCCGGTACTTCTTACATTTAATGTCATTTGACTGAATATTAATATCATGTTATAATATATACACTTACTGATTCCGGAGGGAAAATATGCGAAAAAAAATCTTGTCTTTTATTTTATGTACAGTGTTATCATTTACCGCCCTGTCCTGCTATGTCTCAGCCGAAAGCTACTGGGACGTGCAGGCTGACTATCTGAAGGCGCTGGAAAGCGGAAATTCGGATGAAATTATTTCCTGTGTCAAAAGAATAGAGGCAGTGTATCCCGCTCCGAGCAATGAGACCGAATATCTCAGGCTTGCGTTTCCGAGAGAACGGGCGGCAATCGAATATGAAAAAAGCGGGCTTTATACGCAAGCGTGCCAATACTACCGCAAAGCGCTTGAATGTTTTGTCTGGCTGAATGACAACGGCAAAGATTACAAAGACAAAATAATGCTGACAGAGGCGATGATAGCACAGACCGAGGGTATCTTTGAAGTATACACCGAATCGGAAACAAGCAGTGATGTTCCGTACTTCGGACAAATCAACGAGCCCGAAAGCAATTTCGGAACATATTACGGCATGTGCAGCGATTACATCGGCGGAAACCAGAGCGCCAAGCTGATTTACGTGCAGTTTTTCACTGAGGATATCGGCTCGTTTGACTGGCAGCTGCCGCCAAACGAGTACGACCTTGTAGAAATAGGCTGGAACGTGCCTAACGAGACGTATGAAGACTTAGAGCTGGTTTGCGCGGATGAGACGCGTGAATATATAGAAAGAAACGTCAAATGGCTTGCCGACCAGGATTTTAAGTTTATAATCCGTTTCGGCGCGGAAGTAAACTGCTGGGAGGATCTTGATAATTATACAACTCAGCAACAGAAAAAACAGTTTACGGACAAATTCAAGGAGGCTTTTGCAACAGTCGCAGATTATGTCCACAGGCTGGCACCAAACTGCGCCATGATGTACTCCCCGAATGATATCTCCAACTGGAACTACACCGCGACGGATTTTTACCCGGGCGATGAATATGTGGATTGGGTGGGCATGTCAACCTACGGCAAGATATCAGCCGCAGCTTCAAGTGAAGCCGGCAGCCAGACAGACGCATGGTACGGCCGCGGAAGATACGAAAATCAGCTGCTCAGAATAAAAAATATCGTTGAAGAATTCGGTGACCGCAAGCCGATAGCTGTCAGCGAATGCGGGTTTGCCTATCAGGATTCCAAAGGAATTCAGACGCTGGCACACGCAAAAGAATCTCTGCGTTATTTTTATACATATGTAAACATGGTGTACCCGCAAATAAGAGCTGTTTATTATTTCAACACCGATTTTGCGGGAACAAGCTATTCTCTTAAAAACAACTCGGAAATGTATAATACATATATACAGACCGTAAACCAAAACATTGCGATGCAAAAAACGACCCAGGTCAGCGGTCAGAACTACATAAAGCTGAAAAATCTCAATGAAGCGGCAAATCAGATTACGCTTTATACCTGCTCATACTACCCGGGCGCCGAAAGCACAGTCAGCTATGAGTTGGACGGGAAAGTGCTCGCGTCGGAAAAAGGTTATCCTTATAAATGCACATTCCAAAGACCCGATACAGGCATGCACACGCTGAAGGTTACCGCCAAAACGGGAAACACTGTCAGAACAAAGGTCTACGGAATAGAGATTTCAAACGACGGAACT
>JAGBEI010000027.1 GCA_017937065.1 Clostridia bacterium | reverse complement strand
TGTTTCTTTTTCACCTCCTAAAATTAAAAATAGAGCTGTCATTGCTGACAACTCTATTTTATATTCTTTTTTCCTCTTTCGGGTTTCCTTTAATCACCGTTTTGTGTGATAGGGGAATAAAAGAGATGACGATTAATATACGTCATTTATTATGATTGTACGGTATTTATGATTTAAAAGTCTAATACTTTATTTGCGGTTTTCAAGGCTTACGTATTCTCTGTTAGGTTTTACGCTGACGTAAGAGGGGCGTATGATTTTTCCTGCATTCTGAATTTCCTCTATTCTGTGTGCGCTCCAGCCTGCAATCCTTGCAATAGCGAAAATCGGGGTATACAGCTCGCATGGCAGCTCCAGCATCTGATAAATAAGCCCGGAATAGAAATCTACGTTGGCGCTGACACCCTTGTACATCCTGCGTTTTGAGGATATAATTTCGGGTGCAAGCTCAGCGACCGTTTCGTAAAGCGCATAGTCCTTTTCAAAGCCTTTTTCAACTGCGAGATCCTTGGCGCAGGACATAAGAATATCTGCACGCGGGTCGGAAAGTGAGTAAACTGCGTGACCCATTCCGTAAATCAATCCGGCATTGTCAAAAGCTTTTTTGTCGAGCAGTCGCGAGAGATAATCGGCAATTTCATCGCGGCTTTCCGTGTTGATGGTTCTTTTCATATCCTCAAACATTTTGACAACCTTGATATTTGCACCGCCGTGGCGCGGCCCTTTAAGGGAACCGAGCGCCGCTGCAATCGCCGAATATGTGTCGGTTCCGGAGGAGGTTACAACATGGGTTGTAAATGTAGAATTGTTTCCGCCGCCGTGCTCTGCATGAAGAACAAGCGCAAGGTCTAAAACTTTTGCTTCAAGTTTTGTGTATTTGCCATCCTCGCGCAGCAGATGAAGTATATTTTCCGCGGTTGAAAGACCGGGTTTGGGCAGATGTATAAACAGGCTTTTATCCATGTGATAGTGCTGATATGACTGATAGCCGTATACCGATAAAAGCGGGAATACCGCAATTAGCTGCAGACACTGACGCAGCACGTTTGCAACGGATATATCATCCGGATTATCATCGTATGCGTACAGCGTCAGAACACTGCGTGATAAAATATTCATCATGTCCTTGCCGGGTGCTTTTAAAATAATATCACGTACAAACGAGGTGGGCAGACTCCTGTAATTTGAAAGCTCTTCTTCAAAACGCAAAAGCTGTTTTTTGTTCGGCAGCTCGGAAAACAGGAGCAGATATACAGCCTCCTCAAAGCCAAAACGATCGTCTTTCATAAAACCGGCGACAAGCTCGCGTATATTAACTCCGCGGTAATAAAGCTGTCCGTCGCAGGAAACCTCACTGCCGTCCGCCAGCTTTTCTTTTGCCTTGACTTTGGAAACCTCCGTAAGTCCTGTTACAACTCCGTTTCCGTTAACATCGCGCAGACCGCGGTTTACTTTATGCTCCAAATACATATCGGGGACAATTTTATTGCTTTGCGTGGATATTTCTGCAAGCTCTGATATATACGGTGTGATTTCTGAATTATTTTTCATACTTACCTCTCTTTCGTTAAAGGTGGGTGCTTTCGGTTTTTGTATCTGTCAGTTAATTAAACATTAATTATAGTTCTATTTTGTTTCAAAATCATAAACTAAAATTCAAATAACAATTAATTATATGATATAATCAATTATACAATAAATTTCTTGTTTTGTCAACTTATACTACCCATCTGTTTATATACTTAATACAAATTATAATATAAAATATAGAAAAAATATGGCGATTTAGCGTATGAGAAAATAAAATTTACCTATAATACACAATTACAAAATATAGTTTAAAATCAGATAAAAATAATTTAATTTCGGATAAATAGCTTATATTGTGAAGAATGTCGTAATATGCTACAATAATCGCGTAAGGGGGCATACACATGGAATGTACAACTGTGGGAAAAGTATATAACAGAGGAAAAGCGGCGCATATTTACTGCCGTAAAAATGCTGCTTTAGACTCAATTGAAATTAAAGACAATCGGTTTATGCTGGTAGCTCTTATGAGCGGAAAGCTGACTTTTGAAAGGGCAGGGGAGACGGTGGCGGCTGATGCGCCGTGCTTTATATGCTTTGATGAAAACGAAAATCCCACACTGATATCCAATAAAAAAGCGATTTATTATGTTATTTATTTTAATCCGGATTTTTTAAATATAAACATGACTTTTGAGCGGCTGCGTGATAAAAACTACGGTGATTTTGCCAATGCACATGATATGTTTTTATTAAAACCGTTTATTGAAAGACAATATGTAATTCCAATTTGTGACAATTATATATCTAAGGTGTACAAGCTCTGCGGAAATATTGAAAATGAGCTGAACGTGCAAAGAGACTGGTACTGGTCGTGCAGGAGCAGATCTTATTTTATGGAGCTGATAATTGCACTTGAACGTATGTACGGACTTATAGGATACGGTGAGCGTAACAGAAATGCAGACAGTATACCTTCTATCAAAAACAATCGGCTGCATGATGTTATTTTGTTTATAGAGGGCAATTATATGAACGATTTATCTCTTGCGGATATCAGCGATGCTGCCGGAATAAATCATACAACGCTTACAAGACTGATAAAGCAGGAAACCGGGTATACGGCAATGGAATATCTGTACAGCTACCGCGTAAAGGTGGCAAAAAAGCATCTTGCCTTTACCGAATTGCCGATAAAGGATATTGCCAGCCGTTGCGGTTTTAAAACAGTTCAGCATTTCGGGCGTGTGTTTTTAAAATATGCAGATGCCACTCCTGCCGAATTTCGGCGTAAATCGGTACAGGAACGAAAAGCGGATGCACGCAGGGAGCACGGTTAAAATTAAAATATAAAAAAGCCTCGAAGCCAAAAGACTTCGAGGCTTGATTTATGCTGATTTCAGAACGGCAATACAAGTGTAATTGCCCTCTGTATCAAAACGGCTGTTTTATTTTGAAGCGTCATCCTTTATAGCCGCCTGTGCTGCTGCAAGGCGTGCAATCGGAACACGGAAGGGTGAGCAGGAAACATAATCCAAGCCGATTCTGTGGCAGAACTCTACCGATGTCGGATCACCGCCGTGCTCGCCGCAGATACCGCAATGAATGTTCGGTCTTGCTTCGTGACCCATCTTGACGGACATCTCCATGAGTTTGCCTACGCCTGTCTGATCAAGCTTTGCAAACGGATCGGACTCGTAAATCTTAGCGTCGTAGTAAGCGCCCAGGAATTTGCCTGCGTCGTCGCGGCTGAAGCCGAAGGTCATCTGTGTCAGGTCATTTGTACCGAAGCAGAAGAAGTCAGCTTCTTTGGCAATCTCGTCTGCCGTGAGACAAGCCCTCGGTATTTCGATCATGGTGCCGACCTCATACTTGAGGTCGGAGCCCGCTGCTTTGATCTCCTCGTCGGCGGTCTTTACAACAATATCCTTGACGTATTTAAGCTCTTTTACTTCGCCTACCAGCGGGATCATGATTTCGGGAACAATGTTCCAGTCTGCGTGAGCTTTCTTGACATTGATTGCTGCACGGATAACCGCTCTTGTCTGCATAGCAGCAATTTCGGGGTAGGTGACAGCAAGACGGCAGCCGCGGTGACCCATCATCGGGTTGAACTCATGCAGAGAAGCAATGATGTTTTTAATCTGCTCGACGGTTTTACCCTGCGTTTTGGCGAGCAGCTCGATATCTTTTTCTTCTGTGGGAACAAATTCATGCAGAGGCGGATCAAGGAAACGTATGGTAACGCTCTTACCCTCCATAGCCTCATACAGTTTTTCAAAGTCGCCCTGCTGTGTCGGGAGAATCTTGGCGAGAGCCGCCTCTCTCTCCTCAACGGTATCAGAGCAGATCATCTCTCTGAACGCAGCGATTCTGTCGCTCTCGAAGAACATATGCTCTGTACGGCAAAGACCGATACCCTCTGCACCGAGTGCAAAAGCACGTTTTGCGTCATCCGGTGTATCTGCGTTTGTTCTGACCTTGAGCTTTCTGTACTTGTCAGCCCATGCCATGATTCTGCCGAATTCACCGCCGATAGAGGCGTCAACGGTCGGAATAATACCGTCGTAGATAGCGCCTGTCGAACCGTCGATAGAGATGTAATCACCCTCAACGTATGTTTTGCCGGCAAGAACAAACTTCTTGTTATCCTCGTCCATTGCAATTTCGGAGCAGCCGGATACACAGCAAATGCCCATTCCGCGGGCAACAACTGCTGCATGAGAGGTCATGCCTCCGCGTACGGTCAGTATACCCTGAGAAGCTTTCATACCCTCAATATCCTCGGGAGAGGTCTCAAGACGGACAAGAACAACCTTTTCGCCCCTGCCTGCCCATTCCTTGGCATCGTCTGCCGTGAACACGATTTTACCGCAGGCGGCACCGGGAGAAGCTGCGAGCGCTCTTGCAGCAGGCTGAGCCGCCTTGAGCGCATTTGCGTCAAACTGCGGATGGAGAAGTGTATCAAGGTTACGCGGATCAATCATCGCAACCGCTTCCTTGTCCGAGATCATGCCCTCGTCAACAAGGTCACATGCAATCTTAAGCGCAGCTGCGGCTGTTCTCTTACCGTTTCTGGTCTGGAGCATATAGAGCTTTTTATCCTCGATGGTAAACTCCATATCCTGCATGTCGCGGTAATGATTTTCAAGCTTGTGGCATATTTCGACAAACTGATTGTAAACCTCAGGCATAACGTTTTTGAGCTGGTCGATTGTCTGGGGCGTGCGTATACCTGCGACAACGTCCTCGCCCTGTGCGTTCATAAGGAACTCGCCGAACAGCTTCTTCTCACCTGTTGCGGGGTTGCGGGTAAACGCAACGCCGGTGCCGGAGGTTTCGCCCATGTTTCCGAATGCCATCATCTGTACGTTGACAGCGGTACCCCAAGAATAGGGTATATCATTGTCGCGTCTGTAAACGTTTGCTCTGGGATTGTCCCAAGAACGGAAAACGGCTTTAATGGCGCCCATCAGCTGCTCCTTGGGATCGGTCGGGAACTCTGCGCCGATTTTCTCTTTGTACTCAGCCTTGAACTGGTTTGCCAGCTCCTTGAGGTCGTCGGCTGTCAGCTCGACATCCTGGGTTACGCCCTTTTCCTCTTTCATCTTATCGATGAGCTCTTCAAAGTATTTTTTGCCGACCTCCATAACAACGTCGGAATACATCTGAATAAATCTTCTGTAACAGTCCCAAGCCCAGCGGGGGTTGCCGGACTTCTTTGCCATAACCTCAACGACCTGCTCGTTAAGACCGAGGTTAAGAATGGTATCCATCATGCCGGGCATTGAAGCGCGCGCACCGGAGCGGACAGAAACGAGAAGCGGGTTTTCCGTATCGCCGAACTTTTTGCCGGTGATTTCTTCCATTTTAACAATGTGCTCCATGATCTGCGCCTGGATTTCATCATTGATTTTCTTCCCGTCCTCATAGTACTGCGTGCAGGCTTCTGTGGAAATGGTGAAGCCCTGCGGTACGGGAAGACCGAGATTCGTCATTTCAGCAAGGTTCGCACCTTTGCCGCCGAGGAGATTTCTCATCGTGGCATTGCCCTCACTGAACAGATAAACGAATTTTTTTGACATATTTTTTACCTCCAAAAAAGAATATACATATTAAAACGGCGACCCTGCCGCCCGGGATAACAAATAAATGCAAAACAGCATGGAAAAACCTGCCTTTTACACATTCCGACGGTAAAAAGCGGGCGATTTCATATTTGTTATTATAATATTATAACATAATTTTCCGATTAGACAACCCCTTTTTTTGTTTTAGAAATTATTTATCAAAATCCACAAAATTACACCCGTGCCTGTCCCCGTCTCGGTTATTATTGACAAACTTAAACTATTCTTAAAATACCCTTGAAAAAATTACGCTTACTTGTTAAAATATAGTTGAAATTAAATGGGAGGGAGATTGACTGAATGAAGCGCTTTTGTATTTTCTACGGTTTATGTACCCGCCCGAAATTTATTTGACCGTCTTGGTATTGCTGTATCCGGACGGTTTTTATATTGCAGGAGGATTAGCAGAAAAATGATTACTCACGGTAAAAACATTAAGATTTTCGCGGCGAATGCTTCTCAGAAGGTGGCTCACGGAATAGCGGAGAGAATGGGGCTTCCGCTCGGCGACAGTGTTGTAAAGACATTCTCCGACGGTGAAATCTCCGTTTCCATCAATGAGACGGTGCGCGGCTCCGATGTATTTTTGGTGCAGTCTACAAATCAGCCGGTCAATGACAATCTTATGGAAATGCTCATAATGATAGATGCGTTCAAGCGTGCGTCCGCCGGTCGTATTACTGCGGTTATTCCCTATTTCGGCTATGCGCGCCAGGACAGAAAGTCAAAGTCTCACGACCCTATCTCGGCAAAGCTGGTAGCCGACCTTATCGGCGCCGCAGGTGCGGACCGTGTGCTGACAATGGATTTGCATGCGGCTCAGATTCAGGGCTTTTTCAATGTTCCTGTTGACCACCTGCTCGGTGTTCCGATTCTTGCTCCGTATTTTCAGAACATGATAAACAACGGCAAGGACGTTACCGTTGTCTCGCCGGATCTCGGTTCTGTTACCCGTGCACGTAATTTTGCCGCTAAAATTAATGCTCCTCTTGCCATTGTGGACAAGCGCCGTCAGCAGGCGAATGTCTGTGAGGTCATGAATATAATCGGAGATGTTAAGGGCAAGCGCGTTGTGCTTGTTGACGATATGATTGATACTGCGGGAACCCTCTGCAACGCCGCAAAGGCTCTTGTTGAGGTGGGCGGCGCCACGGAGGTTTATGCCTGTGCAACGCACGGTGTTCTCTCAGGTCCTGCGCTGGAGCGTATAAAGGACAGCGTTATAAAGCGCGTCGTGCTTCTTGACACAATCGAGTGCCCTGAGGAAAAACAGCTCGATAAGATTACATATCTGCCGGTAGCTCCTATTTTTGCCGACGCTATCAAGCGCATTTATGCCGATGAGCCCATGTCCTCCCTTTTTGTGTAAAATATACCTTAATGCTACGTCACCCTGTAATATATTGCGGGGTGACGTTTTTGTCATTTTCACCAAAAAGGACAAGTGGATTATTAAAACTAAACGCCGGTCTTTAAAAATTAATATTTTATTAAAAAATGACTTGCAAAAGTATTTATTTCGTTTATAATACTGCTTGAAAGACGACGCTCTTTCGAGATGAGAAACACACCATTATAATGAACATTCGGGGGATATTCAGAATGAAAAAGTATGCGTTTGTGTTTTCCAACCTGAAGGGCTACCGATTCAGGTTTTCCTGCACAATGGTAGCGACGGTGCTTAACGGCTTTTTGGCGCTGCTGCCCACGGTTATTATAGGTTATATTGTAGATAATGTACTCTATAATAAACAGGGACTTTCGCAGTCTGCGCGGATTGATAGGCTGTGGTTTTACATAATGGTTTTTGTGGGCATAACGCTTGCGACAACTACAATTCGTTTTATAAACCGCGAGGTCTGCTATTTTACCGCGCAGCATGTTGCAGTCGGTATCCGTTCAAAGCTGTATGCCAAGCTTCAGACTCTTGATTTTGCATTTTATACCCAAAATGCCAGCGGTGAGCTTATTTCTCAGCTTTCTACCGATGTGAATGTAATACACGATTTCTTCGGTAATATACTTTACGTATTTGTGCGTGACTGCTCCATGCTTGTGTTCACTTTTGTGGTTTTGGCTACAAACAGCTGGCTTGTCACGCTGATGCTTTTGGTGTTTCTGCCTGTTATAGTTATACTTGCACTTATTCTTTACCGCGCAACAAGGATGCTTCACCGCAGACTGCGCGATAAGTTTTCCGAAATAAACAGCTATGTGAATGAAAATCTCGGTGCATACAGGGTTGTCAAGGCGTTTGCACGCGAGGATTATGAGATTGAACGTCTGGACAGGGAAAGCTCTGAATACAGGGATATGGCTGTCGATAATACGAAAAAACGTTTAAACTATGCCACGCCTATTCACATTGTGTCTGAGTTTATGCGTATTTTTTCGCTCTGTGCATGCGGTATTATGATAATTGCGTATCCGCAGACGGGGCTTACTGTCGGAAGTCTGACCGTTTTTACCTCTCTTGTTCTGACAATAGCTGCGCGTGTGCGCGAGCTGTCTGTTGTCATTTCTCAGTTCCAGCAGTTCGGTGTGTCGGTGCATAAGGTTACGGATCTTTATGATTCCGTGCCGGACATTGACAACGGCGGGCAGATTGAGAGTACAATGGGCAAGGTCAGAAAGATAGAGTTTCGTGACGTTACGCTCATTCTTGACGGACATATGATTTTGGATCATGTCAGCTTTAAGATTCACGCCGGTGAGACGGTCGCTATCATGGGCCCTACGGGCGCCGGAAAGACAATTCTTATTTCCATGCTGCTGCGTCTTTACGACCCGTCCTGCGGACAAATCCTTGTAAATAATGTCGATATCCGCAATATGGATCTCAACGAGCTGCGCAAAATGATAGCTCTCAGCACACAGGATGTATTTCTGTTTTCTGATACTATTGACGGAAATATCGCCTATTCCAATCCCGATATGCCGTTTGAGGATGTAAAGCAGTTTGCCGAATGTGCACAGGCGGCTGACTTTATAGAAAAGCTGTCGGAGGGCTACGATACCATTATCGGTGAGCGCGGTGTCGGTCTTTCGGGCGGTCAGCGCCAGCGCATTGCGCTTGCACGTGCCGTTGCCAAAAATTCATCTATAATAATTTTGGACGATACCACCTCGGCTGTTGATATGGAGACAGAATCCCTTATACTTAAAGAGCTTGCCAAAATCACCAATAAAATAAAAATCATTGTAGCTCAGCGCATAACCTCGGTCGTAGACGCCGATAAAATACTGGTTATAGAAAACGGCCGCATTACTGAGGAGGGCACTCATGACGAGCTTGTCGCCCTCGGCGGTTACTATACGTCTATCTACAACATAAGCCAGCAGGGCAGTGCGGAGGTGGTTTAAGATGGCACGCAATAAATTCGATATTGACGAGGAGCTTGAAACTCCATTTAATATTGCCAACTTCAAACGGTGTAAGAAATATATCAAAAACAGCGCTTCAATGCTGATTATCGGCGCTGTGCTCAGCCTGCTTGCCACGGTATTCGCACTGTGCGGACCGTACTTTGTAAAAATGGTAATTGACAATATCGAAAAGCAGCAGGCAGCGAAAACTGCCGATATCATGCCAATTCTTTTGATTTGCGGACTGTATGTTCTGTGCGTTCTGCTCAGTGAGGTCTGCACGTATTTCAGAACTATTGTCACATCAAAGGCGGGTCAGCAGATTATCCATGAAATCCGCGTCGATATCTTCTCTCACATACAAAAGCTGTCTTTTAATTACTTTGACAGCCGTCCGCGCGGCAAGATACTCGTGCGTGTCGTGCACTATGTAAACAACGTCGCCGATTTTTTGTCCAACGGACTTATAAATATCGTCGTACAGTTTCTGACAGTGTTCATTATTATATTCTTTATGCTCTCTCTCGATGTGAAGCTGTCGCTTATAGTTCTGTCCGGTCTGCCGATATTTATTATATATATGGTGCTCATACGCGGTCGTCAGCGCAGGGCATGGACCGACCATTCTGCGAAAAACTCCAATGCTACCGCTTACGTCAGCGAGTCGATAAACGGTATGCAGATAACTCAGGCGTTTAACCGCGAGGAAATAAATCAGGGCATTTACAATACGCTGCTTGAAAAAATGCGCAAAGCCTATTTAAAGGCTGCTACCATCAACAACAGTATTCCGTTTATTATTGAAAATCTCTCCAATTTCGTCAGGGCTTTTCTGTATATCGCCGCTATCGTTCTGTTTGCTAACGACCAGTATTCGGCGGGTGTCATCGTTGCGATGGGCTCCTATTCGTCCCGCTTCTGGGGACCTATCCAGAGCATCGGCGACATTTACAATCAGCTTATAAATACAGGCTCATACCTTGAACGTATTTTTGACACAATCGACGAAAAAGTAGAGATTGAGGATGTGCCCGGAGCATATGACCTGCCTGCTATTCGCGGAGAGGTGGAGTATGACAATGTAACCTTTGCATATGAAGAAGGACACAATATCCTTGAAAATGTGAGCTTTAAGGTCAAGCCGGGACAGAGCATTGCGCTTGTAGGCCCGACCGGCGCGGGAAAGAGCACTATCGTCAATATTCTCTGCCGCTTTTATGACATTCAGAAAGGCGCTATCAGAATTGACGGTCATAATATCCATGACGTTACGCTGAAATCTCTGCGCTCCAAAATGGGAATTATGCTTCAGGACAGCTTTATTTTCTCAGGGACTATCAAGGATAATATCCGTTACGGCAAGCTGGACGCTACGGATGAGGAGATAATCGCCGCAGCCAAGACTGTCTGTGCGCATGATTTTATCATGGAGCTTGAGAACGGCTATGACACAGAGGTAAATGAAAAGGGCTCCATGCTGTCGCAGGGTCAGCGCCAGCTCATCTGCTTTGCACGTACCGTCATCTCAAACCCGGCTATACTTATTCTCGACGAGGCGACCTCATCTATTGATACCGAGACAGAGCAGTATGTTCAGCGCGGCATTGAGGGAATGATGCAGGGCCGTACATCTTTCATGATTGCTCATAGGCTTTCCACGATTATCAACTGCGATACGATAATGTATATTGACCAAAAGGGAATAATGGAGACCGGCTCACATGACGAGCTGCTCAGCAAGGGCGGGTACTACCACGACCTTTATACCGCGCAGCTCATGGAGACCGAGCCTACCGAGCATGCAGATGTGTAAGTAAAAAAACGCATTGCAGATTAACCTGCAATGCGTTTTTACCTATTATATAATATTATATATAACGGCTGAAAATGTATTTTTTTGTATCCGCCGCACCTGTTGCGGCTAAAAATAAAAAATTCACATTTTTTGTGATGAAATAACAAAAGACAAGCTCGGTTTTTATTGATAAGCACCAAAAAGTGTTGTTTTAAGTAATTCTAAAAGCTATTTCATACCATAATCATTGTGCATTTTGTACGAAAAAATCGCTGACGATTTGGATAAAACGTCAAGTTTGTATTAAATTCTGTCAGTTACATTTCCGAAATATATTGACTAATTGCTTTTTATATTATATAATACATTTACTTTTATACTTAGAGGTGTAATATGAAAAAGAGAATCTTATCATTAATCTTGACTGTATTGATGATGTTATCGCTCTTGTCGGCATTTTCTATCGATGCTTTTGCCGCGGGCGGCGCGATTGAATTTACCTATAAGCCTACGGTTTATTTCGGAGGCGGCGGTGAATATAACATCGTCTGGAAAACAAATACAAGGAGTGTGGGCTATGTCACCTATCGTTACGGCGGCAAGTCCTATACGGTTTATGACGAGGAAAACGGCGTTGTCCGCTCGGATGACTCTATTCACAGCGTAAGGGTTCCTCAGGCGCATCTTGATGCTGCCGGTTCATATGAGGTAACCTCCGTTTCTGTCGGCTCGCGTAAGGATTACAGCTTTGATGTCGGCATGTCCGTTTCTGTTTCCAGCTCCTTTACCGGCTATCATAATCAGAAGGATATCAAATTTGCATTCTTCTCCGATACGCATTTGGAGCCTACTAATAAGAAAACGATGGATGCAGCCAAGATGCATCTTGACAGCTTTATGGGCGGTGCGGATGTTATCGTTTTAAACGGTGATATTCCCAACAATATGCCGACCGAGGCGTATTTCGAACTTATTCTTGAAATTGCCAATACTTTGTCGGGCGGTACTATTCCCGTACTGTACGCCAAGGGCAACCATGAGTGCCGCGGTTACTTTGCGCAAAAGCTCTATAAATATCTCGTATTCGACACCAATGAGTTTTACTGTCAGTGGGATTACGGCCCCGTATCCGGAATCACTATTGATATAGGCGAGGATAAAGAGGACAGTCACGAAGAGTATTACGGCGTTGACGATATGGATCACTATTTTGACGAGCAGGAAGTATGGCTCGAGAATATGGGCGGCTATTCCGATGACAGTCAGTATCATATTTCCATCGGTCACTCTCCCACATTTATCGACCGCTATAAAACTCTTTATTATGCCAACTACATGAAGAACTATGAGACCGATGTTCTTGTCTGCGGACATTCTCATAATTCAAAATTTGTTGCTGCGACGGATAACAGCAATAAAATCGGTATTCCTACCGTGCATGACGGCGGACATACAAATAACGAGACTATGCGCACAACGCTGCTTACAATGTCAAACGGAACCTATCATTTTAAGGCGTTTTCAGAGACAGGCGGTACTATGTGGGAGCAGACATTGGAGACTAACCGCAAGGCAAAATCTCCGTCCGCGGCTGTAAGCGCGCCTGCCAATACACCTTCTGAGGATAATGTAGAAGCAGTTGAGTCTGAGACAAGTGAAGCACAGACAGAGACTGTCGAGAATGATACAACTCCCGTAGACATTCCGACTGCTGCCGGTATATCTACAGTGGCTCTTAAGGGTGCTGGTGACACTACCTCTATAACGGTTAAGCCCGTTGTATTTGACAGCGGCTACTATTACAGTGTTGTCTGGCAGACAACTGCCGGCAACGAGTGCGCCGGTTATGTTGAGGTGTCTAACGGCACCGCAAAGTATAGCTATATGGACTCTTTTGCCGGCAAGCTGCGCACAGAGACCACACACTCGGTTAGAATACCTAAGACTGTTTTTGACGGTTCGACATATTATGTGAGAAACAGAGTAGTTACCTATTACGGTATGTACGGTATAGTGGGTAACCCAAAAACTTCTTACGGTCCGTATGTAAACGGCGGTGCAGTTAAGTTTCTCGGCAACTCGGAGGCTGAGGCTAAAAAGTACAATATAGCGGTATTTGCCAATATGCCTGTCGAGAGTAATGATGCCAATACGGTTAAAAACTCATATACAGGCAACCCCAACCTTATTGTTTCACTCGGTAATATGGTGAATTCCATTAATACTGAAGAGGATTTCGGAAATTACCTTAGATTTATGAACATTGTGTCGGGCGGCGGTGCTATTCCTGTTCTTTTCCTTCGCGGCGAGGGCGAGGCTAAGGGTGAGTTTGCGGCAAATCTCGGAAGATATATCCGCAATTCAACCGATACTGCCGTTATCGGCAAGTTCTACCTGAATACCGCTATCGGAGACATTTCCATTGTAGGTCTTGATACGGCGACAGGCGCTAACGATAAGGCGGCTCAGTATAACGGCTATGCTGCATTTGACAATATCCGTGCAGAGCAGAATGACTGGATGGACAATAAGATTTACAACAGCTTTGTTGATAAATACAATATTGTTTTTGCTAACGGCGACGGTCTTGACAATTATTTGGGCGTAAACTTTGCAAAGAGCTTTGGCAGACTTAAGACAAACCTCGTTGTTACTGCCGGAACAGGTAAGGCGTCATTTACCGACCGCGGCGATCTTAACGCTATTGCAACCTGCGGCTCTCTTTCCGGTGACAATACCATGGGTCTTATGATTACCTGCCAGAATGATGAAATATCAGTCAGAACGCTCGGATCAGATTCAAAGGATCTCGGCACCGTTGATGTAACGAAATCTTCGGCAAGCAATGATACCTCAACGCCTACAGACCCTGATGATCCGGATAATCCCGATGACAATAATAATGGCGGAAACAGCGGCAACAATAGCAGCGGCAATAATTCCGGCAATAATAACGGAAACAACGGAAACAATAACAGCGGCAATAATTCCGGCAATAATAACGGAAACAACGGAAACAATAACAGCGGCAATAATTCCGGCAATAATAACGGAAATGGCGGCGGTGAAACAATTTACGAGCCGGGTGAGTTTGACGGTATTGACGGAGACATGTATGTAAGAACTGTTCCTGACGGCTGGTACAATGACTATTTCGGTAAAGGCTTTAAGTATGCAGTTGTTACAACAATTACTGCCAACGGCACAACGACAGAGAGCGTATTTATCGAGATTGTATCCAATCTTGTAGGTATAAACCATACTCTGTATGATGCAAGCACAAAGGCTGATAAGGCTGCTGCATGGGCTGAGGAATACGGTATATACAGCGGCTATCTCGGCGGTGAAAATGTTCTTACAGACGGTATTATAAATACAGTTGTATCCGGACTTTTCTCGACGGAAGCAGCGGCATAATGATTAGTTAAAGGCTACGGCGCAGCTTAAAGCTGCGCCGTATATCTTTTGGTTTGAATATTAAACCCCCTGTACCTACATTTTAATAGGTACAGGGGGTTATAATCAATGTAAAAATGCTGCGTTATATTTTGCCTTCAATCATATGATTGACAAGCTCACATGCTCTGTCGATATATAAGCCTGTATTCGCCGCTGCTTCTTCCGTATATACTTTCGCATTCGGCGACAGCTTTTTATCACTTCTGTAAAGTACGAAAGGCACAGGGTCTGATACGTGTGTCATCAGAGAAAGCGGAGTGGGATGATCGGGCATCAGCAGGATTGTAAACGGTTCGCCGCGCTGTTCCATTTGCGAAATAACGTAGCCTAAAATCTCTCTGTCTATTGCCTCTACGGATTCCACCTTGTGCTTAGGGTCGTTGTGATGACCGCACTCGTCTGCCGCCTCGACATGAATGTAAACGTAATCATAACCGCTGTCAAGAAACTCAACGGCAGCTTTTGCCTTTCCGGCAAAGTTTGTGTCGTAATTTCCTGTGGCGCCCTCTACCTCTATACATTTGTGCCCTGCGCAAAGCCCTATTCCCTTGATAAGGTCTACGGCTGATATTACACCGCCCCTTATGCCGAATTTCTCCTCAAACGATGTGACGGCGGGCTTTGTTCCTTCGCCCCAGAACCAGCATGAATTCGCGGGGTTCTTGCCCTGGGCAATTCTTTTTATATTAATCGGGTGATTTTTCAGAAGCTCACGCGATTTTTTCATCATAGCCAATAAAAGCTCACTGTTTTCGCCCTTTGGCAGATGCTCTTTAATCGGCTTTAAAGAAATATCGTGCGGAGGCGTCATTATTCCGCCTGTTTTTGCACCCTTGATTACAAGACAGTGGCGGTAGCTTACACCGGGATACAGATTGATATTTTCTGTTTTGAAATGCTCGTTCAGATAATTTATGAGCTCGCTTGCTTCCTGTGTTGATATCTCTCCTGCCGAGTAGTCGACCATTTCGGCGTCCTCATAATTATCCGTATCAGACAGTGTGACAAGATTGCAGCGGAAGGTTACATCAGACGGTTCAAGATCAATTCCTATGCTCACAGCCTCAAGCGGAGACCGACCGGTATAGTATACCTTGGGGTCGTAGCCCATGACGGACAGGTTTGCCGTGTCAGACCCCGGCGACATTCCGTCGGGTACTGTTTTTGCAAGACCGACTGCTCCGTTTTGAGCTAAGTAATCCATGTTGGGTGTGCTTGCTGCTTCAAGCACGGTCTTTTTGCCGAGAGCGTCGTTTGGATAGTCAGCCATTCCGTCTCCCAGCATTACTATATATTTCATCTTCAATTTTCCTTTCTTTTATGCTTTAACCTCAACTGCATTTTCAACAACAAAGTCCATTACCTTGTCGATTACAAGGCTAAGATAAAACTGTCCTTCATCCACTGCCTTTAAAAATTCCTCAGTTGTTGTATAATTGTTTGACGCGGCGAGCTTATCCGCCTGTGCCTGATATTCCTCATCCGTGATATCCAAATCCTGATCGCGTGCAATCGCAACTATGATCATATACTCTTTAACTGCGCTCTGCGCCTGTTTGGTAAGCTCTTCATCAATATCCTCAAGCGTTTGACCGTACATTTGCTTTATGAGTTCTTCGTAGGTCATGCCGTAGCTGTTTTGAGCCTGCTGGTCATAGGACTCAAGAATAAGCTCCTTGTATTTTTCCACTTCGCTTTCCGGATAGCTTTTAACGGTGGTGTTGGATACGATTTTATTCCATATATCGCTCTCTTTTTTGTCGTTTGCGTTTTCTTCGTTCTGTTGCTGTACCTGCTCGTTTGCGTATGTGTTGAACTGGGAAACCGTTTCTTTATCCGAAATTTCCTTGACGATTTCATCGGTAAGCTCAGGGTAAACAGTTGTTGTGATTTTGTTTACGGTCACGGTAAATTCAACGTCCTTGCCGTTGAATTCATCTTTGCCGTAGTCTTCCGGAAATTTGAGATTCAAAACCTTTGTTTCGCCTTTTTTGACGCCTATCAGTCCTGCTTCAAAACCGTCGATGAAGGTGTTGCTTCCGATAACCAGATCGTAGCTGTCCGACGAACCGCCTTCAAACTCTTCGCCGTTCATCTTTCCGACAAATTTAAGATTTACGGTGTCACCGTTTTGTACGGCACGGTCGGTAACCTCAACGACTTCTCCGTAGCCCTTCTGAGACATCGCTTCGTTTGTGTAGCTTGTAACCGCTTCCGGGGTCACCTCATCAACGGAATATGTGTATTCAATTCCGGTATATTCGCCGAGTGTAATATATTTTGACAGGTCATAGTTGAACGGGCGCTCTGTCTTGCTTTTGCAGCCTGCAAGCGCTGTGAGTGTAAGTGCAACGGCGGCAATCGCCGCAATCTGTTTTTTCATATTTGTGTTTCCTCTCAGTTTATAATAAAATATTATATAATACCGTACATATTTTTACAATCTATATTTTCAAATTTTAAAAATTATTAAATTTTATATAATTCGTTAAATTTATATTGGGTTATGTATTTTTCTTGATTTTTTTATTTGGATATATTAAAATGTTATGTGTAAACGACAAAATTTTAATTTAGCTTATTGTAAAGAGGGGATAAAAATAAAACTGTTTAAAACTTTACTTATATTAATACCGTGCCTCATAATTGCGGTGCTTGTAATAATTGCTCTTCCGGATAAGGAGAAAATTGTTTTGGATTTGGAGGGTGACATTGACGCGTTTGACGAGCCGACATTTGTTACAAATTCCGATATGAGCTTTTTTTATAAACGTGATCAGCTCTCTACATATCGTGATCAGCGCCGCGCGGAAAAGTCCAGTTATTTTAAAATGTCGGAAAATATCGTGACAACGGACTTTACAAAAAACGAGCTGTCGATTCTTCCGGAACCCGGTCAGACTTACAGCGGTCCGTTTTCTGTCGTTATGTATAACGGAGAGCCTGCGGAATATACATCTGTCACTAAAAGCGGATACATTCTCAAGGGCGGGCAGGAGGTATCGTTTGACAATGCCTTTGAAATAATCTTGAACAGCGGCATTCTGGGCAGCTCGGCAAATACGCCGCATCGGATTTCGCGTCAGACCACTTATTATGCGGCGTTTACCTCAAAGCCGGAATCGATTTATTTTGAGTTTGAATCGGGAAACGAATTTGTGAGCGTTCAGCTGGGCGGTCTTACCGGCAGGGTAGAATACACGCTGCTTGACAGCTCGATGAATCCGATTAAAAACGGCTGGAACAATTCATCGGATTCCATGGAAATTCAGTACAAGGGCAAGAGCAGCGCGAAGTATTATTTGAAGCTGACAGGCTTTTACGAGGGCGAGCTTAAACCGTTTTTCATAAAGCTGCCCGGCGATAATAATGAATGGCAGTGGCAGATGGTTTATTCCGAGCTCGGTGTTGAAAACAAGGGTGTTTTCGACTATTACGGTGACGAGGATTATTTTGTTCTCCCGCCTGAGGTGACGGAGAATATTAACAAATCGGTAGTGCGCTTTACAAAAGCGGATTTTGATATTAATGTTGTAATTTACGATAAGGAAAGAAACGTCATCGGTCAGTACGTTTATATACCGGGAGAGACCGAGGCGATTTCAATGTACGGTCTTGAAAATGCCTATGCCGTATCGCTGTATTCGTATAACGGCGAGGCGAGCGGTACGGAGTATTCTTTTCTGTTTGAGCATACCGATATTACGGTGCTGGATATCGAGACTTTCGGTTTTGCTCTGACGCCTGAGTTTTCCGAAGAAAACGACTATTACACGGCGACTGTTTCCTCTTTGGAGGAAAAAAAGATAACGGATGTTATGCATTCGGCAAAGGATGCAAAAATCTCAATTAAGGTTAAGCAGCAGTCCGGTCTTGAAACGTCGGCAAATCTCGGAGACAATCTCAATCTTGCTCCCGGAAGAAATACTGTGACGCTGACGGTCGAGGCTAACGGAATAAAGCATGAGATTGTCATTGTTATTTCCGATAAGACATACGACCTGTCCTACGGATATATCACTGCCTCATCAGCTGCGGTATATGAAAAGGCAACAAGCGGCTCAAAGAAGATAACAACGCTCGGCAAAGGCACAAGCGTGCTGATTGTCGGTGAAGATACGGACGCTTCCTATATTCATGTTCAGCTTTGCAGCGGAGAAAAAATCGGCACTTACGGTTATGTGCGCAAGAGCGATATATTTGCCGGTCTTGAGGAGACTTCAATGCCCGATTCATATGCCGGGTATATTAATGAACTGCGTACAAAGCACCCCAACTGGAAGTTTACGTTTGTGAAAACAGGCTATGACTTTAATTCTTATGTAAATTCACAGCTGGGTGCAAGCTCTGTTCTCGGCAACCGCCAGGCGACTCTGGATGAGATTAAATATTATGTCGATCCGCGGAATTTCCTTAATGAACAAAGCGTATTTATGTTTGAAAAGCAGACGTATGATGAGTCGTCTTATTCAAGGGCAGGCGTGCTCAGCGTCTGGAATGACGAGACGTTTGCATCCTATATCATGGACGGTGCACAGTCCACGGGATTGTCCCCTTACTTTATTGTTGCCCGCGCAGCACTGGAGTCCGGGCGCGGTACAAGTGCGCTTGCAAGCGGAACGGTACCGGGATATGAGGGATACTATAACTTTTACGGCATAGGCGCTGTTGATACAAATCCGTCAAACGGTGCGGTTTTGGCTAAGGAATATAACTGGAACAGTAAGCGCCGCGCGATGATTGAGGGCGCAGCCTGGGTTAAGTCTCAGTATATCAGCTGTCAGCAGTACAGTATCTATTTTATGAAATATTCGTTTGTGCCGAACCGTACATGGCATCAGTATATGACAGATATTGCAGCTCCTTATAAGGATGCGCAGAATTATTATAAGGCGCATAAAGCGGGCGGCACTCTTGATAACGAGATAGAATTTGTTATCCCTGTCTATGACAACATGCCGTAAATACCTGTAAATTGGTAATGTTTATACCGCCCGCCGCTATCGGCGGGCGGTATCCTTTTGATTTGTTAAATTTTATACAAATTTGCGATTGAAACGCCGTTCTTTTATGCTTTTTGTAGAAAAAAGAAATATCTATTGAAAAATCGGGGTCAATATGCTATTATTCTATTAATTACAATTCGGAGTCGGAAAATGAACGTATTATTGAGCAGCGTGATTATTATAGTGATTAGCATTATCGGTCTACTAATTGATAATGCTTTTTCGGGTTGTTTCAATAATAGGTAATAGGCACTGCGGTGAAATCGGATAAATTGTAATTGCTGATAATCAGTGTATTAAAAGCCTGTGGTTGAAATGACCGCAGGCTTTCCTTTTTTCGGGGAACATAAAGACTTTAAAAAGGAGAGATATAATGAAACTTAGCGGCGCACAAATAATAGTAGAAGCGTTGATTGACCAGGGCTGCGACACCGTTTTCGGCTATCCCGGCGGTCAGGTGCTCAATATTTATGATGAGCTTTATAAAAATTCAGACAGGATAACGCACGTTCTTACCGCGCATGAGCAGGGCGCCTCTCATGCGGCAGACGGATATGCAAGAGCAACCGGAAAGGTAGGCGTTGTTATTGCCACATCGGGACCGGGGGCAACAAATCTTGTTACCGGCATTGCTACGGCATACCTTGATTCAACTCCGATGGTAGCTATCACCGGAAATGTACCCGTCGACCTTATAGGACGCGACAGCTTCCAGGAGGTCGACATCATGGGTATCACCATTCCCATCACAAAGCATAATTACATAGTTAAGGACATAAAGGATTTGGGACCGACTATCCGCGAGGCGTTTGAAATTGCAAAATCCGGCAGACCGGGACCTGTACTGATTGATGTACCTAAAGACGTACAGACTGCAAGTACCGAGTGGACGCCTCAGGGACCGTCGGCAAAAAGACCTATGGCGCATGTCAGGGACTGCGATGTTGAGACGGCAGTTAGGCTTATTGACAATGCAAAGCGTCCGTATATTTATTGCGGCGGCGGTGTGGTAATTGCAGGCGCGTCTGAGGAGCTCACGGCGCTTTCCGAAAAAATCGATGCTCCCGTAGGCTGCAGCATGATGGGGCTTTCGGCAATACCGACCGAGCATAAAAACGCTCTCGGCATGCAGGGCATGCACGGTTTGTTTGCGTCTACGCGTTCACTTGCCGCTTCCGACCTTGTCATTGCGTGCGGTGTGCGCTTCAGCGACAGAGCTACGGGCAATAAATCGAAATTTGCAAAAGATGCAAAGGTTATACATATTGATATAGAACCGGGAGAGATTGATAAAAATATCGAAGTTCAGCTCGGTATGGTAGGGGATATAAAGGACGCCCTCTCACGCATTATTGCAGCGGTTGAAAGTAAATCTCATCCCGAGTGGCGGGAGCAGATAGACAAGTATAAGCAGAAGACCGCTTCCATTGACGTAACTCCCGATAAAATGCGTCCGTATGCGATAATTGACGTAATAAACAAATATACAACGCCTGAAATGCTCATTGCAACCGATGTGGGTCAGCATCAGATGTGGGCAGCTCAGCGATGCAGATTTTCCCGTCCGCGCACCTTTATTACAAGCGGAGGTCTGGGAACTATGGGCTTTGGTCTGGGCGCGGCAATCGGTGCGTCGTTCGGCACGGGGCAGAAGGCTGTGCTTATAACGGGCGACGGCAGCTTCGGAATGAATTTAAACGAGCTTGCAACCGCGGTTTCAACCGGCGCACCCGTTATTACGGTTATTATGAATAACGGCGTTTTGGGCATGGTACGCCAGTGGCAGACGCTTTTCTATGATAAGCACTATTCAAATACGGTTCTTGACAGGAAAACAGATTTTGTAAAGCTTGCACAGGCGTTCGGCGCTGACGGTTACCGTGCGGCAAGCGTTTCGGAATTTGAAACAGCGTTTAAAACAGCGCTTGAAAAAGGGGAGCCTGCCGTTATTGACTGCCTGATTGACAAGGATGAGTTTGTTTTGCCGATGACACCGCCGGGCGGCTCCATTGACGATATTATTGTACGTAAAAAAGAAATCTCACTTGACTGACAGGAGGAAAGCCGTATGCAAAAACAGTTTGTTATAGCAATAAGAGTATCAAACCGCTTCGGTGTGCTGACAAGAGTTTCGGCGATGTTTTCACGCCGCGGCTTTAACATTGACAGTCTCACCGTAAGCCCTACCGAGACGGACGGCGTTTCCCGAATAACCGTCACCATGCAGGGCGACGACTATGCGAGAAACCAAATGATAAAGCAGCTGAGCAAGCTCAACGAGGTGCTTGAAATTTGTGAGATGAAAAGCGACAGCTCCGTTATTCGCGAGATGGCGCTTGTCAAGATAAAGTGCGACAGTGCAACCCGTCAGGATATTATAACGACAGCAAATGTCTTTCGTGCAAATATAATTGATTACGGCACTGATTCGATGGTTATAATCGTCACGGGCGAGAGTACAAAGCTTGACGCCTTTATAAAGCTTATGAAGCCGTTTGAAATACTTGAAATGTGCCGTACCGGTGCTGTTGCCTTGGAGCGGGGGGAGGACTGCCTGCGCCATAAGGATATGGAATATATAAACAGTCTTAAAATCAATCGTGAATAACGCAAAAGCGCGCTATATATATAAAAATTATATTTTAAAGGAGTACAAATACCATGGCTAAAATGTATTACGAACAGGACTGCAACTTAAATCTTCTAAACGACAAGACCATTGCCGTTATCGGCTACGGAAGTCAGGGTCATGCCCATGCGCTCAATGCCAAGGAGTCGGGCTGTCACGTTATAATCGGTCTTTACGAGGGCTCAAAGTCCTGGAAGAAGGCCGAGGATGCAGGCTTTGAGGTTTATACTGCGGCAGAGGCTGCAAAAAAAGCCGATATTATCATGATTCTTATTAATGATGAGCTTCAGGCGAATATGTATAAAAACGATATTGAGCCCAACCTCAAGGAGGGCGACATGCTTATGTTTGCCCATGGCTTCAATATTCATTTCGGTCAGATAGTTCCCCCTGCAAATGTAGACGTAACTATGATTGCTCCCAAGGGCCCCGGTCATACTGTCAGAAGTGAATATGTTGCAGGAAAGGGCGTTCCCTGCCTTGTAGCCGTTCACCAGGATTATACAGGCAAGGCACTTGATAAGGCGCTTGCATATGCGCTTGCAATCGGCGGCGCAAGAGCCGGCGTTCTTGAAACTACCTTCAGAACAGAGACTGAAACCGATCTGTTCGGCGAGCAGGCAGTTCTCTGCGGCGGCGTTTGCGCTCTTATGCAGGCGGGCTTTGAGACGCTGGTTGAGGCGGGCTATGATGAGAGAAACGCATACTTTGAGTGTATTCATGAGATGAAGCTCATTGTTGACCTTATCTATCAGGCGGGCTTTGCCGGCATGAGATATTCTATTTCAAACACTGCTGAGTACGGTGATTATATCACAGGCAAAAAGATAATTACCGAAGATACCAAAAAAGCCATGAAGCAGATTCTGTCTGACATTCAGGACGGTACATTTGCGAAAGAATTCCTGCTCGATATGTCTCCTGCCGGAGGACAGGTACACTTTAAGGCTATGAGAAAGCTCGCGTCCGAGCATCCCTCAGAGAAGGTCGGCAAGGAAATTCGCAAGCTTTACAGCTGGAACAAGTAATAGATAATTTTAAAAAAGCCGTACCGGAGGGTGCGGATACGAAACGGAGACAGAGCATCATGAACAGTGATAAAATGAAGTCGGGTGCGGAGCGCGCTCCGCAGCGCTCGCTGCTGAAGGCTATGGGCTATACCGACAGCCAGATACGCAAACCTCTTATCGGTATTGTAAATTCATTTAACGAGGTTATACCGGGTCATATTCATCTGCAAAATATTGCCCGTGCTGTTAAGGACGGCGTTCTTGCCGCCGGCGGCACGCCCATGGAATTCAATACAATCGGCGTTTGTGACGGAATTGCGATGGGACATGAGGGTATGAAATACTCTCTTGTTACCCGCGAGATAATTGCGGACAGTATCGAGTGTATGGCAAAGGCGCACGCTTTTGACGGGCTTGTATTTATTCCCAACTGTGATAAAATAGTGCCCGGTATGCTTATGGCTGCGTGCCGTGTAAATATTCCGTCTATCTTCATTTCGGGCGGGCCTATGCTTTCAAACTGTTCTCAGGACGGAACCGCGATGGATCTGAATTCTGTTTTTGAGGCGGTAGGAGCGTATAAAAACGGTACGCTGGACGATAACGGTCTCAATTATTTTGAAGAAAACGCCTGCCCCGGCTGCGGCTCCTGTTCTGGAATGTTTACGGCAAACTCCATGAACTGCTTAAGCGAGGTACTGGGCATTGCGCTGCCCGGCAACGGGTCTGTACCTGCTGTACACGCCGCGCGTATACGTCTTGCAAAGACTGCGGGCGAGCAGGTGATGGAGCTTGTCAAAAACGATATCCGTCCGCTTGATATTATTACTCCGGCGTCCTTCAAAAACGCGCTAACGGTGGATATGGCGCTCGGATGCTCTACAAATTCCGCACTGCACTTGGCGGCAATCGCCAATGAGGCGCATGTTGATTTTGACCTTCATATGATAAATGAAATCAGCGAACATACGCCCAATCTCTGTCATCTTGCTCCCGCAGGACATCACCATATGCAGGATCTTGAGGCGGCGGGCGGAGTGCGTGCCGTGATGGGTGAGCTGTGCGACCTCGGTCTTATTGACACGTCGCTTATGACAGTTACCGGCAAAACCGTTGAGGAGAATATTGCGGGTGCCCGCTCTAAAAATCCTGAGGTCATCAGAAAATCGGATAATCCGTATACGAAAACCGGCGGTCTTGCCGTGCTTTTCGGCTCGCTTGCACCGGACGGAGCTATTGTCAAGCGCAGCGCCGTTGCTCCCGAAATGCTAAAGCACAGCGGTCCTGCACGTGTATTCAACAGCGAAGAGGAAGCGATAAAGGTTATCTATGACGGAAAAATAAATCCGGGCGATGTTGTTGTTATCCGTTATGAAGGGCCTGCGGGCGGACCGGGTATGCGCGAGATGCTGTCGCCCACCTCCGCTATTGCAGGAATGGGTCTTGATAAAGAGGTAGCCCTGATTACGGACGGTCGCTTTTCGGGCGCGACGCGCGGCGCGGCAATCGGTCATGTGTCTCCCGAGGCGGTAAACGGCGGCGCTATCGCGTATGTTAAAGAAGGAGATATTATTACAATAGATATTCCCGATTACAGCATAAGTCTTGATATTTCGGACGATGAGCTGAAAAACAGGCGCAGAATGCAGAAACCGCTTGTAAAGACAGACCTGACAGGTTATCTTAAGCGCTATTCAAAAATGGTTTCCAGCGCAGATAAAGGTGCTGTTATTAAATAGAAAGGCGAAGGTTTGATGGATAAACAGGTAAAGATTTTTGATACGACCCTGCGCGACGGTGAGCAGTCACCGGGCTGCAGCATGAATCTCAGGGAGAAGATAGAGGTAGCCAAGCACCTTGAACGCTTGAAGGTGGATATCATTGAGGCAGGCTTTGCCGTATCCTCTCCGGGTGACTTTAAATCTGTTCAGACTATTGCGCAGACGGTAAAGGACTGCTCGGTAGCTTCGCTTGCGCGCTGTGTTAAGGGCGATATTGACGCGGCATACGACGCTGTAAAGGACGCAGCTGACCCGCGTATTCACGTGTTTTTGGCGACATCGCCGCTTCATATGCAGTATAAGCTGAAAATGACTCCCGACGAGGTGCTGGAAAAAACACGCGAGATGGTTAAGTATGCAGTGTCCAAATGCTCAAATGTTGAATTCTCTGCCGAGGATGCTACAAGAAGCGACCTTGAGTTTTTGGCTCGTGTCTGTGACGCTGCGATAAAAAGCGGCGCAAAGGTGCTCAATATTCCCGATACCGTCGGATATACCACCCCCGACGAGATGCGTGAGCGCATAGAGTATTTGATCAAGAATGTACCCGACAGCGATAAAGTCGAGTTTTCGGTACACTGCCATAACGATTTGGGAATGGCGGTTGCAAATTCGCTCGCAGGCGTGCTGGGCGGAGCACTCCAGATAGAATGTACGGTCAACGGGCTCGGAGAGCGCGCTGGAAATACCTCCCTTGAGGAAGTTGTTATGGCGCTTCATACACGTCCTGCGCTATATAATGCACAGACGCGAATAGATACAAAGCAGATTTACCGTACAAGCAAGCTTGTGTATAATATTATCGGACAGAGTGCGCCGATAAATAAACCTATTGTCGGTGCGAATGCATTTGCGCATGAATCTGGAATACACCAGCACGGCGTTCTGGCAAAGAAGGAGACATATGAGATACTGACTCCGGAATCCGTCGGTGTTCAGACAAATCAGATGATACTCGGAAAGCATTCCGGAAAGCATGCGTTTACCACACGCCTTGAGGAGCTGGGCTATAAACTTACGGACGAGGAAATAGCGACTGCATTTTCAAAATTCAAGGATTTGTGCGACGCTAAGAAGTCGGTGACTGACGGCGATATCGAGGCGCTTGTAAATAACAATACCGTTTCAACCGAGGGTATGTATAAGTTTGTTAAGTTTGACGTGCAGACTATGGGCAAAAGCGGCGTATCGGGCACTATCTGTCTTAAAAAGGACAATGAATTTATTGAGCAGACAGCTCTCGGCGACGGCTCGATAGACTCGCTGTACGCCGCTATCGATAAGATTGTGCTGCCGCCCGACCATACGCTTGATAAATTTATTATCAACGCCGTATCAGAGGGTAAAGACACGCTTGGCGAGGTTGTTCTCAAGCTGAGAAGCGACGCGCGCAGCTTTAACGGCCGCGGTCTTTCGACAGATATAATAGAGGCGAGTATAGAGGCGTATCTGTCCGCCGTAAATCAGCTGATGCAGTAGGGCTTTGATATGAAATATACAGAAATATACGATTCGACGCTGCGCGACGGCTCGCAGGGTGAGGGCATTTCCTTTTCCGTCTCCGATAAGATAAAGATAGTAAGGGCGCTTGACGAGTTCGGTATTGACTATATAGAGGCAGGAAATCCCGGCTCCAATCCCAAGGATTTGCTTTTCTTTGAGGAAATGCAGAAAATAAAGCTGACTCATGCCAAGCTTTGCGCTTTCGGCAGCACACGGCGGTATAACGTTGAAACATCGGAAGACGCAAACATTAAAAGTCTTCTTTCGGCAAATACTCCTGTCTGTGCAATCTTCGGCAAGTCGTGGGATTTGCATGTTACCGAAATACTGAAAATATCGCTTGAAGATAACCTTGAAATAGTGTTCGACACCGTAAGCTATCTTAAAGGTTTAGGCAAAGAGGTTGTTTTTGACGCGGAGCATTTTTTTGACGGATATAAAAATAATCCCGATTATGCCGTAAAGGTTATTGATACCGCTGTAAGAGCCGGGGCTGACTGTGTCTGCCTGTGCGATACCAACGGCGGTATGATGCCTGATAAGCTGGGAGAAATAACAAAAGCGGTCTGCATGACCTTTCCCGACACCAAAATCGGAATACACTGCCACGACGACTGCGGCTGTGCGGTTGCAAACTCGGTGACCGCCGTTCAAAACGGCGCCTCCTCCGTGCAGGGTACTTTCGTAGGTTTCGGCGAGCGCTGCGGAAATGCGGATCTTGCGACAATTATTGCAAACCTTGCTTTGAAATGCGGTTATTTAGTCGGAGGAAATATTAATAATCTGCGTCAGACCTCAATATTTATTTCAGAGGTTTCAAATGTCCGTCTGCGCAACAATAAGCCGTATGTAGGAAAAAGTGCGTTTGCTCATAAGGGCGGTATGCATATAGACGGAGTTATGAAGCTGTCGCGGTCGTTTGAGCATATCGACCCGGAGCTTGTGGGAAATCACCGTAAGTTTTTGACAAGCGAGGTGTCGGGCAGGGGTACGATACTGCCGAAAATACAGAAATTCATTCCCACGATAGACAAAAACTCGCCTGAGGCGTCAAAGCTTCTGTCAGTTCTGAAAGAGCGTGAGTTCTACGGTTATACATACGAGGCGGCGGAGGCGAGCTTTGAGCTGCTTGTCAAAAAGCAGCTGGGGCTTTGGGAACCGAGCTTTAATGTTGAATTTTTCAAAACAAACGACGATTTTCCCGCGTCTGACGGCTCTATGCAGGCAAGCGCTATCGTATCCTTAAACGTAAAGGGTCAGACCGAGATAACAGGAGCTGTCGGAAACGGTCCGGTAAACGCGCTTGATATTGCTATGAGGCGCGCGCTGTGCGTGTTTTATCCTCAGATAAGCTCTATGCATCTGTCCGACTTTAAGGTACGTGTAATAGATATGAGCAGCACGACCGCAGCAAAAATCCGCGTACTTATTGAGTCTACAAACGGTGATGAAAGCTGGACGACCATCGGTGTCTCCAACGATGTTATCGAAGCGAGCTTTACGGCTCTTACGGACTCATTTGAATATATATTATCACAAAAAGGAGAATAACAAATACTATGGGCATGACAATGACACAGAAAATCCTTGCCGCCCACGCAGGGCTTGACAAGGTCGAGGCGGGACAGCTTATAATTGCCGATCTTGACCTTGTTCTGGGCAATGATGTAACCTCCCCCGTCGCTATTGCAGAGTATGCAAAGCTTGGCATGGATAAGGTTTTTGACGGCAAAAAGGTTACAATGGTAATGGACCATTTTGCTCCCAACAAGGATATCAAGGCTGCCGAGCAGTGCAAGATGTGCCGTGATTTCTGCGGTAAGATGGATATTGAAAACTTCTTTGATGTCGGCGACATGGGCGTCGAGCATGCGATACTCCCCGAAAAGGGTCTTGTGGTATCGGGCGACGTTGTTATCGGCGCAGACTCGCATACATGTACATACGGCGCGTTGGGCGCGTTTTCAACAGGCGTCGGCTCCACCGATATGGCGTGCGGCATGGCAACAGGCAAGGCTTGGTTTAAGGTACCGTCTGCCATTAAGTTTGAGCTGCGCGGGCAGCTTACGGGATATGCAACCGGCAAGGACGTCATATTACATATAATAGGCATGATAGGAGTTGACGGCGCACTTTATAAATCAATGGAATTTGTTGGTGAAGGCGTTCACTCTCTATCAGTTGCAGACAGACTTTGTATGGCAAATATGGCTATTGAAGCCGGCGGTAAAAACGGAATATTCGAGGTGGACGATAAAACTATCGAGTATGTAAAAGCTCACAGCGGCCGCGAGCCGAAGATCTTCAAGGCGGACGACGATGCGGTCTATGACGAGACCTATGTTATCGACCTGTCTGAAATCAAACCGACCGTTGCGTTTCCGCACCTTCCTGAAAATACTCACCTTGTTGAGGAAATCGACGATATCAAAATCGACCAGGTTGTTATCGGCTCCTGCACAAACGGCAGACTGGAGGATCTTATCGCGGCAGAAAAAATCATGCGCGGCAAAAAAGTTGCCAAGAATGTTCGTTGTATCGTAATCCCTGCCACTCAGAAAATTTATCTTGAGGCAATGGAAATGGGGCTTTTGAAATCCTTTATAGAAAGCGGCGCGGCGGTTTCGACTCCGACGTGCGGGCCGTGTCTGGGCGGTCACATGGGCATTCTTGCAAAGGGCGAACGCGCTGTTGCAACGACAAACCGCAACTTTGTCGGCAGAATGGGTCATCCCGAGTCTGAGGTGTATCTTGCAAGTCCCGTCGTTGCTGCGGCAAGCGCGATTACCGGTAAAATATCCCACCCCAAGGAGGTAGAGTAATATGAAATTTGAAGGTAAGGTAATAAAGTACGGCGACAATGTCGATACCGACGTAATAATTCCCGCAAGATACCTCAACACGATTGATAAAAAAGAGCTTGCCTCCCACTGCATGGAGGATCTTGACAAGACCTTTATAAGCCGCGTTCAGGCGGGTGATAT